>JBEBGD010000034.1:0-49979 GCA_040081625.1 Chthoniobacteraceae bacterium
TTCCTGCGCTACGACTACCCGGAGGCCGTCTATTCGGAGCTGCGCAAACTTTTTCGCCTCGCTCTCAATGAGCCGCAGGACCTCAGGGCCATGGCCGAGAAGCTCGCCACCGAGCTCACCACCGAGCGCAAGATCATGCTCGGCGTGCAGCTCTACGACCTCATCGCCAAGGCCGGCATGGACCCGCAGCAAGTCGTCGCCTTCTACTCGTTCATGACGCAGCTCGGCATGGCCGCGCAGGCCATCGACATCGTCTATCAACTCAACGCCACCGACGAGCGCGACACGAACGTATTCCAGCACGGCCAGTCGCCACTCGAGTCGCTCACCTTCGGCGCCAATGGCAGCGCCGACGTGATCTTGCGCGGCCTCGAAGGCGACGAGCGCCTCGTCGCCTTCCGCTACCAGGATCTCATCCTCCTCAAAAACCAGTCGCAGAAAGGCATCGTCGTCCGCGGCCGCCCGCTCGGCCCCGGTTCCTTCTGCCGCATCTACACCAGCCAGCGCATCGTGCTCGGCGAGCAGGTGCTCACGTATCAAGACCTCGCGTATTACTTCAACGCCAAGAAGAACGTCTCGCTCACGCAAGTCTATCTCGCCATCGACACCAGCGACGAAGTGCAGATCGACAAGGCCCGCACACGCGAGAGCGCCATCGAGGTGAAGTTCGGCCTCAAGGTCGCCGTGCGCGCCCTGCGCGACGTCGATGCGCTGCTCAACGGCGTCGCCCTGCGCGCCGGCACCCGCGTCGAGGCCACGCTCGACGACAAGATCGTCTTCCACAACGCGAGCGAACTGCCCCTCGCCGACCTGCGCCGCCGCGCGCGCGCCCTCGGTGGCCGCTTCCAGCTCAAGACCTACAAGTCCGGCTACTACGTCTCGAACAACCCATCGTTGCTCGACCAGGACGACATCCTCCTCTCGCCCGGCACCAGTGGCGAAGTGCTGCTCAAGATCCTCTGCGACTACGAAAACAAAGTCGGCAAACTCGAAGTCATCCGCGCCGATCGCCAGATCCTCGTCGGCGACCAGCCGGTCAAGGGCAGCGCCGACTTGAAAGACGGCGACACCATCCGCATCGACGCCGGCCAGGTGCTGCGCTGCAACTTCTCCGACCGCATCGTCGAGGAGGAGCGCAACGTCATCTCCACGCTCGAGGTGCGCGATCTCACCCACCGCTTCCGCAAAGACCAGACCGCGCTCGACAGCATCAACTTCAACATCAACCGCGGCGAGATCGTCTGCGTGATGGGCGCGAGCGGCTCCGGCAAGTCCACGCTGCTGCGCGCCATGGGCGGCCAGATGGCTCCGCAGGAAGGCAGCGTCCTGCTCAACGGCCAGCCGCTCTACGCCAATCTCGACGCCCTCAAGAAATTCATCGCCTACATCCCGCAGGACGACGCCTTCGACAACCACCTCACCGTCGAGGAAAACCTCGAGATGGCCGCCGCCATCCGCTCGCCGCACCTCAGCGGGCGAGACCGCACGCGCCGCATCGAAGGCCGCCTCATCGAGCTCGGCCTCATCGAGCGCCGCAGCACGATGGTCGGCAACCCGGTCAAGAAACGCCTCAGCGGCGGCGAGCGAAAACGCCTGAACATCGGCCTCGACATGATCTCCGTCGCCGACGTGTTCCTCTTCGACGAGCCCACCAGCGGACTCAGCTCCAAGGACAGCGAACACGTCATCGAGATCATCCGCGCGATGGCGCACAACAAGATCGTGCTCGTGACCATCCACCAGCCGAACAGCAAGCTCTTCCAGATGTTCAGCAAGGCTCTGCTGCTCGACAAAGGCGGCAAGCTCGTCTTCTACGGCACGCCGACCGAGATGCTCCAATACTTCGCCGCCGCCGAGCACGAGCAGCACTTTGGCACCGAACTCGGCGGCTGCCCCGCGTGCGGCACCACGCGGCCGGAGTTCATCTTCGACGTGCTCGAGACTCCGCTGCGCGACCTCAGCGGCGACGTCATCTTCGAGGAAAACACGCAGGGCCAGCTCGTGCCCGCGCGGCGCTTCTCCGCCGACTACTGGCGCGACAAATACGAAAGCTTCCGCCTCCTCCAGGACGTCAAGCAGATCACCCTTCGCAAATCCTCGGGCAGCTCGGTCGGCACCACCACCTCGCCTTCCCAACTCGCCCTCCCGCCATCGCGCCGCCGCGAAAGCGTGCGCTGGCGCGAAGAGCTCACTCAGTTCCGCACGCTCTGGCGCCGCGCCTTCATCTCGAAGATGCGCAACCGCGGCAACCTCGTGCTCACGCTCGCCGTTCCCCCACTGCTCGGGCTCATCGTCAGTTGGGCGCTCTATTTCACCGACGACGCCAGCGGCGAATACAACTTTGCCAGCGCCTTCCACATCCCCACCTACATCTTCATCGCGCTGCTCGTCGCGCTCTTCCTCGCGCTGATGAACTCCGTCGATGACATCATCCGCGACCGCGTGATCCTGCACCGCGAGCGCAACCTCAATGTGCGGCTGCCCTACTACATCGCCGCGAAGTTCAGCACCCTCGCGCTTTTTAGCGCCGTCCAGTGTGCGCTCTTCGTCGTCGTGGGAAATCACGTCCTCGAAATCCGCGGCATGTTTCTGCCGTATTGGTGGTTCACCTTCATCACCGCGCTCAGCGGGCTCTCGCTCGGGCTCCTCATTTCCTCGATCGTCGGCGACAGCAAGACCGCTGCGAACTTCGTCCCGCTCGTGCTCATCCCGCAGCTCATCTTCGGCGGCGCGCTGATTAAATATGAGGAGATGAACACGGACCTCGACGTGATCTACACGTTCAAGCGCTTCTTCACCACAAACCCGGAGATCCCGGACGCCGACACGCGCGACGACGCCGCGCTGCGCGTCCCGCTCATCAGCCGCTTCGTCGCCACGCACTACAGCTACGAAGCGCTCATCGTCGCGCAGGCCAAGCTCAACCCGCTCGCTTCGCGGCAGGACAAGTTGCAGGCGCAGATCGACGAGACCGTCCACCTGATCCAAAGCAGCAAACAACACTCCGCATGGCTGCAGGAAATGAGCACCGCCGTGAGCACTCACCGCGGGCGACCTGCCGACCTTGTTCCTAAATTGCTCGGCGAAATCGATTCGATCCACGAGCAACGCAAGCAACGCGCCCACACCGACGACGAAAAGCAGCGCCCTGACTCCGAGGATGAGCGCCAGCGGATCGAGGACGAAGATCTGCGACTCGACGACGCCGCGGCTCTGCTCGCCATCTTGCGGAGTGAGAACCCCGCGAAGATCGACACCTGGCACCGCGACGCGGTCGATAACGTCCCAAAGCTCGGGCAACTCATCAAGGAAGGGACCGCCCGGCTCGAAGATCTCAAGGAGACGCTCTCGAAGCTGAGCGGACTCGATAGCGGCAGCCCCGAGGAGATCGAACTGCGCCTCAAACGCGTGGACAAAGTGATCGCCGGTGGCCGGCTCGATCCCCGCGGCATTCGCAGCAAGACCATCGGCTTCAGCGCTGAGCGGCTCTACTCGAATCAAAAAGTCGGCGACCTCGTCGGCAACGCAGAGACTGAGCAAAAGGACTACCGTCGCAAAACGGGATTCAACGTCTTCTTCGGGCCTGTGAAGACTCACTATTTCGGCTCGCGCAGGCTCGCGTGGATCGGCAAGCCGATGGTCTTCAGCGTCTACATGCGCAACACCCTCGTGCTGCTCGGCTCGACCTTCCTCTGCCTCGGCGCCCTCTACATCACCCTCAAGCGCCAGCTTCGCACGCGGAGCGTGTGAGCAGCGTCATCTCGCGAGCGGCGAGCCGAGCTGGATGGCCTGCTCGACGGTGCAGAACCGGATGAAGCCGCGGCCACCAGGCCGGCCATTGCCGGAGTCGCCCCAGCCGCCGAAGGGCAGCGTCGAGGGCGAGAAGGTCGTCGGCAAATTCGCGTAGATGTTCGCGGCGCGAAGCTCGTCGGCAAGTTGCCAAAACGTCTGATCGGAGCGCGTGAAGACCGAAGCGGTGAGGCCAAAGGGCGACGCGTTGTTCATCGCAATCGCTTCGTCGAGTTCGGCGAACGTATCGAAGTCCGTGATCGGCACGAAACACTCGACATCCGCGCGCGTAGCGCCGCGCCGCACAGCGGGGAGCACGTAGTGGCCGCGCTTTTCCGCTGCTTCGCCGACGACGCGACCGCGCACGAGCCAGTCCGTGTGTTCATCGAGCAATGTCGCATAGCGCTTCACCGCCGCGTCGCTGATGAGCGGGCCGAGCTTTGTCGCGTCATCGAGCGGATCACCGGGCGCCCACTTCGCAAGCTCCGCGGCAAGCCGCTCCGCAAAATCCTCCGCAACGCGCCGGTCCACAGTCACGCGACTGGTCGCGTTGCATCGCTGCCCGCACGTCAGGCACATCGCATCCGCAACGGCCCGCGCCGCGAGATCGAGATCGGCATCCGCGCAGATGATCGCGGCATTTCGGCCGCCCAGTTCGAGCGCGAGTTCCTTGGAAAAGTCCGCGGCGAGCGCTGTCGCAAGCGCACGTCCGACCGGCGCCGAGCCAGTAAAACACACGGCGCGCACACGCGGATCGAGCGCGAGCGCCTGAGCTTCATCCGCGCCTCCCTGCACGAGCGAGAAGACGCCCGGCGGAAAGCAGCCCTGCATCGCCGCAGAGTATCGGCCCGCGACGACCGCCGCGAGCGGCGACGGCTTGAAGATCACCGGATTCCCAGCCACGAGGTGCGCGAGCAGCGCGCCGTTGCCGAGATGCAGCGGGAAGTTGAACGGCGCAATCACCACCGCCGGCCCCCGCGCGCATTGCCGCACGATCGCGGGATGCGGCCCGTCGCCCACTTCACGCCGCGCGAGGTGCTGCTCCGCATCGCCGATCGTGAAGTCGAACTTCGCGAGCACCGCGCCGACTTCCCCGCGCGCCTCGGTGATCGGCTTGCCCGTCTCGATCGCGATCCCGCGCGCGAGTTCGTCCTTCATCGACGCCAGCGCCGACTGCGCGCAGCGCAAATGCGCGATGCGCTCAGCCAGCGGCACGCGCGCCCATCCGCGCGCAGCGTTCACCGCCGCAGCGATCACCGGCTCGACCGGCGTGGCCTCGACTTCATCGAACTCGATCGCGAGATCGCCCGGGCTGCGGTTGCGCCAGCGTTTCACGCGAGCGCTACGTGTATTTGAGCACTTCCTCGATCGTCGTCTCGCCGTCGTAGATGCAGCGCAGGCCGTCCTCGCGCAGCGTCGTCATGCCGAGTTCGATCGCCTTCTGCTTGAGCACCACGCTCGGGGCACGCTGGTTGATCATGTCGCGCAGCGGGTCGGTGATATCGAGCAGCTCGTAGAGGCCTTTGCGGCCCTTGTAGCCGGTGTTGTTGCACACTTCGCAACCGCGCCCGTAGTAGAAGGCCTTGTCGCCGATCTCGTGCGGGCTGAGGCCGAGCTGCGCGAGCACGCTCTCGGTCGGCTCGTAAGCGGTGCGGCAGCTCGGGCAGATCTTGCGAATCAAGCGCTGGCCGAGCACGCCCTCGAGCGAAGCGCTGATGAGGAAGGGCTCGACGCCCATGTCGATGAGCCGCGTCACGGCGCCGGGCGAGTCGTTCGTGTGCAGCGTCGTGAGCACGAGATGGCCGGTCAGCGAGGCCTGGATGGCGATCTGCGCGGTCTCGATGTCGCGCGTTTCGCCGACCATGATGCGGTCGGGATCCTGGCGCAGGAAGGCGCGCAGGACTCGCCCAAAAGTCAGCCCGATGTTTTCGTTCACCGGCACCTGGATGATGCCCTCGAGCTCGTATTCGACCGGGTCTTCAGCGGTGAGCACCTTCGAGTCGATCGTGTTGATCTTGTTGAGCGCGGCGTAAAGCGTCGTCGTCTTGCCGCTGCCAGTCGGGCCGGTGACGATGAAGATGCCGTTGGGCATTTCGATCGTTTGCAGCATGTAGCTGTAGATGGCCGGCGGCATGCCGAGCGCCTCGAGGTTGAGGTTCACCACGGAGCGATCGAGCACGCGCAGCACGACGCTCTCGCCATACTGCGTCGGCAGCGTGCTCACGCGCAGATCGACGGGCCGGCCCGCGATGTTTTTCTGGATGCGTCCATCCTGCGGCAGACGCCGCTCGGCGATGTTCAAGTTGCTCATCACCTTCACGCGCGAGATCACCGGCATCGCCAGGTGGCGCGGCGGCGGAGCCATCTCGTAGAGCGCGCCGTCCACGCGGTAGCGGATTTTGAATTCGTTCTCGAACGGTTCGAAGTGAATGTCCGACGCGCGGTCCTGGATCGCCTGGTAGAGGATCAGGTCCACATAGCGAATGATCGGCGTCGCGTTCGCCTCGGCTTCGAGGGCCTTGAGGTCGATCCCGCCGCCATCCGCGCCGAACTCGATGCCGCCGCCGAGTTCCTTGAGGATCTCATCCATGCTCGCGGCGTCGGTGCCGTAGAAGCGCTTGATGAGGTCTTCGATCTGCCACACCGGCGCGACGACGATCTGAATTTCCTTGTCGAGCGCGAAGCGCAATTCCTCAGCCGTCTGCGGATTGAGCGGATCGGCGAGTGCGACCTGCACATTGATGCCCTCGCGTCCGATGGGCAGCGCCTTGTGCAGGATCGCGAGGCCCGCGGGCACCAGTCGCAGGACATCCGCCGGCGGTTCGTAGCCTTCGAGGTTCACGAACTCGACGCCGAGTGCGTCGGCGATCATTTGGTAAAACTGGTTCTCGTCGCAGACCTGGTAATCGACCATTACCTGCGCGACGGATTTTCCGGTGTGATTGACCTCGGCGACCATGTCGTCGAGTTGCTGCTGGTCGATGATTCCTTGTTCGGCGAAGATTTCGAGGACTTGCTTGGCGTTCATGGCGGGAGGTCAGCGGCGGTTGGGAATTGAGGCGAGGAGTTGCTCGGCGGCCTGCGGGTCCTGGCATTTGGCCATGACCTGATCGGGCGAAATAAGGCCGCGGGCGCAGAGGTTCACGAGCGATTGTTCGATCGAGACCATGCCGTATTTCGAGCCGGTGAGGATGTCGTTGCCGAGGCGGTAGGTTTCGTTTTTGCGGATCAAGGCGCCGATCGAAGGCGTATTGATCATGATCTCGAAGGCGGCGACGCGGCCTGTGCCGTCGGCGCGCGGGAGCAGGATTTGCGAGATGACGGCCTTGAGGTTCGTCGAGAGTTGCACGCGGATCATCTGCTGCTGGTCGGCGGGGAAGGCGTCGATGATGCGATCGACCGTGCGCGCCGCGCCGGTGGTGTGCAGCGTGGAGAAGACGAGGTGGCCGGTCTCCGCGGCGGTGATCGCCGTCTCCATCGTCTCGAGGTCGCGCATTTCGCCGACGAGGATCACGTCCGGGTCCTGCCGTAGCGCGCGGCGAAGGCCGTCGGCGAAGGTCGGCACGTCGGTGCCGAGTTCGCGCTGGTTCACGAGCCCTTTCTTGTGGTCGTGGAAATACTCGATCGGGTCTTCGATCGTGACGATGTGCGAGTCGGTCGTCGTGTTGATGACATCGAGCATCGACGCGAGCGTCGTCGTCTTGCCCGAGCCGGTCGGACCTGTGACGAGGATGAGACCGCGCGGCTGGTGGAGCAGTTCGGTGACGATCGGCGGGAAGCCGATCTCATCGAGCGTGAGCAGGCGGCGCGGGATAAGGCGCAGCGCCATCGCGAGGCTGCCGCGCTGGCGAAAAAGCGAGACGCGGAAGCGGTTGTTCTCCCGGAAGGTGAGCCCGAAGTCCGCGCTGCCCTCGGTGTTCACGCGGTGCAGCACGCCTTCGCTCGCGATGGCGCGCGCGAGCGTCTCGGTGTCCTCCGCGGTGAGGGCGCGAAGCTGGAGCTTGAGCAGTGAACCTTTGATCCTTACCGCCGGCGGCGCACCGACGGTGATGTGGATGTCGCTCCCGCCTTCATCGACGCACAGCCGCAGCAAGTCCTCCATCGGCGTGAGCGCACCGGCGCTCGTGACCGGCACCGTCGAGATGCGCGGCGCCGCGGGCGCAGGCGGTGCGACCGGCGCTGGCGCGGGGGTTTTGCCGATGCCGAACAAAGCCATGGCGCGTCTAGGTGTCGTCACCCATCGAAACGGAGATGACCTCCGCCGCCGTCGTCATCCCCGAGAGCACTTTGCGGATGCCGTCTTCGCGCAAGGTGCGCATCCCCATCTCGCGGGCGCGCTTTCGCAGCTCCACGGTGTTGGACTTGTTGTTGATCATGTGGCGCACTTCGTCGTCGATCAGGAACATCTCGAAGATGCCCGCGCGGCCTTTGTAGCCGAGGTGCTTGCAGGTGTCGCAGCCGACGCCCTTGCTCACGTTCGACTCGGAGATTTGCGCCGCGTCGATGCCGAGCGAATCCATTTCCGCTTCGGTCATCTCGTAAGGATGCCTGCAGTTCGGGCAGACTTTCCGCACGAGCCGCTGCGCCACAATCGCGCGCACGGCGGAGCTCACGAGGAAGGGCTGCACGCCGATGTCGATGAGGCGCGCGACGGCGCTCGGCGCGTCATTTGTGTGCAGCGTGGAGAAGACGAGATGGCCGGTGAGCGATGCATTGATCGCGATGTTCGCCGTCTCGGCGTCGCGAATCTCACCGATCATGATGATGTTCGGCGCCTGGCGCAGGATCGAGCGGAGCGCGGCGGGGAAGGTCATGCCGATGTCCGTGTTCACCTGCACCTGGTTGATGCCGCCCATTTGATACTCCACCGGATCCTCGACGGTGATGAGCTTCTTGTCGGGCTTGTTGATGTAGTTGAGGCAGGCGTAAAGCGTCGTCGTCTTGCCCGAGCCGGTCGGGCCGGTGACGAGCAGGATCCCATCGGGCAGCGTGATGAGTTTCTCGAAGGTCTCCTGGTCGTCGGACAGAAACCCGAGCTGCGGCAGGCCGAGCGTGAGCGACGACTTGTCGAGAATACGCATCACGATCGACTCGCCGTGGACCGTCGGAATCGAGCTCACGCGCAAGTCGATCGACTTCTTGCCCATCTTCACCTGGATGCGTCCGTCCTGTGGCAGCCGCTTCTCGGCGATCGACATCGAGCCGGTCATGATCTTCAGCCGCGAGATGATGGCCGACTGGAGCTTCTTCGGCGGGTTCTGCATCTCGTGCAGCACGCCGTCGATGCGGAAGCGGACGCGGAAACGTTTGTCGAGCGGCTCGAGGTGAATATCGCTCGCCCTCATGTTGTAGGCCTCGAGCAGCATCATCGTGACCATCTTGATGATCGGCGCATCGGCGGAGTCGCCCTCGGCGACACCGATGCCGCCCTCGCCCGCGAACTCCACGTGGCCCAGCGCGCTGTCGAGTTCATCGACCGCTTCATCGGCGCTCGCGTAGTATTTCCGGTAAGCCGTGTGGATTGCCTCGGGCGTCGCGCAGACGAATTCGAGGTCGCGCTTCATCACCGCCTGCAGCGCGTCGAACGTGTCGAAATCGAGCGGGTTCGACACCGCGATCATGAGCCCCGTGTCGGTCTCGACGACGGGGATGACGTTGAAGCGCTTGGCGACTTCCTTGGGCACCTGGTTGATGATCTCCGGCGTCACCGCGAGGCCGTTGAGATCCACGAAATCCATCGAAGCGTGCCCCGCGAGCGCGCGGCTCACATCCTCCTCGGTGAGCACGCCCTGCCGCGCGAGCGTCTGCACGATGGTCTCGTCCCGCCGGCGGTCCGACCGCGCGCGCTCGATCTGGCTGCGCGTGACAAGCGCGGTCTCGAGCAAGATCTCCAAAATATATTCTTCGTTCTGTGCCAAGGTGCGGTGGGCGCGTCAGCGCATGCGGAGGTTGATGGGGAGTGGACTGAAAGCGAGGTGGAGGCGCACGCGGGCAGCGAGGTTGGCAGACGTGTCAGCAGCCCGCAAGGGTCTCGCGCCTGATTTTTCAAGTGCTACGGTCCGCGCATGAAACGCCAACTGGCCGAAGTCGCCAGCTCGCTCGGTTTCGATCTCTGCCAGGTCGCGCCCGCGACCGAACCGCCGCACGCCAACGAATTCCACGCCTGGCTGGAGGAAGGCCGCGCCGGCGACATGGCGTGGCTCGCCCGCAATGCCGCGCGGCGCACCGACCCGCAACTCGTGCTGCCGGGCGTGCAGAGCGTGATCGTGCTGGGGATGAACTACTGGGATGGGGCGCGTTCGTCCCGTGGGACCCCCGGCCGCATCGCCCGCTACGCGTGGGGCGATGACTACCACGACGTGCTCGAGCCGAAGCTCCGCGCGCTCGACTCGTGGCTCGGCGAGCGCGGCGGCACGCAGCGCTGCTACGTGGACACCGGCCCGGTGCTCGAGCGCGACTTCGCCGCGCTCGCCGGCGCGGGATGGCACGGCAAATCGACCATGCTCCTGCACACCAAATTCGGCCCATGGCTTTTCCTCGCCGAAGTGCTCACCACGCTGCGCTTCGAGCCCGACGCCCCGGCGCGCGACCACTGCGGCAAATGCACGCGCTGCATCGACGTGTGCCCGACGCACGCGATCACCGCGCCGCAGCGGCTCGACGCACGCCGCTGCATTTCCTACCTCACCATCGAAAACAAAGGCGCGATCCCCGAGGAGTTTCGCGCCGCCATCGGCGACCGCATCTACGGCTGCGACGAATGCCTCGAGGTCTGCCCGTGGAACCGCTTCGCGCAGCAATCGCGCGAGTCCGCCTTCACCGCGCGCGAGTTCGTCCACGGCTGGGCGCTGCGCGATTTCCTCGCGCTCGACGACGACGCCTTCCGCACGCTTTTCCGCCGCAGCCCGATCAAGCGCATCAAGCGCCGCGGCTTCCTGCGCAACGTCTGCGTCGCGCTCGGCAACGTCGGCACGCTCGACGACCTGCCCGCGCTGGAGAACGCCGCGTGCGATCCTGAGCCGCTCATCGCCGTCCACGCGCAATGGGCGATCGGGGAGATCGCGCGCCGGTTCGCGGTTCATTAGTCTCATCGATCCCTTGCGTCCCATCCTGCTCCTCCTCGCCGCCACGCTCGCCCATGCTCGCGATCTCCACGTCGATCCCGCCAGCGGAGACGACAGGAGCGACGGCGTTGCGAAGCCGACGAAAACCATCACTCGCGCGATCCGCCTCGCGCAACCGGGCGACACCATCCACCTCGCGCCGGTGCGGTATTTCGAGAGCGCGGATCTCACGAGAAAAAACGGGATCGCCCTCGATGGCCACGGCGCGGTGCTCGACGGCAGCGAGCCAGTGCGCGACTGGGAGCCGCTCGCCGGGAATCTCTATCGCAGGGTAAAGCTCATCCCGCGCATGGACGACGCGATCCTCGGGCGCTGGTTTTTCGTGTTCGATGGAAAGATGAATCACATGGGCCGCACCGCGAAAGGCCCGAGCGCGCCGCTCAAAAAGCCCGCGGAGCTTCAGCCCAGCGAGTGGACCTACGTGAAGGACGAGGACGCCTTCTACATCCGCCTCGCTTCGGGCCAGAAACTCGACGCCGCAAACATCCGCTACCCGCTTCGCAGCAGCGGCGTCATCCAGAGCATCTCGGGCGCGCACCTCGTTGTGCGCAACATCATCGCCACGCACGTCTATAATGACGGTTTCAACATCCACGGTGCGCAACGCGATTGCGTGTTCGAGAACATCGCGGCGATCGAGTGCGGCGACGACGGCTTCAGCGCGCACGAAGATGCTGAGTGCCGCATCGACGGCTTTGTCTCGATCGGCAATTCGACCGGCCTGTGCGACACCGTCTCGAGCGTCACACATTTCAAGAACGTCTTCATCAAGGACTGCCTCGGCTTCGACGTGTTCTTCATCAGCGACTCGGAGCACAGCATCGAGAACGCGATCATCGAGAGCAGCGCCGCGCGCGCCTTCGAGGCCGCGCAGCACACCGATCGTCCGCAGATCGGCCCGTGCACCGTCGTCCTGCGCAACGTGCTTTTCCGCCGCGCAGGCGCGCCGCAGGAACTCCGCGTGGGCCGCAATGCAACGCTCACCGCCGAGCGATGCACCTTCCGCGGACTCACGAAGCCGGCTCAGCCCGGCGGCGAGTTGAACGCGACGGGCTGCCTCTTCGGCAGCGACACCGATCCATCAGCGGGAGCGGACGAAGCCTCGCTCGCAAGAATTTCGGAAATGGCCGCCGTCGTCGTGAAGCGCTGGCGCGAGGCGAAGTGAAGGGAGTTCGCGCCAGATCCCGTCGCGTAGCGACGAATTGAAAATAGCCGGGCACTTCAGTGCCCGGAACCCTCGCCGTTCATACGGACGCGTCGCGTAGCGACGGCTGACCCGGAATTCTCGACCGTCGCTACGCGACGCACTCGAGTTGGCGACCGGTGGTCGCGGCACTAAAGTGCCGCGCTATTTTCGGGTCGTCGCTACGCGACAGGCAACGGCGGCGTCGCACGAGTCCTACGGCAGTTACTGCCAATCGCCGCGCAGCCAGTCGGCGACCATTTCGATCTGCCGCTTCGTGAGCTCGTGCTTCTCGCCGTAGGCGGGCATGCGATCGTTGCGCCGATCGTAGAAGCGCTTGTGCGCGGGATTCTCGATGATGCCGATGGTCCATTCGCGCGAAGCCCAGCCTGTCAGGTCCGGCCCGGTGCCGCCGCCTTCGCCGCGGAAGCTGTGGCAGTCGATGCAATTGAGCTGCGTCTCTCCCATCGCCACGCGGCCGGTCGCGATCTGCGTGGCGGCGTGCTTGTCATCGTCACGCTGCGCGGGCAGCGCGGCCTCCGCCGAGAGCGCGACGATCGCGTCGTTGAGCTGCTGCTTCTGCGCGGCGTCGAACTTCGCTACGTCCTCGAGCACGTAGTCCACCATCTTGCCCTTCGACTTGCCCGGCGGCGGATGCACGAACGCGGTTCCGCCCCACCAGCGATCGGTCGCGATCTTCTCCGGATCCATGAAGGAGCGCAGCCAGTCGCGGCTGCCCCATCCCTTCAACTCGGCGGCGGTCTGCTTGTCCTGGAGCGGCACTCCGAGCCCATCGTGGCCGTCGTAGCTGTGGCACGAGGAGCATTTCGCCGCGAAAATCTTCGGCCCTTGCGTGAGCGGATCGTCGCGCAGGAGCTCGAGCGCACCAATCGGCGGGATGCCGTGCGTGATCGCGATCTGTTTCGCACGCGCCGCATCGCGGGCGCCTTGCTTCACGGCTGCGGCGAAGTGCGGGTCGCGCGCGTCGTGGCGCATCGCGAGGAAGGTCAGCCAGCAAAATGCGGCGAGACCGAGCCAGAGCCCGGCGAGATTGAAGCCGTGCATCACCCGCCAGCGCGACCACAGCGGCATGACAAGCAGGAAGAGCACGATCGCGCTCGGGATGATCACCGAGCCCCACACGAGGTTCTTGCCGGGGAAGTATTCCTGGAACTTCAGCAGCTCGAAAAGCGACATGAAATACCAGTCCGGCCGCGCGGCGGAATAGTTGTCCGCGGGGTTGGCCGGCGCAGTCAGCTCGGCACCGCGATTGAGCCACACGAGCGTGAGCACGGCAGCCATCACCGCGAGGCACGCGACGGCGTCCTTGAGCACCTGGTCGGGCCAGAAACGCGCATCCGGCAGGCGCAGCGGGCGCTTCGGCGTGATGCCGTGACGGCGGAAGAGGTAGATGTGGCCGACGATGAGCGCGACGAGCAGCGCCGGCAGCACGCCCGCGTGCAGCGCGAAGAATCGCGTGAGCGTCTGGTGCCCATAGTCCGGCCCACCGATGACGATGCGCTGCAGCGACGGCCCGATCGCCGGGATGCTCGCGAGCAGGTTGGTCGCGACCTTCGTGGCCCAGAATCCCTTTTGATCCCACGGCAGCAAATAGCCCGTGAGCGACAGCGCGAGCACGACGCCCATGAGCGCGATGCCGAACCAATAGTTCACCTCGCGCGGCGCCTTATAAGCACCGTCGATCACAACCTGCATGAGATGCAGCACGAGCAGCGGCACCATGATCTGCGCGGTCCAGTGGTGGATGCCGCGCACGATCCAGCCGCCGGGCACGTGCTCCTGCAAATAGAAGACGCTCTCCCAAGCCGTCTGCGCGCTCGGGCTGTAGGCCATCCACAGGAAGATGCCCGTGATGAACTGCACGACGATCGCGAAGGTCAGCGTGCTGCCCCACACATAGCGCCAGCGCGCGCCGCCGGGGATGTGCTCGAAGAGCACCGCGCGCAACATGCCGCGGTAACCCGTGCGGTGATCCAGCCAGTCAAAGAGCGATCTCATCCGACGGCCACCTTCTCGCGCACGCCGGTCTTGAAGTTGAGGAACTTCACCCACACCTCGCGCTCGCGCAGTTCGACCACGAGGGAGTCGAGGCCACGCAGGCTCGGGCTCTGGCCGACCACGGCGCCGTCTTTCGCGAACGAACTGTCGTGGCAAGGGCAATAGAAGGCGGTCCTCTCCTCGCGATACTCCACGGAGCATCCGAGATGCGGACACGCGGCGTTGAAGGCGACGATTTCCTCCTCGGATTTGCGGAGCAGAAAGACTGCGCCGATCGCCTGCGTGGGAAATTGCGTCCACGCATCGCGTCGAGCGGCGACGACCTGGAAGATCCGCGGCTTGCCGATCGGCAGCACGTCGAGCGTCGTGAGTTTCACCTCGACCGGCGGGCCTTCGAGCGAGAGCGGATGCACCAGCACGGTGATCCCCGCCGCGAGCGGCGCGAGCACGCACGCACCACCGAGCAACGCGCACGCAGCGCCCTTGAGGAATTCGCGGCGCTCGACGGGAGCGTCGGCAGGCGGCGGCTCGGTGGGTTCGTGGTCGGTCATGGCGCGCAGGAGTCGGCTGAAACAGCCGGTGGTGTCAAGGCCGCACGCCGATACGAGAAGCGCTTCGCCCACGCGCCCGCGGGCAATTCCACAAGGCGATACGCCACCCACGCGGTGACGATCGAAAGCGCCAGCGCGACGCCCACCAGCGCCACGCGCGCGCCGGATGAAAGCGGCATCGCACCGAACATGCCGAGAAACCCCGCGCCTGCCGCGAGGTGGAAGAGATAGAGCGAATAGGAAATGTCGCTGAGCCCCTTTGCCCACCGCGGCACGCCAAGCGGCAGCGCGAGCAAGGCAAGCGGGAACACCGCCGCCAGTGCCGCCGGCGCGCTGTCGTTGCTCCACATCAGCAGCGCGCAGAGCAGCGCGATCATCGCATTCACAGGCCGCACGCCGAGCGACGCGTGCCAGCGGAATGCCGCGATCCCGAGCAGAAAACACAGCCCGAATCGCGGCAGGCTCCGCGTGGGCCACGGCAGGAAACACGACGCGATCACGACGGCCGCCATCGCCACGAAAGGCCATGCGCGCTCCGACGCCGCCCATCGCCACAGCAGCGCGATCACGAGGTAGAACTGCACTTCGATCGCGAGCGCCCAGTAGATTTCGATCAGCCACGGCACGCCGAGAAGGTCGTTGAGATAGGCAAAGTGCGCCGCGAGCGGACCCGGCGCGATCGCCACGCCGCCCGCCCCCACCGCCCCCGCCGGGATCGCGACGCTCGCGAGATACGGCGGATAAAGCCGCACCATCCGCCGCGCGATGAACGGCCCAAACGCGGCGCCCGTGAAACCGCCACGCCACATCGCCAGCGGCACGACGAACCCGGAGATCACGAAAAACGTCCGCACACCGAGGTGGCCGAAGTAGCCCGCCTCCATGAGCCAGTGCCCGGCCGGCAGCCAGCCGTTATTGGTGAAATGAAATAGCGCGATCGCGACCGCCGCGAATCCGCGCGCGAGGTCGAACCCACTGAGATGGCCGCTCGCAGCAGCGCTCGCGCTCAAACCGTAAACGCCTGCTCGATCAGTTTCTTCTGCTCGATGTCGCTGAGGCCCTTGCTGCCGACTGCCGTGCTCGCGCTCGTCTTGCGGCCGGCGTAGCGCAGCTTTTTGTCGGCGAAGCCGGCGGCGTCGAGCAGTTCGCGCAGCCGCGGCATCATGAAATTCCACGCGCCCATGTTCTGCGGCTCCTCCTGGCACCACACGAAGCGCGTCGAGTTCGGATACTTCGCCAACTCAGCGGTGAGCGCGTCGTCGTGCAGGGGGTAAAGCTGCTCGACCCGGATGAACGCCGTGTCGCCGATCTTCTGCTCGGTGCGGAAGTTGAGCAGGTCGTAGAAAACCTTCCCGGCGCTCAGGACCACACGCTTGATCGACTTCGGATTCGCGACCGTCGCGTCGCCGATGATCTCGTGGAAGCGGCCGCTCGTGAAGTCCTCGAGCTTCGACGCCGCAGCCTCGAGTCGGAGCATCGACTTGGGCGTCATCAGCACGAGCGGCTTCTTGAACTCGCGCTTCATCTGCCGGCGCAGGATGTGGAAATACTGCGCGGGTGTCGTGAGGTTCGCGACCTCGATGTTCTTCTCCGCGCAGAGCTGGAGGAAGCGCTCGAGCCGCGCGCTCGAGTGCTCGGGGCCCTGGCCTTCGTAGCCGTGCGGTAGCAGCAGCACGATGCCGCTCACGCGCTGCCATTTCGATTCCGCGCTCGCGATGAACTGATCGATGACGACCTGCGCGCCATTCACGAAGTCCCCGAACTGCGCCTCCCACATGCAGAGCAGGCGCGGGTAATTGAGCGAGTAGCCGTAGTCGAAGCCGAGCACGGCGGCTTCGCTCAGCAGCGAGTTGTAGATGCAGATGCGCGTGCCGCCCTCGTCGGCGAGCGTCTTGAGCGCGCACCAGCGATCACGGTTCTCATCGTCGTAAAGATACGCGTGGCGCTGCGTGAAGGTGCCGCGCCGGCAGTCCTGCCCGCTCAGGCGCACGGGCACGCCCTCGATCAGCAGCGAGCCCCACGCGAGCGCCTCGCCGAAGCTCCAGTCGAAGCCTTCGCCTTTCGCGAAAACCTGCGCGCGCTTTTCGAGGAAGAAGCGCTTGAGCTTCGAGTTCACATGAAAATCCGCCGGCGGCGTGGTGAGCACCTGCACAACGTGCGCGAGCGCTTCCTTCGGCACAGCGGTCTCGACCGGCTCGTGGTTGTAGTCGGGCTGCTGCACGGCGGTCGAACCGGTGAACTTGTTGCCCTCGATCGTCTTCGACTCCGCGAGCGCCGTCTCGAGCCTGCCGAGCAATTCCTTCTCGAGCGCCTGCACCTTCTCGGCGGTCAGCGTGCCGTCGTCGATGAGGCGTTGCTGGAAAATCTTTGCCACGCTCGCGTGCTCATCGACGAGGTCGTAGAGCGTCGGCTGCGTGTAGGCGGGCTCATCGACTTCGTTGTGCCCGTGCCGGCGGTAGCACACGAGGTCGATGACGACATCGCGCTTGAAGGTCTGCCGGAACTCGAACGCCAGCTCCGCGCAGTAGCGCACGGCGAGCGGGTCGTCGCCGTTCACGTGGAAGATCGGCGCCTCGATCATCTTCGCCACGTCGGTGCAATACTGCGTCGAGCGCGCGTCCTCGGGCAGCGTGGTGAAGCCGATCTGGTTGTTGATGACGATGTGGATCGTGCCGCCGACGCGATAGCCCGCGAGCTGCGACATGTTCAGCACCTCGGCGACGACGCCCTGTCCGGCGAACGCCGCGTCGCCGTGGAGCAGGATCGGCACGACGCGCGAGCGATCCTCGGTGTCCTTGCGGATGCGCTGCCGCGCGCGCGCCATGCCCTGCACGACGGGATCGACGATCTCGAGGTGCGACGGATTCGCCGAGAGCCGCACCTCGACTTCGGCACCGCTGGGCTTGATCACGCGCGTGTGAACGTAGCCGAGGTGATACTTCACATCGCCATCGCCGAAGACCGACTCGGGAATGTAGTTCGGGCTGAATTCCTTGAGGAAGATCGAGTAGGGCTTCTTCAGAAACTCGACGATCACCGCGAGCCGCCCGCGATGGGCCATGCCCATGCATAGCTCCTCGACCTTGTAGTGCGGGCAGTTTTCCAGCACGCCATCGAGCGCGCTGATGAGCGACTCGCCGCCCTCGACCGAGAAGCGCTTCACGCCTTGAAATCGCGTGTGCAGGAAGTGCTCGAACATCTCGACCTTCATCAAGTGCCGGAGCATCCGCGTCTTCGTCTTCGCGTCCGCCGACCACGAGTCGCGCGTCTCGATTTTCTCGCGCACCCAGTTCCGCACCTTGGGATTCTGGATGTGCATGAACTCGAAGCCGATGTTCGAGGAGTAGATCGCCTCGAGCTTGGCGACCATCTCGCGCAGCAGCATCGCCTTGCCGCCGAGGAGGAATTTCGAGCTGACGGTCAGGTCGAGATCCTTCTCGCTGAAGCCGAATTCGCCGAGCCGCATGAGCGGATTCTCCGGGCGCTGTTTTGCGAGAGGGTCGGTGCGCGCGATCGTGTGGCCGAGGGTGCGGTAGCCATAGACGAGGCCGTCCACGCGAGTCTGGAGCGGCGCATCGCCGCCGGTCGCGGATTCGGCTTGCGCGGGCATCGCGCCGTTCGTGCCGGGCCGTGTGCTGCCGAGCTCGAAGCCCTCGAAGAATGCGGACCACGTGGAATCGACGGACGCGGGATCGTTGCGCCACGCCTCGTAGTTTTGGTCGATGAGCTGGGCGTTTGCTTGATTGGCGAAGAACAGGGCCATGTGTCGGGAGACGACGTTAAGCACAGCGCAACCCGCGGCGCAAAAAACGAATTCAGCCCGCGAGCGCGCTACGCACTGCCGCGAAAACTTCATCCGGCGTGATCTGCCACATGCATTTGAGGCCATACGGGCACTCGTCCGTCCGCCAGCATGGGGCGCATTCGACGGCGCGGTAGAAGCCGGTGGTCTTCGGATACCGGTAGCCGTCGGGATGTTCGTAGCCGCCGAAGGTGATCACCGATGGCAGCCCGTGGCCGGCAGCGACGTGCATTCCGCCCGACGACGGACCGACGAAAACGTCGCCCTGCCCGACCAGCCAGAGGAAATCCTCCATCGAAGTCTTCCCGGCGAAGGAATGAAACCGCGGGCCGAAATCGCGCGCCGCCGCGAGCGGCTCCGCGCCGACTTCGATCACGGTGTAGTCCGCCGACAGGCGCTCGATCAACGTCTCCCAATTCGCGATGGGCCACTGCTTGACCGGCGTCCATCGGCTCGCGCGCGGCTGGACGATCACGCGGGGCCGCGGCAGCGCATCGACCTGCGCGCGCAGCGCCGCCGAGGGCTCCACCCTCGGCAGCGTCGGCGGGCTCGATTCCATCTCCAGCCCGACACACTCCGCGATGTGCGTGATGAGCGCCCGCGGCGGTGGCACCGGCGGGCCATACGCGAGGACGACGGCGCCGCGGGAAGACTCCTCCATCGTCGAGAAGGGCACGATCTCGTCGAGGCAATCGAGCTTCTCGAACAAGTCGGGATGGCGGGTGACGAAGGTCAGCCGGCAGCGCGGATTGCGGCGCTTGATCTCGCGGAACACGGGCAGGCACATCAACTCATCGCCGATGCCGCCGCCAAAGGACAAAAGCCGCAGCGACGCGCGCTGCCACGGCCGGCGGACCGGCCAGCGCAGGCGGAAGACCCACTCCGGTGGAAGCCGCCGCGCGCGCCCGGTCAGCCAGTGCTTGAACCGCAGGCGCCGCCACACGATCCCCTTGCGGAGACGCGTGAGGAATGAATCGGGATTGGCGCTCGGTGCGGACATCAGTCGTTCACCCGCTGAAGGCAGTGCCGGTAAAAATCAAGGTTCCGATCGATCCATTGCCGCCGGTCGAATAGCTCGACCGCACGCCGTCGGCCATTCGCGCCGAGGCTCTCCGCCAGCTCGCGGTCGCCGAGGATCGCGCAGATTTTCTCCGCAATATCCGCGGAGTCGGCGGGATCGCACAGCAATCCCGAGACGCCGTCCTCGATCACTTCCGGGCCGGCGCCGGTGCGGCTGTAAATCGTCGGCTTGCCCATCGCCATCGCCTCGACGGGAGCGAGGCCGAACGACTCGAGCTTCGAGGGGTAGCAGCACAAGTGCGCACGCGCGATCCAGTCGCGCACTCCGATCCTCGACAACCCGCCGGTGAACGTGATCCGCGCTCGATGCACGGGCTTCACCGACTCGACCAACGCCCGCTCGGTCTCCCGCCGCTCCGCGTCCCCGGCGACGATGCGCCCGATGAGAACGAGCCGAGCGTTGGGAAATCGCTCCATCACGCCGTTCATCGCCGCGCACAATTCATTCACGCCCTTGCGCGGATGAATCGCGTTCGCGAAAACGATCAGCCCATCCTCCCGCGAAACGGACGCGTCGGGTCGGAATGCGTGCTCGGCGTCCACGGCATTGTAGATGACGCGATCAGCCGGACGCTGCTTTCCCGCGCGCCGCATCTCCCCCTCGGCGACG
The DNA here is from genome assembly GCA_040081625.1 of Chthoniobacteraceae bacterium. Taxonomy (GTDB): domain Bacteria; phylum Verrucomicrobiota; class Verrucomicrobiia; order Chthoniobacterales; family Chthoniobacteraceae; genus VFJQ01. The sequence goes on from JBEBGD010000034.1 coordinate 20,159, forward strand.
AAGCGCGAGACACCCACCAGATGGTCGGCGGAGTCGAGCGTCCTCTTTTCGAGCCAGTGCGTGAATCGATCGCTCGTCATCGAGCCCAGCTCCGCGTCGTAGAAAAAAGTCGCGCCGTGCAATCGCACGACAGACGGGATGCCGGGGATGCCGCCGAATGGAAGCAGGCCGGAGTTGTCGATGCACTCGACGAGCTGAAAACGCCGGATGCGGTGCAACCGACGAAGTTCGCTGCGGAGCTGCCAGCGCTGCCACACCGCACCGGGACGCCAGCGCATCCATCGCGGGGAGGACAGCGCGATATCCCAAACACGAGGGTTGGACGCCTCGTCGCGACACTGTGCCGGCTCGCGGCGCGGCGCGCCGAGTTGCGCGACGATCACATCCACCGCGCAACCTTTGCCAGCGAGGCCTTCGGCCAGATCCGTGGTGAACGATCCGATGCCGCCGTGCGGGCCGGGCGGATACTCGTTTGCCAGGAGTGCGATCCGCTCGTTCACGAGATGAGGGTGGGCTCGTCACACGGGAACGCAGCGCGAAGTTCGCGCATCGCTTCCTCCTCAGTCGTTCGCGCGACAGCGTCCGCGTCGTAGCGAAAGCCGCGGCAGAGCTGCTCGAGCAGCCAGCGCGGATTCGTTTTCAGCGAGTAGCCGACCGCCTCAAAAAAGCGCGACGGCTTCTCCCGAAGCACGTGCAGGAAGAGATCCGAATACTCGCGCTGAAGCCGCAGGAGCGGCTCGATCATGCGGACCTTCCACGCCGGCTGCGACGTCCACTGCGCCGGGAGGTGTTGTGCATTCCCCGCGAGAAACTCGCGCACGCAGCGGACGCGCTGCCACGTCGCCCTGGCCGCGGAGATGTTCGAAATCTGCCGCGGATGCCGCCGCCATGACGCCAGCACCTGCGGGACATAAACGAAATCGCTCTCCACACTCGCCGCCAGCGCCCAATGGAAATCCGCGACGTCGCCGAGGTCCTCACGGAAGCAGCCGATGCGATCCAGCAAGTCCCGGCGAAAAAGCACCGCGGTGATCGTCTGCCAACTGATGCCGGCGACGATTTGAAAGAGCAGTTCCCAATATCGCGGACGGCGACATTTCTGGTCCGCCCACTTTTTGAACAGCCGCCGCTGCTCAGTCATCCGCGACGGCAGCGGCCCGCCATTCTCATCGATCTCGAAATACTCGCACATGGCCAGTGCCGCGCTCGGTTGCGATTCGCATGCGCTCACCAATTCCTCGAGGCAGTGCGGCTCCATCGTGTCGTCGCTGGTCGCCACGTATACGTATCTCCCGCGCGCACGGCGCAGACACTCGTTCCATCCCGCATAGGCGCCACGCCGTGGCACCTGATGCAGACTCACTCGCGGATCGCTCGCGAACTTCTGGAAGAACTCCCACGCGCCGTCATCCGAATAGCTATCGCAGACGATGAGTTCCCAGTCGCCCAGAGTCTGCGCGAGCACGGTCTCCATCCGCTCGGCGAGATAGGGCCGGGTGTTGAGATTCGGCAGACAGATCGAAACCAGCGGGGCGGCGTTCATTCGCTGCCGGAGGTGTAGCGGCGCGCGGCTTCATGCCAAAGGCTTTCGACTGCGGCCTGCACGCGCTCCACGGAGATACTGGCGATGTCGCCCAACCCCGCCACGCCATCCTCAACAGCGACCACCACGGAGGGAACCGCCCAAGGGCTGAAGTATGCCGGCGAGTCGAACTGCTCCGGCCAGCACTCCCTGAGATGGCGCGAGATTTCCACCACCGGCAGCCCCGCGGCTGCCGCCATGTGCATGGGGCCGGTGTCATTGCCCACATAAAGACAGCATCGTTTGAGAAGCGCAGCGCACTCCCGCAGCGAGACCTGCCCCACCATGTCGATCGCGACATCGCCGAGGCGCGCACGGATCTCCGCGGCCAGCGCGCGCTCGCCTTCGCTGCCGATCAACACGACGCGCGCACTGCGCTCCCGGTGCAGCCACCCGCCGAGGCGACCGAAATACGCCGGCGGCCAAACTCGATCGCTGCCCGATGCACCGATCCCGAAAGCGACCAGTGGCGTGCCTGCGACATGACCGGCGCGCAGCAATCGCTCGCGGACAGTTTGCTCGTCCGCGAGTTCGGTCCAAAGCTCAAGTCGCTGGCTGTCGATCGTGCCGCCCATCTCGCGAAGAAGTTTGAGATTCTTCTCCACTTCGTGAAACGAGCCGTCGAGCCGAAGTGACCGGGTAAGCAGAATGTCGAAGTTGCGATTGACCCGAGCCTTCTCGCTGGAAACCGACTCGCTGTAGCCGACGCGTTGCGTCGCCCCGGAGAGATAGGCTGCGAAGACCGCATGGTAATAATCGACTCCCCATCGCGGAATGATCGCCAGGTCGAATCGGCGGCACCACAAGCTGCGCGCGGCGAGCCGCAAGACCCGCCACACGCGCACCACGCTGGCCTTTGCGTCGTCGGGATCCCACCGGTCGGACGCATCGGGCGGCCACGCGATCACCTCGTCGATATGCGGGCACGCCGTCACCAGCGCCCGGGATGGCGGCTGGACGAGCAGCGTGATGTGGGCGTGCGGCGCATTGCGGCGAAGCTCGCGCAAGAATCCGCTCGTCAGGACCATGTCGCCGAGGCGGTCGAGTCGCACGACGAGGATCGAGCGCGCGGCGTTCAGGCTCATCTCGGAATCGCGCCTGAATCCCCGCACGCGAAACAAAACCTCGCCGATCTTCCGCACTCGCCCGGGCCGGATAGCCCGCGCCAATACGCGCCAGAACGCCTGTTTCAGGCCGCGTGGAATCCAGCGGCGGATCATGCCGCGCGAGCGCCCCGCACATGGGCGCCGACCAGTTCGCAGTATCGGGTCCACGTCGCCTCGCGCAGTGCGCGCAACCGCTCGCGCTCCTGCTCCCGGTTCCCGGCGAGCCGCTGAAGATCGCGGAGCAGGACGGCAGCGGTGGCTTGCTTGACGTAATGGCATGGCAACCCGAGCGACCCGACCATCAGCATCCGCGTGTCGGTGCCGACGGCGACCGAAGGCACACCGCATCCGGCCATCGCGACGGTGGCGTGGAGCCGATTGCAGAGCGCGAACTTCGCGCGGGACACGAGCGAGCAAAACTCTTGCGGCGTCTTCGGAAGGTGACGAGGAAGGTCCGGCCAGAGCTGCTCCGCGAGTAGCCGCTCTTTCTCGTCGTGGCAGAGGAAAGCTACGTGGTGCGTGGCGCGCAGGTTCGCGATCACTTCGTTGACGGTGTGCCGCCAGTCATCCGCTGCGATCCCCTGGCCCCAGTCGAAATGCCCTCCGCCATCCATGTAGTTGATGAGCACGAGATTCTCCGGCGAGCTGGCATCGCTACCATAGCCACGCCCTGCGAGGAAAGCCGGGCATGGAAGGAACGTCGCGTCCACGCCGAGGGTCTTTAGCAATTGCTCGGCGAGCACATCGCGAACAGTCGTCAGCGAGCAATAGCCTGCGGTTTCCCGCAGGAACGCCGCATCCTCCGGTATCTCGATCGACCGCGGCTGCGCCTCCCAAGGGAAGCAAGCGCCGGCACCGAGATTCAGGACACGAACCCCCTTCCCGCTCAAGCGTCCAACCACGTCGGTCCACAACACCCCGGCCCATTCGCACTCGTGGCACTTCGGCCAGATCGTCGGCGCGCCGCACTGCACGATCAAGTCGCAGCCATCGAATCGACTCGTCCTCACCGCGCTGCCGAGCGCGGCGATCATGCGATCCAGCCGATAGCCACCGCGCGGCAGGCGCTTCGCGAACTTCGGCCAGCGCGCGGGGTGCCAGGATGGATAGACCGTGAGCGGCTGGTGCTTATTGATCGGCACGAAATCGATCCCCCCGGCGCAGACCTCGCGAAGAACGTGACAGATCCCCTCGCGGATGCAGTCATCCCCGAGGTTCGTATCCAGCGTGGTGATCAGCCCGACACGGAGCATCGCGCGGGTTAGTTTTTCCGCAGCACGATGCACGCGATGTAAGGCTTGACGCACTGCACAACCGGCCGCGCTCCGGTGAGGAAGATCCGGGAGATCAATGGGAACCACGGGCCAAAAATCGCGTTCTGGAGCATGGTGCTGTTGATGAAATGCGCCATGCGCTTGTGCGGGTTCCGGGAGAAGAAGCGCTCGCCGATGAAGGAAAGTTCAAGCAGTTCGAGGCCGGAGGGATTCACGATGTTATCCATCACTTGGTCGTGATCGTAGAAGCGCTGAAAGAACGTCTCGTCGGTGCCGGTCGCTTCCCGCTCATAGACGGTGCCGGCACGGAACTCACTGAATCGCTTGTGCGCATACGGAACAGTCAGCACAGCGATGCCGCCAGGCTTCAAGACTCGCGCCATCTCCTTGATCGCAGGCACTTCGCCCCGGTCCTCGGGAGCGATGTGCTCGACTACGGAGACGGACGTGACGAGATCGAACATGCCGTCTTTGTAAGGCAGCGCGCGCACATCCTGAATCTCGGACACGATGCCGCTGATGCCGAGTTCCCTGGCCGCGGATGCAGTGGAGTCGACCTCTTCCTGGAGAATGTTTGTCGCGTGAATCGTGCGATCGCCGGCGACATGGCCGAGCGTCAGCGGCACAAGCTGCGGACTGCTCACATCGAGCGCGAGCGACTGCCACTTCGAGAAGCGGTTGATCGCATCGAAGGTGAACTCGAACTCGCGATAGCGGACGTAGTCGATCGGCACCAGGCGCTGCGCGAATCGAACCGGGCGGCGGAGTTCCCTCAAGATCGTGCCGGGCCCGTCGCCGAATCGGAGCTTGAGACCAAGGAGGTATGCGGTCGAAAGGCTTGGACTCATGTTTTGCATTTTCAAAGTGGCCGCTTCATCGCGCCTCGACGTTCCATGACGGACGGAAGACGATCATGCCGGCGTCCGCGCTCGGCAGTTTTCCGGTGCCGAGATAGTTTGAGGACTCGACGACCAACGGTGCGATCTGGATCGCGTGATCGATCAGGCCGCTGAAGTCCGCCATTCCGACGTTGAGGCTGTAGTGGCCGACCGCCACATTGAGGCAATCGATGCGGCAGGACAGTCGGACGTCGCCGCTCGCCGCGACGGAGATTGCGCTCGCTTCCGTGTCGAGGTTCGCGACCGCAACGCCGCGACTGCTATAAAGCGTCATTCGTAACACCGGGCTCTGCAGGGGGACCGCGACACGGTATTGCACGACAATCTCGACGGCGTCGCCGCAGCGCACACTCTGCACTTTCGTCCCCGCGTGGTCTTGATAGTGGACCGAGTAGAACCGCGCCTTTCCATTGCCGGGCCTGCTGTCCTGGTTCTGCAAAAGATCCTCGTCCGCGCTCGCGTGACCCAGATACGCATCGACCACCTCAGCGACCGAGCCATCCTTCTCGAGGCGGCCGTTCTGAAGCAGGATCGCGCGACTGCATAGTGCCTCGACCGCGCCCATGTTGTGGCTGACGAAGAGAATCGTGCGCCCCTGCCTTCCGACCTCGGACATCTTGTTCATGCAGCGCTTTTGGAAGGCGGCGTCGCCGACGGCGAGCACCTCATCGACGATGAGGATCTCGGGCTCGAGGTGCGCGGCGACGGCGAAGGCCAGCCGCACATACATGCCGCTCGAGTAGTGCTTGACCGGCGTGTCGATGAATTTCTCGACCTCCGCAAACGCGACGATCTCGTCGAATTTCGCGCGGATCTCGATCCGGCTCATGCCGAGGATCGCGCCGTTGAGGAAGACGTTCTCCCGTCCGCTCAACTCGGGATGGAAGCCGGTGCCGACTTCGAGGAGGCTCGCGACGCGCCCGAGGATGCGCACTTCACCCTCCGTCGGCTCGGTGATCTGGCTGAGGACTTTGAGCAGGGTGGACTTGCCCGCGCCGTTGCGGCCGATGATGCCGACGACCTCGCCCGGCCCGATCTCGAAGCTCAACTCCCTGAGCGCCCAGAAGGTCTCGCTCGATGACTTCCTGTCGCGACGCAGCAATGCGGCGAGTTGATCGCGCAGCGTGTTGTGCATTTTCAGGCCAAGCCGGAACTGCTTCCCGAGCTGTCGGACGGAGATCGCGGCCATCGCTCAGACGACGTCGGCGAAGGAGCGTTCCGTCGCGCGGAAATAGAGCAGGCCGGTGATGGCTAGCACGAGCATGACGGCTGTGCTGGCCCAGAATCCCGGCCAATACGGCTCGAACTGAGGCCCGAGCACGCACCAGCGGAAGCCGTCGATGACGCCGACAAGCGGGTTGAGACTGAACCAGAACTGCCATGGTTCCGGCACGACACCCCGCCAGGCGTAGCCGACCGGTGTCACATACATCCCGACGCGGGTGATGAACGGCACGACGTATTTCACATCGCGATACTTCACATTGAGCGCGCTGAACCAGATGCCGGCGGCGAAGGCAGCGAGGAATGCGAGGCTGAAGAACACGGGCAGCAGCAGCAGTTGCGGCCGGAAGCCGGTTTTGTAGAACGGCATCATCACCAACAGGATCGCGAGGGCGACGAGCGCATCGATGACTCCGCTGAGCACCGAGCTCGCCGGGATGATGAGCCGGGGAAAATACACCTTCGAGATCATCCGCCCCGAGGCGACGAGCGAGTTGCTGCTCTCGCTCAGCGCGTTCGAGAAAAACTGCCAGGGCAGCAGCGCGCTCAGCACGAGGATGGCGTAGGGCGCGCCGTCGCTGGGCAGCTTCGCAAAACGCCCGAAGACGATGGTGAGGACCACCATGGTGAGCACCGGCTGGAGCACCGCCCACGCGACGCCGAGGTAGGTCTGCTTGTAGCGGACGAGGATGTCGCGCCACGCGAGGAAGCCGAAGAGCTCCCGATAGCGCCAAAGCTCCGGCAGGTTGAGCGAGACCAGCCCACGGTGCGGGCGCAGCACCCGCTCGGGGAGGTCAACAGGCATGCAGCAGTCCGAGCCAGCGGGCTTGGGCGGGAGTTTGGGTGGAGGAAACGAAAAGCGTCATCGGAACAGGAGCGCCTGCTCTACGGAAGTGGCATCGGCGTGCAATGGAAAAGTCCCGAACATCGACGGCGGCACACAGCCCGATGCCTCATTCCTCAGCCACACGGCGCATGCCGCGCCGCCTTCCACCACTCAGCCGACCCGCAGCGGCTGCGTCTTGCTCTTCGGGTTGAGGTCCGAAGGGACCGCTCCGACGATGCGCGGCTCGAGGCCGAGCTTGCGGAAGACGCCGCGGATTTCCTGAATGGTGAGCGTCGGCTCGTCGAATTCGAGATACACGATGTGGTGATTCCGATCGACCTTGTAGCGGAGGCTCGGGACGGCCTCGAGCTCGTGGTCGAGTTCCAGAATTTTTTCCAGCGCGCCTACTCCGGCGGCGTAAACCTCAAGTTCGATCATAATGGGACTGCTTTAGGTGTCGGTGTTTGGGTTGGCAATGAGGAAAATTCGCGGTGCGAGGTAAATTTTGGACCTTTTTGCACCGCGCTCAGACCGGGCTGGATTGCCATCCAGTGCTCGGGTATCGAGCCCGCATGTCTTCACCCGCCACCGTCCCTGTCGAACTCGGCCCGCGCCGCTACGACGTGCTCATCGGCACGCATCTACTCGGCGAACTCGGCGCCCTCGTGCGCGCGGCCGGGTTGAAGCAGACGAATGCATTTGTGCTCACGAATCCGCAGGTCGCCGCGCACTATTTCGAGCCGATCCGCACGGCGCTCGTCGCTGCCGGATTCGAGCGAGTGTTGCGGCACGACATCCCGGCGGGCGAGGAGGGGAAAAACTGGGACGAGTTCACGCGAGCGTGCGCTGGGCTGCTCGAGTCGTTTCCCGATGCCGGCGCGACGCCGTTGGTTTTTCTCCTCGGCGGCGGAGTCGTCGGCGACCTGGGCGGGTTTGCAGCGGCGGTGTTCCGGCGGGGTGTGCCATTTGTGCAAGTCCCGACGAGTCTGCTCGCGGCCGTCGATTCGAGCGTGGGCGGAAAAGTGGCGGTGAATTTCGGCGGCGTGAAGAACATCATGGGGGCGTTCAATCAGCCTCGGCTCGTGGTGTGCGATCTCGCAACGCTCGGCAGCCTCAGCCCTCGCGAGGTGCGAAGCGGCTCGGCTGAGGTGATCAAATACGGCGCGGTGTGCAGCGCGCCGCTGTTCGAGCAGCTCGAGCGCGGCGATCTCGAGAAGCTGCTCGCGCTCGATCCGACGGTGCTCGTCGATGTCGTCGCGCAGTGCGTGGCGCTCAAGTCGCGGGTGGTCGAGCAGGATGAGTTCGACAAGAAGGGCATCCGCAACGTGCTCAACTTTGGCCACACGATCGGCCATGCGCTCGAGTTGAGCGCCGACTACGCGCTCACGCACGGCGAGGCGATCGCGATCGGCATGATCGCCGCGACGCGCCTGGCCCGCGCGCTCGGCATGGCGGACGACTCGTTTTTTACCCGGCTCGAAAGCCTCATCGTGCGCGCCGGCCTGCCGACGCGCTTCCCCGGTGCGCCCGGTCATTTCGACCGGATCAAGCGCGCAATGCAGCTCGACAAAAAGTTCCGCGACGGATGCAACGTCTTCGTCCTCCCGACGCGAGTGGGCGCATGGGAGCAGCGCGAGAATGTGGACTGGGCTCTCGTGGACGACGCGGTGCGCAGCGTCCTGTAAAAAAGAAACCCGGCCATGCCGCGCGTGGCGGCATGACCGGGCGTGAGTGGTTCGAGTTGGCGCGTTCTAGCTCGCCGCGGGCGGCTCGATCGGCGTCGGCGGCTGCGGCTGGCCGGGCGCGGTCTGGATGACCTGGAAATTCTGCACCGCCTGGCCGAGCAGCTGCCAGAGGCGGACGATGGCCGCAGGCGTCATCGCGATGCGGGTGTGGATGGGCAGGATCGCGCCGACACCGGGATCGATGACGAGGCCGCTCGAGAAATCGAGGTAGAGCTCTTCCTGGCCGTTGTTGAGAAGGACGTGGTTCGCGTAGCGCGCGGACATGTCCTCATAACGGATCTGGAGAGGCATGTTTTGCTGCTGCGGAGCTGCCGGAGCAGCGTCGGGGGCGGGGTTGTCGTTTGGCATAGGGTCGGGAGAGGTAGCAGCCAAAGGCACGGCTGCAAACGAGTTCTTGTTTTTTTTCATCGACGCCCGCGAAAGCCTGATTTCATGCGGTTCGCGCGGAAGATTCGAGTGCGCCAATCGCGTGCGAACCGATGCCCGGCTCACTCGTTGCGGCGGGCTCAAATACCCCCGCGATCCAAGCTACAGCGCGGTCGCGCCCGCGCGGGCGGCGAGCACGTAGGCGAGCAGTTCGGATTTCTCCGCGGGGGTGAGCTCAGCTTCGTCCGCCATATCGGCGACGATCTCCTGCCAGCGCGCGGCGGTGTATTTCGCGACCGGATCAATCGCGTGACAACTCGCGCAACGCCCCACGTAGAGCCGTCGCCCGCCTTCGAGCTCCGCGGCGGAGGACCCTGCTCTCGATGCCATCGCCGGCGTGACCGGCGGCGCGAGCGTCTCGATGGCGACGCACCCGCCCAGCGCAACCGCTGCGAGTGCGGCGGATGTTCGGAGCGGGTGCATCGGTGCCATGAGCAGGCCTTAGAAGTCGAACCCGACAATCATCCGGGTCTGAAAATCCGACTCTCCCTCAAGATGAGTGGTCTGCCAGAGCCACGCGAGCGTGGCGAAGTAACGTCCGTGGCGATACGAGACATTCGGGCCGACGTAGAAAACGGCGGGTTCGGTGTTTTCCCAATCCGGCATCTCGATGACGTGCCGGGCTTCCACCCCGACGGAGACGCTCTTAGACAGGTCGTAACTCACGCCGAAGGTCTGGATGAATTCGCCGGTCTCGTCGTGGTATTCTCCGCCTTCCCATTCCGCTTCGAGGATGGCGTTATAGACGATGCCGAGCCGCCCAAATCGCTTTTCCAGGAGCAGCTTGAACTCGGTCTTGATCAGGTCTTCGCCGACGAGAAACTCGCCGTAAAGCGCACTGCCGATGAGATCGGTATTCGGGTTGGTCAGGTTGTAGATGAGATCGAAGCCCGATTTCTGGAAGCGAAACTCGTGGCCCTCGGAGTCGTCCTCGTCGTATTGCCAATCGGCGACGTAGATTCCGAGTTGGAGCCGCTCGGTCAGGCCGAACTCGAACTCGTGCCGGAACTCCCATCGGTCCCGATCGTCGCCACCCTGGATGTCGCGATGTCTCCATGTGACCCACTGCTCATACTCCTTCGAGCCCTTCGGGGCGGTCAGAGTTTCGTAGCTATAGACGTAGCGGCGCTGGCCGGCTTCTGCGGTTGGTTGGGCGAGGAAGGCGAGGGCTGCAGTGGCGATGATTGCGGACTTGATGGTCGGATATTTCACGGGTCGGGGTTGAGTGTTGAGTTGGATTAAGCCCTCTATTGAGAACCAATCTCTGTCGAGAACGAGTCGCATTTAATGCGCCGATCCACGCCTGCAAGTGGAATTTTTCGCACTTCTCGCCGGCTGATTTCGCCGACACACGCCCCGCCCCGCCCTCGCCCTACCAGCTCTCGCCAGCCCTTCACGGATCAAAACCCCGTGGCCGCAAAACTACCTCCGGCTCAGCCGATGAAACAGCCATCCTCCCAGCGCCACGAAGATCACATTCGGCGCGAAAATCAGCAACTCGGGATGCCACTCCGGCTTGTTCTTGAGCCAGTCGATCACGATCACCAGGAAGAAATACGCGAAGGCGATCCCGAGGCTGAGCATGAAGCCGATCGATGTCTCGCGCCGGTGGGCCGTGATCGCCAGCGGCACAGCGAAGAGCGCGAACGCGAACGGCGCGATCGCGATCGCGAACCGCTTGCTCACCTCCACCTTCGCCGCGGACGAACCCGCGACGACGGGATCCTGCAGAAGCTCCTGGATCGTCATCGCGCTCGGGCCGCGCTTCTTTTTATTCTTCTCGTAGAGATCCTGAAGCGGGATCTCGATCGGCGTCCTCTGCATCGTGATCCCCTGGTTGATCTTTGCCACGTCGCGCGGCGCCTCTTCATCGCGCTGCTCGTAGCGCGCGTCGTAGAGCGTCATCATCACCTTCTTCGAATCGCGGTCCGTCAGCAGTTCGCCCTTGCGCGCGTGCATGATGCTCCGGGGTAGAAACTCATCGGTCAGCTCATAGACGAGCAGATTGAAAAGCAGCACGCCCGACTCGGTGGGCTCGCCGCTCGCCTTCGCCCCGGCGATGCGCGCCGCGCGCTCCTCCGGGGTCTCCTTGCGACCGACGTAAATCTTCCGGCCAGGAAACTCGTCGATGACCTTGTCGCTCGAAAAAAGCGCGAGCGGATTCGAGGTCGCGATGTTGAAGAACGCCTCCTGCATCCGCTTCTGCGCGCGCGGCGCGACATCGACATTGATCCACAGACACACACAAACCGACGCCAGCGAGAGCGCAAAGACAGGCATCGCCACGCGCGGCACGCTCACGCCGCTCGATCGCAGAGCGATCAATTCGTTCTCCGCCGAGAGCCTGCCAAAGACGAGCAGCACCGCGGTGAGGAATCCCCACGGAATCGTGAACGTGAGCGAGAACGGAAGGATGTAGGCGAGCAGGCTCAAGATCAGCTCCGCAGGCACATCGTGGCTGACAAGCAGCTCGGAGAGCTTCTTGAATACATTACCGAGCACCAGCACCACCGAGAGCACTGCCACGCCGAAAATCGCCGCCAGCAGCACCTGCCGCCCGACGTAGCGATCGATCAATTTGAGCTGCCGCCAGATCGCGAACGCGACGCCGGCCGCTGCGAGCGCGGCGATGATGAGGAAGAAATCCATTTGGAAGGACGCCGATAGTGCGCCGCCAGCGCGCGCACGCAAGCCCGCTAAGAACCGCGTGCCGCTCCGGTCATCCCCGCACCGCATGAAAACTCCCCTCATTCTCCTCGCGCTCGCCGCCTCCGTTTTGGCGCAGCAGACGCCTTCACAAAAGCAGGACACCACGCTCGCCCCGCCAAAGGGCCTCAAGACGAAGCTCGCTCCCGCCTACACCATCCCCACCATCGACCTCGCCGCCGAGACGCAGCGGCAGGTGATCGTGGATCGCGAGCCGGGGCAGTATCTCGGCCACCCGACGACCGTCCTGCTCGAAGACGGAAAGACGATGCTCACCGTCTATCCGAAAGGTCACGGTCGCGGCGCGATCGTTTACAAACGCAGCACCGACGGCGGCAAGACGTGGAGCGAGCGGCTCCCGACGCCGAAGTCTTGGGAGACTTCGCTCGAAGTTCCGACTCTGCACCGCGTCGTCGATGCGCAGGGGAAGAAGCGCATCATCATGTTCAGCGGCCTTTATCCCATCCGCATGGCTGTGACCGAAGACGATGGCGCGACGTGGAGCGAGCTGAAGTCGATCGGGAATTTCGGCGGCGTGGTAACGATGTCCTCCGTCGTGAAACTCAAGCAACCCGGCCACTACATGGCGCTCTTCCATGACGACGGACGCTTCATCATCGGCGGCGACCAGGCGAAATACACCGTCAAGGGACCGCACAGCGACCACACCTCGCCAGCCGCGAAGCCTTACCGCTTCTACGTCTATCAAACCCGCAGCACCGACGGCGGCCTCACGTGGAGCGTGCCCGTGCCGATCGCAATGCTACCCGATGCGAGCCTCTGCGAACCCGGCGCCGTGCGTTCTCCCGATGGCAATGAGATCGCCGTTCTGCTTCGGGAAAACAGCCGCAAATACAACAGCTTCCTCATCACGACCAAGGACGAGGGCCTCACATGGAGCGAGCCGAAGGAACTGCCCGCCGCCTTGACCGGCGACCGCCACACCGCCGTTTATGCGCCCGATGGCCGCCTCTTCATCAGCTTCCGCGACACCACGCACGTGAGCCCCACGAAAGGCGACTGGGTCGCGTGGGTCGGCAAATACGACGACATCATCGCCGGCCGCGAAGGCCAGTATCGCGTGCGGCTCATGGACAACACCAAGGGCGCCGACTGCACATATCCCGGCGTCGAGTTGCTGCCCGACGGCACGATCGTCACGACCACCTACGGACACTGGACGGAAGGCGAACAGGCCTACGTCGTGAGCGTGCGCCTCAAGCTCGAGGAACTCGACGCCAAGGCGCGCAAGTAGTCGCTACCACGACTGCGTGCGCGTGCGCGTGCCGCACACGTTCACCTTCATCCCGAGCGCGCGCGCAAACGCCGCCTTCGCGAACAAACAGTCGTCCGCGCTCTTCGCATCACGCGCGTAGGCGACCTGGATGTGATTCGCCTGGTGCTTCGCCATGAGCTGATCGCGGCTCACGCCGTAAGTCACCGCGTGCATGATCGGCCACTGCGGCGTCGTGAGCTGCCAGCGCCGCTCCGTCTCCTCGCGCGGCAGCTTCACGACCCCGGCGCGGCCGATGTCCATGTGCAGCGCCTCATCCTGCACGAAGATGCGCGACCACACGATCTCGCCCGGCTTGCTGATACCGCGCAGCGTCGAGCCGCCATTCGGAAAATACATCGCAGGCTGCCTCATCCCTTCCGCGCCTTTCCACCCGCCGATGAAATGCGCCGGCGGCGCCGCGCCGCTGATGAGAAAAACCCACACATATTCCCCGCCGAATTCCGCGCCCCATCGCACGTCGTGCAGCGTCGTCTCCGGCGGCTGACCGAGCGCGGCGTGAACGCGATTCGTCATCAGCGCGTCGAGCCCGGCGCATTCATCGACCTCGTTGAAATGCGGCAGCGCGTTCACGCGGAAAAGCACGCGCTTCCCATCGCGCGAGCGCACCGGCGGACGATCCGTGTTGTTCAGCGTCCCCTCCACGAGATCGCTCGCCGGCAGCAGATCCTTCAGCCCCTGTTGATACTGGATGCCGATCGCGTCGCAGCCGAAGTCATCGGCGAGCCGCACCGCGGCGACATACATTTTGCACTGCCAGATGATCTGCTCCTCGGTCAGTTCGCTCTCGTGTTGCGAGCCGGTGTAAAACTTCATCCCCTTCCGCCGCATCCAGTCGAACACGCCGCGCGCCTCCGCGTCGCTCACCTGCCGCGTCTCGTGATAAAGCGCCGACTGGCTCAGCCGCTCCTTGAACACGCCGCACGCGTGCAGCAGCGCGTCGGGGATGATCGCGTTGAACATGCCCATGCAGCCTTCATCGAAGACGCCCATGATCGCCTTGTCGCGCCGCAACTCCGCCGCGAGCCGCTCGCCGAGTTCGCGCGAAGTGGCGGGAATCCGCGGCGTGCGCGCGTGGCTGAGATCATGCACGACCTTCCCCGTGCGCAGCCACTCGCGCAGCTTCGTGCGGAAAAAGTCGTCGGTGAAATCCTCGCTCCACAACGTCGAGTAGCGGACGCCCTGTTTCGTCAGCGAGCCGTTGAGATTCAGCATCCCGACGAGCCCGGGCCACTGTCCACTCCAGTTCGCGACCGTGAGGATCGGCCCGCGATGCGTCGTGAGCCCCGCGAGCACGTGATGCGAGTATTGCCACACCGCTTCCGCGACGATGAGCGGCTCGTCGGGATCGATGCCGCGAAAAACTTCGATGCCTTCGCGCTGGCTCGCGATGAAGCCGTGCTTCGCCTTCGTGCTGTAGCGATGTGCGCGCACGAGCGAAAATCCCTCGGCGGAAATCGCCGCGCCGAGCGCCTTCTCCATCGCCGCCTGCGCGGGCCAGCAGACTTGGTTTGCGGAAAGTCGAAGATCGCCGCTGGCGACGAGTTGGATGGTCTTAGTCATGGAGCAAATCGGTGAGGCGCCGGTAGTCGGCATACACGGCTTGATACGCACGCGCAGCGGGACGGCTCGGAGAAATCATGCGCGGCTTCGCGCGGCCGGCCATCGCGCGGATCGCCGAAGTCGCATCGCTGAACGCCCCAGTCGCAAGCGCGCCGAGGATCGCCGCGCCGAGCGCCGGGCCTTGTTTCGACGGCGGCAGTGCGATCTTTTCGCCGAGCACGTCGGCGCAAATCTGGAGAAAGAGCGGGCTGTGATGCGGCAGGCCGCCCGTCGCCACGAATCGCCGCACCGGCACGCCGCCCTCGCGCAGCGTGTCCACGATCCAGCGCAGCCCGCACGCACTCGCCTCGAGCGCGGCGCGGAAGACGTGCGCGGAGTCGTGATTCAAAGTGAGCCCGGTGAACGCGCCGCTAAGCGAGCCATCCATCAGCGGCGTGCGGCAGCCGTTGAACCAATCCACGCACCGCACGCCATCCGCGCCCGGCGCGACTGCGGTAGCACGCGCGGAGATCTCCGCGAAGCGCGCGCCGAGCAGTCGCCGCGTCCACTCGAACGCATCGCCGACCGCCGCCTGCCCCGTCTCGTAGCCGTAGTAGCCGGGAAGGATTCCATCGCGCACGATGCCCGCCACGCCCGGCACGGCGCGGTTCACGGCCGAGTTGAGCATGTGGCAACTGCTCGTCCCCATCACCATCACCAGCGTGTCCGGCTCCGCTGCGCCCGCGCCCGGCACGCCGGCGTGCGCGTCGATGATCGCCGTGCTGACCGGCACCCCTTCGCGAAGGCCGAGCTTGCGCGCCATCGCCGCCGAGAGCGTGCCCGCCGCTTCGCCCGGCGCGAGGAAGCGCCCCGGCATTTTTTCCGCGACGACGTTTTCCATCCGCGGATGCAACGCGCGGAAAAAGTCGCGCGACGGAAAACCGTCCTCGCGACTCCACAGGCCCTTGTAGCCGGCCTGGCAGGTCGAGCGCACGAGCGCGCCGGTGAGTTGCCACACGAACCAATCGCCCGCCTCGATCCACACCTCCGCCGCGTCGAATACACGCGGCGCGCGTTCGAGCGTCTCGAGCATTTTCGGAAAGAACCATTCGAGCCCCACGATCCCGCCATAGCGCGCCAGCCACGGCTCCGAGCGTTCGCGGGCGAGCGCATTCAGCCGGTCGGTCTGAGCCTTCGCGCCGTGATGTTTCCACAGCTTCGGCCACGCGTATTTCTCGCCGCGCCACTTTTCCGTGCAGCAGAGCGGCGTGCCGTCGGCGAGCGCGGGCAGCATGGTGCAACTCGTGAAATCGACACCGATGCCGATGATCTCGCCCGCTTCAGAGCCACTCTCGCGCATCGCGGCGCGCACCGCTTTCGCGGCGGAGTCGAGCCAGTCCTGCGGATGCTGGAAGACGAAGTCAGCCGGAAGCTTTTCGCCCGTCCCGGGCAGTGTGCTGGTGATTTGTCCGTGCCGGTATTTCGCCGCAGCCGAGCCGCGCTCGCGCCCGCGCAGATCGACGAGCAGCGCGCGCACGCTCTCGGTGCCGAAGTCGAGGCCGAGGCTGAGGTGCGAAGCTGGATGACGCATCGATTCGTGCATAAACGATGGTCACCGCCAAAGCGGAGCACAATCTTCCCAAGTGATCGGGCCGGGATTCGACCTTGCGCAACCGCCTCTACCGGACTACCGGACGCCGAGCGGCGGACCGCGCCCGAGGCTATTGGGAAAGCCAGCCCGCGCACACCGCCGCTGACCACGGGCGGAGTTTTTCGGCGAGCCTCAATGTTTCGCCGACTCGTGAATCCGCTGCGGCCCCTCTGTCGGGCCGCGGCGCCGATCGCTCCGCCGCCACGAAAAAACAAAACAAGCAATGCAACTAATGAGCGACAACCAAACGGAACGTTCGGACCGCCGCCGACGCGGCGGACGAAGCCGTTCCCGCAACCGCGACAACCGTGATAATCGGGACAACCGCAGCGAAGCGCCTCGTGCCCCAAAGAAACAAAGCCTCTGGCAGAAGATCGTCTCGTTCTTCAGCCCGAAAGCCAAACCCGCCCCGGCCCGGCAATACCCGGCCTACGAGCCGCGCCAGAACAGCGGCGGTAGCCCGCGCAACGAGGAGCCCCGCGCTCCCCGCCCCCCGCGCGAGCCGCGTGAACAGCGTGAGCCGCGTGAACAGCGCGAGCCGCACAAGCCCGAAGACATCGAAGTCACCTCGCCGAAACTCTACATCGGCAACTTGAGCTTCGATACGGCGGAGAGCGACCTGTCCGAGCTCTTCAATGGCGTGGGCCAGGTGCAGAGCGCGGAGATCGTCACCCACAAGGAAACCGAGCGCTCGAAAGGCTTCGGTTTCGTGACCATGACGACCATCGACGAAGCCAAGCGCGCAGTCAGTGAACTCCACGACAAGGATTTCATGGGCCGCAAGCTCGTCGTCAGCGGCGCAAAGACGCCCGCTCGCTAAGCGCGACAAACGATAGGATTCATGGAGGCTCGTGAGCGATCACGAGCCTCCTTCTTTTTGCCCCAATGACCGAGCCCATCTTCATCGCCGGACCCACGGCGTCGGGAAAATCCGACGTGGCCGTGGCGGTCGCCGAGCACCTCGGCGGCGAGATTGTCGGGGCCGATGCGTTCCAGGTTTATCGCGGCCTCGACTTGCTCACGGCTAAGCCGGACGCCGCGACGCTCGCGCGAGTGCCGCATCATCTGATCGGCGAAATCCCGCTGAGCGAGACATTCGACGTAGCCCTCTACCGCACGCTCGCCGAGGCGCGCATCGCAGACATCGCCTCGCGCAATCGCGTGCCGGTGATCGTCGGCGGCACGGGCCTCTACATGCGCGCGCTCACGCACGGCCTTGCGGAGCTGCCGCCTGCCGATCCGGCATTGCGCGCGCAGCTCGAAGCCCGCGCGCTCGATGATCTCGTGGCGGAACTCGACCGACTCGACCCTACTGCTCAGCTCGACCGGAAGAATCCGCGCCGAGTGCTGCGCGCGCTCGAAGTCTGCCTGCTCACCGGCAAGCCATTCTCTTCCTTCCGCGAACAAGCCCGACCCGCCCGTGCATTCCGCGGCGTGCTGCTCACCCGCGAGCGCGCCGGGCTTTACTCGCGAATCAACCAGCGCACCGAGCAGATGTTCGCCGCGGGAGTCGTCGATGAAGTGCGCGCGGTCGGCGAAATCAGCGCGACAACCGCGCAGGCGATCGGGCTTCGAGAAATCAAAGCGCTCCTGCGCGGCGAACTCACCGAGCCGGAATCCATCGCGAGCATCCAGCAGCAAACACGCAACTACGCCCGCCGGCAGCTCACGTGGTTCCGGCGCGAGACGCATTTCACGCCGCTCCTTGTCGCTGACGGTGAATCGTCCGAAGCCATCGCGGCGCGCTTGCTCGCGAGCATATCCGCCCGGTAGCGTCCGCCCGTGCTCAACGTCATCTGGCTCGCCTTCATCCTCGTCGCGGTGGTCGTCGGCGGCCTCGGCGGAAAGTTCGACGCGATGACCAGGGGCGTCTTCGAGACGGCGGAATCGGCGGTGATGAAGGTCGCGCTGCCGCTCGTCGGCATCATGGCGATCTGGCTCGGCGTGATGCGGCTCGCCGAGCGCTCGGGGCTCGTGACTCTTCTCGCCCGCGCGCTGCGCCCGGTGCTGCGCCGGCTCTTCCCAGATGTGCCCGCCGAGCATCCCGCGCACGGCGCCATGGTGATGAACATGGCGGCCAACATGCTCGGCCTCGGCAACGCCGCCACGCCGCTCGGCCTCCGCGCGATGACCCTGCTCGAGCAGCTCAACCCGCGCCCCGGCGTCGCGACAAATGCGATGGTCACCTTCCTCGCGATCAACACCGCGTCGATCCAGCTCGTGCCGACCACCGCCATCGCGATCCTCGCCGTCGCCGGCGCGAAGGCTCCGACCGCGATCGTGCCGACGGCCATCCTCGCGACGCTGATCGCGTGCGTCAGCGGTGTCTTCATGTCGAAGCTGCTCGCGCGGGCACCGATGTTTCGCTTCGAGCGCTACGACGCGGAATCCGCTGCCGACACGCCGACCACTCCGACCGTGGAGACGCCCGCCTTGCCGGAGCAGCCGAAGGTCCGGCCGCTCGGCGCATGGCGCGTCGCCGTGCTCGCGGCGTTCGGATTATTCTTCGCGTGGTTGTTCGTGCGATTCGCGTTCATCGCGCCGTCGGCCGATCACGCGCAGAAGCCGCTCGCACTTCGGGCGCTGCTCGCCATCGCGCTGCTCGCCGTTCCGTTTCTGCTCTCGTTCTTCCCGCTCTACGCCGCGCTGCGCGGGGTGAAGGTGTATGAGCAATTCGTCGAGGGCGCGCGCGAGTCGTTCAACGTGGCGCTCAAGATCATCCCATATCTCGTCGGCATGCTCATCTCCGTGCGCCTGCTGCGCGAGGCGGGCGTCATCGACCTGCTCACGCGCTGGCTTTCGCCCGCGCTGGCGTGGCTGAAGTTTCCCGCCGAGCTGCTCCCGATGGTGCTGATGCGTCCGCTCAGCGGCAGCGGCACGCAGGGGCTTTTCGTCGAACTGGTCAATCGCCCCGAACTCGGTGCCGACTCGCTCATCGCGCGCATGGCCGGCACCATCTACGGCTCGACCGAGACGACCTTCTACGTGCTCGCGGTCTATTTCGGCAGCGTCGCGATCCGCAAGACGCGCCACGCCATCATCGCCGGCCTCACCGCGGATACCGTGGCGGTCATCGCCTCCGTGACGCTGTGCCGGTTGGTGTTTGCGTGAGGAGCGACATTCGTCGCGATGCGTCGCGTGGAGACGCCATTAAAACAGCCCGGCGCTTCCACAGCCTGTCCGATGTTGACCGACAGACGTTGGAAACGCCTGGCTACGTTCGACGGTCGCTCTTTTCTGCGCCGCGAGAGCGCGGAACCCGTATAAAGCAAATCGGCGCCGGGCAGGCCCAAAACGATGGACCCACCCGACGCACGATGAAGTTGCTTCGTAAGGAAGCGGGGGACTACTTGATCTCGACCTTGGCGCCGGCGGCTTCGATCTTCTTCTTGATCTCTGCGGCTTCTTCCTTGGTCACGCCCTCGCGGACGGTCTTCGGAGCGCCCTCGACGAGAGCCTTGGCATCGGCGAGGCCGAGGCCCGGCGCTGCGGCGCGGACTTCCTTGATGACTGCGATCTTGTTGGTGCCGGCTTCCACGAGGACAACGTCGAATTGCGTCTTTTCCTCAGCGGCCGGAGCAGCGGCGGCACCGCCACCACCGGCGGCGGCCACAGCGGCCACGGGAGCGGCGGCGCTGACGCCCCACTTGGTTTCGAGTTGTTTCACGAGATCAGCGACTTCGAGGACGGTGAGTCCGCTGAGCTGATCGACGATTGCGTTGATGTCTGCCATTTTGTGTTTCGAGTTGTCGGTATCGTCGCGGTCCAGTGGTCGCTGGCCCGATTAAGCCCGCCCGCTGGCGGACCGACGAGGAACCATTTGTTATGGGTTTCGTTGATGACTCGCTTCCGCTTTCAACGCGGTCGCGAGTTTCCCGCCGGATGGCGATCCGGCGAAAAGGGTTTGGTTCAGGCTGCCTGCTCGGCCTTCGCGTTGAGGACGCGGGCGAGCTGGCTGGCCGGTTCGTTGAGCAGGCGCACGAGCGTCGCGGAGGGCGCTTGCAGGACGCCGAGGAGCTGCGCGAGCAGCACTTCGCGCGAGGGCAGGTCGGCGATCGCCGCGATCTGGTCCTTGGTGACGACCAGGCGGTCGATCACGCCGGCCTTGACGGTCGGCTTCTTGAACTCGGCGTTGAAGGTCTTGAGGACCTTGGCCGCGGCGGCCACGTCCTTGTCTCCGGTGACGATGGCGGTCTGGCCCTTGAGTTCGCCCAGGTCGGGCAGCCCGGCCTGCTGCGCGGCCCGGCGCAGCAGCGTGTTCTTGACCACCTGGCAACGCGCGCCGACGCCCTGAAGGCGGCTGCGCAGCTCGCCGAACTCGCCGACTTTCAGGCCGGTGTATTCGGTGATGAACAGGAAAGGCGAAGCGTTGAGCTTCTTGTTGATGTTGTCGATGAGGACAGTTTTTTCGGGATGAGGCATGGCAGCTCGGGCAGTTAGTTTTTCAGGAACGGCGTGGCATCGACAGTGATGCCCGGCAGCATGGTGGCCGCGACGGTGATGTTGTTCACAAAGCGACCCTTTGCCGCCGCCGGACGCGCTTTGACGACGGCGTCGATGACGGCTGCGCCATTCTCAGCGAGCTGTTGCTCGGTGAAGGAAAACTTGCCGACGGGGACGGCGACGTTGCCGTTCTTGTCGAGCTTGAACTCGACGCGACCGGCTTTGACTTCCTTGATGGCCCTGGCCGTGTCGTCGGTCACGGTGCCGGTCTTCGGGTTGGGCATCAGCCCGCGCGGGCCGAGCACCTTGCCGAGCTTGCGCACTTCGGACATCGCTGCGGGCGTGGCGATCGCGACATCGAAATCGGAAAAGCCCCCGGTGCATTTCTCGACCATGTCCTTGAAGCCCACGAATTCTGCGCCCGCGGCCCGCGCGGCGTCAGCGGCAGCGCCTTCGGCGAAGACGAGCACGCGCACATTCTTACCCGATCCGTGCGGAAGCGGGCAGGTGCCGCGCACCATCATGTCGGACTGCTTGGGATCCACCCCGAGCCGGAAGGAAAGCGTGACGGTCTGGTCGAACTTGGTCGCCGGCATCGTCTTGAGCACGCCGATCGCCTCTGCGAGCAGGTAGGTTTTTGCGAAGTCCACCTTCTCGGCGGCGGCGCGGAATCGTTTACTGGGTTTTTTGGCCATGGTTTTGAGCAGTGTTGGCGACGGCGGATTTTAGTCTGCACGTCTCCTGCATTGAGGTTTGGTCTTTCCTCCACCGGGAGAAAAGGGACGCGGAGGCTAGGCGTGGTCGGGGGCTTGTCAACGCCCGCTTTCAGACGAATACCAGCGGGCGGGCGGCGTCCGCGATCAGCGCGTGTTTGTGGAGCAGTTCGCGGTATCGCGCGATGCCCGCCTTCTCGCGCGGACCGAGGCCGAAGCGGATGTGCTGCGTGAGGTAGCTCCGGCGAAAGTCCGGCGTGCCCGTCGCATCTCCAGCCACGATCTCATCGATGCTCGCAATGCCATGCGCCTTTAGCGTTCGGAACGTGCTCGCGATGGCCGGCACGTTTTGCAGCGCCGGCCGCAGCGCCCACGCGGCAAAGACGAAAGGCAACGCGGTGCAACGCCGCCACTCTTCGCCCAGATCGAGGATGCGCACGTCGGATCCGACGAATTCGCGGAATGCGATCGCCTGGTTGCCGATGAGCAGTCGCGCGTCGCCCTCCGCGCCAAACTGCGGCGCGATTCCATGAAACTCAGCCAGCAGCACGCGCAGTAGATTCGCAGAGGTCAGCGACGCAGGGTCGAGCGCCACGCGGCGCACATCGCGCAGCTCGCCACGGTGCGCGAGGATCACGCTATGGACCGGCCCGTCGCTCGCGATCGCCACGCCATCGACCAGCGCGTAGTGCGGCTCGCGCAGGAACTCGAAGGCCGGCACCAGTGCCGCGTCGAGTTCGCCGGCGGCAAGTGAACGCGCGAGCTCGCTCGGGTGCGCGAGCACAACCGGACCGTCGTAGCCGTGAATGAGCGGCTTCGAGTTGAGATACTGCACACACCCGATCCGCAGCGCGTGCAACGCGCCCCACGGGCTCACGCCAGCGCGAGCTCCGGCGCGGCGGGAACGGGTTCGCGCCACGTGCTGGGGATGCGCCGATACCACGTGTCTCGCTGCATGGGCTCGCGCCCGGCTTCGCGGATCGCCTTCTCGAGCGATTGCATGGTCTGGTAGGTCGGCGTCTGCGCGCCGGCCATGTGGAAGATCTTCTCCTCCATGATCGTGCCGTGCAGGTCGTCCACGCCGTAGTTGAGCGCGAGCGACGCGAGCGGCAGCCCGAGGCTTACCCAATACGCGGTGATGTGTTCGATGTTGTCGAGGTAGATGCGGGACACGGCGAGGTTCTTCAGCTCCTCGAACGCCGTCGCGTGCGGGATATGCCGCAACATCGGCCGCGCCTGCTCGCTCTCGAACGCAAACGGAATGAATCCCGAGAAGCCGCCCGTCTCGTCCTGCAACTCGCGCAGCCGCCGCAGATGATCCACGCGATGCCCGTAGTTCTCGATGTGGCCGAAGAGCATCGTCGCCGTGCTGCGCATCCCCATCCCGTGCCAGGTCCGGTGCACCTCCGTCCACTCGTCGGCGTTCTCCTTGCCCGTGCAGATCTGCTCGCGCACTTCCGGCGCGAAAATCTCCGCGCCGCCGCCGGTGATCGCGTTGAGGCCCGCATCCCGCAGGATCTCGAGCACCTCGCGGATCGATTTCTTGAACACCCGCTGCGCGAGATGCCGGATCTCGATCGCCGTGAAAGCCTTGATGAAGAGCTCCGGGCTGAGCGCCCGCAGCCGCGTGATCAGATCGAGATACCACTCCGCTTTCAGCGACGGATGCAGCCCGCCGACCATGTGAATCTCTGTGATCCCGCACTGGAGCGCCCACGTGACCTTGCCGACGATCTCATCGATGCCGAGCTCGAAGGCGTGCGCCTCGCGCTTGCGCGCGCCGAACGCGCAGAACTGGCAGGCGAGCACGCAGATGTTCGAGTAGTTGATGTATTGGTTGTGGATGTAGGTCGCCACGTTCCCGTTCTTGCGCTCGCGCACCACGTTCGCGATCGAGCCGAGTGCATTGAGCTCGTTCGAGCGGTAAAGCGTGAGCGCCTCGTCGTCGCCGATTCGCTCATCGGCCACGACCTTGTCGTAAATGGTGCGCAGTTCGCGAGGGATGAGCTTTGCGGTCAGGGACATCGTCGCCCCACCGGTAGAGAAGCCCGCGCGCTTTTGCAAGCGGCGGCGCGCTCGTTGACAGCTCCCGCCCCCGCATCGACTCTGCGCGCCTTTTTCCGCAATGAGTCTCATCGTCCAGAAATACGGCGGCACTTCCGTCGGCACTCCCGAGCGCATCCTCAATGTCGCGCGGCGCATCATCGCGACCGTCGATGAGGGGCACAAGGTCGTCGCCGTCGTCAGCGCGATGAGCGGGGTGACCGACAGCCTCATCAAGCTCGCGCGCGACGTTTCGCCGAACCCGACCGAGCGCGAGATGGACGTGCTGCTCTCGACCGGCGAGCAGACCACCATCGCGCTCACGGCCATGGCCATCAATGCGCTCGGGCGCAAGGCGGTGTCGCTCACCGGCGCGCAGGCGGGCATCATCACCACGGGCGTGCATACAAAGGCGAAGATCTCCAATCTCTCGCCGCGCCAGCTTCACGCGCATCTGAACGACGGCGCGATCTGCATCGTCGCGGGCTTCCAGGGTGAGACGACCGACGGGCGCATCACCACGCTCGGGCGCGGCGGCTCGGACCTGACGGCCATCGCCATCGCCGCGGCGGTGAAGGCGGACCTCTGCCAGATTTTCACCGACGTGGACGGCGTCTATACCTGCGACCCGCGCGTCGTGAAAAACGCCCGCAAGATCGACGAGATTTGCTACGACGAGATGCTGGAGATGGCCTCGAGCGGGAGCAAGGTCATGCAGAGCCGCTCGGTCGAGTTCGCCAGCAAGTTTGGCGTCGTCTTCGAGGTGCGCTCGAGTTTCAACAACAATCCGGGAACCATCGTGAAAGCAGAAACCGCTGATATGGAAAACGTCGTCATCCGGGGCGTGAGCCTCGAAAAAAACCAGGCCAAGATCACCGTGCGCGCCGTGCCGGATCGTCCGGGCACCGCCGCCGCGGTCTTCACTGCGATCGCAGCGCAGCACATCATCATCGACATGATCGTGCAGAGCGCGTCGGCGGGCTCGAGCAACGACATTTCATTCACGATGAGCCGCGACGAGTTCCCGAAGGCGAAGGCCGCGCTCGAGAAGGTGGTAAAGGAGATCGGCGCGGGCGGGCTCGAGACGCACGAGGGCATCGCGAAGCTCTCGATCATCGGCGTCGGGATGCGCAGCCACGGCGGCGTGGCGGCGAAGATGTTCGAGGCGCTCTCGCGCGGTGGGATCAATATCGAGATGATCTCGACCAGCGAGATCAAGACTGCCGTCATCATCGACGAGGCGAAGCTCAACGAGGCGGCGAACCTCGTGCATGAGGCGTTCGGGCTGAGCGAGGGCTAGCGCAGGCGCGCGGCCTGCACGCCGCTAGAACTGCGAGAAATTTGTTTCCCCGCGGAATGCCACGGGACTCGGCATGCGCGTCGCGGCGGCGGCGAGGCGGGACTCGAGATAATCCGCGGCGCCCGACGCGGCGCGGCCGAGTTCGGAGGCGCTACCGAGTTCGGCGGCGAGCTGGCGCAGGAGCGGGAGCGCTTCGGGGCGCTGCGTCTCGGCGAGGGCTTGCACGGCGGCGAGACGGAAGACGGGCGAGGTGCGGGTTTCGCGCGCCCACTTCGGCAGCATCTCGAGCGCGGTGTCCGGGTAGAAGCGGGCGATGCCGTAGAGCGCGTAATGGCGGGTGCTCGGGTCGCCCTTGAGCAGTTCGTCGCGCCAGTAGGCCCACTCGCTTTCCGAGTTGAGCCCATAGTAATGCATCGCCACCGCGCGACAGGCGGGGTCGATCATCGACTCGATCTTGAGCTGCGGGTCGATGGTCATGACCACCGAACTGTCGGGCACGCCGGCGTCGCGCAAGGCGACGAGCGCAGACATGATGTCGCCGGTCTCGACGCGGAAGGCATCGGTGTTGAAGCGGCTCTTGATCTCGCTCGCGACGGTCGGGAATTTGCAGATCGCGCTCAGCGGCAGGTTTTCGGTCAGTGCGAGCACGGCGGTCTGGATCGCGCCAAGCGAGAGATCCGGGCGGTCTTGGGCGAAGGTGAGGAAGGTATCGACCTTCGGCAGCCGGCCGTAGGTGAGGCGATAGGCTTGCTCGCTGGTCTTGTTCACGGAGCGCACGGCGGCGGTCTCGATGAAGATCTCGCCCGAGCCGCCAGCGGGGATCTCGACGAAGGCGGGATGCACGGCGATGACGGCGTTGAATCCGGCCTCGATCATCTGGCCCACTTCGACGCGCAGCTTCAGCGCGTTCGGGCTTTGGTTATGCAGCTTCGCGCGGACCCAGTCGCGGCCATTGCCGCGGAGTTCCCCGGCGACCGTGCCTTGCTCGATGCTCGTGCGCAGGTCGGTGAAATCGGAGTGCGGCGCAACGATCGCGGGAGCGTCGGGCTTTTCCGCCGTCGCGACCTTCTCCACCGGCGCAGGCGCGGCAGCGCGGGCGACGAGCGACGCGGGCGTGGTGTCCAGCAGCGAGGTGCGCATATTGACGAACTTCGGCCAGAGAAACGGGGCGCCGAGGGCGACGACCGGCGCGATGATGGCGGCTACGGCTTGGACTTTCATGGTGTTGCGTCCAAAGCAGCGGCCCTGCCAGAGCCGGGGAAAATTTCTTGGCTCAGCCCCGGCCACCCGCCAGCGTGCGGGCATGACCAGCCTCCCGGACTTCATCGACCGCGTGCTCCTCAGAGACGGAATGCTCGGCAAACTCCTCCCAAAAGACATCCTCGACCGGGATCTGTGGCGCCGGGTGAACCAGGCCGACGATGCCGCCATCGCCGGTGCGGCGATCGGCGATCCGGGCGCATTCTGCCTCGTCCGCGGCGGGCTGCTCTACGCGCTCGACGACCTCGACGGTGCGCACAAATTCTTCCAGGACGAGGCGAGCGACCTCGCCAGCTACTGGCACGGCATGATGCATCGGCGCGAGGGCGATTTCGACAATGCGCGCTACTGGTTCCGCCGCGCGGGCACGGTGCCTTTCTTCGACGCGCTGCACGGTCGCGCCGCGCAGTTTTCCGCCGACATCGCGAAGCAACTCTCATGGGATCCGTATCTCTTCACCGGCTTGTGCGAGCAGGCGCGCTTCGGCGCCGAAGACGAGGGCGGCGAACTGGTGCGGCTCCAGCGCGCGGAGTTCGAAGCGATCTTCGACTACTCGTGGCGCCAGGCGCGCGTGGGTTGATGGGCGGGATTCGCGCTGCTCGTAGGAATCTTGTGGGCCGCGATCGGCAGCCGCGTGGTCTCGGCCCGTCGCATCGACGAGCGCTGGGTCCGCTTCGGCGGAGCCGGCCGCGCCTTCCTCGCCGAACTCGCCGACTTCCCGAACCTCACGAAGCGCCGAAATTCGGCGATTGCGCGGAGCGCGCGCGTCCATACGGTGCGCGCGTTGTCAAAAGCCGGCGTGGCGGAATGGCAGACGCGATGGACTCAAAATCCATTATCCGCAAGGGTGTGTGGGTTCGAGTCCCACCGCCGGCACTCTCCAGATTTTCCGATGAGTCCGAACTCCGGCTGCCGGGCCGAATCCGGCGAAGTCCCCGGCATACCTTCGGGTCGCATCGTGTAAAGCGCTTCGCAGGTGCATCGGCGATGCGGATGCGGAACTAGTGCGCTGCTTTTCGTCGGCGGACCGGCGGACGGAGTTTGCGGCGTGACGCCTCAGTCCTTCTTCACCTTGCCGCCCCAGCCGAGGATGCGCGCCTTCGCGCCGGCTTCCTCGGCTTCCTTGATCGAGCCAGCGCGCACGTAGCACAGGCTCAGGCTCGACCACGCAAGCTGGTCGTTCGGGCGAAGCTCGACGGTTTTCTTCCCGATCGCGATCGCCTCGTCGATGCGCCCCAGCTTCATCAGCGCCATCTCCAGCGCGTGCCACGCGTCGAAGAACTCCGGATCGAGCTCGGTGCAGCGGCGGTATTTTTCCGCGGCGGCATCGAGTTCGCCGAGGGCGAGATCGCCGTTGGCGTCGTCGAAGAGATCCTCGATCCCGGGCGTCACGATCAAGCGCCGGTCTTGAAGAGCAGCGAGTCGAGCCCTGAGGCTTTGCGGCGCTCGGCGAACCACATTCGGAAGGCGTTCTCGGTCTGGTAGCCGTTGAAGCGCCCGGCGAGGTTCACCTTTTCCTTTTGGAATGCGGCCTCGTCGATCGGCAGGCGCTTTTCCACGCGGAAGATGATGCGCTCGCCACCGCGCGCCGTGAGCACTTCGCTCAGCGTGCCTTCGGCCAGCTCGGCTTGAGCGCGCTGGATCTCGCGGATGCCGGGCTTCTCTTCTTTCGGCGGTTCGGCCATGGAAAACGCGGGCAGCTTCTCCGCGACGAGGCCCGCGACTTTCGCGGCGTCCTCGAAGGTTTTGCCGGCCTTCAGGTCGGCGTCGATTTTCGCGCGCGCCTCGGTCGCCTTCGCGGTGATCTTCTCGCTCGTGCGCTCGCGCTTGAGCACCTCGGTGAGCATGGGCTTCACCTCGTCGAGCGTCTGCTGGCGCGCAGGGGTGACGGCGGTGAGATGCATGACGTAATAACCGTCGTTCTTTTCGCTGATGACCGGGTCGCTGTTCGGCTGCTCGATCGTGAGCCTATCGAAGGCGGCGGCTGTCGCGGTGGAGGATTCGCCGAGCTCCTTCGGCGGCGCGCCGCGCGAGAACTCCGGCGTCTCGACGATTTTCACGGCGGTTTTCGCGGCGATCCCGTCGAGCTTTGCGCCCTTCTCCGCCATCGCCACGGCGAACTCGTTCGATTTCTCCATGAGCTTTTGCAGCAAGGCGCCGCGCTGCGAGCCCTGGAGCTTCGACTCCTCCTCGGTGAGGACGAAAGTGGCGACCTTCACCTTACGCAACTGCTCGGTCTGGAAGTTCGCCTTCCGCTCGTCGTAGGCCTTCTTGAGATCCTCGTCGCTGATCTGGATCTCCTTCGCGAAGTCCGCTTCCTTCAGTCGCACGAGCGCGATCTCGACTTTTTGATTCAGGTCGGCGAAGGCCTCGCGCAACTCGGACGGCGACGCGGAGAGCGTGGTGCCGACGAGCGCCTTGAGCTTTTCCAGACGCAGGCTGTCGCGGACGGCTTCCTCGATTTGATCGTGCGTGAAGCCGAAGGAGGCGAGCCGCTGCGTGTAGAGTTCGTAGCGCGTCTTGTCGAACGCGCCGTTGTTTTGAAACGCCTGCAGCGCCTTGATCCCCTCGACGACTTCATCCTCCGTCGGCTCGATGCCGAGCGCCGCCGCCTCGTGCTGCAGCACGTAGGTGCCGAAGATGAAGTTCGGCTGCGCCTGCTCCATCGTGCGCGCGTCCCCGGCGAGCCCGCCCACGAGTTCAAACATGCCGAGCTCCTGGCACATCTGCATCCGCCGCAGACCGCGCTGGTAATCGGTCAGCCGCACCGGGCGGTCGTAAATCATGCCGACCTTGCCGTCGTCGCCGCGGGTTTCGCGCGTCCCATTGTAAAACCAGACGAAGCTGATGATCGTGGCGACCGTCACGACGATCAGCAGAGCCTGCCGGTATTTGCGCATCAAGTTGACCATGGAGTGGGTGGGTGTTGGAAAAGTTTAGGTTTCGGGGTTGATTTCGAGAAAGGTGCGCGGATACGGTGCCGCCCCTCTCACGAAATAGCACATGACCCTACGTGCCCCCGCAGATTTCCGGCAAATGATTTTTGCCATCGCTGTCTTCTTCGCGTTCGCGCCGGGCGCGACCGCGCAGCAGCAGCAGCATCTGCTCAAGCTAAAAGGCAACCCCGCGCCGCTCGCCGGCTTCGTGCTCGGCTCCGATGGGCGCACGGTGCAGTTCCAGACCGCCGCGGGAAAAGTCGGCTACCCGCTGCTCAACATCGAGTCGGTGACGATGCCCGAGCCGCCGGAAGCCGGGCAGGCCCGCGCTGCGCTGGCCACCGGCGACACCGCGAAGGCGCTCGAGGCCTCGCAGCTCGTGAGCCAGAAGTTCAAGGGCTTGCCGGTCGATTGGGCGAAGCTCGCCGCGAGCACGACCGCCAACCTCCTCGTCACCGCCGGCGACTTCGACAAGGCCGACGCGGCCTTCAAGGAATTCGAGCTGCTCTACCCCGGCGCCGGCGGCTTGCTCACGAAGGTCGGCCTCGCCCGCATCGCCGTCGCGAAAAAGGATTTCGCCGCCGCGAAGGACGCGCTCGGGCCCATCACCGAGGCGGCGCTGAAGGAAAAAAACGTCTCCCGCGAAAACGCGTTCGCCTACAGCCAGGCCTTCTACGCTTTTGGGCTCGTCAATGAGGCCGAAGGAAAAATGCAGGAGGCCCTCGAGAATTATTTGCGCACCGTCACCATTTTCTTCCATGATCCCACCGCGAGAGCCGGTGCGCAGAAACACGCCGACGACTTGCGCGCGCAAAACAAAGACAAACCCGTCACCGATCACATCGCTGTTC
>JBEBGD010000127.1:0-14420 GCA_040081625.1 Chthoniobacteraceae bacterium
ATGCACATGGGCGCGGGCATCTGGAATCGCGGCAACGTCCTCGTCGGGCTGCACGGCATGTGGCAGGACGCCGGGCAGCCGCCGCCGAAAGGCGAGAGCTGGAACCTCGGCGTGCGGATCGATCTCGGCCTCCTCGTGAGCAACGACGGCATCCACTTCCGCGAGCCTGTGCCCAGCTTCAAAACGATCCCGCACGGCGCGGACGGCGAGTGGGACGACATCGCGATCCTGCAAGGGCACGCCTTCGTGAACGAAGGCGACAAGACGATGATCTGGTATTCGCACTGGGATACCGGCGGGAAGTTAAAGACGATGGAGATCGGCCTCGCCACGCTGCGGCGCGATGGCTTCGGCTACCTGTCGCGCAAGGTCGAGGACAACGACGCGCAATTCGTGACGAGCACTTTCACGGCGCGCGAGATCGCCTTGAATGTCGATGGCATCACGCCGGACGCGCCCCTGACGGCGCAGTTGCTCGACCATCGCGACCAGCCCATCGGCGGATACGCCACGACGATCGCGCAGAACGGCCTTCACCAGCCGATCCAGTGGGGCAAAGCACTGCCGGCCGGCCAGCGCGTGGCGCTGCGCGTGAACTTCCCCGCCAACAGCAGCGCCAAAGTGTATGCGCTCTATTTCGAGGACTGAACTGCCGTGTCCCTGAAGCTCGTCACAAAACTCAGCGACACCGATCTGCGCCTGCTCGCGCGCTGCATCGATGGCTTCCTGCCGCAGCGCATCTACGACATCCACGCGCACCTCTATCACACGCGCCACTTCGCACCCGGAACGATGCCCGCATTTCTCGATGCGGATCGCGGCTATGGCTTGCGCGATTTCAGCGAGGCGATGACTCGCTGGATGCCGGGGCGCGAAGTGGAGGGTTTGTTCTTCGGCTATCCGCGCGGCGGCAACGATCGCGCCGGCGAAAATGCATGGCTGCATGAGCAGATCGCACCCGGCGTGGCGGCGGCGAATTCCCGCGCGCTCGTGCTCGCCGCGCCGACGGATGACCGCGCGGACGTGCGCCGGTTGATGGAGAGCGGCGTCTTCATCGGCCTCAAACCGTATCGCCTCTACGCCGATGTGCCGGACACGAACGAAGCGACCATCGAGTCCTTCGCGCCCGGGTGGATGTGGGAGTTATGCCACGAACACGAAGGCGTGCTGATGCTGCACATCATGCGCGCGGGTGGCATCACCGATCCGCATAATGTCGAGACGATCCGCCTCCTCTGCCGCCGCCATCCGCGCTGCCGGCTCGTGCTCGCGCACGTCGCGCGTTCGTTCAACTACCGCCATGCCCGCGAGGGCCTGCGCGCCATCGCCGATCTC
The DNA here is from genome assembly GCA_040081625.1 of Chthoniobacteraceae bacterium. GTDB lineage: Bacteria > Verrucomicrobiota > Verrucomicrobiia > Chthoniobacterales > Chthoniobacteraceae > VFJQ01. The sequence continues at coordinate 1,336 of JBEBGD010000127.1, forward strand.
GACAACGTGGTCGTGGACACCTCCGCGGTCACACAGGCCGGAGCCTTCCGCGCCGCGCTGGAAATCCTCGGCCCGCGCCGCGTGCTGTGGGGGAGCGACTACATGGTCAGCGAACTGCGCGGCTCATGCATCACGCAGGGCGACGGCTTCACGTGGATCTACTCGGAGGAAGAGTCGGCGCAGAAGCTGACGACCTTCGGCAGCTACACGCTCGTCGGCATCGAGTCGCTCATCTGCCTGCGCGAAGCCTGCGAGGACACCGGCATGACGCCTGCGGACTTGCGCGACATTTTCCACGACAACGCGCTGCGCCTGCTCGCGCCGCATCTGCGCGCGGAGAACCAGCCCGCGCGTGTCAGCGGTCCCGAGCTCTGGTCGCGGGCGAAGACGCGGATCTCCTGCGGCACCGGCCTGCTCTCGAAGCGCGCGCACCTCTTCGATCCGGTGACGTGGCCTTCCTACTTCTCGCGATGCAAGGGCGCGGACATCTGGGATCTGGACGGGCGGCGCTTCACCGACTTCACCGGCGGCGTCGGCGCGATCCTGCTCGGGCACGGCGACGACGAGGTGAATGCCGCCGTGAAACGCCGGGTGGACTTCGGCAGTTATTGCACGCTCGCTTCGCCGGATGAAGTCGCGCTCGCCGATCTGCTGCTCGACCTGCACCCGTGGGCGGGCAAGGTCCGCTACGCGCGCGGCGGCGGCGAAGCGCTCGCCCTCGCGGTCCGCATCGCGCGCGCGACCACGGGGAAAAGCGGCGTTGCCTTCTGCGGCTATCACGGCTGGAGCGACTGGTATCTCGCCGCGAACCTCGGCGAGAGCGACGCGCTCGACGGCCATCTCCTCCCGGGCCTGGAGCCGCACGGCGTCCCGCGCGAACTGCGCGGCACGGCGGTGCCCTTCCGCTACAACGACACCGCATCGTTTCACGCCGCGCTCGAACAACTCGGCGGCAACCTCGCCGCCGTCGTCATGGAACCGATGCGCTCCGAACTGCCGCGCGACGGCTTCCTGCAGCACGTCGCCGCCGCGTGTCGCGCGACCGGCGCGGTGTTCATCGTCGATGAAGTCACAAGCGGCTGGCGCTTCGGTTTCCCCGGCGCGTGCCCCCGGCTCTCCGTCCAGCCCGACATCGCCGTCTATGCGAAAGCGATGAGCAACGGCATCCCGTGCGGCGCGATTGTCGGCACCGATTCCGTGATGGACGCCGCGAACAGCAGCTTCATCTCCAGCAGCTACTGGACGGACGGCATCGGCCCCGCCGCCGCGCTCGCGTGCATCGGGAAGATGCAGCGCCTCGGTGTGCAGCAGCACGTGTGGCATCTCGGCGAACTCGTGCAGCAACGCCTCCGCAACGTCGCCGCGAAGCATCCCGCGCTGAACATCAAAGTCGCCGGAATGCCCTGCGCTCCGTCATTCGCCTTTCAGCTCGATGAACTGAGCGCCGCTGCGAAGGCGCTGTGCGTGCGCGGGATGCTCGCGCGCGGTTTTCTGTTCAGCTCGCAGCTTTACATCATGTGGCCGCACACCGAGCCGCTGATCGATACCATGATCGCCGCCCTCGATGAGTCGCTGGCCGAAGTTGCCCGGTTTTACGCCGCCGGCACGCTGCAAACCGAGGCCGGCCCAATGCCCGCCAGCACGGGGTTCGCCCGCTTGGTGTGATCTCGAAAATGCGTCCAACCATGAAAACACTCCTCATCCTGCTTTGCGCCGCGTCGAGCGTCCTGTCCGCCGAGCGCACGATCCTCTTCGTCGATGACCACGACGTGCTCTACCGCTCGGGCACGCGGCGCTTTCTCAACGTGCCCGTGAAGCACGCGCGCAATCCGCTCATCACCGAGGACAAGCCGTGGGAGTTGACGATCGGCTGGACGAGCGTTCACCGCGACGCAACGACCGGGAAATACCAGCTCTGGTATCAAGCCTATGCAGGCACGCGGGCGCAGAAGAAGACGCACGAATGCACCGTCGCTTACGCGGAGTCCGACGACGGCATCACGTTCACGAAGCCGAACCTCGGGCTGTTCGATTTCAACGGCGAGAAGGACACGAACATCGTGCTCGTCGGCAGCGGCGTGCTGGGTGATCGCTACTGCAATTCAGTCGTCGTGGACCCGCGCGATCCCGATCCGGCGCGGCGTTACAAGATGCTGTTCAGCGATTGGAGCGTGGACGAGAAGGGCGGGTATTGGGTCGGGGCGCACGCCGCGTTTTCACCCGACGGCATCCGCTGGACGAAGCACCCGGGGCCGCCGCTACAGCGCTCCTACTACGGGCTGAAAAAAGTGCAGCCTCCCTTCACCGGTGAGAATCCGTTTCGTGAAATCAAATCGCCCGACGGCCGCATCCGGCGAGCCGCGCTGCTGCCGCTCACGCACTCGGATGCGGCGGACGTCATCTACGATCCGAAGCGGAAGGCGTTCGTGCTCTACGGCAAAATGTGGATCGACGGACCGGACGGCGGGCTCGGGTGGAAACACGGGATGGGGCGCAGCGAGAGCAAAGATTTTCTCAACTGGTCGAAGCCGCAGCTCGTCTGCGCGCCCGACGATACGGACGGCGCGCTCGAGTTTCACACGTCGCCGGTGTTCATCCATCGCGAGCGATATTTCAGCCTGAACCAAATCCTCAACCGCACGGCCAAGGGCATGATGGACATCGAGCTGATGGTGAGCCGCGACGGCTTCGAATGGGTGCGGCCGTTTCGCGCGCCGTGGTTCATTCCGCGCAGTCCGGGAGAGCAGTTCGACAGCGGCACGATCGTGACGAACGCGAACATGATCGTCCACGGCGAGGAGATGCGGTTTTACTACGGCGCCTACAGCAGCGGCGCGATCGGCGGCGGCACGGACATCACGGGCGATCAGCAGAAGAGCGGCGTCGGGCTCGCGACGCTGCCGCTCGATCGTTTCGCCGGCATCCGCTCCGAGGCGGAAGCGCCAAGCGCGAAAGTGAAAGCGCCGCCGGACATCGGCCAGATCACGCTCAAGCCGCTCGACCTCGCGAAGCGGAAGGAAATCCACGTCAACGCCAATGCCGTCGGTGGTGTGGTGCAGGGCGAACTTCTCGACGAGAGCGGCTTCCGCGTGCCTGGCTTCGACAAGGCGAATAGCGTGTCGCTGCGCAAAGACGCGGTGCGCCAACGCCTCGGGTGGAAGGGTAAAAAGCTCGCCGAGCTACCACCGGGCCGCTATCACTTGCGGCTGCATCTGCAAAAGGCGGAGGTCTTCGCCGTGACGCTACGATGAAACTCCTGCTCTCACTCCTGCTCTGCACGACGGCGGTCATCGCGCAGACCGAGCCGACGTTCCGCGACATCAGCTACGGTCCGCACGAGCGGCACAAGCTCGACGTGTGGCAGGCGAGATCGGATGCGCCCACGCCGCTCGTGATCTTCATCCACGGCGGCGGCTGGCATGGCGGCGACAAGGCGGATGTGCCCGCAAAACTCGTCGGCTTCATGCTCGCACGCGGCGTGTCCGTCGCGTCGATCAACTACCGCTACACGAGCATCGCCATCCTTCCCGCGCCGGTGCACGACGCCGCGCGCGCGGTTCAATACCTCCGCAGCAAGGCCGCCGAATGGAAACTCGATCCGAAGCGCTTCGCCGCCTACGGCATTTCCGCAGGCGCGACCTCTACGCTGTGGCTCGCGTATCACGACGACCTCGCCGATCCGCGCAGCGCCGATCCCGTCGCGCGCGAATCGAGCCGGCTCCAGGCCGCGGTGGGCATGTCGCCGCAGACCTCGCTTGAACCCGAAGTCGTCGTCGGCTGGGCCGGCGCGCAGGTCTTGAATCATCCGATGATCGCGCGGGCCGTCGGCGCAAAGAAACTCGATGAAATGAAGTCGCCGAGCGCCGCGTGGACGGCGCTGCTCCGGGAGTTCTCGCCGATCAATCACGTCTCGCACGACGATCCGCCCGTGCTCATCTCGAATCCGAAGTTCGACCCGCTGCCCGCCGCGAATGCCGGCAGCGCGATTCATCACGCGATCTTCGGCACAAAGCTGAAGGAGAAGGCCGACGCCGCGAGGGTGCCGTGCGTCCTGCGAATCGAAGATCAGAAAGACAAGGCTGCACCGACGCCGGAGGAATTCCTCATCAAGCATCTCCTCTCCGCCACCGAGGCCCGTCAGCGCGCGCGCGAGGCGGCGGTGCAGTCGGCGGGAATCGACCGCGCCTTGTCGAAGGATATGCCGGAGCAGGTGAAGGCGCTGCCGATCTTCGGCGGGATCGATTGGACGGTGAAGGAATTGCCCTTCGTCACCAAAGGTCCGCACGCCGGGATCAGCGGCGCGGGCATGGTCGTCGTGGACGGGCAGATTTATCTCGCCGGTGGATTCATCCCCGCGGGCGACGGGACGCAGGATGCCAGCTACCGCACGTCGCGCTGGGCACACCGCTACGACCCGAAGACCGGCGAGTGGACGCAGCTCCCAGATCTCCCCGCGCGTCGCGAATACACGCGCGCGATCGCGACCAACGACGCGGTGTTCGTGCTCGGCGGTTTCATTCAAGGACGGCCCGGCCTGCCCGCCGCCGATGTCTTCCGGCTCGATGTGAATCAGCCGCCGCCGCAATGGACGACCGTCGCGCCGCTGACCGTCCCGCGCACGCACATGGCGGTGGGGAAAGTGGGAAGCAAGCTGGTCGTCGCTGGCGGGAACAAGTATGATGTCGCGGAGAAAGGCTACAGCCCGAACACCATCCAGGGCGTCACGGATATCTTCGACCTCACCAAGCCGGAGCAGGGCTGGGAACAACGCGCGACGATCCCCGGCAGTCCACGCGGTTGGAGCGCATCGGCAGTGGTGGGCGAAAAGTTTTACATGCTCGGCGGCGTGACGTGGACCGCGAAGGCGCGAGTGCGGCTCGCGGAGACGCTGAGCTACGATCCGGCGCGCGACGAGTGGAAGCGGCTCGCCGATTTCCCGATGCCGATCTCAGGCTGGGAAGCCGACACTTTCGCCGACCGCTACCTCATCGCCATCGGCGGCGCGGGCACGCGCTGGAACGACGTGCCGTTCGTCTATGACTCGAAGACGGATCGCTGGATGCGGATCGAGGGTCCGCTGCCGCCCGGCGCGTTGTTCAACGACCCCGGTGTGTGCATCGTCGGCGACACGATCTATGTCGCCGGCGGCGAAGGCTCCGGCGGCAGCCACTTCAATCACTTCCTCATCGGGCGGATTCGCCCCCGCCAATGAACTGGCCACGGCATCTCTCCGCCTGCGCGCTGCTGCTCAGTCCCATCGCGAGCGCCGCCGATTTCTTCGACGAGACCAAAGCCAGGACACTCTTCGCGTTCGACGGCGTCTCCATCCCCCACACGCAGAATCTCCGACTCGAAATGCGAGCGCCGACGCGACATCCCGCGAACCCCGTGGTGCGGCGCGGCGCGCCGGGCACGCCCGACGCGATGGGCGTGCAATTCTACGGCTCGGTCATCCGCGAGGGCGGCAGGTTCCGCATGTGGTATGTCGCGTTCGACGACGACACGACGAACAAGGTCGCGTCCGCGCGGTGGCGCGCCGCGTATGCGGAGAGCACCGATGGCGTGGCGTGGACGAAGCCGAACCTCGGCCTTGTCGAGTTCGCCGGGAGCAAGAACAACAACCTCATCCTCACCGACCCCGCGCCGCTCGGCTTCGTGAACCTTAAGGTGCTGGCCGATCCCGATGATCCCGATCCGCAGCGCCGCTACAAGATTTCCACCCACGTCTATTTCCGGGACAAGCGGCGGCTCGGCACGCTCGCGCCGTTTGCGAGCGCGGACGGCTTGCGCTGGAAGATGCTCGTGCCTGCGCAGACGAAGAACGCGGAGCTGACAAAGGACAGCCTCGTGCTGCCGGCGATCCATTTCGAGCCGTGCGGCGGGCTCTACAAATGGGATGGGATGTTTTACGCCTGCGGTCAGAACGCGCTGAATGCGACGCGTCCGTATCAAGGCCGCGTGACGAGGATGATTCGATCGGCGGACTTCGTGAACTGGTCGCCGACGAGCAGCATCGGTTTCATCCGCACGCCGCAGCACGGCACGCTCGGGCCGGGTCGCAGTCTCGAGGGCGAGCAGACGCACGAGGGCATCAGCGTGTGGAACCGGAGCAACGTGCTGCTCGGCATCGTCGGGCTGTGGCATGGCGCGCCGGAGTGGAAAGACATCTCCGTCGATCTCGGTTTCGTCGTGAGCAACGACGGTGTGAACTTCCGCGAGCCCGCGCACGAGTGGACCTGGCTCAAGCGCGGCGGGGACGGCGCGTGGGATCAGGGCGGCCTGCTGCAAGGGCAGGGCTTCGAGAACGTCGGCGGGCAGACGTTTATCTATTACGGCGCGTGGGACCCGCGGCACACGGGAGGGCCGGTGCAGCCACGCGGCGGCGTCGGCATCGCGGTGCTGCCGCGCGATCGCTTCGGCGAACTCGTCGTCGAGACTGCGGGCGAAGGGCCGGGCGACTATCAGGTTCCGAAGGTCACGAGCGAGTTCCTCACCACCTCGCTTCCGACGCGGGGGAAGACCGCGTTTTTTCTCAACGCCGACGGACTCGGAGCGGAAGCGGCGCTGCGCGTGGAGTTACTCGATCATCTGGAAAGACCGCTGCCCGGTTACTCCGCGGTCGTGCGCGAGAGCGGGTTTCAGACACCGATCCCTTTTGCCGCCGGAGAGGCTCTGCCGGAGCGCGTGCGCGTGCGCGTCGTCTTCGAGGGCGCAAAGCGGACCGGCATCCGCTTCAGTGCGATCTATCTCCAACAACAATGAACTGGCCAAAATCCGAACAACTCCTCGACGAAAACTCGCGCCTCATCCCCGGCGGGCTCGCGTCGCTCAACCGCAAAGCCGATCCGGTGATCGCATTCGCGCGAGCGAAAGGCTCGCGGCTTTGGGACATCGACGGACACGAATACATCGACTACCACGCGGGCTTCGCGCCGTATCTGCTCGGGCACGGCGACGAAGACCAGATCGCCGCGGTGACGAAGGCGATGCACGACGGCCTCTCGAACTACGGCAGCGGGCCGACTCGGGAGGAGGGCGAACTCGCGCGGCTCTTCCTCCAGGCCGTGCCACACGCGGAGAAGGTGCAGTTCTTCAACACGGGCAGCGAAGCGACGCAGCAGGCGATCCGCGTCGCGCGCGCGGCGACGGGACGCTCGCATATCATCAAGATGCAGGGCGGCTACAACGGCCACCACAACGCGGTAGCGATGAACCTGATGACGCCGCGCGCCGAACTCGGCGAAGTGCGCGATGGCGAGTATCCGCGCGTGCCGATCACCGCGGGCATCCCGCCGGAGGAACTCGCGCTCACGCACGCCGTGCCGTTCAACGACCTCGTCGCCATCGAACGAGTCGCCCAGCGGCACGAGATCGCCGCGCTCATCACCGAGCCGGTGCTGCAAAACATCGGCGTCATCAAGCCGCAGCCGGACTACCTCGCCAGCCTGCGAGCGCTCGCGGATCACTACGGTTTCGTGCTCATCTTCGACGAGGTGAAGACCGGCTTCCGCGCGAGCCTCGGCGGCTACCAAACCATCGCGGGCGTGACCGCGGACCTTTCGACTTACGGGAAGGCGGTCGCGAACGGCTTCCCGATCGCCGCGCTCGCGGGAAAGGCGTCGCTGCTCGATCTCGCCACCGATCCCGATCCGAGGCGGCGCGTGCTCATCGCGGGGACTTACAATTGCCATCCGGTCCCTGTCGCTGCGGCGATCGCGTGCCTGCGAAAGCTGATGGACCCGGCGCTGGACGTGTATGGACACCTCGAGCGGCTCGCGCAGCGGCTCGAAGCGGGGCAGCGCGAACTTTTCGCGAAGCACGGCGTGCCCGCGATCATCTCGCGCGTGGGCAGCGCGAGCTGCGTCTATTTTGCGAAGACCGAGCCGCACGACTGGGAGAGCATCCTCGCAAATCACGACGCCGCTTTCGACACGCGCTACCGCCGGGCGTTGATCGAGCGCGGCATCTACCATTTTCCGGTCTTCGTGAAGCAGGGCAGCATCAGCTTCGCGCACAGCGAGGCCGACATCGACCGCACGCTCGAAGCCACCGACGACGCGCTGCGCGAACTGCGCGGCTAATCTCCGCCCGCCCGCTGGATTACGCGCTCATGCCTCCCGCCCGCTCATCCCTGCCCCGCCGCGAATGGCTGCGCGTGGGCGGACTCGGCGCGCTCGGGCTTTCTCTCCCGCGATTGCTGCGCGCAGCGGAGCCGGGCGCGAGCTTCGGTCGCGCGAAGTCGTGCATCCTGCTCTTCCTCAGCGGCGGGCCGCCGCAGCACGAGACGTTCGATCCGAAGCCGGACGCGCCGGTCGAAGTGCGTGGCACCTTCGGCTCGATCGCGACTCGCGTGCCGGGGCTGCACTTCTGCGAGACGCTGCCGCACACAGCGCGAGTCGCGGATCGCCTCGCGGTGATCCGCTCGATGACGACCGACATCAACGCGCACTCGACGAGCGGCGCATTCATGCTCACCGGCTACGAGCCGCAGACCAAGGCGGAGAACGTGCCCGCCGGCGCGCAGGACTGGCCGAGCATCGCCGCCGCCGTCGGCGCGCTGAAGCCGAGCGCGCGCTCGCCGCTTTCGTCGGTCGTGCTGCCGGAGACGAACCACAACAACGGCAGCATCGTGTGGCCGGGGCAGAACGGCGGCTTCATGGGCGCGCCGTGGCATCCGATGATCGTGAAGTGCGACCCGACCGCGCAGCCGATGCAGATCGAAGGCATGAGCCTCGCCGATGGCGTGACGACCGCGCGACTCGGCGAGCGCTTCGACTTGCTCCGGCAGTTCGACGCGCATTTTCGCGCCAGCGCGGAAAGCGGCGCCGTGAGCGAACTCGGGCACATGCACCAGAAGGCGTTCGATCTTTTGCACTCCGACGCGAGCCGCGCGGCGTTCGAGCTGGAGCGCGAATCGCCCGCGCTGCGCGACAACTACGGGCGGCACAAGTTCGGCCAGAGCGTGCTGCTCGCGCGGCGGCTCATCGAGGCCGGCACGCGGCTCGTGCAGGTGAACTGGCCGCGCGAATCCGGAGACGAAACCGCCGGCAGCCCGCTCTGGGACACGCATCAAAACAACGCGGCCCGCGTGCGCGACGTGCTCTGCCCGCAGTTCGACCGCACCTTCGCCACGCTCATCGCCGACTTGCGTTCGCGCGGGCTGCTCGACGAAACGCTCGTCGTGGTGATGGGCGAGTTCGGTCGCTCGCCAAAGATCAACGCAGCCGGCGGACGCGATCATTGGGGTTCGTGCTTTTCCGTCGTGCTCGCCGGCGCGGGCATCGGCGGCGGGCAGATCATCGGCGCGAGCGATCGTCTCGGAGCCATGCCCGCCGAGCGGCCGATCCGTCCGCCCGATCTCGCCGCGACGATCTTTCACCTGCTCGGCATCGCACCGTCGGCGGAGTTTCACGATCCTCTCGGCCGCCCGCGCACCGTGACCGACAGCGGCCAGCCGATCCGCGAACTGGTCGGCTAAACCGACGGCGCGCGCCCGGCGGCCCATCGGATCGCGTGATGCACGAGTTCCGGCGCGCTCGCGAGGCCGAGCTTCTCTTTGATGTTCCCGCGATGCGCAGCCACGGTTTTGTGGCTGAGGTGAAGCCGCCCGGCGATCTCCTTGGTCGATCGGCCTTCACCGATGAGTTGATAAACCTCGAACTCGCGATCGGTGAGCTTTTCGACCGGCGAACTCGAACCGCGCGGCTGTTGCCCGGAATAGGCGTCGAGGATTTTCGCGGCGATGCGCGGGCTGACGCTGATCTCGCCGGCGAGCACGCGGCGGATCGCGGCGAGCATCGCTTCGCTGCCGGCTTCCTTCATCAGAAAGCCGCGCGCACCGACACGCAGCGCACGCTCGGCATAGAACATCTCGTCGTGCATCGAATAAACGAACACCGGCAGGTCCGGGTGCATCGCTTTGATGTCCTTGATCAAGTCCAGTCCGCTGCGCTCCGGCAACGTGATGTCGGTGATGACCAGATCGGGCGCGCATCGCGCGATCGCATCGACGGCTTCCTCCGCGCTCGCCACGCCGCCGCAGCACGCGAGACCGGGCTCGCTGTCGATGAGCCGGCTCATGCCGTCGCGCATCATCGGGTGGTCATCGACGAGGAAGATGCGCTTCGGCGGCGGCGCGCTGCCGGCTTTTTTGCTCGTCGATTTCATGACTGTGCCGGCAGCGAGCAGTGAATCCGCACTCCACGACCGCGACGCGATTCGACTTCGATCCGGCCGCCGATCAAGCGGGCGCGGTGCCGGATGACGTCCAATCCCATGCCCCGTCCGCGCAAGTCCTTCGACGGAAAGCCCTGGCCGTCGTCCTCGATCGTGAGCTCGACGCGCTCGGCGCTGCGGGTGAGTTGCAAGGTGATGCGCGTCGCCTTCGCGTGCTTGAGTGCGTTGTTCACGGCCTCCTGCGCGATGCGGTAGAGATGGTTCGCAGCCGTGCTGTCGGCCACATGCACCGGCGACACGCATCGAAACTCGCACGCGACGCCTGTGCCGGCGGTGACTCGTGCGAGGTCGTTCAGCGCGGCCACGAGCCCGTCCTCGTCGAGCGCCACCGGGGCAAGACCGTGCGCGAGCTGACGGGTCTGCGCGATGGTCTGCCGGGTAAAGCTCGCGATCTGGCTGGCGGATTCGGCCAGCTCGGGCGCCTTCGCTTTCAACTCCCGCGCGAGCGTGTGGCTCATCAGCTCGATCGCGGTGAGCTGCTGGCCGAGGCTGTCGTGCAGCTCGCGCCCGAAGCGCCGCCGCTCCTCTTCGCTGATCCGCAGCACTTCGCCCTCGATGCGCTCCATTTGCTCGTTCTTCATGGCGAGTTCCCCGGCGAGGGATTCGAGCCGCTCCTCGTCGGCCTTGCGCCGCGAGATGTCGGTGCGGATCGCCACATATTGCCGCGGCTTTCCGTCCGAGCCGACGAAGGGAAAGATCGTCGTGTCCACCCAATAGATGCTGCCGTCCTTCGCGCGGTTTTTGATCTCGCCTTTCCACACGGCGCCGCTGCCGATCGTCTTCCAAAGGCCGGTGAAAAACGACTTGGGATGATGCCCGGAATTGATGAGCCGGTGATCCTGCCCGAGCAACTCCCCGCGCGGATATTTGGAAATCTCGCAGAACTTGTCGTTGGCATAAGTGATCCGTCCCGCGGCATCGGTGATCGCCACGATCGAGTGCGCATCGAGGGCGGCCTTGATGTCGGTGAGCTCGCGCATCGTCTCGGTGGCGGCGTCGGGTGCGATCGGCATTGAGGCCGATTGAAACCCCGCTCCATCACGATGTCACGCGGCTTGCGCCAGCGGCAGCATCGTCCGGTAGGCGCTCGGCGATTCGCCGGCCAGCTTGCGGAAGACGCGGTTGAAATGCGTGAGCGACTGGAAGCCGCATGCGAAGGCGACCTCGCTGATGCGCGCGTGTGGATCGAGGAGCATCTGCTTTGCACGCTCGATGCGCACGCGTCCGAGGTAGTTGGTGAAACTGACGCCTGTCGCCTTCTTGAACTGCTTGCAGAAGTAGAACGTGCTCATGTGGACGACCTTCGCGACCGTCGCGAGCGAGAGATCTTCCGCGTGGTTGGCGTCGATGAACTCCCGCGCGCGCGTCATGCCCGGCGGCTCGGCGTGAGCGGAGCGGAAGACGATCTGGTGCGCCACGATCGCGAGGTGCTGCGCGAAGACGCGGAGCAATTGCACGACCGACTCGTATTGCTTCGGCGCAAGCACGCGCGTCCGAGAATATGCCGCGCGCAGTTCCGTCGTGTCCACCTTCAGCCCCATGTCGAGCAACTGCCGCGCGATCTTCGTGAAGTGACGTTGCGTCGGCGGGTGCGTGAGCACTTCGCCCGTGCGCAGATAGCCGATGAGATTCTCGCCGATGCGCACCGGGATCGCCGATTCGCACAGCCCCGCGAAACACGTGACGGTCGCGGGCAGCTCATGCGCCTTGCCGGCGAGTTCGTCCCGCGTGCGAAGGCAGGCCGCGCACGCCTTGCTCTGCTTCGCGAGCAGGGCGCAAATCGGACTGCCGCGTCTGCGCCGGGGCGGCGTGAGGCCGAGGTCTTCGACGGGGCTCAGCCGCAGCGGCAGGCCGGTGGCTTCGCAAAAGGCCCGCTCGTAGTCCCTGTAGATCCGGGAGTTGGAAAGCCGCTCCAGGACGGCGGTGTTGGTGTCGGTGTTCATTTTGTGCGACCGGAAATTAGGATTCAGCCCGCCCGCCGGCAATCGGCCCAAGGTCCACAGATGCACCGGCACGGAGGCTTAAATGGCTTAGGAAAAAGTCCTAGCCCGCGCGCCCCGCGACTCCTACGCTGCCGCTCCAAATCAAACCACTGACGACCATGAGCACCGCACTTTCCCAACTCGAACAACTCAAGCAAATGACCGTCGTCGTCGCCGACACGGGCGACTTCGAGTCGATGCGCCAGTTCAAGCCGCGCGACGCGACGACCAATCCGTCGCTCATCCTCGCCGCCGCGACCAAGCCCGAATACGCGGGCCTCGTGGACAAGGCCGTCGCCGATCGCAAAAGCTCCGGCCTCACCGGCGCGAAGCAAGTCGATGACGTGATCGATCACGTGCTCGTCAACTTCGGCCTCGAAATCCTCAAGATCGTGCCCAAGCGCGTCTCGACCGAGACCGACGCGCGGCTGTCGTTCGACGTGCAAGGCTCGATCGACAAGGGCCGTCAGCTCATCGCGCTCTACGAAAAGAACGGCATCTCGCGCGACCGCGTGCTCATCAAGATCGCGAGCACATGGGAGGGCATCCAGGCCGGAGCCGCGCTGGAAAAGGAAGGCATCCATTGCAACCTCACGCTGCTCTTCTCGCTCGCGCAGGCGGTCGCGTGCGCAGAGGGCGGCATCACGCTGATCAGCCCGTTCGTCGGCCGCATCCTCGACTGGTTCAAGGCCGCGACGAAGAAGGACTACGCGCCCGCCGAAGACCCCGGCGTCGTCTCGGTGACGCAGATCTACAACTACTACAAAAAGTTCGCCCACAAGACCGAGGTCATGGGCGCGAGCTTCCGCAACAAGGGCGAGATCCTCGAGCTCGCCGGCTGCGACCTGCTGACCATCAGCCCGAACC
>JBEBGD010000035.1:0-47918 GCA_040081625.1 Chthoniobacteraceae bacterium
CCTTCGCCGGGTTGCTTGCCTTCGCCGGGCTGCTTGCCTTCGCCGGGTTGCTTGCCTTCGCCGGGTTGCTTGCCTTCGCCGGGTTGCTTGCCTTCGCCGGGCTGCTTGCCTTCGCCGGGCTGCTTGCCTTCGCCGGGTTGTTTGCCCTCGCCGGGTTGCTTGCCTTCGCCGGGCTGCTTGCCTTCGCCGGGCTGCTTGCCTTCGCCGGGTTGTTGACCTTCGGGCTGCTGGCCGTCCTTCGGCTCGCCCGGCGCTGCGGACGGGTCGGCGAGGTCCGGGCGGTTCTGCGCGATCTCGCGGTTGAGCTGCTTGGTCAGCGCGTCGAGCTCGGCACGCGCCTGGCGCAAGGCTTCGGCTTCATTTCCGAGCACGCTCTCCGCCGCGCGCTCGACGCCGGTCTTAATCTCCTCGATCTCGCCGCGGGCCTTCTCCTCGAACTTCCGCGCCTGCTCTCCATAGCCGCGCTGGTTGAGCATCTTCGTCATCTCGAGCGTCTTCGCGGTGTCGGTCTGCGCGGTCTTGCGGAGCGTATCGTAGAGCTCCTTGGCGAGCAGCGGCTCCGCGGCCTCGGCCTGCTCGCTCACGCGCTTCATGTCCTCGGTGATGCCGCCGAGCTTCTCCTGCTGCTCGTCGAACTTCTTCGCGAGCTGCTCGCGCTCGCCGCTGCCGTCGAGCGTGCGGCGCTGCGGCTTGTCGGGCTCGGCGCCGAGCTGGTCGCCGATCTCCTTCTGGTTCTGCGCGAGCTCGCGCGCCTCGCGTCGCATCTCACGCATCTCCTCGTTGAACTGGCCGCTGGTTTTCTTGCGAAAGTCGTCGCGCAGCTTGTCGAGCTGCCGCTCCGCGCGCTTGCCGCTGGCGAGCGCCTGCGACGCCTCGTTGCGCTCCATCGCCTCCGCGGCCTGCTGCGCTTCGTTGCGCGTCTGCTCGAGCTGCTTGCGCTCCTCGGCGAGCTGCGCCTGCTGCGGCGACTGCTCCATCTTCTGCTTCGTCTCGTCGATGTCGGCGAGAAGCTGCTGCTCCTCCTCCTTCAGGCGCTTGAGCTCGCGGCGGATGTCCTCCTTCTCCTTCTCGGTCTTCGCGGCCTGCAGCGCGGTCTGGAGTTCCTTGAGCCGCTCATTGATGTCCTGCTGGCGCTGCGCGAGTTCCTTGAGCCGGTTGAGGATGGCGAGCTGTTCGCGCTGCTGCTCGTTCTGCTGCTCCTCGGCTTCGCTCTGCTGCTCGTAGCGCTTCTTCTCGTCCTTCATCTCCAGCTCATCGAGCTGTGCCTGCATCTGCTGCTGCCGGCCCGACTGCTCGCCCTTGCTACGCTGGTTGCGCGTGATGCGGAACTCATGCGCCGCCAGCTTGAGCAGCGCATTGTAAGCGGCCTGCTCCGCGGCGAGCGCGGCGGGCAGCGGCTCCGTCGTCTTCTCCGCGGCGACGAGCTGATCGAGTGCGGCCTGCATCTCGCGCGTCACGTTCTCGAAGATCTCCTGCGCCTTCGGCTCCTCCGCCTTCTCGCCGAGCTCCTGCGCCTGCTTGAGCGCCTCGGCCTGCGAATCGCGCACGACCGGCTCGTCCGCGAGATACTTCGCCGCCGGCTTCTGCGCGGAAGTGTTCGCGTCCTCCGCGCGCTTGAGGTTCCACGTCGCGGTGATGATCTGCTTCTGAATCTCCGCGAGCTTGATCGCCTCGCCACCCGCGCCCTTTGGCGGCTGCTTGCCTTCGCCGCCGTCGCCGGGCCGGTAGATCTCCTCGAACGGGCGCACCTCGGCGAAGAACATGTCGGTCGCGGTGCGTCGCGGCTTGCCGTCGGGGCCGGTGTCCTCGGTCCACGCGAACCACGAGATCAGCTCGTCCGGCTTCATGCCGAGCGCCTCGAGCTTGAGCAGATGCTCGGCGGTCACGCGCTCGTCGGCCTTCGTCGCCTTGCCCAGCTCCACGTCCTGCGGTTCGCGACCGGCGACCGTGTAGCTCAGCCCGTAGCGCGCGAGGCCGAAGTCGTCCCACACCTCCGTGCGAAACGCGATCTCCTCGAGCGGCGACACGCGCACATCGCCGCGCGGGGTGAGCAGCTTCAGCTCGGGTTTCCGGTTCGGCAGCGCGTCGATGATGAATTGCGCGGGCACCTTGTTCGCGCGCCCGTCCGCATCGACGAGCCGCAGCTCGTAGCTCTGGCTCGCGGTGATGGCGAAGCCGGTGAGCGTCGCGAGCGGCTGCGCGGGATCGACGGCGAGCGGCACGACTTGCTCGGCCTTGGTCACGAGCTGCGCGGACTTCACCGGCTTGTTCAGGTGGAAAGCCACGTCGAGCGTCGTGCCCTCGACCGCGCTGACGCGGCGCGTGTCCGGCACCGTCTTGTCGGGCAGCCCGGTGTAGGCGGGGAAGTGCAGCGTCGCATCCGCGCGATCGAGCCGCGGGTGCTCGAAGACCTTCACGCTGAAATCGCGCGTCGCCTCGCCGGCGTATTCCACCCGGTAGGTCAGCTCCGCGTCCACTTCCGCCAGCGCGCCGCCGAAGACCGGGTCGTCGAGATTCCGCACGAGCGGGATGCGCTGCGCGGGCTGATTGAGCGGCTGCACCACGAGCGTCGCTTCGCTCGGCACGCTGCCGCCGAACTTCGCGAGCACGACCAGCCCGGTGCCGCGCTCGACCTCGGTATCGCCCGGCGTCACCTCCACGCCCGTCGCCATCGGCGCCTGCGCCGCCGCGACCGCGCGCTTCTTCGCGGCTTTCGGCGCCGGCTTCGACGCGAAGAACAACGCGGCGACCGAGAGCGCGACGAGCGCGAATCCGCCGGCGACCCGCCACTTCGGCGCCGCATCCATCCACGGATGCGCCCGCGCGAGGCAGAGCACATCGGCGATCACGCGCTGCTGGAGAAAGTGCAGCCGCCCCGTGGCGGGATCGGGCCGCTGCTCGATGGCGGTGAGCAGCGCGGCGTGCAGCTCCGGGTGGTGCTGCTCGATCTGCCGCGCGATGGCGGTGAAGTCTGGCGACCAGCGGTTCGCGATGATCCGCGGCAGGCGCACGCCGAGCAGATACGCGAGCACGGCGATCATCGGCACCGGTGCGCGATGCCCCGTCGTCTTCCAGATCCAAGTCCCCAGCGCAAGCGCCGCCAGCAGCACCGCCGACCACGCGAGCATCCGCACGAGACGATGCCGCGAGGTGATCGGTTCGAGGGCGAGTTTGAGCATCGGGGTGATCATCGCGGCGTGCGTGGACAGTGAACGCTTTCCGCGGGCAAAGGTAGCAGGACTTTTCGGCGGGCCGGTCGCCGCATTCGGCGCTCGACTTCGCCCACCGTCACTCGCGAACCCGCCGCGCGTCGTCCTTCTCCTTGTCCTTCTTCGTCTTCTTGTCGGGAGCCTCCGCGCCGGGCTCCGCGGGCGAAGCCGCGCCGCCCTTCTTCTTGTCTTTGTCGGCCGGCTTCGCGTCGGGTTCATCAGCCGAACGCGCAGGCTTCCGGCCTTCCTCTTCGGCCGACTGCGACTTGCCGCGCTTGGGAGCCTTGGCCGCGCTCGTCGGTTCGCGGGGCTCCGCGGGCGTCTCCGGGCGCTGAGCCTTCGCCGGTTCGGGCGATTGCGGCGTGTCCGGCTGCGGCGGTGCTGGTGGCTCCGGGAGCGCCGGCCGCGCTGGCGCTTCCGCGGGAACGGGCCCGGCAGGGCGCTCAAGTTTTTGCGCCTTGCCCTTGCTCGCCGGCGTCATGACGGGGGAGTTGGAAAGTTCGCGCTTCGCTGGCGTGGCTGCAGGTTTTGCATCGCGCTTCGTGTCGGGCTTCGAGTCGGGCGCGGCGACGGGCTGCGGTTTCGCAGGTGAAGTGACTGGCCGCACCGGGACTGGCGGCTTGCTGGGCGCGCTCGGAGCGGGCGCGACCTTGGCCGGGCTCCTGCGTTGCGCTTCCTCCGCGCGGCGGGCCTCACTCGCCGCACCCTCGCGAATCTTCGCAGCATCGCCTTTCGCCTCGGCCCACCCGCGATCGAGTTCGATCGCTTTCACCGTCTCCTTCACCACCTTCGGCTTCGCGACCGCAGGCTTCGCATTCAAGACCGGCGCGACCATGCGCAGCGTGTTGCCGACCAGTTTCGCCGGCGAAGGCGCGCCTGCACTTACGCGCTCGACCGTGAGCCGCTCCACGGGCCGGCGGCTGTGCTGATTGATCACCGTGATGTCCGGCCCTCGATTCACGACGGTCACGCGGTTTTGCACCGTCTGGTAAGTCACGTTCGTCACGTTCGTCGTCCGGTTGATGATCGTCACGTTCTGCTCCGGCTGCACCACGCGGCCCACATAGGTCGGCTCGCCGAAGTCCGCGACGCGCAGGAACGCGTAGAGCCCCGGGCCGATGTCGAAATACGCATCGACACTCGCGGTGAACCCACTCGCCGAATACGCATCCGGCGGCAGCGGCGCCCAGCCGATGTAATCATCGTTCCGGCGCCACGAGACCCAGGCCGGGCCCCATTCCGTGCCCGGCACCCAGATCCAGCCGAGCCGCGGCGAGCGCGTCCAGCGACCGTAGTGATAGACCGCCCAGCCAAACGGCTCATTCGAGCGCCACGTCCAGCCATACTCGGTGGAAACCCAGCCGCCATCCGTGTAGGGCCGCCAGCTCGACACGACGCGCGGACGCCAGCAATAACCGCGGCCTTCGACCTGCACCCAGTCACCATACGGATCGAGCGCATCGTAAAAGAAATCCACCGACTGCTCCGCGCGCGCCTGCGCAGCCGCGCCTTTCGCAGCCTCGCGGGCCTCGCGTTCGCGCATCTCCGCGGCGGTGCGTTGCGCGCTGGCTTCCGCGGCGCGGCGCTCGGCAGCCAGTCGCTGCTCGCGCTCGGCAGCGAGCCGCGCGTCGTTCTGCGCCTTCGCTTGCGCCGCCATGTCACCGGCGAGTCGCGCCTTCTCGGCTTCCAAGGCCGCGCGTTCTCCTTCGAGCTTCGCGCGCTCCTGCTCGGTCGCGGCGCGGTCCGCGGCGGCGCGCTCGGTGGCGAGTTGCGCCTTCTCGCGTTCGAGCGCGGCGCGTTCCTCGGCGAGACGCCGGGCTTCGGTCGATGCTTGATCGCACGCGCTGAGCAACGCGAGTGAAGTGACGGCGATGAACAGGCGGCGGTATTTCATTTGCATGGAGTGTGGTGCTTGGACCGGCGGTCCGCGCGCATATTCAATCCGTCCCGCGCGAAAAATCCACGGCTCTCAGCTCGCGACGGTGGACGCTTCCGGCTGCGTGGAGCGGCGCGACAACCGCCCGGACATCCACGTCTCCAGGAACAGGATGACAAAACAGGCCAGCAAGGCCCACCGCCAGAGCTTCTGCCGGCTCTCGAGTTCCACCGCAGCCGCCCGCGCCTCGCGTTGCGCGGTCTTCTCCGGCGATGCGGCCTCGCGCGAAAGCGGGATACCGAGCGCGCTCAAGCGTTCCGCGCCGAGCGGCGACGTGCGGCTTTCCTCCGGCGCGAGATTCACCACGAAGCGCATCGTGCCTGGCGTGACGGCATAGACGCCGGGCAGGTCGGTCTGCGCGAACTTCGTCTCCGCGCTCACCTCCGCGCTGTCGGGCTTGCGCACCGTCACGCCGCCCGGCGGCAACGCGACTTCATCGCCGACGAAATACTGCGCGCGCACGACAGGCAGCCGGCTCGATTGATCGAGCAGCGCGTGGAGCAGCGGGAGGAACTTCGACGAAAGCGCAAGCTGGCTGTCCGCCGGGCGCCACGTCGTCGCGAGCAAGACGACGCTGCCGCTGCCGAGCGGAACCTGCACGAGCGCGGGATCACCGCTGTCGAACTTCGCCAGCACGCGCGCGTCCTTCAACGCGGAGAGATCGAGGCGGCGGTGATGCCAGAAATGAATCTTCGTGAAGTCGCTGAACCGCGGATCGGCGAACGGCGCAAAAAGCGGATGCGTAAAGTCGATCTGCGCGAGCATCGCGTAGTCGCGCGTCGGCGCCTCGGTCGCAGGCAGGGCGGTGCCGAGCAGCTTCGCCGCAGCCTGCGCCGATGCGGCGTCGGCCATCGGCAAGAGCGCAAACTTCCCCCCACTCACAAACTGCGCCGCGCTCGCGAGCGCCGCGGCGCCGGGCTTCGCACCCACGACGATCAACTGCGCGCGCTGGAGCTGAAACGCCGGCACCGCTTCGTCCGCGCGATGCACGACGATCTCCACCTGCTGCCGCGCAGTGCGCGGGAAGGCGCGGCGCAGATAGTAGAGCGCCCCTTGAACGTCTTCATCTGCGTCCGCACCGATGAAAAGCACTGGCACTTGCGCAGTCTGCGGCGGGAGCAGGAAGGCAGTGTTGTCGAAGTCCGCCTCGTCGCCCGTGAGCACGATGCGATCGGCGCCCGCCGGAGCTTCCGGTGCGCGGACGATGCGTGCCTTTCCCGCCGGAACGTAGGCATCGAACTCCGCGCCGCCCTGCCAGCGCAACTTGAACTGCTCGCGCTTTGCCTCGGCGGCATTCGTCACGCGCAAACGAACGGTCGTCTTGTCGCCCGCGCCGCCTTCCTCGCTCTCCGGCAGCCAGGCGACGCCGGCGTTCTCGTGCAGCTTCGCGGCGACGGGATCGAGCGTCACCGTCACGTTCTTCGGCCACGCGAAGCCTTGCAGCGCATCGAGACGCGCACCTTCTTGCAGGTCACTGAGCACCACGATCTCCGAGTGCGTGCGCTGGTCGGGCTGATCGAGCAGCTCGGCGGAGTGAATGAGCGCGGCGTCGAGACGAGTCGCGCTCCATCCCGGTGCGAGCGCGCCGATCCGCTGACGCGCAAGCGCCACGCGCTCATCGGGCCGCGCCTTTCGCCACTCCTCGAAACTCAGCACGTCGCGCGGCGCACCGTCGAAGCTGACGATGGCGACTTCGTCCACCGGCGTCGTTGCACGCAGCCGCTCCTCCGCCTTCGCGCGAAGATCGTCCCAGAGCTTCTCGCGACGAAGACTCGCGCTCGTATCGAGCAGCAGCACGATCCGCCGCCCTTCACCCGCGGCTGGGAGATGAGAGTTGATCGTCTCGCGCAAAAACGGCCGCCCAAATGCCAGCGCAAGCAGCGCGAGCGCGAGGCAGCGCAGCAGCAGCAGCCACAGATTCTCCAGCCGGCTGCGCTTGGTGATGCGCGGCGGCGACGGCTGCAAAAACATCAGCGTGCTGAACGGCGTGACCTCGCGCGTCGTGCGGCGGATGAGGTGAAAGAGAATCGGCCCGATGATCGCGAGCGCGCCGAGGAGGAAGAGCGGAGCGAGGAAGGTCATGGCGTTGCGACGGCTCGTTTGGCGTTTGGCGTTTGAAGTTTGGAGTTTGAAGTTTGGCCCGCCGCAGGCGCCTCGGACTTGGGACACGGGCGATCCGAGGCAAACGGCCCTGCGGGCGGCTCAACGCCAAACGCCAAACGCCAAACACCAAACACCAAACTCACGCCGCCGCCCTCCGTCGCACCAACTTCCCGCGATGCGCGCGCGCGTTCATGAAATCGAAGAGCGCCAGCTCCAGCGGTTGCGCGGTCGAGAGTTGGACGTGCGTGATGCCGAGCCGCTGGCAGGTCGCCTTCACGGCGTCGAGATGCTCGCCGAGCCGGCGCTGGTAGTCCGCGCGCGCGGTGGCGGGCTCGAGGAAAATGTCGCGCCCGGTTTCGAGATCCTCGAACCGCGCGGCAGCGCTGAAATCGAACTCCAGCTCCGCGGGATCGAGCACCTGGAAGATGACAACTTCGTGGCCGCTCGCGGTGAGCAGGCTCAGTGGAGCTTCGAGCTCGGCGATCGGCGCGAGCAGGTCGGTGATCAGCACGACGAGGCCGCGCTTGCGCACCAGCTCCACCATCCGTCGCAGCGGCGCCGCGAGATCGGTCGCGCGGCCTTCCATCGGCTTCTCGAGCGCGAGCATGAGCTGGCGCAGGTGTCCGGGCCGATGCCGCGCGGGTAGGTATTCGCGCACCGCGCCGTCGAAGGTGAGCAGGCCGGTCGCGTCACCTTGATGGTGAAGAAACCACGCAAGCGTCGCGGCGAGCGTGCGCGCGTAGTCGGCCTTCGTGTAGCCGCGCGAGCCGAACATCATCGAGCGGCTCGCATCGACGAGCAGATGGCAGCGCAGGTTCGTCTCGTCCTCGAACTTCTTGATGAAGTAGCGGTCGGCGCGCGCGGCGAGTTTCCAGTCGAGGTAGCGCGGATCGTCGCCGGGCGAGTAGGAGCGATACTCGGTGAACTCCACGCTGAAGCCGTGATACGGCGAGCGATGCAGCCCGTGCCAGAATCCCTCGACGACGGTGCGCGCGCGCAATTCCAAATTGCGGATCGCCATCAACGCGGCGGGATCGAGAAAGCTGGTGCTCACTGGTGCGCGCAGAGTGGGGCGGAGGGCGCGCGAGTCAAGGCGGGCGCGACTGTCAGATCGCCGCGCGACGCAGCCGGAGCGCGTTGGCGACGACGGAGACGGAGCTGAGGCTCATCGCGACTCCGGCGAGCATTGGGCTCAGCAGCAGGCCGAAGACGGGATAGAGCAGGCCGGCGGCGACCGGGATGCCGAGCGCGTTGTAGAGGAAGGCGAAGGCGAGGTTCTGCCGGATGTTTCGCAGCGTCGCGCGGCTGAGGTGAATCGCGCGCGCGATGCCGCGCAGGTCGCCTTTCACGAGCGTGATGCCGGCGGTCTGCATCGCCACGTCGGTGCCGGTGCCCATCGCGATGCCGACATCCGCCTCGGCGAGCGCGGGCGCGTCGTTCACGCCGTCGCCCGCCATCGCCACGTGCTCACCTCCAGCGCGCAGCGACCTCACTCGATCCAGCTTCGTCGCGGGAGTCGCGTCGGCTTCGACGGAATCAAGGCCGAGTTCGCGCGCGACGGCGTTCGCGGTGCGGGCGTTGTCGCCGGTGAGGACGAGGATTTTCAAGCCGAGCGCGTGTAGCTCGCGGATCGCCTCGCGCGTGCTGGCCTTGATCGGATCGGCGACAGCGACGACGCCCGCGGCCTTGCCGTCGAGCGCGACGAGCATCGCGGTCTGTCCGCGTTCCTGGAGCGTCGCCGCTTGATCCGCGAACGCGCCGGCGATGCCGCGCTCGTCGAGGAAGGCGGCGTTGCCGATCACGACTTCACGTCCGGCGACGCGTCCGACGACGCCGCGCCCGGTGACCGACTCGAAGGACTCGACAGCATCGAGCTTCAACCCGCGCTCCTGCGCCGCCTCGACGATCGCAGCGGCGAGCGGATGCTCACTCCCCCGCTCCACGCTCGCGACGAGGCGCAGCAGTTCGTCGTCCGTGGGAATGATCTCCGTGAGCCGCGGACGGCCCTCGGTGAGCGTGCCGGTCTTGTCCACGACGACGGTCGTCACCTTCGCGAGCCGCTCGAGCGCCTCGGCGCTTTTGATAAGCACGCCCGCCTGCGCGCCGCGACCGACGCCGACCATGATGGACATCGGCGTCGCAAGACCGAGCGCGCACGGACACGCGATAATGAGCACGGCGACTGCATTCACGATCGCGTGTGCGAGACGCGGCTCAGGGCCGAGCGTGAGCCACAGCGCGAAGGTCAGCACGGCGACTAAAAGGACGGCCGGAACGAAAAGCCCGGCGACGCGATCGGCGAGGCCTTGGATCGGTGCGCGGCTGCGCTGCGCTTCGCCGACGAGATGCACGATGCGCGCGAGCAAAGTGTCACTTCCGACGCGGCTCGCCCGCATGACGAAGCCGCCGGTGCCGTTCACCGTGCCGCCGGTCACGGCATCGCCGGGCGCTTTCGCGACGGGCATCGACTCGCCGGTGATCATCGATTCATCGAGCGACGAACGGCCCTCGGTGATCTCGCCATCGACGGGCACCTTGTCGCCGGGCCGCACGCGCAGCACGTCGCCGACGCTCACCTCGGAGAGCGGGATCTCCTCGTCGCCGCTATCGCGCACGCGACGCGCGATGGGTGGCGCGAGATCGAGCAGCGCCTTGATCGCGCTGCCGGTGCGCGCTCGGGCGCGAAGTTCGAGCACCTGCCCGACGAGCACGAGCACGATGATGACCGCCGCCGCCTCGAAGTAGATCGGCACCGCGTCGTGATGCTGCTGCGGGAACAACTGCGGCGCGAGCATCGCGATCGCGCTGAAGACCCACGCGGCGCCGACGCCGATGGAGATGAGCGTCCACATGTTGAAGTGCCGCGAGAGCAACGAGCGCCAGCCGCGGCGGAAGAACGGCGCGCCGGCCCACAGCACCACCGGCGTCGAGAGCGCGAACTGAACCCATCGCGACGGCGCGTTTTCGATGTGCAGCATCGCGAGCACAAAGACCGGCAGTGCAAGCGCAGCAGCGATCCACAGCCGCCGCGTCATCTCGCCCAGCTCGGCATTCTCCTCGCCGGCGTCGGCCGCGACGGACTTGGCCTCGATCGCCATGCCGCACTTCGGGCAATCGCCCGGATGATCCTGCTGCACCTCCGGGTGCATCGGGCACGTGTAGATCGTGCGCGTGTCTGGCTGCCACGCGGGGTTGCGCTCCAGGGCCATGCCGCACTTCGGACAATCGCCGGGCACATCGGACTCAACGCCGGGGCACATCGGGCAGAAGTATTTCGCCGCCGACGACGGCTTCACGTCGCCGTGATGCTCGTGCCCGCCGCAGCAATCGTGTTTCTCCGGTTCGGGCCGAGGCTCAGGCGTGCAGCAACCAGCCTTCTTCCCGGGTTCGGTCGCTGCGCCACTGGCACAGCAGGAGTGATGGTCTGATTCGTCTATCATGGCAGTAGTTGGTCGTTGCAGGTGCAGCCGCACCAACCGGAGCACGCCAGCGGCGTGCTGGACATTAGCCGGGGGTAAAGCGCAGCGCCACCCCCGGAACCCGCCCCGCAGAATCGATGCGCCCCGGCAGGGGCGCGGGAAGCGGGGAATCGCTGCTTTGCGCGAACGCGTGGGCGGGATTATTCACTTCCTCCATGCCGGTCGCCGATCCTCTCTCGAAAACGCACCCGGAACTCGCTGCGCAGTGGCATCCGACGCGCAACGAGGGGCTCACGCCGGGGGATGTGCGGGCGAACAATCACAAGAAAGCGTGGTGGCGCTGTCCGAAAGACCCGCGACACGAATGGGAGGCGAAGGTCGGACACCGAACTCGCTACGGCCACGGTTGTCCATATTGCTCGGGGCGGAGGACGATGTCTGGCGAAACGCTTGCTGCGCTTTTTCCGCTCATCGCCGCCGAATGGCATCCATCCAAGAACGGAACGCTCCGTCCGGACGCGATCTCGCCCGGATCGAACAAAATGATTTGGTGGCGGTGCTCAACAAATCCAGAGCATGAGTGGCGAACGACTGGAGTTCGTCGGACTCGTGATCGGTCGGGTTGCCCGTTCTGTTCTGGGCGGCGGCTCACAACAGAAAACTCGTTTGGTGGGCGATTTCCGCAGGTGGCTGGTCAGTGGCACCCCACGAGAATCGGCGACGCGAAGCCGACAGATTTCGCCGCGAGCAGCAACGAGCGTGTGTGGTGGCTTTGTCCGAAAAACCAAGACCACGAGTGGCGCTCGAAGATTCGCTCTCGAGCACAGTTCCCGGAGCTTGGGTGTCCGGTTTGCGCAAGACAGCGCAACATAGCGGAGCCACGCCTGCCCCTCACGACTTCGCATCCAGCATTGGTAAAGGAATGGCACCCGACGAAGAACACAGCGCTGCCCGGCAGCCTGACTGCGGGTTCGACGATGAAGGTATGGTGGCAATGCTTGCGGGATTCGACGCACGAATGGCCGAGCACGGTTTCCAACCGCGCGTTGCGTGGCAACGGCTGTCCATTCTGTGCGAATCAATCAGCTGATTCGACAAATTCCCTCGCGGCGCTGTTCCCGAAGATTGCGGCTCAATGGCACCCAGAGAAGAACGGTGCGCTCACGCCCGAGAAGGTCACGCCGGGCAGTTCTCGGAAGATTTGGTGGCGTTGTTCGATGGATCCGTCACACGAATGGGAAGCTAGGATTCAGCCCAGAACGAAGCGCGGGACTGGTTGTCCCTTCTGCGCGTTTGCACTCACGCACGAGAAATCGTTGGCTGCTGTCTCCCCGAGCCTCGCGTTGCAATTCCATTCGACCAAGAACGGCGACCTCACTGCGGAAACTGTTCTCGCGGGTTCCGCGCGCAAAGTGTGGTGGCAGTGTGAAAATGACCCGACTCATGTGTGGAAGGCGCAGATCAAGAATCGCGTCCGTCTCGGCGGTGGATGCCCAAAATGCCGGGTCGGGTGGACTCTTCCCGCCGTTCGCGCCTTCGTCGATGGGCTGAAGCATCACCTTCACACATTTACGCCCGCCGAGCTGTATGTGCTTTTTCAGCAGAACGGCTTGCTCGGCGGACAGCGCGACTCTCAAGCGTTCCTCGATGCGCTGGCGACGGGGAGATTTCCATTCGGAGAGATCGAGAAGTTTTGCCGCGGCGAGAAGTCGTTGGTGGACAGGTTCCTCGCGGACCAATCGGCGACGCTTGAAAACCTGACGGGCGCGACGGCATCTGGTGAGGAGCAGCAGGGTGAGTTGGGCTTCGCGGGCGAGGCGGAGGCAGAGGAGGCGGCGTTGCCGGCGGTGGAGACGGTGGATGTGCTGCGGTCGCTGCAATCGGCGGTGGTGGTGTCGGCGGATCAGGAGGTGGTGGAGTTTCTTGTCGCGTCGGCGCTGGCGAAGATTTGGAGGCACGCGTTTCGCGATGAAGCGGCGGCACTGGCGCAAGCGCGCGGGTTTACGGGCGATGCTTACGCCGATCGGGTGCGCACGGATTTTCTCGCGGAGCACGAGCGCGCGGCGGGGCTGCCGATTCCGGCAGGCTATGCGTTCGCCGTGGATGGCGTGACCGCTTTGCCGAACCTGATGCAGCGGCTCACGGCGGCGCGCGTGTTGCATCGGCGGCGCGTCGGCAACTGGTCGGGCACCGGCGCGGGCAAAACGCTCTCCGCCGTGCTCGCGAGTCGCGCGGTGGATGCGCGGCTGACGGTGGTGTGCTGCCCGAACAGTGTCGTCGAAGGTTGGCGCGCGGCGATTCTCGCGAGCTTTCCCCACAGCGTCGTCGGCACAAAGACATTCGCGCCGGATTGGGCCGCGCTCGCGGGCGACGCGACGGGCTTCGGCTCGACGCCGGGGCACCGCTACCTCGTGTTGAACTACGAGATGTTCCAGCAGGACGACTCGGAGGCGAAGGTGCGGGACTTTGCCGAGGCGGAGACGGCGGACTTCATCGTCGTGGACGAGGTCCATTTCACCAAGCAGCGGACGGCGGAGAATCTCTCGCGGCGCAAGCGGCTCGTCTCCGCGCTCATCGCGCTCGCCGGGGCGAAGCAGCCGCAGCTTTGCGTGCTCGGAATGTCGGCGACCCCGGTTATCAACAACCTGCAGGAAGGCCGGAGCCTCGTGGAGATGATCAGCGGCCTGGAGCATCCCGACATCGAGACGCGCCCGACGGTGGCGAACTGCATGAAGCTGCATCAGCGGCTCGTGTCGCTCGGCACGCGCTGGGTGCCGAAATACGACGCCGAACTGGAGCAGTGTGAGGTGCCGATTGATTGCGGCGACGCGATCGAGGAAATCCGGGCGCTCGGCCGCGCCGGTTCGCCGCTGGCACTGGAGCAGATTCTCACGCGCGTGCGGCTGCCAATCATCCGGCGCGAAGTGCGACGGAAGACGCTGCTTTACACCCATTACCTGCAAGGCATCGAAGGGCCGCTGCGCGATGCGCTCACCGCCGACGGCTGGCGCGTGGGCTTTTTCACCGGCGACGACAAGAGCGGGCTCGACGGCTTCCTGCGCGGCGACGTGGACGTGCTCATCGGCTCCAGCGCGATCGGCACGGGCGTGGACGGACTCCAGGATGTCTGCGAGCGGCTCATCGTGAACGTGCTGCCGTGGACGAACGCGGAGTTTGAGCAGCTCAAGGGACGCATCTACCGGCAGGGCCAGCGCGCGGCGAAAGTGACGGTAGTGCTGCCGCTCACGTTTGCGTCGGTGAATGGCGAGCGCTGGTCGTGGTGCGAATCGAAGATGCGGCGGTTGAAGTTCAAGAAGTCCATCGCTGATGCCGCGGTGGATGGCGTGGTGCCCGAAGGGCACCTGCGTTCGCCCGCGCAGGCGTATGTGGATGTGATGGGCTGGCTCGGGCGGCTGACGACCGGCGAGGTTGAAGTGGTGAGCCGCATGCCGATTGCCATCGCACTTTCACCGGACGCCGCGGAAGCCGAGCGGCGCACCCGGAGCTACGGCGATTTGTCGGCGATGAACAATCGTTGGAATCAGACGAACAGTGCGAAGACCGCCGAACGGTTGCAGCTCAATCCCAATGAATGGGCGCACTACCATACGCTCTACCGCGAGGCGCGGAACACGTGGGCGGTGGTGCCATTCGAGGAGGTGATCCGCTGGGCGGAAAAGCGCAGCGGATACGTGATTGGCGATTTCGGCTGCGGCGAAGCGAGGCTCGCGACTGCGCTCGCGGATCGGCACACCGTCCACAGCTTCGACTACGTCGCCGCCAACGAAGACGTGATCGCGTGCGACATGGCGCATGTGCCGATGGATGAGGAAGCGCTCGACGTGGCTGTCTTCTCGCTGTCGCTCATGGGTGCGAATTTCACCGACTATCTGCGCGAAGCGTGGCGGCTGCTAAAACTCGACGGGCATCTGCACATCTATGAGGCCACCTCGCGGTTCACAGATCGGAACGGGTTTGCGGATGGATTGAAGCGACTCGGGTTTTCCGTCGTGACGATCGAGGACGCATGGAAGTTCACACATATCCATGCACTGAAGGTTGACCTGACGCCGGACGCAGGCTTGGGACTCGCGTTCTAGTTCCCGCGCCCCTGCCGGGGCGCATGGATTTTGTGGGGCGGGGTTCCGGGGGTGGTCGCTCGCTGGCTCGCTCGACCCCCGGCTAATTTCCGTCACGCCTCCGGCGTGGTGTTGATTGCCGCCGTCGCTTTTCGCGGGATGGGCGACGCAAAGTGGAACGTCTTCACGATGGCGGTGAGGTTGTCGCGCGAACGGCGATGGGCCCTGCGATCCACCAATCGCTGTGCAGCAATCCCCAGTCGAACACGCGGCGCTCGCGCAGCATGAAGCCGTGGCGTTCCAGAAATGCGTCAGGCGGCGCGATCTGCGTGGCGTCGATGTGCGTGGTCCAGCGGAAGAATCGATAGAGCGCCCAGACGAGCAGCTTTGCGTGCCACCGCACGGGCTCGCGGAAATCTGCGACGAGCCAGGTCGCGTCGCATGTCGCTGACTTGGCCAGCGTCGCGATGAGCGGGTCGAGTTGCGCCGGGGTGAAGCAGTCGAGGAGGAAGCTCGTGGCAATCAGGTCGAAGTGATCGCGAGGCGGATTCCATTCGAGAAGATCCGCATGGATGAACTCGACCTGCTCGCATCGGCCGACCGCGCCGCGCGCCTCGCGAAGCATCGCGGCGCTCGCGTCCACGACGGTGACTTGCGCGTGTGGATGATGGCGCAGCAAGTCGAACAGAAAGCGCCCGTGACCTTCGCCGGGCAGCAGCACGCGGCGTGGAGCGACGCGGTCTAGGAACGCGACGCGGCAGCGGTGCAGCGCGCGGCCAGCAAACGCGCGCTCCATCCAGCGGTAGTGCGGGGCGAGGCGGTCGAAGTTCATGGCTTGCGCACGGCGTGAAACCCACCCATGGACGCGCCCCAATGCGTTTGCCAATGCTGATCCTCCTGCTTGCGTCGCCGATGCTGTGCGCCGGCGAGGTTGCGTTCAAACTGAGCCTGAGCACCGGCGGGCGCGAGGAGGTGCGCGAGGTGCAGCGCATCGCGCTGTCGCTGCCGAAGGGCAACGCGGTGTCGGCGAAGTGGGAAGGGCACATCGTGACCGCGCGGCGCGGCGAGGTGGTCTTCACCGCGAAGGTGCGCGGCGTCTTCAAGGTCACGATCAATGGCCGATTGCTCCTCGAGGGCGCGGGCGACAGCATCGCGCAGTCGATGGACAAGGGCGTGATGCTCGAGGCGGGCGCGAATCAACTCGTCGCGGAGTTTCACAGCGACGGCACCGAGGACGCCGTGGTGGAGCTGGACTGGAAGCCGCGATGAATCTACCCGAGATAATCCGCACGCCGCGCCTGCGGCTGCGCAAGCCGCTGATCGAGGACGCGCACGAAGTTTTCCGCAACTACGCCAGCGACCCCGAAGCGACGCGCTTCCTCGCTTTCACAACTCATCGCAAGGTCGAAGACGCGTTCGAGGCGATGCTCACGCGGCTCGCGCATTGGGAGCAAGGGACCGAGTTCTCGTGGTCGATCACGCCGCCCGGCGACAGTCCGCGCGTGATGGGGATGATCTCCGCTTCACCCGATGCGCGCCGGGGGTGGTGCTGGTCGCTCGGCTACACGCTCGGCCGCGAATGGTGGGACCAGGGCTTCATGACCGAAGCGGTGCGCGCCGTCACCGCGCAGATCTTCTCGAATCCCGGTGTGCTGCGCGTGTGGGCGTGGGTGGATGAGGAAAACTACGCGTCGATGCGCGTGCTCGAGAAGTCGGGCTTCGCGCGCGAAGGCATCCTGCGCCGTTGGTCGCTGCACCCGCAGATGGGCGCGACGCCGCGGGATTGCTGGGCGTTTTCGATCCTGCGCTAGCTGAGCAACTCGGCGACCATCGACCTTTCCTCGACCAGTTCCGCGACCGACGCGTCGATCTTGCCGCGACTGAAAGGAGTGATCGGCACCCACTTCGCGATCTCCCAACCGCCGTCGTGCGTGGTGCGGATCGGGTAGGAGCAGATGATGCCGGCCGGCGTTTCGTATTCGCCGCGCGAGCAGACCGACACGCTGTGCCAGTCGCCCTCGGGCGTGGGCGTGGTGAGCGAGCGCACGGTATCGACCACCGCATTCGCCGCGCTCGCCGCCGAGGACGCACCGCGCGCCTTGATGATCGCCGACCCGCGCTGCTGCACCGTGGCGAGGAATTCCCCCTCGAGCCACGCGTGATCGTGGATGATCTCCGTCACCGCGTCGCCGTGGATGCGCGCGTTGTGGAAATCCGGGAACATCGTCGGCGAGTGGTTGCCCCACACGGCGAGATTGGTCACCTCGGTCACGTCCACGCCGGCCTTGCGCGCGAGCTGCGTCTTGGCGCGGTTCTCGTCGAGCCGCGTCATCGCAAACCAGCGCTCCGCCGGCACGGCCTTCGCGTGGTTCATCGCGATGAGGCAATTGGTATTGCACGGGTTGCCGACCACGAGCACGCGCACGTCGCCCGCCGCATTGCGCGCGATCGCTTCGCCCTGGCCGGTGAAAATCTTTCCGTTGATGCCGAGCAGATCCTTGCGCTCCATGCCCTGCTTGCGCGGCACCGAGCCGACGAGCAGCGCCCAGTTCACGCCGCGGAAACCTTCATCGAGCGAGCTGGTCGCCACGATGCCCTTGAGCAGCGGGAAGGCGCAGTCGTCGAGTTCCATGACGACGCCGCCGAGCGCCGGGAGCGCGGGCTCGATCTCGATGAGGTGCAGGATGACGGGCTGGTCCGGCCCGAACATCGCGCCGGAGGCGATGCGAAAAAGAAGGGAGTAGCCGATCTGGCCGGCGGCTCCGGTGACTGCGACGCGGATGGGTGATTTGGACATAGGTGCGGTGGAAAAGGGCGCGCATCGTAGCGACACCGCGCCGCGCCGCAAGCCCGCTCCGGCTTCGCGAGTCGCCGCCTACCCGCGCCCGCACGCGCGCACCAGCGTGGCGATGCGCGCGGTTTGTTCGCGGATGATCAGGTCGCGGCGCCAGTCGGTCGCCGTGCCGTGCAGTCGGGTGCTCCAGTTCAAGCCGCTCACGGCGCCGGGCACGTTGAAGCGCTGCGTGGTCGCGAAGAGGTCGGTGATCATCAACACCACCAGCCAGCTCTTGCACCGCATTAGCCCGTAGAGCAGCCGTTCGTGGATCGCGTCGCCCCACGGCGTGTGCTCGAACACTTTCAGATCGCACCACGCGGCGAGCGCTCGGACTTCGCGCCACGCCTGGTCGCGCGCGGGCCACGTCTCCGGGCCGCCGGATTCCGCGGCGTGGATCGTGAGCATCCACTTCTCCCACATCGCGCGGAGCGGCTCGTGATCGTGCGTGGCGTAGGTCGCGAGCGAGAGCCGCTCGTATTTCGCGCCATCGATGAGCCGGCCGTCGGGTTCGCATTCCCACTGCGGGATCTTGAAGCCGGCGATGCCGAGCCGCGCGAGGCACGGGCGCACGTAGTCGGGCACGACGCCGAGGTCTTCGCCGATGAGCCGGTTCTCGCCGCACTCGTCGATGAGCACGCGCAGCAGCTCCTCGCCTTGCGCACAGTTGGCGGCCTTGTGCTCGTCGGTGTCGTCTTCGTGCGGAGTGAAGTGCGGGAGCTTCCCGCCAGTCAGCTCGCCGGCTTCCTCCTCGGTGAGCGGGAGGAATTCCTCGTTGCGCACCGGGCGCCACGGAAAGCTGTAGATGCGAAACACGCCGAGGATGTGATCGATGCGGAAGAGGTGGAAGATGTCGCGCACCTTGCGCACGCGCTGGCGCCACCACGCGTAGCCGTCGGCGCGATGCGCGTCCCAGCGGTAGAGCGGGATGCCCCAGTTCTGGCCCCACTTTTTCGTGAAGGCATCCACCTCGAGGATCTTTTCCGGCGGGCAGCCGCCGAACCATTCGAGGTCGAACATCCCCGGATTCGCCCACGCGTCGGCGGAGTAGAGCGAGACGCCGAATGGAATGTCGCCCATGAGCACGACGCCGCGCGACTCGGCATGCGCCTTCACTTCGCGCCACTGAGTCCACGCGATCCACTGCCGATACTGCACCTCGTGCAGCGCCCGCGCGAAGCGCTCCTGCTCCTCGCCCGGCAGCGTGGCGAGCCACTGCCACGCGGTCACCGCATCGCGCTGATTCCCGGGCCACGTGTCCCACTGCTCCGAGCCGGCGTTTTCATCGATGAGCACGCGAAAGAGCGCAAAGTCATCGAGCCACGCGGACTCCTCGCGGCAGAAGCGGCGGAAGGCGCGCGCGCGCTCGTCGTTCGCGTGCAGGCTCGTGGCGGAGAAATTCGCAAAAGCGCGCGCGAGCAGGCGCAGCTTGAGCGGCTTGACGACGTTGTAGGCGACGGAGGTCTCGTGCAGCACGCGGGGGTCGATGCCATGCATCACCTCGCGCACGTCGGCCTCGCTGAGATCCGGCAGCGCCGCGGGTGTGAGCGTGATCGTGGTTGGGTCGATCGCGACGGAACTGATCGCGTTGTAAGGCGAATGATCGTTGCCGGTTTCATTGATCGGCAGGAGTTGCACGAGCTTGAACGCGTGCTCGGCGGCCCAGTCGATGAACTCGCGCAGCGCCGCCGTATCGCCGATGCCGAGATCGCCCTCGCGCCGGAGCGCAAAGAGCGGAGCGAGCAGTCCAGCGATCGGTTTCTCGGGCGTCAACGTCATGAGCGCGCAGGAGGTAGTGGCCCTTGCCCCGCGAGGCAAGACCAACGCCGCGAAAGCTCAGCAGCGCACCACGCAGTAGCCGAAATCCATCGTCTTCCCCGCCGGCGACTCCGCCACGATCAGCCCGGCCTTCACCAGCACGTCGAGATGCTTGCGATCGTTGTCGAAGTGCTTCGGATACGTCCCGCCGAGACCTCGAGCGAGGCGGAACTCGCCATCGGAAAGCCCGACGAGAATCCGTCGGATCGTTTTATGCGAACCTCTTTCCTCTTTCGTTTCCCTCCAGATCGTTCGCTTAATGCAGAGCCGGGCGACTAGCGTGTGTTGCCGCCACATCAGACAGAAACAAAACACCATGACCAAATCCGCGAAGTCCAAACTCATCAAGGCGAACACCATTTGCTGGCTCGGTAGTCTCATCCTGCCGCTCATTTTCCATTTCGGATTCGCGAGCACAAAGTTCCCATGGCCGGTGTTGCTCCCGGTTGCGTTCCTGCCGCTCATGCTGGCGTCCAACGGTCTGCTATCCAAGGCAGCCGGCGACGCCTCGACCGATTCCACTTCAAAGTGATGTCGCCGAGTCGCCCGTGCCGGCTCCCGCGAGCAAAAGGTTGAACGCGGAGTGCATCGGGCGGACGTTCGGAATCGCGGCATCCGCCGCTCACAAAAGATTCCTGAATCTTTTCCGCCCGCCCCAAGTCTCATCGACCGCATCCCATGAAAACCAAACTGCTGCTGCTGGCTCTCGCCTTCTCCACTCTCGCTCCGCTGAGCGCGCGGGCCGAGGTGGAAGTCTCCTTCGACTACTTCTACGACAATCTCTCCCCCTACGGCGATTGGCTCGAGGTGGGCGAATACGGCAACTGCTGGCGGCCGCGCGACGTGGAGGAGGACTGGTCGCCTTACACCGACGGCTACTGGTCCTACACCGACGCGGGCTGGACGTGGATCAGCTACGAGGATTTTGGGGACATCGTTTACCACTACGGGCGCTGGGTGCGGGTGAATGACGTGGGCTGGTGCTGGGTGCCGGACACCGACTGGGGCCCGGCCTGGGTGTCGTGGCGCAAAACCGACGATCACATCGGCTGGGCGCCGCTGCCGCCCGAGGCGCGCTGGCGTGCGAGCGTGGGCATCAGCGTCTGGTCGGACGAGCGCTACGACATCGGCCCGAGCTATTACAACTTCTGCCCGATCGTCGATTTCGGCGCCGTCTTGATCCGCCCGGTGTGCGTGCCGCGGGCTCGCGTGATCTCGCTCTTTGGTGGCTCGGTGAACATCACCAACATCAGCTACAACAGTTACGGGCGTCACGTCTTCTGCGGGGGACCGGACTACGGCTACATCAATCGCTATTCGCACCGCCAGGTGCCCGCGCTCAAGCTTGTGCAGAACACGACGATCATTAACAACAACGTCACGATCATCAACAACCAGCGCGTCGTGCGTCCGCAGCGCAACGCGGTGGCGGGCAATACGCTCCAGGTCTTCGCGCCGACAGTCATCAACAAGGGCGGCGCCAAAGCGATCCGGCCGCCGGCCGCGAAAGTCATCGGCAAGCCGCAGTTCGACAAGGGCTGGGCGGGCGTAAAGGACCCCGTCGAACTCAGGAAGATGCGCGAGAAAGTGAAGACCGACACCAAGGGGCTCACGCCCGAAACCGCGCCGGCCAGGGCCGTGCAGGTGACCGATCTCAAGCCCTTGCCCGAGAAAGCCGACGCGAAGGCGCAGTCGCCCGTGAAAGTGGCGCCACGTCCGGGCAAGGCAGGCAAGGAGAAGCCGGTCGCGGTGTTGCCGCCGGAGACGCAACCCGGCGCGACTCCCGGCGGAACGTCGGACAAAGGCAGGCCCGTCAAGCCCTCGGTATTGCCCGCCGAGCGGCCGGGCAAGGTCGCTGTCGATCAACCTGACAAACCCGCGAAGTCCGTGACGCTCCCACCCGCGGACAGACCCGAGAAGACCGTCACCAAAGCCGGCAAGCCAGCGCGGCCCGAGATCGCTCCGATGCCAGCCCGGCCGACGACCACGGGCACGCCGCTCAAGAAACCCTTTCGCCAAAACGTGACGCCCGTGACGCCGGAAGCACCGGCACGCATTCAGCCAGTCGCGCCCGTGAAGACAGACCGGAAGAGCCCGGATAGAGATGCCATCGCGCGCCAGCGGCTGGACGCCGAATCCGGCCAGCGCCGCATGGCCGAACAAGCCGACCGTCAACGCCAGGCTGCCATTGAATCGCAACAGCGCGCAGCGAAGGCGCAAAGCCAGCAGCGTCCGCCGCAAGTGCAGCCGAAACCGGAATACCAGCGTCCTCCGCAAGTGCAGCCGAAGCCACAGATGCAGCGTCCGCCGCAGGCGCAACCGAAGCAGCAATACCAGCCGCGCCCGCAGATTCAGCCGAAGCCGCAACCGCAGCCGAAGCCGCAATACCAGCCGCGCCCGCAGTCGCAGCCGAAGCCGCAAATCCAACCGCGCCCGCAGCCGCAGCCGCAAATGCCGCCGACCCGCGTAAGCCCCGGCGCCGGTCAGCTCACGCCTGAGCAGATCGAGGCGATGAAGAAGAAGCGCGGGAAGTGACGTGCCCCGGCGGATCAATTCCGCGCCAGCAACGGCCAAGTTTTGATTCGGACGACGCTACTGCGCGTCGAGGCTGGCCTGCGCGACGGCGATGTATTCGAGGATCCGCGCCCTTTGCGCACCAGTGAGCTTCGCGCGAGCGGCCATGCCGCCGACCGCGCGCTCCCATGCGCTGAGAGAACGCGAATCGAGTAGTTCGAGATCGTGGCACTCGGTGCAACGCGTGGTGTAGAGCTGTCTCCCCTCCTCGATCGCCGCGCGCGGCGCACCTTTCGCGAGCGCGAGCATCGCCGTGGAGAGCGGTGGCGACGTGCGCTCCTCGAAGGCTCCCTGCATTTCCTTTTTCAGCGCGACCAGCTTTGGATGATCGGCGCACGCCTTCAACCCCATCTCGATCGCGGTGAGTGCATGGATGGTCCCCTTCTCGAAGCGACGCATCGAGTTCGCCGACTTGAAGCGCTCGTCCGCCTCGGCGACATCGCGCCCGACGTTCGCGAGAAAGGCCTTCAACTCCGGCCGTGCGGGCTCGGCCTTCAATCCCGTCTCGATCAAACCCTGCGCCTCGAACATCCGATGCGACGCCACGGCCTGCCGGCAGCGCGCAACGGCGCGCGTCGCCAGGGAAGCGCGCTGCGCAACGGATCCACGATCGATCATCGTGGCCGGCGTCGCGCCGAGCCGGTCGGCGCCTTCGTCGATCGCGAGCGCGAGCGTGGCGTGGCCGAGTTTCTCGAGCTGCGCGGCGGATTCGCGCAATCCCTGGATGGCATTCGGGAGCGTGGACGGCGTGCGGGCCGCGGCGACCGCGACGGTGATTCGCGCCAGAAGCGTGGACGCGAGCTGCTGCCACTCCGCATCCTGGGTCGCGCGCCCGAGCAGGCGCTTCGCCTCGTCGTAGCGCTGGCCGCGAAACGCCTCGGCGCCATCGAGCAGATCGAGCCAGCCGGTGCGGGGACTCGCCTCGACCGCATCGTCGGGCAGCGTCACCGCGATCAACGCGTCCGACTTGTAATAGGCGAGAAAGACGACGCGCTTAATCACGTCGTGCTTGAGCACATTCAACTCCTGGCCTTTCGCCGCGCCGACGAGATCGTCACCCTTGAACTGCAGCATCTCGCCGCGCGTCAGGCGGACGAGTTCACCAGCGGAGAATGCCGCGACGGCGCGTCCGTGCCCGAGCACGCAGAGGGCGAGAAGGAGGGCGAGATAGCGCATCGCTGGAGTGATCCTGCGAAATCGGCCGCGATCAAGCGCCGTGTGCGAGCCGCTATTTCTTGTGCGGATGCTCCTTCAGGATCTCCTCGACCATGTAGAAGTTCACGCGGTCCTTGGTGGCTTCGCGCACTTTCTTCACGGCGGCGGGCGTGATGAACTCGCCGTCGTTGCCGAAGGACTGGCGCACGTAGCTGAGCACGGCGGCGAGTTCGTCGTCGTTGAGCAGGCCGGCAAATCCCATCATCGGCGGCACGCCCTTGGTTGGGTCGAACTTCACGCCGTTGACCTCGATCGGTCCCCACAGGCCCTTGAGCGCGATCTTGATGAGCCGCTCGTCGTTGTCGATCCACTCGCTCTTGCCGAGCATAGGATAGATGTTCGGGATGCCCTGACCGTTCGGCTGGTGGCAAGTCGCGCAGTGAGCGTCGCGGGTGAAGACGGACTTGCCCAAGTCGTAGATTTTCTTCTGCGGGCCCCTGAGCTTGCGCGTGGGGCCGTAGCTCATTTCCTCGGCGGACTTCGCGGCTGCTTCGATCTTGAACGTGCCCGCAAGATAACCAGCGGCGTTGGGATTCGCGGTGAGGTCGAGCCTGCCGGCCTTCTGTAGCGCCGCGATGTCGTCCTTGAGCGTGTGCTTGAGGATGAAGTCGGTGACCGGTCCCATCCAGCGATCGAGCGGCAGCTTGAGCGCCTCGAGAGCGATGCGCGCGCCGTCGGCGTTGTCGAGCCACGATGCGGCGACGATGGCCTCGAGGCGGACGCGGCCATGCGCGTCGCGCGCGGCTTGCGTGAGCAGCGCGGTGGCGTTCGGGATTTTGTCGTGCGCGAAGCGGAGCACGCTCGCAGCGGCGGCGCGCGTCTCGTGCTTCTGCGAGGTGAGACATTGCTGGAGCAGGCCGGAGTCCGGCTGGTTCTGCGCCCATGTGGCCCAGAGCGCCTCGCAGAGGTGGTGCTCGTAGTTCGGGTCGGCCTTGTCGAGCTTCGCGGCCCACGCTTTCACCGCGGGGATGACTTCACTCGCGGGCCGTCCGCGCAACTCGCGCCGTGTGCGGGAGCGCGTGCGATACTCGGGCAGTTTCAGGTTCTCCAGCAGCCCGGGTATGCTCGCGCCGGCGACCTTCGCGGGCTTCACGAGCGGGCGCGCGGGATAGGTAATGCGGTAGATGCGGCCGTGATCGTGGTCGCGGTTCGGGTCCCGAGCGTTGTGCTGCATGTGGCCGATGAGCGGGTTGTGCCAGTCGATGAGATAGAGCGAGCCATCCGGTGCGAACTCGAGATCGACCGGGCGGAAGTTTCCATCCGACGATGAGATCAGATCGCCATTCGCGGTGCCGATGTAGCCGGCGCCATCGTCCTTCGGCTTGCCGAAGCTGATGCCGAGGAAACCGATCGAGTTGCAGATCATGAAGTCGCCCTGCTGCGCGTCGGGGAAGTGGCGCGACGACACGAACTCCGCGCCGCTCGTGGGCCGCGAACGCTTCGGCACGAACTGCTCGACCTTCGGAATCTCGATCCCGTAAGGCATCTTCGCCGAGACCGGCAGGCCCCACCAATTCTCGCCGGGCGACGCATCCGAGATGTGGCACTGCTCCCAGTAGTTGAACGAGATACCCCACGGATTCGAGTAGTCGGCCTGGCTGTAACGCTCGAGGCGGAAATTCTTCGGATCGAATCGCCACACGCCGCCGTCATTCACGCGCCGCGGACCGTAGGGCGTCTCGACTTGCGAATGCAGGAAGCGGCCTTCGCTGAGATAGAACGCGCCGCTCGCATCCGCGCAATAGGCCGAAATCGCGTGATGCGTGTCGTGCGTGTCGAAGCCGTGCATCAGGATCTCCATGCGATCCGCGCGGTCGTCTTTGTTGTCGTCGATGAGCAGGCAGAGGTTCGGCTCCTGCGAGACATAGACACCTTCCGGCGCGATCTCGAAGCCGATGGGCAGATGCAGCTTGTCGGCGAAGACAGTCTGCTTGTCCGCGCGTCCGTCGCCGTTCGTGTCCTCGAGGATGATCAGTTTGTCATTCGGCATCGCGTCGCCGGGGCGGTAGTGCGGATATGTCGGCATCACCGCGACCCAGAGCCGGCCTTTGTTGTCGAAGGACATCTGCACCGGATTCTTGAGATCGGGGAAATCCGACTCCGCGGCGAACAGCTCGACCTTGTATCCCGGCGCCATGGTGAAGGTCTTGAGCGCTTCGGCGGCGGTCTTGTAGTCCGTGCTGCCCATCTTCCCCTTGTCGTCCTTGACCGCGAAATTCGTCGGCACCGGCGGCAGCGGATGCGTCTTCGAATCATCGACCGTGAGATCGGTCTTCTTCCCGGTCGCGACATCGTTGATCAGCGCGTCGCGCAGCGCCGCCATCTCGCGCGTTTTCTTCACCTCGTCGGGGTAATTCTGCGGCCCGTAAGGATTGTAACGCTGACCGTGGGTGTGGACGCCGTTGACGAGGTTGTAGTCGTTGTTCCAAAACCAATCCTTCTGCAGCACCGCCGCGTGAACCTTGGCAGGATCAGCCTTCGACTGCCGCGACTGATGGCCGAACATCCCCGTCGAGAGCATCGCGCCGAGTTCCTGATACGCAGCCTCCGTCGGCGCAAAGCCGTTGATCGTAAAAGGCTCCTTCGCCTTCGCGTAAGCGGCCTTCGTCTGCGTGAAGAAGTCGATGAACGTGAGCCCGTGCTTCTTCGCGACGCGCTCCATCGCGGCGGAGTAGAGCGCGAGGTTTGCGTTCTCCTTTTCGCCATTCGGCAGGTCGCGTTTTGCGGAGAGATTCTCAAACGCGATCGGCGAGACGAGCACGAGCCGCGGCGCGGCCTTTCCGTTGTAGGCCTTGCTCAGCGTGTGCTTCACGAAGGCCTCAAGCTCCGCCTCGTAGTTCGCCGCGCGATCGGGTCCATCGAACGATTCGTTCAACCCGAAAAACGCTACGACCGTGTCCGCCTTCAAAAACGTCAGCCACTGATCCGGCGTCGGGAAGAATCCCTTACCGTTGTGCTGCGCGAGCCCGGGATGAAACTTCTCCGCGCCCGGAAACGCCCACTGCGACGCGCGCGACGGGTGCGGACGGAAGCCCGGCGTGTCGCCCGGCCGGCCCATGTTGCGCACCCACAGCTTCTGCTCCGGGTAGCGCAGATGCAGTTCCGTCTCCATCCGGCTGAAATACACGTCGCGCTCCGCGAGCCCGTTCCCGATGAAGACGATGCGCTCGCCGGCTGCGGGCGGCGCGACCACTTGCGCACGTGCGGTCGTCGCAGCAGGCGGCTCGGCATTCGGCGCGTGCGGCGCAACACCACCGCTGTTGTCCGGCCGGGATTTCCCTTTCGGATTCGCCTTCTCCGCGCGCTCCGCGGCAACGTCCTTCGCCTTCGCCGCGCCCTTCGGTTTTGCTCCGCCGGCCGGCTTGGGTTCCGGCGTATTGGGTTTGTCCGCCGCCATGATCGGCGACGTCCATCCCGCGAGATCGAGCGGCTTCACCCCGCGCCGATAACCGCCGTTTCGATAGGTGGAAGGATTGTATGGACCCACGAGCGCGACCTGCAGATCGGGCTTGATGTCGCCTTCCATTCCCGCCGCCCACAAGCACGCGTTCACGAGCATCCGCCGATAGCCCTCGTTGAGAAAATCCTCCGACGCGCCGTAGAGCGACGTGAAAACGCGCGCGGTCTTGCCGCTGGCCGACTTGTAAGTGCGCGTCCATTCCGACGGCTGCGGCGGCTTGGTCGCATCGGCGGGCGAATCGGGTGTCATGCCGTTGAGCGGCTGCGCCATCGTGAGGATCTCGCCGTTGACCGGCTTCCCGACGTAGCCGCCGCATTGCACCCACACGTCCTTCACGCCGCGCAGGATCGGATGGCCCTTCTTTTCGTCGATGATCGTGATGCGCGTGCTTTGCTGATGATTCCTCCCGTAGTGGCCGACCCAGGACTGACCGAGCACCTGATGGCCGAAGCCAGTGAGATAGTCGTCGCCTTTGTAATCCCACGAATATTTCGCGAACGGGCTATCGCCGGGAATCTTGAACGCATGCGTCGCCGTGCGCAGCCCGACCACCGGCCCGCCTCGGTCGAGATACGCGATGAAGTGCTTCATCTGCTCCGCCGGGAACGACTGGAAGCGGAGGAACACGACCGCGAGGTCCGCGGAAGCGAGCGCTTCCATGCCGGGCATGTTCGAGTTGCCGGGCACGATCTCGCCCGTCGCCGCGTCCACGTTGAAAAGCACCGTGCATTTGAAACCCTGATGCTTCGCGAGCATCCGCGCGAGCGCGGGCAAAGTTTCCTCCGAGCGATACTCGTGGTCGCCCGCGAGGAAAACGATGTGCTTGCCCTTGCCGGGACCAGCGTCGCCTTCATACACGAGCGGGCTCGCCGCACGGGCTGGGAGCAGGGCGACAAGGCTGAGGACGATGGCGAGGAATGATTTCAGGATCATGGAGGGTTCTATTTCGGGGTTTTGATTGCTGCAAACTGCACGGAAG
Organism: Chthoniobacteraceae bacterium; assembly: GCA_040081625.1. Taxonomy (GTDB): domain Bacteria; phylum Verrucomicrobiota; class Verrucomicrobiia; order Chthoniobacterales; family Chthoniobacteraceae; genus VFJQ01. The sequence continues at coordinate 27,626 of JBEBGD010000035.1, forward strand.
TCGCGCTGGCGCGACTCAACTCACGTTCACGACGGCCTTGATGACGCCCGACTCGGGTTTGAGCCAGCTCGGAAAAACCGCCGGCACGTCTTCAAAATTCGCGTGGTGCGTGATCCACGGCTGCGTGTCTATCCTGCCGTCCTCGATCAGCTTGATAATCCGGGCGAAGTCTCGCGAGAGCGCGTTGCGGCTCGCCATGATCGTGAGCTCGCGGCGATGGAGAAACGGCGCGTGCGGGAACTCCAGGTTCTGCTGCGTGATGCCGACGAACACGACGCGCGCGGCGAACGCGGCAAACTCCATCGCGCGGACCATCGACTTGTTGTTGCCGGTCGCGTCAATGACCACGTCGGCGAACTGCCCGCCCGTCATCTCCGCCACCGCCTTGATGTCTGACTCGTCACCGCGCACGACGATCGTGTCAGGCACGCCCATCTTCTTGCGCACAAAGGCCAGCCGACTCTCGGCGATGTCCATCACGATCGGCCGCGCGCCGGAGAGTCGCGCAAATTCGAGCGCCGAAAGTCCGATCGGCCCCGCTCCGATGATGAGCACGTTCTCACCCGGCTGCGGATTGCCGCGATCGACCGCGTGGCAGCCGATGGCGAGCGTCTCGACGAGCGCGCACTGGTCGGGCGTGAGCTTCGAGGCGAGGTGAAGCTTGCGCGCCGGCAGCACGATGCGCTCGGTGAGTCCGCCGTCGCACATCACGCCGAGCGTCTTGTGATTCTCGCAGCAGTTCGTGAAGCCGCGCCGGCACGAGTAGCACTGCTGGCAGTTGAGGTAGCACTCCACCGCGCAGCGGTCGCCCGGCTTCACATTCGTCACGCCCTCGCCGACGGCGACCACCTCGACGCCGAGCTCATGCCCGGGGATACGCGGGTAGCTGAAGAACGGCATCTTCCCGAGATACCCGCCGAGGTCCGTGCCGCAGATCCCCACGCGCAGAACGCGCACGAGCGCCTCACCCGCGCCAGGCGCAGCGGGTTCCGGGATGTCGATCTGGCGCCACGTTTCCGGCTTTTCGAGCTGGAGTGCTTTCATGTGAAAGGGTGGTCAGTTGTTCTCCGGGAGCCCCTCGACGTGGCCGATGTCCTTCACGGGCGCGAAAATCGCCTGCACGTCGCGCAGCAGTTCCTCATCAATCGGCGCGACAAGCCACTCAGCCCATTTGCGGATGTTGTTCGGATTCGCCGAGCCGGCGACGGTGGTCGCGATGTCCGGATTCGCGCAGGAAAACTGAAGAGCGAGCTGCGCGAGATCGATGCCCTTGCTTGCGCACAGTTCCGCGGCGCGGCGCGCGGCGGCTTTCACTTCCTCCGGTTCCTTCAGCCACGCGGGAAGTGGCGCATTCGTGAGCAGTCGCGCGGAGAAAGGACCGGCATTCATGGCGCCGATGCCGCGCGCCTTGAGGTCGGGCACAAGCTCGCTGGCGAAGCGCGTATTCTGCAGCGTGTATTGGTTGTAGCTGAGCACGCAGTCCACATCGGTCTGCCCGAGCACGAACTTGAACGCCTTCATCGGATAGCCGGAGATGCCGATGAAACGGACCTTCCCGGCCTGCTGCTGTTTACGGAGCGCGGGCAGCGTCTCATCCACGATCTGCTGCATCGGCACAAACTCGACGTCGTGCAGCAGCACGATGTCGAGGTGATCCGTGCCGAGCCGGTGAAGCGACACATCCACGCTCTCGGCGACCCTCTTCGCGCTGAAATCGAAGTGAGCGAGATCGTAGCGGCCTAGCTTCGTGCAAAGCGTGTAGCTGTCGCGCGGCACGCCCTTGAGCGCGATGCCGAGCAGCACTTCGCTCATCCCGCGTCCGTAAAATGGCGACGTGTCGATGAAGTTCAGCCCACATTCGAGCGCGACGTGAACGCTTGCCAGCGCCTCGTCCACTTTCACGCTGCGGAACTCCGCCCCGAGCGACGATGCGCCAAAGCTGAGGATGGGAAGTTCGAGGCCGGTTTTGCCGAGGAGTCGTGTTTGCATTTGGAAGATGGACACCAGTCTGCGCCAAAGAGTGCCGCACGGGAATGGCGGGAGTTGACCGATGCATGGCGATTCTTAACCTCTTTGTGTGAAACGCGCTCCCGCCCCCGCCGCTCTCGAACCCGCATTTGTTTCCCGCCAGGTTAGCGAGGCGAGACGGTATTATCTCAACCTGAAGCCTTCCCCGCGGTGCCCGCTCGCCGTCGTCTGCGGCGGGGTCGAGCGCATGCGGCCGGACTACGTGGTAAGGCGCGATGACTTTCCCTACTTCGCCGTCGAACTGGTCACGGAGGGAACCGGAACACTCACGCTAAACGGACGCCGCTACCCGCTCACGCCCGGCGTGGTATTCGCCTACGGACCCGGCGTGCCGCACATCATTCGCAATGATCCCCGGCGCCCGATGCGGAAATACTACGTGGACTTCACCGGCAGCGAGGCCGGGCGACTGCTGAAGGAAACGCCGCTCGGAACCTGGAAGGCGCCGCGGGTTCCCACGTCACACGAGTTGGTCGAAGTCTTTGAAGCGTTGAACCGGGAGGCGACGGACGACAGCACCGTGGCTCAGGCCATCTGCGTCCACTTGATGCGGGTGCTTCTCCTGAAGATCACGCAACGTGCCGTGAGTGGCGGGCGAGGCATGCCCCGGTCCTTCGCGACCTACGAACGCGTCCGCCAGCACATCGAAACCCACTTCCTTCGCTTGCAGACCGTCGAGGAGGTCGCCGGCGAGTGCCATGTCACGCCGATGTATGTCGCGCGACTTTTCCGCCGGTTTGCACGAACAGGCGCCTATCAATTCCTGCTCCGTCTCAAGATGAACCGCGCCGCCGAGCACCTGCTCGATGATGGATTGCTCGTGAAGGAAACGGCCGAGCGCATCGGCATCGCCGACGCGTTCCAATTCTCGCGCGCGTTCAAGCGCGTGCATGGCGTTTCCCCGACTCACTTACAACAGATCCTGCCGCGCCGAACTACACCACGCGCAGTCCGCAATGAATGACTACGGGCTCCGGTTATTGCTTCTGCGCTTCGATCGCCACGTTGGCCACATACGCACCGATGGGTCGGCCCGCCGCGGACTCCCAGTTGCTGGCCCAGAGCACGCGTTTTCCGTCGGGCGATGGAACGGCGTGCGCCTCCGTCAGGTAGTCGGTCACTTTGGTGTGCAGATGGGCAATTCGCGTGACGATCTGGCTGCCGTCGAGTTTCACCGCGATCACTTCATCCCAATACGGCGGCCAGCTCGGACCACGATGCTGATACGTCACGTAGGCCCAGCCGGGACGATCCACGTTGCGCGTCGAGGCATGTCCCGCGTAACCGCCGGAGGTCAGCACGGTCACCGCGCCATCACGCAGGCGGCGCTTGATCACGCGACCGTCGTCCGGTTTGGATTTCGAGACGCCCACCGCGATGTCGTCGCCGTTTTCGTCGAGCGTGAGGTCGCAATGGCTGGGGCGTCCGTATTCCGGCCAGAGGTCGCCGACCTTGTTGCCGTCGAGGTCATGGACTTGAGTCTGGTCGCCTTTGTCACCGGAGAATTTCCCGTTCACGACGAGGAACTTTCCGGAAGCGGAAACCGAAACCCAATCCACGTCGATGCCGTCGAGCGCGAGATCGGGCCACTTTCGTTTCTCATGCAGATCGTAGGCGAAGGCGGCGCGTTCCCCGCCCTTCATGCCGTTCACAACAATCTTCCTGCCATCGCGCGAGAGATTCCCTTCCCACGGGCCGATGTGAAAATCCGAGTAGCCCACGAGCGTCGCGATGACCTGCGCCTTGTCCGCACGCACATCCCAGAGACCGATCTCGTTGCCCTTCACCCAGACCATGTTGTCCGGCTGTTTCGGATGCCACCGCACTTCCGTGCCGGGGGATTTGTTGCGACCGAAGAGCGGCTGATACGTGCGCCCGTCCAGGAACAGCGCGCTCGGAAAGCCGTGATGCCGCGCCAAAATGAGAAGCGACTGGTCGCAGTTCCACGCCGCGTCCTTCGAGTAATGATGCCGCGCGACCGCATCCCACGTTCCATCAATGTTCGCGATGGCTGTGCCCGGTTCTCCAGTGATCCGCGTGACTTTCGCGCCGAAAACCGGATCCACGTAGGATTCGAGGTAGCCCGGCTGAATGATCTTCGGAATTTCCACGGGCTGATCCGCAGCCGCGCCGAACGACGCGCGCCGTGAAAGCATGACCGCGCCAAAAGCGCCGCGGCCAAGAAACTGCCGTCGTGTGAGGAATCGCCGCGCGATCACGCCAGCAACGCCTTCACCACATGCGCCTGTTCGACGCCGGTGAGCCGCTGATCAAGGCCCTGGAAGGGATAACTGAAGCGCTGATGATCGAAGCCGAGTTGGTGCAGGATCGTGGCGTGCAGATCGCGGACGTGGATTTTGTTTTCCACCGTCTTGAAGCCGAGATCGTCCGTGCCGCCGTAGGTGAGGCCGGGCTTCATCCCGCCGCCGGCCATCCAGATCGTGAAGGCGTCGGGATGGTGATCGCGTCCGTCGGCGGCGTCGCCCTGCACCATCGGCGTGCGGCCAAATTCTCCGCCCCAGATGACCAGCGTGTCGTCGAGAAGTCCGCGCGCTTTGAGATCGGTGATGAGCGCCGCGGCGGCCTGGTCGGTGTTCGCGCAGTTCTTCTTCAGGTCATTCGTGAGGTTGCCGTGCTGGTCCCAGGCTTCGTGAAAAATCTGCACGAACCGCACACCGCGCTCGATCATCCGCCGGGCGAGCAGGCAGCTATTTGCGAATGATGGCTCGCCGGGTTTCGCGCCGTAGAGATCGAGGATGTGCTGCGGCTCGCTCTTCATGTCCATAAGGTCGGGCGCGCTGCTCTGCATGCGGAACGCCATTTCGTAGGAGCCGATGCGCGTGGCGATTTCGGGATCGCCGGTGCGACCGAGGTGCAACCGGTTCATGGCGCTGATCGTGTCGAGCGTGTCGCGCTGGAGTTCGTTGTCCACGCCGTCCGGATTCGACAGATACAACACCGGGTCGCCCGCGCCGCGGAACTGCACACCCTGATAAACCGTCGGGAGAAAGCCGCTGCCGAAGTTGGAATTGCCGCCGCTCGGCCCTTTCGTGCCGGTGCTGAACACGATGTAGCCGGGCAGGTTCTGGCTCTCGCTGCCGAGTCCGTAGAGCGACCACGCGCCGAGGCTCGGATGCCCGAACTGCTGCGAGCCGGTGTTCATCAAGATCTGCGCGGGCGCGTGATTGAAAGCGTCCGTGGTCATGGACTTCACAATGGTGATGTCGTCGGCGATACCGGCGAGATGCGGCAGCAACTCGGAAATCTCCGCGCCGCACTGGCCGTGCTTCGCGAACTTGAACTTCGGCCCCATGAGCTTCGAGTTCGGATCGATGAACGCCGCGCGGTAGCCCTTGAGCAAATCGGCGGGCGGCAGCGTGCCGTCGAATTTCACGAGTTCCGGTTTATGATCGAGCAGTTCAAGCTGGCTCGGCGCGCCGGCCATGAAGAGGTAGATCACCCGCTTCGCTTTCGGAGCAAAGTGCGGCGTGCGCGGAACGGTCGCTGCCCCAGCGACGCCGCCGAGCAATTGCCCGAACGCGATACCGCCGAGCCCGACGCCGCACTGTTGCAGGAACCACCGGCGGCTGATGCTCCCGGGGCTGCCATAGATGGGAAGATGGGATTGGCAGTTCATGGCGCGTTATTCCTTGGTGAGCGTTTCGTCGAGATTGAGAAGGACGCGGGCAACCGCGGTCCACGCGGCAGCGTCGGTGCCGGCGTTCGCGATGCCGGCGAGTTTCGTCGCGTCGAGATTCCCGGAAGCGAGCCGGTCGCGTTGTTTTCGCAGGAGCTTCAGCATCATCGCGCTTTCCTCCGCGCGAGGTGGGCGCGAGACGCAGCGGCGGAAGGCGAAGTCGAGCCGCGCGGCATCAGTGTCGCCGCCGTCGGCGAGCGTCGCGCGAGCGAGCGCTTGCGCGCACTCGACGAAGAGCGGCTCGTTCAAGACCGTGAGCGCCTGCAGCGGAGTGTTCGAGTTCGGGCGGCGCACGCAGGACACCTCGCCGGTCGGCGCGTCGAAGACCTGCTGGCCGGGGAATTGCGCGGAACGGAACTGGAAGGTGTAGAGCGCGCGGCGATGACGGTCGGGGCCGGTTGCTTCATTCCACGTCTTGTAACCGTAGCTGGCGGGCGGCTCAAAGAGCAGCTTCGGCGCGGGCGGATAAACGCTCGGGCCACCGAGCTTCGGATTCAAAAGTCCGCTCGCGGCGAGCGCGTTGTCACGGATCGCCTCGGCACCGAGACGAAAACGCGGGCCGCGAGCGAGCAGGCGATTTTCGGGATCGCGCGCGAGCAATCCCGACGTGGCGCGCGAGGACTGGCGATAGGTCGCCGACGTTGCGATGAGCCGGTGCAGATACTTCAAGCTCCAGCCGTGGTCCATGAATTCCACCGCGAGCCAGTCGAGCAACTCCGGATGCACCGGCATCTCGCCCTGCGAGCCGAGGTCTTCGCTCGTGGAAAAAAGCCCGGTGCCGAAATACGCCTGCCACACCCGGTTCACGAGGCTGCGCGCTGTGGTCGGCGACTCGCGCGATACGAGCCACTTGGCAAAGCCGAGACGATTGAGCGGCGCATTCTTCGGCAACGGATTGAGGAAGGCGGGAACGGCGGGCGTGACGGATTCCTTCGGGCTGAGAAAGTCGCCGCGGTCGAGGCGATGGGTCGTCCGCGGGTTCGCGAGTTCGTTCAGCACGAGCTGCGAGTGACCTTCCGGGAATTCTGCGTAGAGCGCTTCGATGCGTTGATTCGCGCCGGCGAACTCCGGCACTGTCGTGCGCCAATGGCTGAAGATCGCGGCGGTCTGCTCCGCCGTCCGCTTCTGCGCGGGAATGGCGAGCAACTCCCGCACGGTCGGCGGCACTGGATTCGCGCGCGCCTCGGCATCGCGAGTCACCGAGATGCGGAAGCGCCCGAGGTTCTGCGCGTGGTTGTCGTTGTTGTTGTAGCCGCCGTGCTGCTGCGAGAGCGCGATCTCCAGCGCGGTGCCGTTCGCAAACGTCAGCGGCTTCTCGAATCGGAACACGGCCTCGTGCGAGACGTTGCGGCGGCCGGGGCCGGCATCGATGCCCCACGCGGTCTCCGCCTTGCCATCGATCGCGAAGTCAATCGGGCCTTCGACTTGCGGCTTCGCACCCTTCTTCGCCTTCGGGTCCACATACTTCGCGTCGATCGGACGCGACGGCAGAGCGAGGTCCGCCGTGGCCGACGCGATCTTCACCTTCTCCAGCTTCGGCTCCGCTTGATCGAGCGGCCGCGCACGCACTTCAAACTCGCTCAGCGCGAACAATCCTTTCAACGATCGCCCCGGTCCGCCATGCGGCAGATTCGGGTCGGCCATCACTTCGAGGCGCACCGCGGTGATGTCCTTCATCCGGCTCTGCGAGTAGAAAATCGGGCGCGTCTTCGCGGGCGAGTAGCTCTGCGCGAGGTAGGAGCCATCGGGCTGCGGGAGGAATTTCTGTCCGCTGGCCGCCGTGTCGTTTGGTGTGAGCGCGAGCGTTTCCCACCCGGGTTGCTTCGCGGCGAGCGTGTCCTTTTCCCACGCCGCCATGCGCGCCGCCCAGTCGGGATGCTGCTGCTGAAGGTCGCGCTCGATCGCGCGAACGCCGTCGAGCACTTTGCGGCGCTGCTTCTCCTGCTCGCGCGTGAAGACGGTCATGGATCCCTCGGCGCTGTTGTTGAGGAAGGCGAAGAGGCCGTAGTAGTCGGTGTGCTGGATGGGATCAAACTTGTGCGTGTGGCACTGCGCGCACTGGATGGTGAGGCCGAGGATGCCTTTGCCGATCGCGTCCATGCGGTCGAACATCGCCGCCATGCGGAACTGCTCGGGATCGACGCCGCCTTCCTCGTTGATCATCGAATTGCGCAGGTAGCCGGTGGCGACGATCTGATCCTGCGTCGCGTTCGGCAGCAGGTCGCCGGCGATCTGCTCGATGATGAAGCGGTCGTAAGGCATGTCGCGATTCAGCGCGCCGATCACCCAGTCGCGGTAGAACCACGCCTCGCGCGGCGAGTCTTTTTCGTAACCGTTCGAGTCCGCGTAACGCGCCGCATCCAGCCAGATGCGTCCCCACCGCTCGCCGTAGGCCGGCGACCTCAGCAGGCGATCGACGACCGTTTCATAAGCGCGCTCGCTCGTGTCCTTCACGAATGCCTCGACCTCCGCGGGCGTCGGCGGCAGGCCGATCAAATCGAAGCTCAAGCGGCGCAGCAGCGTCGTCCGCTCCGCCTCCGGCGAAGGCGCGAGCTTCTCCCGATCGAGTCGCGCGAGCACGAAGGCGTCGATTGCATTCCGCACCCACTCGCCACGCTGGACTTTCGGCGGCTCCGCCCGCACCGGCGCGACGAATGACCAATGCTCCGCGTAGTCCGCGCCCTGTGCGATCCAGCGGCGAATGAGTTCAATTTCGTCCGCCGTGAGCGACTTGCCCGAGTCATGCGGCGGCATCTTCTCATCCTCGTCCTTCGAGCTGATGAGCAGGAAAACCTCGCTCTCCTCCGGTTTGCCGGGCACGATCACTTCCTTCTTCGCCGCCGCCTCCACGTCGAGGCGCAGCTTGGCCTTGCGATGCTTTTCATCCGGTCCGTGGCAGGAGAAGCACTTGCTGGAAAGGACCGGACGAATGTCCCGCCGAAAATCCACGCGCTCCGGCGTCGCGGAATGCGCGACCGCGGCAGCGGCCAGCAAGGTGACAGGGACGAGGCGGGGAATCGGCATGGGCAGCAACGTCGCACCCGATGAAGCGGACGCTCAAGAGACGTTTCGCGAAGAACATGGACTATTCTGCGAACGAGCGCGCGAACTCATTCGAGCGCTGACCCGAACGCGCCGCGCCGCTACTGGTTCAACCCGCGGATCACCACCGCGTAAACCCAGTAGAGGACACCCGCGAGCACGCAGAGCAGCACGAAGAACGTCCACATGCCCTGCCGCCGGTGCTTGCGCAGACGGCGGCCCTGGACGGCGGCGCCGACATTCGCCTCGAATGCATGGCGCGGATCGACGAGCGCCTCAGGCCGACCGAATCGCACGTCGGTCGTGCTCCGACGCTTCACGAGCTCTTCGCGGCGCTGCTTCTCCGCCTTTTCCTTCAGCTTCGGGGCTTCCTCGATGAGCCGCTTGTTCTGCTCCATCTCCGACTGCAATCGCGCGGCCTCTTCCTGAAGCCGGCGCTTCTCGGCATCGAGCGGCGTATTCGACGGCGAAGGCCGGCGCTCGGGCTTTCCGGATTTGCGGTCGCGCATGGCTACTTGTTCGAGAGCAGCGCGATGAGGAGAAAGACGAGCACGAGCCCGATCGCGAAGATCGGGAGCGTGAAAGCGAACCCGCTCCGCAGCCAGTAGAGAAAGTCCTTCGGCGCCTCGACCGCGTATTCAGCCTGGTAACCCACGCCCGCCGCGACGTGATCGCCACCGCCTTCACTCTCGGGGCTGATGCGCGGCAGGTTGTTCGCATACTCGGCGCGCGAGTCATCGACGGCGCTCAGCGCCTTGCTCAGCTCCTTGGCCATGTCGAGACCTTCCCACGTCTTCGGGTTGATCGCCTCGAGCACGTCGGCGTGTTGCGAGAAGGAATCGTGGATCGACTCGAGCAACTCGACACGCTTCTTCGCCTCGTAAGTCTCGCGCTCGAGCACGACCATCGCGCGCGTGATCTTCTCGAGCATCTCGGACTTGCCGATCTGGAGCTGCTCCTGGCGGCGGCTCAACTCCTCAAGCTCGCGCTTCTGGCGCTCGACCTGATCCTGCTGACGCTTGAGCGAGAGCAGCGCTTCCTGCGCGCGCTGGACCTGATCGTCGAGATGTTCGGTGGAGAGATTCCCGTCGTCGGGAAGATCGAGAAGTGGTTCGTCGGAAGAGCGCGCGCGTTCGGGCATGATGTTCGTGGGCTGCGTCGGGAGAGTGCGGAAGTTTCGCTACACTTCCAGCTTTTTCACACGCCTCATTGCGATCGTCATCGGGACGAAGAGCATCACGAGACTCATCGCGAGCGCGAGCGCGAACGCGAGCCCGGCCGGCAGCGCAAAGTTCAGCGGCGTGACACGCCGGATATCGGGCAGCGCGATGAGCGCGACGAAAACGCTGATGTAAAAGAAACTCACGACCAGGCACAGCGTGCCGCCAAAGCCGCTCACGATCTTGCTCGGATTGTCCTCCTTGAAGTTCGGGAACAGCGCGCCGAGCCCCACCGCCAGCCCGCTCAGCGTCGCGCTCATCAGCGTGATCGCGAGCATGAAGAAGCCGACCTTCGCCCAAGACAGCTGAAGCATCAGGCTCGACGCGGCCATCAGCACGACCGTCACCGCCGTCGCCGCGATGCAGCTCAGCCAGAATTTTTGCAGCAGGACGCGATGCAGACCGACCGGCGCGATACTCAGCAGCCACAGGCGGCGACCCTCGAGGGAAAACTGCGGGAAGACGAAGCGCGTGGTGAGCGTCGAGAGCGTGAGCGCGCTCGCCGCGAGATTGAGGTAGGAGATCGTCACCTCCCAAAACGGGCTCGAGAGATTGATCGCCACGTTGCGCAGGTTCACCACATAGATGCAGAGCAGGCCGAAAAAGATCATGAACTGGATCCACTGCGCGGGATCGCGCCAGAAAACCCGCAAATCCTTGAGCACGAGCGCGGCCGTCGGCAGCGAGATCGGACGCAGCCACGCGAGGCTGAGCTCGAGCAGCGAGCGACGCGACTCGCGCCGGCGGCGCGACTCGGCCTTGCGCAGGAACTGCGCCGCCTGCGAGCTGTGCGCGTGCGTCCACGAGCTGTAAAAAAACCTGGCCATGATCTCGAAGCCGATCAGCAGGCCGAAAAGCGCATTGGCCAGCAGCACGAGGAAGAAGAACGTGCCGATCGGCGTCAGCCCCTCGGCCCACGCGAGCACCGCCCGCGCGAGCCACGCGCTCGGCAGCAGCGGGCTCAGGCTCATCCGCGTGTGCCGCAGCAACTGGTCGAAGGAAAGCGCGTCCGCCGTCTGCGTCGCCTCGAGTTCGGTGACCGGACGCATTCCAAAAAGCAGCAGCAGCAGCGCCGCCGCGGCGCCGATGATCAGCAGGCGCTTCACGAGCGGCTGCGCGAGCACGCGCGCGAGCCCGAGCACCAGCCACGACCCGAGCAGCGCGGGCAGCACGACAAAGGGCGCATAGAGCAGCGCGACCTGCGCGTAGAAAACCGGCGGCACATGCTGCACGCGCCCATACGCGGCCATCATCGGCGCGCTCAGGAAAATCAGCGCCCAGCTCGACACCACCAGTGCCTCGAGAAATTTCCACCGATACACGTCGCGATGCCGGATCGGCAGCGAGAGCAGCCACTGCGTCTCGCGGTTTCGGAAGAGCGTCGTGTAGCCGATGATGAGATTCGAGAACATCAGCATCACGAAAAAGAACCCGAAGATGAGGAAGAGCATCCGCTGCGAGAGCAGCGCGCCGACGAGCGGGAAGTTGTAAAGAAAGCCCAGCCCCGTGCGAAACAGCCAGTAGCCCACGACGAGGTAGCCGCCGACGAACCCTCCGAGCAGCAGCAGCAGCAGCGGCGATTGCCGGCGGATGCCGCGCACCTGCGCCACAAACGCGCGCCAATGCATCCACATCATCAGGCGGAACATTTGGTGAAAGCGCATCGGCGGGAGGTGATCCATGCAGCGGGATGCATCGCGAAAAATCCCCGGCACGGCAACTCACTCCGCAGTTGGCAAAGCGAACGCGATCCATAGTCTCCGCGCCCGTGCGTTTCTCGACCTCGCTCCTTCTCGCCATATTTTTCGCCGCGCCGATCGTGCGCGCACAGCAAGCCGGTGGATCGACCGACGATGCCGAGAAGAAGAAAGCCTTCCTCAAGGCCCGCGAGCAAATGAGGACCGTGCCGCTCGCGACTCCGCCCCCTTCCGCGCCCCCCAAGCCCAAGCCGCAACCGGCGCCGCAACCAACGACCACGCCGACCACACCGAAACCCGCGCCAGTGCCGGAGCCAACCGCCCGCCCGACCACCAAGCCGAAGCCCAAGCCGGTGGCGAAAGGCACACCCCGCGCACGCGCCACTCCGCTGTTTGTCATCACGCCCAAGCCCGCGCCGAAGACGCCCGCACCCTCGCGCCAGCGCGAACTCCCCGCGCCCGTGACCGTGCAGAAATCCGGCTTCGAGAACGCCGAAATCCTGCCAGTGGAGAAGAAGCGCGGCTGGTTTTCAGGCGGGCCGAGCTACCGCTTCCTCACCGCCTCCGTGCGCTCGGAGATCGACAAGGCGCCGGTGAAAAAGGGCCGCTGGCGCTACACCGTCGTCCACAACAGCGGCACACGGCAAGGCAGCGCGAAGGCCTTCGACTACTACCACAAGCGCGTCCGAAAAATGCCCAACGGCCTCGCGTATCACTTCGTCATCGGCAACGGCACCTCGACCGGCGACGGCGAGATCGAGATCGGCAACCGCTGGCGGCGGCAGATCAACGGAGGCCACGTCCACAGCGACTATCTCAACAACATCTCGCTCGGCATTTGTTTCGTCGGCGACTTCAACCGCGACGTGCCGACCGAGCGCCAGAAGGCCGCGCTCGACGAACTCATCACCTACCTGCGCAAACGCGTCGGCAAGATCGACGGCAAGGTTTCCATCGTGAAAGCCCACAAGGAAATCAACCCGCCGCGCTGGGGCACCGACTGCCCCGGCAACCGCTTCCCGTATCGCTGGCTGCACGGAAAATATGACTGAGTTCCCGCCCCTCCCATGCGCATCGCGCTGACGGGAGCGAGCGGATTTCTCGGCCGGTCGATCATTCGCGCCGCGCACACCCGCGGACACGAGACGGTCGCCTTCTCCCGCGCGCCGGCGCGCGGAGTCGAAGGCGCCATCGAGACCCGACAGTTCGAGTTTTCGTCGCCGCCCGATTTCAGCGGATGCGAAGCCGTCATCCATCTCGCCGGTGAACCCATCTTCGGCCTGTGGACGCGCGCGAGACGCCGCGAGATCATGGTCAGCCGCGTGCGCGGCACCCGGCGCGTCATCGAGGGAATCGCACGCGCGCAGGAAAAGCCGGAGGTGCTCGTCTGCGCATCGGCTGTCGGCTACTACGCCGACGCTGGCGACACCGAACTGACCGAGACCTCCCCGCTTGGCACCGACCTCCTCGCCGCCACGTGCGCTGCATGGGAGATCGAAGCCGCGCAGGCCAGCGGCGTGCGCATCGTGCATCTGCGGATCGCACCCGTGCTCGGGCGCGGCGGTGGCATGCTCGGCGCGATGGCTCCGATCTTTCGTTGCGGTCTCGGCGGGCGCCTCGGGAGTGGACAGCAGTGGATGCCGTGGATTCACGTCGAGGATCTTGCGCGGCTCGCGCTCTTCGCCATCGAGGACATGAGCGTGAGCGGCCCCGTGAACGCCTGCGCGCCGTGGCCCGTGCGCAACGCCGACTTCGCTCGCACCCTCGCGCGCGTGCTCGACCGCCCCGCCTTCTGCCACGTGCCCGCGTGGGCCGTGCGCTTCGCGCTGCGCGGACTCGGAAGGGAGCTGCTCGCGAGCAAGCGCGTCGTCCCCGCCGCCGCGACCGGCCATGGATTCGCCTTCCGCTTTCCCGATCTCGAGCCCGCGCTACGCGACGTGCTTTAGCGTGATGTGAACAATTTCCGCCGGCGCCCCGATGCGCACGGGGAACCAGTTGCCGATGCCGTTCGACACGACCAGCGCCCGCCCATCGCGCCGATACAGGCCCGACCAGTAGCGGAAAAACGCCGGGCCACACCCGAGCTGTTCATTGAGCATGAGCTGCCCGCCATGCGTGTGCCCGGCGAGCATCAGCGGGAAGTCCTTCGCGAAATCAAACGCGTGCGGATGATGCCCGAGCAGGATCGGGAATGCGTCGCCGCGCCGCTGCGAGTCGAGTGAGGCGATGGCGTGCGCGTGCGCGCCGTCGCCATGCGACCACGGCAGCCCGAGCACCTGCACCGTTGCTCCGCGGATCGTGAGCGTCTCCGCTTCGCCGCGCAGAAACGGCAGCTCCGCGCGAAGCACCCGCCGGCGAAATTCCGCCGGGCTCTCGATCAGGTCGTGATTGCCCTCGCAGAAAAACACGCCGTGCCGCGCGCGCAGCTCGCGCACGAAGTCGATGCCTGTCTCGAGATCGCGCAGCGCAAAGTTGATCAAGTCGCCCGTGAGCAGCGTGAGGTCGGGCTCGAGTTCATTCGTCGCGCGCACCATCCGATCGAGGACCGCCCCGCGCGTGAAGCGACCCACGTGCAAGTCGCTCACATGCGCGATCGTCAATCCATCGAGCGCCTGCGGCAACCCCACCACCGGCACCGTGAGCCGCCGAACGCGGAACTCCTCGAGCTGAGTCTCCGCAGCCATCGCGCTGCTGCTCACGATCACGGCCGGCGCGAAGCTCAGGAACTCCCGACGCGACAACCCACCAGCCTCGGCCACCGGCGGGTTGCGCCGCAACAGTCGCACCGGCAATTTCGCAAGCTCCCACACAAGCCACGCCGGCAGCACGAGCAGGTGCCACACAAATACCGCCGATAGCGCCGGCCGCGGCAGCGAGTCCTCCCAACCACCGCCCGCAAATCTGCCGCCGATTATGAGTCCAAACCCGCCGAGCATCGCCGCCGCCCACAGCGCCGCGGCGATTCGCGCCGCGCGCGTCCTGAGCCGGCGGTGCGCAAGCAGCCACCACAGCACATCGCCCATGAAAAAACTGAGAAGCAGCGCGGCAAAAAAACTCATTCGCCTGCACAGTGGCGTCGCCACACGCGCGCGGCAACCTCGGCCCTTGGCGCGCCACACCCGCGTGATACACTGCGCCGCATCGCGAGCGCCCGTAGCTCAGTGGATAGAGCAGCGGTTTTCTAAACCGCCGGTCGCAGGTTCGATCCCTGCCGGGCGTGCCACGTTACTTCCTCGCTTCGGGGGTGACGCTGAGTTCGACGCGCTTGCCTCCGCGTTCGACGATGATCTTCACGAGCTGGCCGATCTTCACCGCGTCGAGGGCGTAGGTGTAGTCGTAGATGTTCGCGATCTTCTGCCCGGCGAACTCGACGATCACGTCCCCGCCTTGCAGTCCGCCTTTCTCCGCCGGGCTGCCACCGCGAACTCCGCTGAGTTTCACGCCTTTGATCTCGGTCGTGTAGTCGGGGATGGAGCCGAGGTAGGCGCGCAGCGTTTCGCGCGAGCCTTTGTCCTGGTCGGTGCGGACGACGCGCGAGTAGTCGGGGCGGTCGGGGGCGTTGACGATGTCGGTGACGATGGCCTGCGCGAACTTCGCGATGCGCTCGAGGCCGTCGTAGTCGAGCTTCTCGGCGGTGTCGCTCGGGCGGTGATAGTCCTCGTGTGCGCCGGTGAAGAAGTTGAGCACCGGGATGCGCTTCGGGTAGAAGCTGGTCACGTCAGTCGGCAGATACGGGTCGTCTTGCAGGACGAGGTTGAAGCCGGCGGCGACGTTGCGTTTCTCGATGAGCTTGCGCCAGACGGTGGAACTGCCGACGGCTTGCAGGGAGAGCCGGTTGTCGCGCAGACGACCGACCATGTCGAAGTTCACGTAGGCGGCGATCTTCTCGATCGGCACGGGCGGTTTTTCGCAGAAGGCGGCGCTGCCGAGCAGGCCCATTTCCTCGCCGCTCCATAGGGCGAAGATGATTCCGCGGCGAAAAGTAGAAGCGGCGCCCCCGCTTCCACGCTGAGCGGACGCGCGCCGGACGCGGAGGAGAGCGCCGCGGCGAGTTCGAGCACGACCGCGACGCCGCTCGCATTGTCATCCGCGCCGGCGTGGACTTTCCCTTCCTCGCCGGACTTCGCCATCGACGAGGAACTGCCGCGGCCGAGGTGATCGTAGTGCGCGCCGATCACGACCCATTCGTCGGTCTGCCCCGGCAACGCAGCGACGACGTTGTTATCGGTCTTGCGGATGTGCTCGACGGCGGTGGTGAACTTCACGCGCGTCTTCGGCAGCACGAAGCCGCCCTCGGCGTGCGGGTTTTCGTTGTCGAGGCCGGTCTGGAGATCCTTGAGCGACTTGCCGCTCGTTTTGAGAAGCGCGTCGGCCACTTCGCCGCTGATCGTGAGCGCGGGCAGACCGCTGTCGGCATTGCTGCCGTCGTTGGTGAGCTTCAGGATCTCGCCCGCGCCGGGCGAGTTCGGGCCGGTGACGACGAGCACGCCTTTCGCGCCGCGCTCGCGGGCCATCATGACTTTGTAGCGGAGGCCGGCGTAGCGGTTGAGGTGCGCGCGACGCGGAGCCTCGACGGCCTCGGGCACGTAACGCAGCAGGAGCACGACTTTGTCCTTCACCTCGAGGCCGTCGTAGCTGTTGTAGCGCGGCTGTCCGTTTTGCTCCGGCGCGCTGAGACCGTAGCCGGCGAATACGATGTCGCTCTCGACTTCGCCATTCTCGGTGAAGGCGAGCGGGCGGAAGTCTTTCTCGACGGTGAAAGCGGTGTCGTTCACGCGGAGCGCGTTTTTCCCGGCGATGAGTTTTTCGCCGGCGCGAAACTCGAAGGGCTGGAGGAAGGAATCTCCGGTGATCGACTTGAGGTTGTAATCCTTGAGCGCATTGACGAGCCACTCGGCGGCGGCGGCGGCGCCGGGCGTGCCGGTCATGCGACCATCGCGCTCGGGGGCGGCGATCCATTCGACGGTGCCCTTGAGGATGTCGCGCGTGAGGTTCGCGAGATCCGGCATTCCGCCGGCGCGCGCGGGCGCGTCGGCGAGTGCGGCGAGTGCGGCTTCGTGGTTCCAGTTCGCGAGGAAGAGCTGTGATTTCTTGTCGGCGGTGCGCGCGGCGGTCCAGCACAGGCGCTTGCCGTCCGGGGAAAAGACAGGGAGGCCATCGAAGCCGTCGGTGAAGGTGACGCGCACGGGTTCCTTCGTGCCGTCGGCATCGGCGACGAATAGCTCGAAGTTTTCGAAGCCGAGTTTGTTCGACGTGAAGATCACATACCTGCCGCTCGGGTGGTAGAACGGCGCCCATGACATCGACTTGAAGTCGGTCACGCGCTGCACGTCGGAGCCGTCGAGTTTCATCGTGTAAACGTCCGCATTCATCCCGCTCGCATCGAAGCGCCGCCAGATGATGCGCTGTCCGTCTGGCGAGAAGAACGGACCGCCATCGTAGCCGGGCGCGGTGGTGAGTCGGCGGACGTTCGAGCCGTCGGCGTGCATTATATAGATGTCGCCGAACGACGCGGGATCCTTTTCGAGGCGCTGCTTCTCCTCCGCGCTCAGCTCGTGATCGTAGGCGGCGCGCAGCGAGCAGAAGACGATCTGTTTTCCATCGGGCGAAAATCCGCCCTCCGCGTCGTAGCCGCGCTCCTTGGTGAGCTGGACGATCTGCGTGCCGTCCCGGTTCGCGGTGAAGATGTCCATCGCGTCGTCGTAGTCCCACGAGTAGCGGCGCGACTTGCCGCTGGCGCGGAAATCGAGCTCGGCCTTCTGCTTCGCCGCCGCCTGGGGATCGTGATGCGTGCTCGCGAACATGACGCGCGAGGCGCCCGGCTGAAAGAACGCGCACGTCGTCTTCCCCTGCCCCGGCGAGATGCGCGCGCTGTCGCCGCTGAGCAGGTCGAGCGTGTAGATCTGGTAGAAGGGATTCCCCTCCTCGCGCTCGCTCTGGAAGATGAGCGCGTTGCCATCGGGGTGGAAGTAACCTTCGCCGCTGCGCTTTCCTTCGTAGATGAGCTGGCGCGCGCCGGTGATGAATTGCGCTTCGTCCGCGCGCGCGGCGGCGATGCTGAGGGCGAGGACGAGAAGTAGGCGTGTCATGACGGATGGGCGCGGATGTTGAGCCGTGAAAGGCACTGCGGCAACTGCGAGGAAGATTGGACGTGCGAGTGATGGAGGTATCTCCTGCCGCGCGATGCCCCCGTCCCGCACGCCGCTGCTCTGCCTCTACACGCTCTCGGGGTTCTGCACGCTCACGCTCGAGACGCTGTGGATGCGCGTGGCGACGCGATGGGCGGGGAATACGGTCGTCGCGGCAGCGGAAGTGATCGTAGTTTTCTTCGCGACGGCGGCGCTCGGAAACCTGTGGGGCGCGCGGCTCGTCGAGCGCGGCACGCGTCCGCTGCGCTACTACGGACGCTGCGAAATCGCGGCGGGGCTTGCGGCACTCGCGACGTTTGCCGCGAGCGTTTGGTTCCGCGATCATCGCTGGGCCACGCTCCTGCTCGTCGGGCCGCCGTCGTTTCTCGCGGGCGTGGCGTTCCCGTGCCTGGCGGAGACGTTTGTGCCCGGCGCGGATCGGCGCACTGCGAGCGGCGGACCCTTCTACGGGATGAATCTGCTCGGCGCCGCGCTCGGAGTGGCGGCGGGTGGAGTGCTGCTGCCGTGGTGGCTCGGGGTGCGCGGCGCTTTCACGGTGGCAGCGGGCGTGCAGATCGCGGGCGGCATCATCGCGTGGCGGCTCGCGGCGCGCACGACGATGCCATCGCGCTCCGCGCCCATCGCGGCGAAGACCGACGCGATGTGGCCGGGCTGGACGTTGCTCACGATCTCGGGCGTCCTCTCGCTCGCGGTGCAGACGCTCCTCATCACGTGGGCGCGGCAGATTCTCGAAGGCTCGGTGTATGCGATCGCAGGCGTCCTCGCGGCGTTCATCGGCGGGCTCGGGCTCGGCGCGCTCGCGGCTGCGTGGCTGCGGGCGAAAGGGCGCGCACCGCGGGAACTGCTCGCGCTGTTTGCGGGCGCGGGAGCGGCGCTGCTTTTCATCGCACCGACAGCGGGCGCGTGGCTCGTGGGACGCGAGATCGACCTCACCGGCGCGTCGCCAGCGGCGATGCTCGCGCAGGCGGTCGGCGGGAGCGTGCTGTGGTTGGTGCCGCTCACCGTCTGTCTCGGCGGCGTCTTCCCCGTGGCGTGGGAGATCGCGCGCAGCCGCAGCCCGCACGAGGGCCGCGTGCTCGGATTCGCGCTCGCCGCGAACAAACTCGGCGCGGCGGCGGGCGCGCTCGCTGGACTGTTTGTGCTGCTGCCAACGTGCGGACTCGCGCGCGGAATGACGCTGCTCGGCTGGGCGTATCTGCTCGTGGCGATGTGCGCCGGGCACCGCGTGATGCTCCTCGCGGTGGTCGCGGTCGGCGTGTGGACGAGCACACGACCGCGCGAAGTGCCCGGGATCACGCCGACGATGCGCGCGGTCGCGGAATACTCCGGCGCTTACGGCCCGGTCGCGGTGGTCGAGGATCGCGTGACGGACTCGCGGCAGATCCTGCTCAACAGCCGCCAGCGACTCAGCGGCACGAAGCACGCGCTCGCTTCGCAGCAGCATCAGGGCTGGGTGCCGCTGCTCTTCACCCGCACGCCCGATCGCGTGATGACGATCGGCATGGCGTCCGGCATCTCCGCGGCGGCGATGCTCGACTTCCCCGTGCGCGAGCTGCACGCCGTCGAACTCGTGCCCGAAGTCGTGCGCGCCGCGCGCGAGCATTTCGGCGAATGGAACGGCGCGCTTTTCGCCGACCCGCGCGCGCGCGTTCACGTCGGCGACGGCCGCGTCGTGCTCGCGCGGTTGCCGGGGAAGTTCGACGCGATCGTGTGCGACATTTTCTTCCCGAACGAGGACGGCACCGCAAATCTCTACACGCGCGAGTTCTTCGACGACGCGCGCGAACGGCTGAATCCCGGCGGCGTTTTCTGCCTTTGGCTGCCGTGCTACCAGCACACCGCGCAGACGGCGGGAAGCATCGTGCGCACATTCGGCGACGCCTTCCCGAACGCGATCGTCGTGCGCTCGAATCTCGATCCGATGCAGCCCGTCATCGGCCTGCTCGGCTCGAACGATCCCCTGCCCGTCTCACGCGAATTTCTCGCCACGCGACTATCGGAGCGCTCGCCGTATTTCCGGTCGGCGGAAAACGCGTGGCTGCTGCTCGCGGGCGACTTGCGCGCTGCGGAGCCGGGCTTTGCGGAGTTCCCGCCGATCACCGACGACCATCCGCTGCTCGCGTGGCTCGGCCCGCGCCAGCCTCCGCCGCGCGAGCGTCTCGTGGGCATGACGTTCCTCGACTGGATCGGCAAACGCTTCGTGCGCCCGCTCTATCCGTCGTGCGATCTCGGCGCGACGACGACAGATGAACTCCTCGCCGCCGTGCGCGCCGCGAATTTCTACTTCGCCGCCGCCGTCGCCGAGAGCGTGATCCCCGGCGACTCGCGACCCGAGGCGACGCGACTGCGGCAGGCCGCCGGCTACCTCGAACGCGCGCGCAGCCTGCATCCACGGGCGGAACTTCCGCGCGAAGCGATCGGGAAATGATTCGCGCGCACCCGCGCAAAAATCCCAAGAGC
>JBEBGD010000128.1:0-13911 GCA_040081625.1 Chthoniobacteraceae bacterium
GGACGGCGAATCTGTTTCACAATCTCGGCAACGCGAATGAGCGCGTGGGCGCGGCGGGGCTCGCGATGTTGAATTATGAGCGCGCGCTGGTGTTGCAGCCGAGCCACATCGAGGCGCGGGCGAATCTCAAGTTCCTGCGGGAGCAATCGCTCGCGAAGATGGCGGCGCTGACGTGGCGCGATCACGTGTTCGGAGTTCTCAATCTCGATGGCTGGGTGGCGATGACGTCGGTGATGGCGTGGCTCGCGGTTTTCATCATCGTCGTGCCGCTCGCGCGCCGGCGCCGGCTCAGCGCGGGTGGCGTGGGCGGGTTGGTGCTCGCGCTGTGCGCGGCGGGATTCGCGACGTTTGCGGCCTGGCAGGCGGCGGGGGAACTCAATGCGGGGATCATCATCGCGAAGCAGGCCGAGGCGCGTCTAGCGCCGGCGGATCGCGCGGCGCTTGCGGATGTGTTGCCGGCGGGAAGCCGCGTGCGGGTGCTCAGCGTTCGGGGTGAGTGGACGTTTTGCGAATTGCCGGGCGGTGGCCGCGGGTGGGTGCCATCGTCCGCAGTCGAGCGCGTGAGGCTTTCCTCGTGAGGTGCGCCGCGCTGGTTTTGCTCGCGGCGTTTTCCGCGAATGCGGGCGAGCCGGATTGGCCGGCGAAGCTCACGCCGAAAGCACCGGGAAATTTCGCGCCGCTGCGTCCGTTCAAAGCGAACTACAGCTTCGGATGGATGGCGGTCACGGCGGGACGCGTCGAGGTGGAGTTCACGCGGACGGGCGAGACTTCGCAGCTCAAGGTGCAGGGCGGTTCGGCAGGCGCGGCTCGCGCGTTGTGGCGGATGGATGCTGAGGCGGTCTCGACGGTGCTCAACGCGACGCTGCTGCCGACGAAGCTCGTGCAGGTCGAGCGCTACTCGGACGAGAAGCGGACGACGACGGTGATCTTCGGACCCGAGGGCGTGGAGCGGACGCGCGTGCGCGAGCCGAAGGACAAGGACTCAGGAAAGACGAAGCGGTTCAAGTTCGCACCGGTGCATGACCTGCACAGCGCGCTGCTTTTCATCCGCAGCCAGAACCTGCGCAAAGGCGACATCGTGCGGCTCGCGACTTATCCGGAGTCGGATGGCTATCTCGCGGAGATCGAAGTGGTCGGTCGCGAAAAGATCAGCGTGGCGGGGAAGCAATGGCCGGCGATCAAGCTGGCGCTGCGGTTGAAGCGGATTTCCAAGCGGCTCGAACTCGAGTCGCACAAGAAATTCAAGAGCGCGTCGGCGTGGCTTTCGGATGATGCCGATCGGCTGCTGCTGAAGATCGACGCCGACGTGATGGTCGGGAAGGTGTGGATGGATTTGCAGCAGATCGATTTCACCACGCCGCAGCGATGACCAGCCGGCCAGAAACGAAAAGAGCACGCGGTTATTCCCGCGTGCTCTTTTCCAAAAGCGCTGCGCTGCGCGTTACTCGCTGACGGGCGGGGGAAGCCGCGGCGGGATCGGCGGCGGGAAGCCGAGGGCTGGCGGGAGATACGGGGGCTTGCGATTGAAGCCCTGGCCGATCGGCGGGAGCAGTTCCTTCACGGGTGCGAGCGACTTGCCGTCCTTGCCGTCGGCGAGGCTCTTGCCGTCGCTGTCGCGGGCGAGTTCGGCGATGGCTTCGGGCGTGAGCTGGAGGCCGTATTCGCCGAGCGAGAATCCGCTGAAGGCGTTGAACTCGCGGAGCGTCAGGGCGTCGGAGCCGTTGTCCGGCGTCCAGCGCACGAGCAGCGCGGCGCCGTCGCCACCGGCGAGATCCTGGCTGAGACGGCCATTCGAGCCGTCGAATGCGAACGTCGCGACGGGCGTCTGGCCGGCGAGTGAGATCGGCTGGGTGATGGGCGCGTTGCTAACGTTGCGGACGGGCTGCACGCCGTCGGCTGGCGCGGTGGCGGCGACGTCGCCTTGCGCTGGCAAGTCCGCGGCGAGGAAGACCTCGAGCTTGCCTTTCGCGCCGCTGTTCGCCAGCACGGCGATGCGCGTCATGGTTTGTTTGTCGGCGAGTTTGAGCACGAGGCCCGCTTCGTCCTTGGTCGGCACGATGCTCACGCTGCTCTCGGGATTTTCGTCGATGAGCTTCTGCCATGCGGTGTAGCTGCTGCCGCCCGTGGCGAAGGCGACGCGGCCACCCGCATAGAGCGCGGCGCGGCTGAACGCGGTCTGCTCATTGACGAACGAACCGAAGAGCGCCTTCACATCGATGGGCTGGTCGCGCTTGATGAGTTGATACGCGACTGCGGGCCGCTCGCCGAAGAGGTAGAGGCTGTAGATCGGGCCGGGCTCGGCGATGTTCGTCTCGATGAGGATGTATTTTCCGAGGCGGCTGAATGGGCGCGCGAGTTTCTTCTCGTTGACGGAATCGAACGGCACGTCGCGCACGAGCGGCACCCACGATTTCGCGTCGGGCGCGCCGGGTTCGTCGCCGGCGAAGATGGTGATGGTGCCCTGCGCGGCGCGTGCGGAGAGACAGAAGTTGGTGATGACGTCCGGCTCAGGCAGGGCGAGCAGATAGTGCTGTTTGCCGGCCATCGCGGCCCAGCCGGTGGTGATGTCATCATCGAGCCACGCCGCGGACGCTTCGGTCGGCCGATAGCTGGTCGATGCGGTATCGAAGATGAACAAGTTCGCGCCGACGTGATGGCGGGCGAGGTTCTTCGGATAGACCTGGAGTTGTTTTGCGCCGGGATCGGATTCGATCGGTGCCGCGAAGGCTGCGAGTGCTGGCGCGAGCAGCATGATCGACGCGAGTGATGGACGTATCATATGGATCGGTGAGGTAGCGGTGTTGATGGCTGACTGGAAAGCGAAAAGTTTCGGGCAGGCCGCATTTATGGAAACTCGCGGGAAGTATGGAACGAACGGTTTGACGCGCAAGGCTATATTTTCGCCACGCTCAGTGCCATTTCAGTCCGTCAGTAGATTTTTAGGTTGGCACTACCCTGAGCCGTAGATAATGCAGACCCGCCCGCGGTCTTGCACCCGGACGCCCGGGAACGGGCGCCGGAGGACTGGGGACATTATACCCGCATCGATGCCTGCCGACACCATTGCTCAATCCATGGATTTTTTCACCAAGCTCCAGCCGGGCCTGAAACTCGCGGGCTGTTATCTGCTCCAAAAACATGTCGAGGGCACGGCGTGCCCGCTGTGGCTCGCGCACGACGAAGTGCTCGGGAAAGACATTTCGCTGCTGTTTCTGCCGCCGGGTATTCTGGCGCGCAGCGGCATTGCGGAGCGGTTGAGGCAGGAGGTCAAGCGCGCCCGGCAGATCGTTCATCCGCGGGTCCTGCGTGTTCACGATTTGATCGAGGAGGAGGAGTGGTCGGCGATCGCGATGGACACGTTTCGGAGCCGCCCGCTGTCGGCGGTGATCGCGGGAAATGCGCGCGGATGTTTTGATGTCGCGGACGTGTGGCCGCTGGCGCGGGACTTGTGCGCCGCGCTTGACGATGCGCACCACGTTCGCGCGGTGCATGGCGGACTTTCGCCGGACGATGTGCTCGTCGGCGAGGGCGAGGCGAAGCTGATGAATTTCGGGGTGAGCGCGTGTTTGCGGGATGCGGCGGAGGACTCGGCGAGGACAGCGTTTGCGAGCGCTCAACAACTCGGCGGGACCGCAGCCACGGGCGCGGATGACGTGTTTGCAGTTGGCGCGTTGCTGCACACGCTGCTCGCGGGCGGGCCGCCATTTTCCGGCAAGGATCGGAATTCCGCGCCGTCGATCGCAGCGCATCGGCAGAAGCTCAATCGTCGCGGCGGCGATCTGCCGCAGGCTTGGGAGCGAGTGATCGCGAGTTGCCTTTCGCAGGATCCCGCGGCGCGTCCTGCTTCGTGTGCGGACATCGCGAAGCAACTCGACCCCGGCGCGCCCGCAGCCGCGAGCGCGGAACCTGAGCGTGTGGAAGCGCCGGTCGTCGCGCCGAAGGTCGTCGCGGAGCAAGCGCCGGAAGCTCCGGCGAAACCCGTCGTTGAGAAATCCGTGGAGCCCGCGGTGGAGCAACCAGTGGAGACTTCCTCGAAGCCGGTCGTGGAGCATCCCGTGGAAGCTCCCGCTTCACCGGTCGCCGAACAAGCCGCCGCGATTCCTGTGAAGGTCGAGGAGCCGGTGCTCGAAGTTCTGCCGCCTGTCAGGAAGGAATCGCCCGCCGCAACCCCCGAGCACGAGCCGCCGGGCCGGCGCGTGGAGCGCCGGGTGAAAATGTCGGGAGCGTCCGACGCCGCGCCAGCCGAGCGAATCGATCCCGATGAACTCGCGGCCAAAGTGCGCGCGGAGGAGGCGCGTGAACAGGGTCGCGGGCGCGGCGGATTCCTCGAGGAAGAAATCTATGTGGGGAAGCCGCCTGGAAGCGGGCCGTCCGTCGTGTCGGTGCTCAGCATTCTCGCGGTGACCGGCCTTGTGGGCTTCATTCTCTACCGCCTTTTCGTTAGCGATTCAGCTACGAGCGTTTCGACGGAACCGTCGCCGTTCATCGAGCCCGCCACGCCTGCCGCTCTCGCGACACCGGCGAAGAAGATGAGCCTCGCGACACCGACCCCTGCTTCGCCAAGGCCGAGTCCCGTCGCGCTCGTTACTCCAAAACCGGTGACGCCGATGGTCGAGCCGCCGAAGGTTGACGATACGGCGATCAAGATCGCCGCAGCAGCGGAGCAGCAAAAGAAACTCGAGACAGCAATCGTCGGCATCAAGCAGACGATCGAAAAGACGGGCAAGGATTTGCCGGCGGCGAAGAAAGCGATCGATGAGCTCGGCGCGCAGCAAACGAAACTCGCCGATGACGTGAAGAAGGCCGAACTCGCCGCGCAGCAAGCCGAGAAGGTTGCGGCCGATACGAAGAAGCTCGCCGACGACACACGCAAGGCGGCCACTGCTGCCGCGGAACAACTCGCGGCGAAGAAGGCGGAAGTCACCCGGAGCGATGATCAACTCGCGATGCTGGCGAAGGATTTGAGTGACACGGAGCGCGCCCTTGCCGACGCGAAGAAGGCCGCGGAAGACGCAGCAAAAAAGGCGATGGCCGCTGTCACTCCAACTCCCGCGCCGCTCGCGACGCCGAAACCCGGAACGGCTGCGACCCCCGACGACCCGCGCGCGGCATTCGAGCAGAAGATGAAGGAGTTGACCAAAGTGCTCGGTGCCTCGGCGACGAAAGTCCCGGTCACTCCGCCGCCCGTGGAGATGGCGAAGGCGACGACGCCAAAGCCCGGCGCCGCCACGCCTGCACCGGACGCGACGAAGACTTCCGCAGCGACTGGCTTCACGAACAGCCTTGGCGTCGGCTTCGTGCCTGTGGCCGGCACGGAAGTGATCATGGCGATCTGGCCCACGCGTGTGCGCGACTTTGAGGGCTTCGCCAAGACCACCGGCCTGAAATCGTCGCTGTGGAAAGATCCGGGCTTCAAGCAGACGCCGGAGCATCCGGTCGTGAATGTGACGTGGCAGGAAGCGCTGGCGTTTTGCAAATGGCTTACGATCAAAGAACAGAAAGAGGGACTGATCTCCGCCAAGCAATCCTACCGCCTGCCGACCGACCTCGAATGGAGCCGCGCTGCCGGCCTCGGAACGGAAAACGGCGCGACACCCGAGGCCCGCGACATGGGCGTGCCGGACATGTATCCGTGGGGCAAGACGTGGCCGCCGCCGTCGGGATCGGGCAATTACACCGGCGAGGAAACCGGCTCGGACGTGGCGATCAAGGGTTACAACGACGGCTTCATGTGGACTTCGCCCGTCGGTAGTTTTCCGGCGAGCAAGCTCGGGCTTTTCGACATGGGCGGGAACGTGTGGCAATGGTGCATGGATTCGTGGAATACCGAGTCCAAGGCCAAGGTGCTCCGCGGAGCGTCGTGGTATAATGGCGCGCTCAAGCTCAGCCTGCTGAGTTCCTGCCGCGTTCACGCCGCGCCCGACAGCAGCACCGACAACTACGGATTCCGCGTCGTGTTGACGTTGCCGGAGAAATGATTCGAGCAACAGACGAAGACGGAATGGAACCGACAGAATCCACAATAATCCGCTTGCAAGAGCGCGTCGCTCCCCGCCTAAATGGCACCGTCTTTTCGCAACCAGGACAAACTATGAACAAGAACCGTAAATTGGAGGCGCTCGCGCTGGTATTGTTGCTCGCGTCATGCGCGTTGCCGGCCTCGGCGCAGGACTTCTTCCGGGAGTTGGGCACGTCCCGCTCGTCCGGCGGCATCGGTCCGATCGTTCCTTCCGAATACGGCTACCGCGAGGCCAACCCGACCGGGCTCAACCCGGTCACGCAGACGCCGCAAGCCGGCGAAGAGGACCAATACAACATGGCCGTCGGTCCGGTGCGCATGTCCGTCGCGGTCGGCGTCGGCATGGAATGGAACGACAACATCGCGTTGTCGGACAACAACCGGGAGTCCGACTTCATCTTCCGGCCGCTGATCAATGTCGATTTCCTCTGGCCCATCAGCGAGTTGAACACGCTGCGGTTCAACGTCGGCGCGAGTTGGGCAAAATATCTCGAGCACAGCGAATACGACTCCGGCGGGTTGATCCTTTCGCCGAACTCGGAGATCGCGCTCACCCTGCAAGTGGGCGCCATTCAGGTCACCCTGCGTGATCGGTTCAGTTACCAGGAGCAACCTTACGAGATCGCCCCGCTGAGCAACGTGGCGAGATACGAGCGCTACGAAAACCAGGCGGGCATTCAATTCGACTGGCCGATCAACGAGCGACTCGACGTGATGTTTGGCTACGATCACTACAACATCTGGAGCAGGAATGACGCGTTCAAGTCTGAGGATCGTTCCGTCGATACCGTCTTCATCAAGCCTGGCTTCGAGCTTTCGCCGGGCTTGAAGCTCGGCGTGGTCAGCTCGTTTAGCTTCATCAACTTCGACGTCGCTGATCGCTCCGATGCCACGAACCTCCTCGCGGGGCCGTTTATCGACTGGCAGATCACGCCCTACCTCAATGCGTATCTCGAGGTCGGCTTTCAGGGCCTCAAGTTCGACGGCACATCGTCATACACCGACGACTTTTTCACTGAGGCCAATGCGGAGCTTTTCCGGGACCTCACCGACGAACAGCGCCGGCTCTTCACCGACTCGTCGGATTCGGATTCGATCTACTTCAAGTTCCAGCTCACCCATACACCGAACGATGTCTTCGAGCACGGACTGCTCGCCTCGCGCACGTCCGAGATCGGGTTCGGCTCGAACTTCTACGATCTCTACCACTTCGAATACGGCGCGACCTACAAGGGAATCTACCAGACCGAGATCAGCCCGGTGATTTTCTACGAACACTACGAGACCTCCGGCAACTTCTCCGAAACGGCTTATCGCGTCGGCGCTGCCATCGGAATCCGCCATCACCTCACAAATTCCCTGACCGTCGGGCTTGATTATCGCTTTCTCCTCAAAGACTCCGACGTGGAAAACGCTGATTACTACCAGAATCTCGTCTTCCTGAGCCTCTACTACCGCTTCTGACGCCACCTTCACGCCCATGAAATTGCGACTCCTCCGATTCGCCCTGCTCTTACTCGGAATCGTCGTCGCAGGGCAGGGGTTTGGTCAGGATGTGCGCCGTGCTCAGCCTGCGGGACGCGGCAACGCGTATCCGGGAGCCGGAGTGCCGGCCACGCCCGCCGGACCTTCCGCGCTCGAGCGCTCCGGCATGAGCGCCGTGCCCGTCGATGTCAACCGGCGTCTCGCGGTCGGCGACATCATCTCCGTGCAGATCCAGGAGGACCGCGAACTGGCCGTGGCCAAGCGCGTCTCGGCCACGGGCGAACTGGACATGTCGCCTTTCGGCCGCATCCGAGTCTCCGGAAAATCCACCGCGCAGGTCGAGTCGGAGCTGAAAGCGCTCCTCGAAAAGGATTACTACTACACCGCCACGGTCGTCGTCTCGCTCGACGTGGTGAATCCGATCGCAGTCCTCAGCAAGATCACCATCTCCGGCGAAGTGCGCGCGCCCGGCCCGATCGAGGTCGCCGCGGGCGAGAAGCTCACCTTGAGCGAAGCGATCCTGCGCGCCGGAAATTTCACTCCGTGGGCGCAAAAAGATAAGGTGAAGCTCTTCCGCGGCGGCCGCGAAACCCTTCACGACGTGCGCACGATCCTCAAGGAGGGCCGCGTTCAGGACGATCCGGTCCTCGAGGACGGCGATCGCATCAACGTGGCCAAGAACTGGTTCAACTTCAAAGGCGACTAACCCCGCATGGACCAAGACCCGCACAACCCGGCGCCTGGAGTGATCCCCGGCTCACTGAGCCTGAAGCTCTACCGCATCCGCACGCTCGTCCGCCGATACTGGTGGGTGCTCCTGCTCACGATTTCGGCCGGCCTCGGCCTCGAATCCTGGATCGTCTTCGACAAACCCGATCTCTACTCGTCGTCGAGCGACTTGATCGTCCGCGAAGAACTCGAGACCGAGCTTTCCAAGCGCTACTCGGACTCCTACGGAGCCTTGATCGGCAATACGCTCAAGATGCTCGAGAGCCCCGACGTGTTCGAAGCCGCGCGGCGCCGCATCGAACTCGAATCGCCGCAACTCGGCGGCGAGGTCGCCGTCACCGCCAGCGTCGCGCCGCGCACCTCCATCTTCACCGTCGCCGGCACCGGCACGAACCCCGAATACACGCGGCGCTACGTCGATGCCGTCATTGCCGAGTTCATCGTCCAATACAAAGGCCTGCGGCAGGACACCGCCACCGAATCGAAGACCGACTTCAGCGTGCAGGTCGAGAAAATCCGCCAGCTCCTCGCCAGCGAGACCACGCAGCTCAACGACTTCATCAAGGCCAACAACATGGAGTTCTGGATCCAGCAGCGCGACGAGGCGTCGAACTTCCTCGCCTCGCTACGCAACCGCCAGAACAACCTCACCGCCGAGCGCGTGCGCCTCCAGAACCTCAGCCCCGACCAGCTCCTCAGCACCGCCTCGCAGCCGAAGCAGATCGGCAATTCCCAGGCCGCCGGCGCCCAGACGAGCAACGAGACCTCCAGCTTCTCGACCGAACTCATCAGCCAATACCTCACCACCATCCAGGAGCTCAACCAGAAGCAGGCGCAGATCGAGGAACGCAGCCGCGTCTGGAAGCCGAAGCACCCGCGCATGCAGAGTCTTCAATCCGAGGCCGATCTGCTCAACCGCACCCTCGATGGCATCCGCTCCCAGACCATCAGCCTGAGCAAGGCGCGCATCGCCGCCATCGACGCCGAACTCAAGAGCCTCGATGAAAGCATCGGCGTGTGGACCGACAAGGCCAAGGCCGCCAGCGAGAAGGACGGCGAATTCCGCATCCTCACCGAGTCGGTCAAGCGCCTGCAGACGCAGGAGGACAAGCTGCTCGACAGCATCACCAAGCTCGACATCACCACCGACACAAACCTGCTCAAGGTCATCCGCAAGGCGAGCATCGCCGAGCCTGTGCCGAAGAGCACCGCGAAAAACCTGATCATGGGTGTCGTCGGCGGCCTCGTCATCGGGGGGATGATTCTCTTCTTCCTCGACCGGCACGACGACCGCCTCACCAGCTCGACCGAAATCCTCGACCACTTCTCCGAGCCGATCCTCGGGCAGATCCCCGATGTCCGCAGCTCGCGCACCGCGACCGGCCTGCCATTGCTCGAGGCCGAGGACGAACGCTACACCTACGCCGAGGCCTTCCGCAGCCTGCGCTCCTCGCTCATCTTCATGCCGAACCAGGCCGAGATGAAGGCGATCCTCCTCACCAGCGCCATCCCGAACGAAGGCAAGTCCACCCTCGCCAGCAATCTCGCCATTACCATGGCCAACGGCGGTGCCCGCGTGTTGCTCGTCGATGCCGACCTGCGTCGCGGCGACCTCGCCACGATCTTCGACATCGATGGAAAGCGCGGCCTCTCCGATATCCTGCGCGGGCAGGTCCCGTGGCGCGAATGTGTCATCGAGAGTCGCTTCCAGAACCTGAGCATCATCCCGCGCGGCCCAGTCACCAACCAGTCCGGCGAACTGCTCCTGCGGCCGACCTTCGATCCCATGTTCGAGGCGATGAAAGCCGAATACGACCTCGTCATCTTCAACAGCGCCCCGATCCTCGCCACCGACGACACGCCCACGCTCGCTCCGCATTTCGACGGCGTGCTCATGATCATCCGCGCGCAGTTCACCTCCTCGAAGCTCACACTCAACGCACTCGGCGCGCTCTATCAGCGCCAGGTCAATGTGCTCGGCCTCGTCCTCAACTGCGTCGATACCGAGACCCCGGACTACTACTACTACCGGTATCCGAAATACTATGCTGCGTAGAGTGGACTGAGGCGTGTGTGCCCTTTAGTGTGCCCTGGATGGCGGGGCGGGCGGGGCGAGGAGGGAGGTTCTGAATGGATGGGCAGACGGCTTTTATTGATTGTCTCGAGTTGGAGGGCGCTTGCTGGCGGCGCTGGTTTTTGGTGCGATCGAGGGTGTTGCTCGCTTCGGTCGAGTGGAGTTGGTCTCGCGATGCGGCGCTGGCTGAGCGGATGCCGATGCCGACTTGTGAGGCGTTCAAGGCGGCGCCGGAGACGCTGCCGATGCTGCCGACCGAGCCGCCGCTGTTTCCGTTCCTGGTGCGCATCTTTCATGGCTCGCCGATGGTTGATTTGCCGGACCTTCCGCCGCTGACGCCTTCGCCGGATGTGTTGTCGGAACGCCGCCGCCGGCATCGCGACGTGGCGGCAGGAGTGGAGGCGGGCGCGCGGGTGAGCGGTGGTGAGTGCTACGAGCGGACTTGCAAACTTTTGGGGGAGAAAGCGGACTGATGAGCGACTCGGCGGCTGGCGAGATCCTGCAATATGAGCGCGCAGTGACCGAGGCGCTTCGGCGCATGGCGCGGCGGACGCATTATGAGCCCGCGTCGGTGGATACGCCGCTGTCGGCGCTCGTCGAAGGCGAGGATGGGATGCTCGATGAGTGGGGGATTCGGAATGAGACGATCCGGAAGTTTTTCGAGTATCTGACGGCGGACGGGCCGGAGCCCTGGCAGATCATGCGCCGCCTTTATGCAGCGGGCTCGCACATGATGCAGCGGCCGTTTTGCGACCTGAATCTGCGGGAGAAGTCGCTGATGTTCGGCGACTCGCATGGCGCGCAGCACTGGCGGATGAAGCGGATGGTGATCGATCCGCTGATGCGCAACGGGGCGCGATCGATCAAGGCGCCGGGGATGAAGAGTGGCCGTGCGGCCGAGGCGGCGGCGGTGGCGGCGACGGGGAATAACAACCGCGCGGGCGGGCATGCTTTCAAGAATGGAGCCAGCGGCACCGTTGCCGCTGGCCGCAAACGCAAACCGAAAACCAAGACCAAGCACTGATGAAAACCAAGACCAAGACCCCTGCCGCCCCGGAGACTTCCGGTGAAGCCCAACCTGCCACGACGGCCGCGTCCAGCGATGCGGCTGTCGTGTCGCGACCGCCAGCGCCGGCGATCGAGACGGTGAAGATCGCGCTCGCGCGGCTCGTGCCGTCGCCGACGAATCCGCGGAAGAAGTTCAACGCGGAGAAGCAGGCGGAACTCGAGGCCTCGATGCGGGCGAACGGGTTCTCGCTCTCGACGCTGCTCGTGCGCCCGATCGCAGAGGAGTTCGTCTGCGAGCCGCACCAGGATGGCGCGAGCTGGTGCGTGCTGCGGAAGCTCGGCGCGTCCGCCTTCGAGGCGGTGTGCGAGTATGACTCGGAGGCGAAGGCGCGGGCGGAGCTGGAGCGGCTGCGCGGGCGCTACGAGGTGGTCGCGGGCGAGCGGAGGCTGCGGGCGGCGCTGGCGGTGGGCGTGGTGGAGGCGCCGTGCATCGTGCGGGCGATGACTGATGAGGAAGTGCTGCGCTTCCAGCTCATCGAGAACATCCAGCGCGACGACCTGACGGCGATCGAGGAGGCGCAGGGCTTCCGGCGGCTGCTGCTGCTGCGCGACGAGGCGGGCGCGCCGATGCACACGACGGCGACGCTGGCGACGGCGACGGGGAAGAGCGTGCGGCACATCGAGCGGTCGGTGAAGCTGTGCGTCTTCTCGGAAGATCCCGCGCTCGCGGAATTCGCGAAGGCGCTCGACGAGGGTTTCGTGTCGGCGATGCACGGCCGGCTGGTGGCGAGGTTGGCTGATCCGAAGCAGCGGGCGATGTTTGCGAAGGAAATCCTCGCGCCGAAATATGAGGAGGCACCGCTCTCGAAGCGGCAGGCGGAGCAATTGCTCCAGCGGGACTACATGGTGGATACGAGAAGCGCGACGTTCGACCTGGATGACGAGACGGTCGTGCCCGTGGAGCTGGATGAACTCGGCGCGCGGCTGGCTGGCGGCAAGTGCAGGGACTGTCCGCATCTTTTCGCGAATGCAAAGCACCTGATGGAATCGGCTCCGGAGGGCCGGGGCGGCGTGGACTCGATGTGCCTGAATCCTTCGTGCTTTGGCCGGAAGCAGGCTGCGGAATGGGCGCAGTGGCAGGAGCGGAACACCGACCCGGCGAAGAAGCGGCGGGCGCTCGACCAGGGCGAGTGCCGGAAGTTCTACCAATACGGGGATCAGCTCGTGTGGGGCTGCGGGCACGTGGATCTCGCGCAGCATCCGGACACGAACGATCTCAAGCCCGGCGCGAAGTCGCCGGGGACGTGGCGGTCGCTGGTGAAGGGCAGCGAGATCGAGGTGGTGGTCGTGCGGGACCGGAACGGAAAGCAGCACGAGCTGGTGTCGCGCGAACTAGCGATCACCGCGGCGATCGAGAGTGGCGAGAAGTGCTTCAAGGTGCCGGCGAAGGGCGGCAGTGCGTCCACCGCCGCGCGCGGTGGCGAGGGTGCAGGCGAGTTGCCGATCGGCGCGCTGAGCACGGAGGCGCGCGACAAACTCGCGAAGGCGGCGCAGGCGGATTTCGAGCGCGAGCAGATGCAGGATGAGATCGAGCGCCGGCTCGGGCGCGAGCTGGCGGGCGAGATCGCGGGGAAGGCCGCCAAGCCGCCGGCCGGCTGGTGGCTGTTTGTGCTGCGGCATTGGGAGGAGATCTACGTCGATGATGTGATCGCCGAACTGTGCGAGCGGCGCGGGTGGAAGCGGGATGATGCGGATGCGCAGCTCGTGAAGCTGACCGATGCGCAGAACTTCGGCGTGTTCGTGGAGGTGGCGTTCCTGTGCGTGGCGCAAACCCCGCGCTCGCGGAAGGAGCTGCTCGAAATGTTCGCGGTGGATGAGCGCGAGGTCGAGAAGCGCGTGCGCGAAGTGGTGAAGGTCGAGCGGGCGGCGAAGGCTGCGGAGGAGGAATTGCGGGACTCGATGGTGTGGCAGTCCCTCGGTGAGCGGGAAGATGCCGCGAAGCCTGGCGACTTCGAGTTCAACGAGCACAGTGTTTGCGTCGATCCGATGAAGTGCGTGATCCGGCTGCCGAAGATCGCGAAGAAGGCGCGGTGCGAGGTGAGTGTCGCCCGCAGCGTAAAAGGCTGGCATGTCGGAATCGACGTGTCGACGGGCGGCTCGCCGATGCCGGTCGCCGGGCGCGGTTCTCCGGTGAAGAAAGTGGATGCGGCCTACAGTTCGCGGACGCTGGCGCTGAGGACCGGGCTGCTCGAGGTGCGTGAATTCTTCAAGAGCAGCAAGGCGCCGGCTGCGGTGCTCGAGCACCTGAGCGCGCTGGTGAAGCTGGTGGAGACGGAAGCACCGGCGACGGCGGTGAAGAAGAATGGGAAGGGCTCGAAGAAGTGAACGAGACGCCCGTCAAACTCGACCGCGATCCGAACGATCAGTGGGCACAAGTGGAACTCTACCGCTGGCAACACGGGCACCTGCCCGGCGAGCAGGGCACCGTCGAACGACCGCTCGATGTGTCCGCCGGTCTGCGAGGAATGGCGGATGCAATCGAACTCGGCTGCCGCGAGGAGAAATCCGAAATCATGCCTTCGCCGTCGAATGTGTG
>JBEBGD010000129.1:0-13898 GCA_040081625.1 Chthoniobacteraceae bacterium
CCTCGCATAGCTCCCGCAGATTACGCGCGACATTCGCCGCCCCACCCGCGCACCACGTCTCGCTCACCACATCCACCACCGGCACCGGCGCCTCCGGGGAAATGCGCGACACCTTCCCCCAGATGAATTCATCGAGGATCATCTCCCCGACGACGAGGATACGTTTGCTGGGATCGAGTAGGGAAGCGGCGCGGGAGCGGAGCATGAGGCCGCGATGCTACGGAGAGTTTGCGCGATTGGAAGTTGGAACGCGCGGTCCGCGCGCGTTTCCATCCCGGAGCGGCGAAGCGGGCGCGAGCGCCCCGGACGGCAGGTTGCGCCAGCTCAGCGCCGAATCACGGCACCGGCACCAACTCCGTCTTCCCATGCCCGGCGCCCGCGTCGAAGAGCCCCGCGCCTCGGTTTTCAGACTGGAGCAGCGCCCCGCCCATCTTGCGGCGCACCGTAGTGATAGCATCCGGCAGGTAGCCGCTGAATAGCCCCATCCGTGCATTCAGCCGCAGCGCGAACCCCGGCGGCAGGCCCAGCACTACGCTCGATGTGTCCAGCGTCACCGTCGGGTCCGATGGGTCGGAGAGCGCATCGCGATGGGTGAAGCCCACGTCGAGATTGTTGGCGCCCGGCGTCACGAAGAGAGCCGCCGCGCCGGGATTGGGACGGAAATAGTAAGAGCCCTTCAGCGTCACGTCCTCGCCGCTGATTAGAGCCGCGGGATCCTCCACCCGCCAGCGGAGCGCGCCGGTGAAGTTGGTCGCCACGACCGGATCGAAGAGAACCTCGCCCGCCAGCGTCCCCGCTGCGCCGCGATAGGGGGCGAGGTAGCAAGGCCAGAGATTGCCCGCGGTCAGCACGCCGCCTTGCGCTGCGCGCCGCCCATCCGGCAGCGTGCCGCTGAAGCGAACCTCCCCGCGCGAAGTCACCGTCGCGCGGCCATAGCCTGCGCCATAGGCCGTCGCTCCGCCGAGGGTCGCAGGCTCCAGCAGCATCGTGTAGCCACCGGCAGCCAGCGGCAGCAGGTCCGCGCCGCTGATCCGGCGGCGCGCGGTGAGGTGATAGCCTTCGCCGCCCACCGTCATCGTGCCCTTTACCGCGTTGTCCCCATTGTCGAGATCGGTCGTGAGCGTGATGTCCAGCGGCGGCAGCCCGCCGCGCCGTGCGAGCGCGGGAGCATCGAGCCCCGCCGCCAGCGAGCCGCGGCGCACATAGCGGCGCCCCTCGAAGAGCACCTGCATTGTGTAGGCGAGCTGGTCGGTGACGGTGAGCGTTACGAGCCCCGCGGTTTTCTCCACGCCTGCATCGGGCTGGATGATGCCGGCGAAAGTGCCGCGGCCGACGTAATGGATGTCGAAGTCGATCAGGCCGGCTAAGTTCGCGAAGCCGCCGATGGTGATGTAGTAGGTCTGCCCTGCGACCGCCCGGAACGTAACCCGGCTGGTGCGGTTGGCGCGGGCGAGGTCGTCGTTCACCGCCACGGGCACGAGGCGGCCCAATTCCGCGCCGGTGTAGATGCCGAGGATCGTGTCGAAGGTGCTGCCGGCGGTCGAGGCCACCACGCGCCCGCTCTCAGGAGCCGTCCACATCCACCAGAGCGAGTGGCCATAGCTGCCGCCGAAGGGGCCCTGCTCGCCGGGCTCGGTCGTGGCGCCCACGTTGCTAGTCTCGATCTCCACATGCGTGCCTGTGAGCGCCTGGGCGCCCACGAAGCTATCACTCCCGGGCAGTCCTTCGCGCGCGAAGACCGACACCTCATCGACCCACGCGCCGTTGCCGCCTCCGGCGGTCGTGGCATCGCGCCGGTAGCGGAAGGTGATGCGGTGCGTGCCGGGGCCGATGGGGTAGCTTTTGAGCTGCCAGTCCGCCTGGCCGCTGATCCGCGCCCGCTCCTCGCCGTCGATGCTGAAGCTGAGATAGTCGTAGTCCGGCTCGGACGACACTTTCCAGAAGAAGCGCAGCGAGGCAGGCCCGGTGAGATCGGTCTCCATGGTCGCGAACTGGTCGTCGCCGACCGTGGTGGCCGCCGCGGCGTCCACCCCATCGTGGGTGACCGCCGTCTCGCCGGCCCACGTCGCGGGGCCCAAAGTCGTCCATACGAGGTCCGCTTGGTCGAGGGCGGCAGTAAGGTCGAGCGTGCCGTCTTCCACGCTGATCTGGAGTTCACGGGTGCCGGTGCCGCCGGCGTTTGCGGCGCCCAGCGTCACCGTGAACACGCCGCCTTCGGCAGGCATCCCGGCGATCACGCCGGTGGCAGCGGTGAAGCCCAGGCCCAGGGGCAGCGTCCCGGTGAGGCTAAAGGTGGTCGGGTTGTTGCTGGCGATGATCTGATAGCTAAACGCCACGTCCACCCGCGCCGCCGCAAAGCCGGCGCTGGTGATGAGCGGGGTGGGGGTGCCCGATGCCGGGCTGATGCTGACTGTCAGGGGGACGGTGTCGGTGCCGTTCGGGTTCGTCGCGCTCATGGTGAGCGGATAGGTGCCGACGGTCGTGGGTGTGCCGCTGAGCACGCCGGTGCCCGCAGTGAACGTCAGGCCCGGGGGCAGCGTGCCGGTGAGGTCGAAGCTCGCGGGATTGTGGGAGGCCGTGATCTGATAAGTGAAGGCGACGCCGACATTGCCCGGGGCAGTGCCGGGGCTGGTGATGACGGGTGCCTGCGCCGGCGCGATGGTGATGGTCAGCGCCTTCGAGCCGGTGCCGGCGCCATTCGTGGCCTCGATGGTGAGGCTCGCCATGCCCGCGGTCGTCGGAGTGCCGGAGATGAGGCCCGTGCCGGCTTCGAAGTCCAGCCCGGCGGGCAGTGTGCCGATCAGCGCGAAGCTGTCCGGGGAATTGGTCGCGGCGATTTGATAGGAGAAGGGGACCCCGACCTCGCCGGCAGCCGTGCCTGCGCTGGTGATGGCCGGCTGTGGTGGGGCGCCCGGGATGGTGCCGGCGAGGGTGTATTCGCCGATGGAGGCGTAGGCGGTGTAGCCCGTGGCGAGCACATTGCCCGCGCCGGTGCCGCGGACGCGCAGGTGATAGACTCCCGAGGGGACGGTGCGGGAGAGCGACGCGGGAAGGGCGGCGGCGGGGTTGTCCGACTCGAGGAGCGCGCCAGTGTCGTCGAGGAGATCGAGGACGATGTCGAGGTCGGGCGAGAGCGGGGCCGGGGTGGCCGTGATATTTAACAACCCTCCGGCGGTGCTGAAGACGAATGTGTCGGTGTCGCTGGCCGAGGCGATGACGCCTGGCTGCTCGATGGAGTCGCCTTCGACGATGAGTGGGGCCGCAGCGGCTTCGTCCGCGGTGTAGCCGAAGCCGTTTGCCGCGCCGGAGATGATGGCGAGGTCGTCCTGGGTGTTGTTGGCGTTGAGATACTCGCCCTTGCTCCATTGGGTGAGCGATTTGTAATAGCTAACGCCCATGATGGGTGCCCAACCGGTCGCGCCGGTGCCCTGGCCGGCGAAGTAACCCTCGGCGGGGCTCGTGCGGCCGTCGTGGTGCAGGCCGAGGGTGTGGCCGAACTCGTGGGAGATGGCCTCGGCGATGCCGTTGACGCTGGTGTTAAAGACCCAGCACGGGATGGTGCTCGAGAATTCAGCCGTGCCGGCCTCGGCGAAGGAACCCACGTAGGCCACGCCGCCCGCGCCCCGCGCCGCGATGTCGGTCGGGGTGATGATGCAGCGCATCCGGCGTCCGACCGGAGCGGTGGTGTAGCGGGCGGGGTCGGTGGTCACGTCCACATCGAAGGCGAGGAAGTCCTCCTTCACCCGCCGCCAGATGCTGGTGATGTCGGCGTTGGAGGAGGCGGCCGCTTTGGCGACGATGGTGCGGCCGCTGTTCCAGAGCGGGTCGGTGACGGTCTCGCCGTCGAAGTCCAGATACAGCACCGCGGTGGCGCCGGGGCGGCTGCTGAGGATCGGGGGCACTAGCGACGGGGAGCGCGTGCCAGGCGGGGGTGTGGTGGGCTCGAAGGTCGGCCGGGGCAGTGGGAGGCAGAGTAGCTCGGCAAGCGGGCGCGCAGTCGCCACGAGGTCGCCGAGGGGATTGGCGGCGATGATGTATCCGAGTCTGCGCCCCGGGATCTGGATGAGTCCGGCGGTGTCGCGTCCGTTTGTGCCCATGGCGAACGAGCCGGCTGCCGGTGCCTGGAGTGAGCCGGCGACACGGAGCCAGCCGCCGCGTTCACGCGCGACGAGGTGGACCGTGCCGGTCGCCATTGCCCCGCCGAGCGGCAAGGACACCGTGGTGCCTTCGCGCAGTGTCGGCAGGCTGCGGACGGAGATCGCGACGGGCTGGGCCGGGCCGCGCGGCTCCGGGGCGGAAGCGCTGTCCTCGGTGCGTGAAGTGGCCGCCGCGTCGGATGGTGGAGGTGCCACGGGAGACGTGCTCGTCGCGGATTGTGGGACCGTCGGCCGCGGCGGGAGTGAATACCATGAGCCGATGATCAGACCGACGGCCGCGAGCAGAATCGCCAGCCTCACCGACACGCGACCCGCCCGCCGGTGGATGCCGTGGCGAAGCGGTTTTCCGGTCGGATCGGGATCTGAATGGGTGAGGTCGCGTGGCGGGCACATCCGGGCGCGGGGAAGTGTGGGAGCTTACTCCGGGCTCAAATGGCGTCGAGTTGGATTATGGCGCCTGGCCGCAGATCCACGCGCCGGTGACGAGGCGCGGCGACTAGAAGTTCCACTGCGCCTGCTCGCTCGGCGTGCGGGCGGACTTGAGCAGCGCGGCGGCTTTGGCGGCGATCTCGGGATTAGTGGTGGCGACGTTCGTCTTCTCGGCGGGATCGGCCTTGAGGTTGTAAAGCTCGGGCGTCGAGTCGGGCGCTTTCTTCGCGCCGTTGCGGATGGCCTTCCACTCGGCGAAGCGCACAGCCTGCGCGCCGCCGCCGCTGTGATACTCCCAGTATAAATGCTCGTGCTGCTTCTGCCCCGGCCGGCCGAGGAGCGTGGGTGCGATGCTGATGCCATCGGTCCCCGCGGGCGCGGCGACGCCGGCGATGTCGCAGAAGGTCGGCATCATGTCCCAGAACGCGCCCATGTGGGCACTGGTGCTGCCCGCTTTCACCCGGCCCGGCCACCGCGCGAGGAAAGGCGTGCGGATGCCGCCTTCGTAGAGGTCCTGCTTGTAGCCGCGCAGGCCGCCGGTGCTGCCGAAGAAAACCGGGTCGGTGCCCGAGAGCGGGAAGACGGCGCCGTTGTCGCTGCTGAAGATGACGAGCGTCTTCTCATCGAGGTTCAGCTCCTTGAGCAGGTCGAGCAGGCGGCCGATGTCGCGATCGAAGCGCGTGATCATCGCGGCGTAAGCGGCGCGCGGCGTGTCGTGATTCGAGTAGTGCTTCGACGTGGTGAACGGCGTCTCGGGCCACTTGCCTTTGTATTGCGCGAGCGAATCGTCGGGCACTTGCAGCGAGAGGTGCGGCACCGTCGAGGCGAAGTAGAGGAAGAAGGGCTGCTCCTTCTGTTTGCGCACCCACGTCAGCGCATCTCCGCCGATCAGGTCGGCGGAATACACCTTCCCATCCGTCTCGATCACGCCCTTCTGCCCATAGGAATACTCAGGATTGCCCGCGAGCGTTTCCTTCGCGTCGTCGCGCCAGAGATAGGGCGGGTAGAAAGTGTGCGCCATGCCCTGGCAGAGGTAGCCGTAGTGGTGATCGAAGCCGAAGCTCAGCGGGCTGCTCTTGTCCTCCGGCATCCCGAGCCCCCACTTGCCGACGATCGCCGTCGCGTAGCCCGCCTTTTTCAAAAGCTGCGCGACCGTGACGGTGCCGGGCGGCATCGGCGCCTGACCCTCTCCGCCGGTGGTGCGCTGCGCGTTGTTGCGGATGGCGGAGTGGCCGGTGTGCTGGCCGGTCATCAGCGTGCAACGGCTCGGCGCGCAGACCGAGTGGCCGGAGTAGAAGCCGGTGAACTTCATTCCCTCCGCGGCGATGCGGTCGATGTTCGGCGTCTTGATCTTCGTCCCGCCGTAAGCGCCGACATCTCCGATGCCGAGATCATCGGCGAGGATGAAGATGATGTTCGGCTTGTCGGCGGCGACGGCGGTGCAGGCGAGGACGAGGGCGAGGAGAAAGGGGCGCAGGTTCATCGGAGAAGCGGGGCGCACAAGCGGCCACAGAGCGAACTTTCATACAAGCACGAACAAGCACCGCGAATTCCCGCTTGAGCGGGCGACGCCCCTGCCGACAATCCCCCCCGCCTCCACCATATGCGTTCCCCTCGTCTGTCCTTCCTCTTCGCTTTCCTCCTCCTCGCCCTCACCGCCTGGGCTGCCGACGAACAACCGAAGATCACTTCCATCCGCGGACGCGTCGTCACCGTCACGGTGCCCGCCGGGTTCGACTCGGTCTCGCTGCAAAAAATCCGCGCGATTCTGCGTCCGCGCGGCCGCGTCGAGCGCGTCTGGGGGACACTCGATACGCAATTCCCCGCCGCTTCCGCGACCACGCTCACTTTCCGCCTCACCAAGCTCACGCCGCGGCGTAATCTGCGCGTGCTCGGCTCGCGCTCGGCACCGCTGCCGTCGAATTTTTTCTCCGGCGTCACGAGCTTCGGCGCGGACACGCTCAGCCTCTCGAACGCGGGCTCCGCCAATCGCGCGGGCGACGACGTCGCGAGCGCGGGCATCGCCGGCACGGCGAACCTGAGCGCGAGCGGCACCACTGGCGGCAGCGCGCCGGTCGCGGTGGTCGAGAGCGACATTTGGAAGATCGCCGGGGACCGGCTGTATTTCTTCAACCAGCTCCGCGGGCTGCAAGTCATCGACATCCGCAAGCCGGACGCTCCCGCGCTGCTGGGCACGCTGCGGATGCCGGCGGCGGGCGAGGATCTCTACGTCGTGGATGAAAACCACGTCGCGCTGCTCAAGCGCGGAAGTGACTTCGGGTGGGGTCTCCGCGGCATCCTGCGCGCCGCAAACGTGGACACGCTGACCCTCGCGGGCGGGGCGTCGCCCGCGACCACGCTCCAGCCTTACACCGAAGCGGGTCGCGAAAACGAACTCATCATCGCCGACGTGAGCGCCGGTGCGCCGCGGCAGGTCGCGAGTGTGGCGTTCAAGGGCGCGCTGCGCGAGAGCCGGCTCGTGGGCCACGTGCTTTATGTCGCTGCGAGCACGTCGCTCGATGAGGCGGGCAACTACCAATACGGCACGCAAGTCACCGCGTTCGATCTCAGCGATCCCGCGCATCCCGCCACGCGCGACTCGGTCTTCATCCCGGGCTGGACGAGCGCCGTCGCGGCGACGCCCCACTACTTCCTCGTCGCCGGCTATAGCACCGTGCAACTCGTCGATATCTCCGCGGGCGACGGCACGCTCAAGCTCGCTGGTAGCGTCACGGCGGAAGGCTACATCGCCGACAAGTTCAAGCTCAACGTGGACGGCGCGGTGCTCACGGTCCTCTCGCAGGTGTGGCTGCCCTGGACTTGGGATGCGAATGGAACGGTCATCACGCGAGGCGGCGTGCAGACCGTGCTCCAGACCTTTTCGCTCAACGATCCCGACAGACCGGTGGTGCTCGGGCGGCTCATGATCGCGCCCGGCGAATCGCTGCGCGCCACGCGCTTCGACGGCAGTCGCGTGTATGTCGTCACTTTCGAGCAGATCGATCCGCTTCACGTCGTCGATCTCAGCGACCCCGCGAACCCGACCGTCTCCGGCGAAGTGGAGGCCCCCGGCTTCTCGACCTACATCGAGCCGCTCGGTGATCGGCTCGTCACGATCGGCCTCGTCGATTGGAAGCCCGCCGTCTCGCTCTTCGACGTGAGCAATCCCGCCGCGCCCGCGCTGCTCCAGCAAGTCATCCTCGGCGGGAGAAAAGACGGCTGGTCGCACAGCGAAGCGGTATGGAATGAGAAGGCCTTCAAAGTCCTGGCCCACGAAAACCTCATCCTGCTCCCGGTCTCCGGCGTCGATCGCGTCGAGACCGATCAATGGGGCGGCGAATGGTTTTCGCGCGTGCAACTCATCGACCTCAAGCACGACTCGCTCGCCGTGCGCGGCACCATCAGCGCAGCCTTCTCCCCGCGCCGCGCCGACGTGATCCACGCCAACCGCATCGCCGCGATCTCCCCCTCGAAGCTCGTGATCGTCAACGCCGGCAACCGCGATGAGCCGAAGGTCACCGCCGAGGTCGAACTCGCGTGGAGTGTCGATCGCGTCTTCCGCATCGGCGACTACCTCGTGCAAGTCGGCGGTCCCGTGGACTGGACCGGCAAACCCGCGCCGACGCTTTCCGTCGCACCGGCATCCGACCCGGACGCGGCGATCAACGTCGCCGATCTCGACCCGCTCGAAGTCGTCGGCTCGACCCTGCGAAACGGCACGCTCTTCCTCGCGCAGCGCGCGTGGCCGCGCTGGTGGCTGAGCACCGCCGCGCAGGACCAACTCAAACTTCTCGTGACCGCCTACGACGTGTCCGCGCTGCCCGCGCTCAAGAAGCTCTCGCAGTCCAGCGGCCCCGCGCCTGCGGATTCGTGGGGCCAGCTCACCGCACTGTGGCCGAGCCCCGGCACGCTCGTGTGGGCCGCGGATGGACATTACGTGGACTTCGCCACCGCCGCCGGAAACGGCGTCCCGGTCGCGGCGGCGACCCGCATCGCAAACTTCTATCGCCCGTGGTGGGGCGGCTTCACCAAGCAGTTCATCTCCTTCAAGGTCGGCGCGCCGGAGAAGATCGCCTACGGCATGACGGTTGAGTTGAAGCCGGCCAGCGGCTCGATTTTCAGCGTGCCTTTCGCGCAGGCGGGCCTCGTCTTTATCAGCGAACAGAAACTCCTCGATGACTCGACGGACACCGGCGCGAGCGAAGCTGGAAAACATTTTCTGCGAGTGATCGACTACGCCGAGCCGTCGGCCCCCTTCATCCGCAGCGCCCGCGTGAATCTCCCCGGACGCCTCGCCGGAGTCGCGCGCGATGGCAAACTGCTCTACACCGTCGGCTCGGATTTCAGCAGCGAGACGACCGTCGCGAAAAATGGCGCTGCGCTCCACGCGAGCGCCTTCGACGGAGCCGCCGCGCACCTCATCGCCTCGCAACCGCTGCCTTCCATCTGGTCGCCGGTCGGCTTTTCGGGAGCGAACGTCCTCATCCTCGACGAACAGCCCGCGCAGCTTTGGACGCCATACGTTCTCGACGGCGGGCAGACGCTGGACCTCGCTGTCAGCCGCCCGGGATTCTGGTGGGGCGGCAATTACGCGGACAATCCGCTCCGCAGCGCGCTGCACATCGCGACGCTCACCGACGCCGGCGCCTTCACCGAACTGGGCACGCTCGAACTTGCGCACGATTCGAGTCTGCGCCTTTTCGGAAATCTCGCCGTCACGCAGCCCGACTGGCGCTCGATCCGCGCCATCGACATCAACGACCCGCGCGCTCCGTCCGATCTCGGCGCCTTCACGCTGCCCGGCAACGTGTGGCTGAACCTCGACGGTGCCGACGGAGCGCTCGGCATCGGCTTGTGGATCCCCGTCGGTGCCTACGGCGTCGAGACTCTGGGGCTCGGCGATTAAGCGCGCCCGGCGACAACTGCTCCCGCCGCCGACTTCCGATAGACCTCCAGCCGGCAGTCGAATCCGCCGAGATCCACCGCCTGCGATGACTGAAGCTTGAGCGTCGGCTCGGGGCTGTCCATGCGCAGCGGGTTCGTGAAGACGAGCCGGCCGCCGGGCGCGAGCAGGTCGGCGGCGACGGCGAAAAGATCCTCGAACAGACCGCGCAGATTCGGAATCTGGAGCCTGCGCCCGAGCGGGGGATTCGTGATGATGAGCGTGAGGCTGCGCGGCGCGATTCGCGCGACGGTCGGGAACTCGCGGAAGTCGCAGCAAGTGAAGCGCGACTCGACGCGATCGAGCCGCGCGGCGGCGAAGTTCGCACGCGCGGCGCGGATGGCGTCGGCGTCGTGATCGGTGCCGTGGACCCGCAGCACTCCGCCGAGCCGCGAGCGCTCGATCAACTCCAGCGCCGAGCCGCAAAACGGATCCCAGGCGATCTCCCGCTCCATGGGCCCCGCGAGCCGGGCCATGCACGCGGCGAGTGGCGGATGCGAGGCTGCGGGCACGTCGTCGAGACGCCACGCGTGGCGCGGGTCGGGCGCGAATCGCGGCCGCAGCTCGACGGTGTGCCCGGCGGCGGCGGGATGAATATCGACGGCCCACGGCGACTGCCGCGCGTCGTTGAGGATGAGCGGGCAGAGCGCGAACGCCCGCTCCGCCACCTCGCGCACCGCGCCGCGCTGGTGACCGCGCCCGATGAAGTCGAGCCGGTAGCGGATCGCGCCGTCGGTGAGCGTTTCGAGAAGCCGGCGCGAGGCGGGTGACGCGATCGTCGCCGCGAGCGCCTCGATCAGCTCCGCCTGATCGCGGGACTTCACCTCGCCGAGGACGAAGCCCACGGTGTCGAAACAGCGAAGCTCGAATACATCGTCGAGCGTGAAAGCGGCGAGGGGAGTGATGGCGACAAGGCCGGGGCTCACCT
Organism: Chthoniobacteraceae bacterium; assembly: GCA_040081625.1. Classification (GTDB taxonomy): domain Bacteria; phylum Verrucomicrobiota; class Verrucomicrobiia; order Chthoniobacterales; family Chthoniobacteraceae; genus VFJQ01. The sequence goes on from JBEBGD010000129.1 coordinate 10,457, forward strand.
CCACGACGCGGAACTTCCCACGCGCTTCCACCTCCTCGCGCACGATGCCTTCGAGTCCCCGCCGACCGCGCAGATGTATCCGCATGCCGGAGATGTCCGACACGTGCCGGTCCATGCGAATGATGGTGGGGCGCTGCGCGCGGGCGACCGTCGCCTTCACGCGCTGAACGGAATGGCCGCCTGCGGCTTCGAGCGTGTCGAGCGTCGCGGCGCCGCCGACTCGCCCGAGCGTGCGCGTGAGAAACTTCTCCTCGCGCTCGTTGGTCGTCTTGCGCAGCAGCGCCAGCAACTCCGCTTCCTCGCGCGCCCCGACGCCGATCTTCGGCAGCGCGGCCATCGCGTAGCGGCGAATCTTTTCCTCCGGGTCGCCGAGCAGCCGCACCAGCCACTGCTTCACCGCCTCGCGCTGCGCCGGCGGGCCGGATTCGGAGAAGACGACGCCGACCGCGCGGACCACCGCCACGCGCTCGAAGCGCGCGCGCGCTTCGGCGCGATCGAACTGCGGCACCTCGTGCTCCCAGAGCTGCGGCCACGGCAGGGCGCGCAGTTGCTTGTAGAGTTCCTTGGTGGCGTTGCCGCTTTTCATCCGGCAATAGCGGCTCGACTCGCGGTTTGCGCAATCCGGCAAACGCGACGCGCCCGCTCAGTCGGCCACGACCGGCACGCCATGGAGCAGCCCGAGCGTCGCCCACGCGCTGCCCCAGTAGATATAAATGTCCGTCGCTTCCTTGAACGACTTCGCTTTGGCGGGCGCGCTTCGGTCGATCTTGCTGATGCGCGTGATGTCGATCGGCCAGCCGCCGTCCTCGCGCTGCGCCTTCAGCAGCCAGTCGCGGGCGCGCGCGGTCGCCTCCGCGGTCGATGCGTCGGGCGACTGATGGAGAAGGTAGAGCACCTGCCCGGTCGCGAGCGGATCGCTCTGCGGCTCGGCGATCATCCACGACCAGCCGCCGTCCTCGTGCTGGTGCGCGAGGATCTCCGCCCGCAGCGCGTCCGCCTCCTCGCGGCTGCCGAAGCGGCGCGCATAGAGCGCGCGGAAGACGAGCGTCTCGATCGACTTCGCGGGCCCGCTCTTTGCGAGCAGCGCCGCAGCCTTCTCGCGCGCGGCGTCCGCGGCTGCCGAGTCCTGCGTCGCCAGCGCGAGGATGAAAAGGCGCGCGGAGTTCTCCGTGGCCTCCGGCACCTCGCGCCGCTGCATCGTGGCGAACTGCCCGCCGATCTTCCACGAACCGTCGGGCTGCTGTCCGTCCACGATGAGCTTCGCCAGCTCCGGCGCCGGTTTGTCCGGCATCGCCAGCTTCATGAAGGCGGTCATCTCGTCCGCCTTCTTCGCCTTCCGCGAGCGTTCGTCGGCCCACGCGATGAACTCCGCGAGCATCGCCGGGTCGATCTCAAACCCGCGCCGCTCCGCCTCGCGATGGCTCCAGATCAGCTCGGGCAGATGGTGGCACGAGTTGCAGTCCTTCTTGTTCATCCACTCGTCGCCCTCGCGCGCGAGAAAACCGAGCCCGCGCGTTATCGCGTCGCGCAACGGCGCCGGGTCGTCCGCGCGGACGGCGACGGAGAAAAACCCGAGCAGCAGGAGGAGCACTCGCCCCGGCAGAGGAGACGTTTTCATGTGCGGCACCGATGGTCGCGCCCCGGCCAGCGCGGACAAGAAGTTTTCACCCGCGCTATCGCGTGGCTTCGCTGGTCCACTCGATTGTGAAACCAAGGAGTTCGAGGGCAGCATGCCGACTTCCGATGCCTGCTATTCAGGCGGCGTCGGTCGAAGCGAGTTTGACATGTGGATAAGCCAAAATCTTCCCGTCCACAGTCACGAGGGGCGCGTTGAGAACACGAGCCGTCGCGACGATGATTTGGTCCGCGGGGTCGCGATGGAACTCGCCCGGAAGCCGGGTGGACTCGACGCAGATGCGGGGCGAAAGATCGATCAGCCGGACGCCGGGATACGCGAGCGCCTGCTGGAGCCAATCGAACACAGGACACGGTAGAGTGAGGCGTCCGCGCTCGACGAGCTTGGCAACTTCCCAGCACGAAATCGCGCTTACCCCAATGCCGGTCTCCTCAGCGGAATCAAGCAATGCTCGGTTGGCGGCCGAGAGAGTCGGGTCGCCGTGGACCCACCAAACCCAGACGTGCGTATCGACGACTATCATCCGGCAGCCTCCCAGTCAGCGTCCGCCACGGGTTCGGTGGGCGAGAGAAGCGTGACCGGGGTGCCCCGAAGCGGGTAGCGCGAACCAGATGCAGCGACAGTCGGGCACGGCAGAACGATGACTTCGACAGACTCGCCGCGACGAAACGGAATGTCGCGCAGAGTAATCACGCCATCCTCGGAGAGAGTAGTTTCAGCGCGGTGTGCTTGCATGGTCGGAGAATAATGAGTCTTCAATTCCGGGGCAAGCGCGCAAAACGCATGGACGGTAGCCTCCATCGGCTTCGCGGGATCGTTGTTCGCGAGCAGCCGGGACGATGCAGTTGGAACCCCAGAGACACAGAGTGCACCGAGAAGCAGCCGAACGGCGCGGCATCGAGGAATTCCCGTTTTCTCTGTCTCCTCTGTGTCTGTGGTTCAACGAACGGCTTCGCCTTGGCCCAGATGAGCAGCGCAAGGAACCCCAGGGCGATCTGGCTGATGGCGCCGACGCGGTTTGCCCTTGATCGTCAATTGATCACTTTGCGAGTTCCTTCGGTTTCGCGGCATCGATGATACCTGCCAATAACTCACTCTCCCGGTCAAAGACCTTCAATGCGTGCTCATACTCGGCATCGGTATCGTAATCTGGTCTGCGGACTCGGCCTGCGCTCACCGTGCTGACAATGCGGGGGTGCGGCTGTCGCAGGTCAAACAGGTAGTGAGTGCGAAAAGCTCCAGTGCCTGACCACTCCAAGGTGGCAACATATCCGAACGCTACGTCTCTGCCGCTGATGAACTGCCCAGTAAATAGCTCTGGCTGGGCGGCAAAGAATGGAGAAAACCACTCAGAATCTCGCGCAGTCTCGACAGCGAGAAGGACTGTGCCGATGGTCCTCCCAAAACTCCCCTTCTCGGGATATTCCACTCGAACCACTTTGCGGCCTTCTACCGTGGCGATGGTCGTAATGATTGGTTCCTTCTTGCGGTCGATCCAGGTGAGGGCCTTGTCTGTGGGCTCAAAATACTGGTCGTCCACATAAGGCATCTGGCGATTCAGTAAAGATAAGCGGAACTCTGTCGAAACTTTGGCGATCCAGTCCGGCCCCTTGCCCCACGAATAGATGTAGCAATCCTTGGGAGTTCCGGAGCGGATCGCGTCATCAGCACTCACGACCGAGGTAATTGCTATTGAGCGATGCGTAGTATAGTGACAACAAGCGGGTTCCTGCTATGTTTGTGGGCATGGCAGCAAAACGTGATTTCAAAGCAATGGAGCAGCGCCGGTTTCGCGCGCTGACGCTC
>JBEBGD010000130.1:0-13861 GCA_040081625.1 Chthoniobacteraceae bacterium
TCCCCTGTCAAACGCGGCGGGGCCATGCGGGCCGGGCGGCGCGGGCGGATGCGGGAATCCCGATGCGCGCGGCTTTCCACGCGGGGATCGTTTCCGCTCCGCTCCGCCTTGCGGAAAATCTCCTTGCCTTCCCCGCCCCGCTTTCGCTTTTCTTGCGCCCGGAAATTTCACCTCCCAAAATGAATGCTCTGAGAATGACGACGGCTTCGGTGCCGTGCCGCGGATTGGCGGCGCGGGGAGTGGCGCTGCGCGGGTGCGCGACGGCGCTTTGATGGAGGGCGCGAGCGGCGGCGGGCGATGGATCGGAAATCGAAACCCCGGACCGGACTCCACCCGCGCTGCGTCATCCTCGGCGCGTTGATCAAGGCCGAGCGGATCGGGCGCGGGTGGTCGCAGGAGAAACTCGCGGGACTCGTGGGCGTGTCGCGGCAGACGATCGCGGCGATCGAGAAGGGGCACACGGCTCCGGATGCGGACCTGCTCTGCGCGCTCGAGGATGTGCTGCACCGGCGCATGGCGGAGCTGTGGCAGCGGGCGTTTCGCGAGGAGGCAGGTTTGGTGCCGGTGGGTTGTTAAGATTCCTGACGTAGCGCGCCCCGCGCGCGGGTGGTCGAGTCGCCGCCATGCCAGCACTGACCTGGGATAGCAATCTCGCCGGAGTCCCGCTCACGTGGGACTCACCTCTCGGCCTGACCTGGGAAGGGCTGGCGCCCGTCATCACCACTAACCAACCCATGGCTTCCGACAATCGTATCTCGATCGAAATCACGCCGACGCAAAAGACCGCCATCGTGGATGCGGTCGCGGCGCTCAAAGCGGCGCTGCAAGGCATCACCATCAACCTCACCGCCGACGAAAAGCAGAGCCTGCCGCGCATCGCGGACCGGACGCTGGCGTTTGATGAAAAGTGCGCCGCCTACATGACCAGCCGCCCCGAACTGATTCCGGGCTTCCTCGACATGGTCGAGATGGCCAGGGACCGCAAACTCGTCGCCGACCTGCTGCCCTGCCTGCTCGAGATCGCCCAAATCCACGAGGGTCTCGAGGACACGGTCATGCTCGCGAACTCCGACAACTACGTGGGCGACCTCGCGTTCTACCAAAACGTGCGCCAGGCCGCCCGCCGGGGCGTCTCCGGCACCGACACTATCTACAACGACCTCAAGGAGCGCTTCCCCGGCCGCCCGCGGATCGACCCGCCGACCCCGCCGACGCCCTAAAAGGCCTAAAAAGGCCGAATCTGCGCGGAATCGTGGCTTTTCCGGGCCTAAAAAGTATCCCGGTCGGACTTAAAGGTCCGGCGGAGGCACTAAAAGGTCTGGACGCCGGACTTAAAGGTCTGACCGGGATACTTAAAAGTATCTCCGGCAGAGAAAAAGGTCCGAGCGCCATACTTAAAGGTCCGACGCGAAGAGAAAAAGGTCTGCCCGCCATACAAAAAAGTCCGAGCGCCGGACTAAAAGGTCCGGCGCGAAGAGAAAGAAGTCCCTCAAACCGAGAAAAAAGTATCCCGAAAGGAGAAAAAGATGCCCTTCGACCCCAGCCTCCCCGCCCCGAACTCGCCGCTCGAATCCGCGGTCGTCCGCGACCAGTTCCAGGCGCTGTTTAACCTGATCAATGCCATCGTGACCGTCGTCGCCGCGCAGATCGACGGGGTGACGACCGGTGCGCCCGGCACGCAAGCCGGGGTGACGGCGAGCGTGAGCGGCGGCACGCTGCACTTCAGCTTCACCCTCCCGCGTGGGGCCGCCGGCACGCCGGGGCAGCCTTTCGCGAGCGCGGTGATCGATGGGGTGCAGACGCTAAACCCCGGAGAGAGCGCGTTTGTGAATGTGAGCTTCGACGGGACGAATGTTCACTTCGACTTCGGCATCCCGCGCGGCGCCGATGGCGCAAACGGCACGAATGGCGAGGTGTCGGCGGCCGACCTGGCAAATGCGATCGCCGGCACGAGCGCCAATACCAATGGCGTGAGCGTGCTCGGCCAGAGCGCAGCGACCGATTACGACCAGGGGCAGATGCAGACGCTGCTGAACAAAGTGGACGAACTGATCCTCGCGCAGCGGCGGTAGCGGTCGCGGCGACCGCGCAGCGGCTCAGTGGTTGAACATGAACTCCTTGGCGTTCATGAGCGCCCAGAAGATATCGACATACACTTTCGGCTGCTCCTCGGTCACGCCCCAGTGCTGCTCGAGTTTCACGAGTTCCTGCTCGGTCGGCTGCCGGCCGAAGCAGCGCAGATACAGCTCGGCGGCGATCTCGCGTGAGCTGAGCTTTTGTTCCATCAGCTTTTTGACCACACCACCCGCGGCGATCTTTTGCTCGATCGTCACGCCGTTGATCATGTGCAGGGCTTGGGAAAGCGTCGGGCCGACTTCCTCGCGGCTGCAGACGACGAGGCGATCGGCGCGGCCGAACGTGGTGAGGAAGTAATCGGTCGTGCGTCCGTCGGCGACTTGCACGGCGCGGCCGCCGAGCGGGAGGCCGCGGAATTTATCCTGCGTCTCGGTGACCTGCGTGATGCAGTCGAGCATGACCTCGGCGCGCATGCGGCGGATGGTGGCCTTGGCGAAGTTGCGCTCGTCGAGTGAGTTCGTGTCGTTGGGCCGCGTGGTGAGCTGGTAGGTGCGGCTGGTGCAGATGTCGCGGACGATCTTTTTGAGGTCGTAGTTGTATTCGACGATCTTCGCGGCGAGCGCGTCGAGCAGGGCCTGGTTGGAGGGCGGGTTGGAGATGCGCACGTCATCGACGGGCTCGACGATGCCGACCCCCATGTATTGCGCCCAGATGAGGTTCGCGATGTGGCGCGGGAAATACGGGTTGTCGGCGGCGGCGACCCAGTCGGCGAGGACCTGGCGGCGATCCTTGCCCGCGGTGTCGGGCTTTTCTCCGCCGAGGAATTTGGGCGGGATGACTTCGTTGGTGACCGGATGGCGGGCGTCGCCGCCACCACTGTTGTAGATGATGCGCTCGCGGGGATCTTCGCCCTGCTTGCGGCCGATCTGGGTGAAGAAGGAGACGAAGCCGCGGTAGTCGGCCATGGTCCAGCGATCGAAGGGATGATTGTGGCACTGGGCGCACTGGATGCGCGTGCCGAAGAAGGCCTGCGCGGTGTCCTCGGCGAGCTTGAGCGGATCGGTCTCGAGCTGGAAGAAGTTTGCCGCCGGGTTCTCGAGGTTCGAGCCGCTCGCGCTGATCAGTTCCGCCGCGACTTTGTTGATCGGCACGTTCTTGCTCAACCGCTCGCGCAGCCACGTGTAGTAATTGAAGACGGCCTTGTAGCTGCCTTCGTTGACGTTCTGCCCGCTGCGAAGCTGGAGCAGTTCGCTCCACTTGAGCGCCCACATGTCCACGAAGCCTTCCTGCGCCATCAGCGTGTCGATCTTCTTCTCGCGCTTGGTCGGGTTCTTGTCGGCGACGAATTCCTTCACCTCGCCCGCGGTCGGCAGGAGCCCGACGAGGTCGATGCTCGCGCGGCGCAGGAACGTCTCGTCGTCGCACAGGCCGCTCGGGAGCATGCGCAGGGCCTTGATCTTCCCGTGGACGAGGCCGTCCAGCCAGTTCTTCTCCTCGACGTTCGGCCACTCGTATTTGAGGCCCTTGGGGATGATGCTCACCGCCGTGCCGACGGTGTGGGTCGCGTAGCGGGCCATCACGAACGCCTCGCCGCGCTGGCCGGTCACGATCGTGCCGTCCTTCTCGATCTTCGCGCTCGCTTCGTTGCTGGTGAGGAAGAGTGACATCGAGGTGATGTCGCGATCGGTCCCGTCGGCGAAGTGCGCGCGCACGCTGATCTTGAACTTGTTGCCGGGCCCTTCGAGCAGGAGCGCCGACGGCAGGATCTCGATGCTGGTGCACTCCGGCGCCGTCGTCTTGCCATCCTTGTCCACCGGATCATTCGGCGCGCCGGCTTCCAGCCACCGCAGCAGGGTCTGGCACATCTCGCTGTCCTTCTCGAATTGCTTCCCGCCCGTGTGCGGCGCGGTGCCGATGTTTTTGGTGATGAGCATCGACTCCTCCGGCAGCGCGAGGTTGATGCGCCGGCCGACCTGCTGGCGCGTGAGCCGGAAGTAATCGCCCTCCGGATTGTAGCCAAAGAGCGAGAGCTCAAACCCATCCTTGCCGCGCGATGCCCCGTGGCAGCCGCCCGCATTACACCCGGCCGTCATGAAGACCGGCATTACATCCCGCCGGAAAGACACCGGCTGTTCGGTCTTCGCGCCCTTGACCACCACCTGCAACTCGGTGCTCTGGCCGTTCCACTCGACCTTCAGCTTCGTCTCGCCATCGGCGAGCGGCGTGACGACGCCGTTTTCGATCTTTGCCTTGGCGGGATCGGCCAGCGTGAACTTCGCCTCGGCGGTCACATTGCGCTGCACGCCGTTTGGTTCAGTCGTGCGGACGACCAGCGACTGACGGTCCCGGACATCGCTCAGGTCGATCTTGTGCGGAAGCGCGTCGAAAGGCGGCGGCGTCTCGGTCGCGGCGAAGGCAGTCGCCGCGGTCGCGGCGATTAGAAGGAATCGGATGGGTGTGCGCATGTCGAAATTGGTTAAAAAGCTCGCCGACACTACCATTGCAGCAACGGTTTCTTTGACGCCGATATGGGCGGGAGCGGGCGCTCACAGCCTGCGCGCCTGGCGCGGCGGGGAGATTGCAAGCGGCGCCGGCGCTAGAGCCGGGCGAAGATCAACTTGCTGCCGACGATGTTGAGCGGGTTGCCCGCTGCGGCCGGCAGGGTCGAGTATCTCGCACCGATCGGCTGCAGGGTCGTCGCGCTGATCCCGCTCAGCAGCGGGAGGCTCACGGATTGGTCGTAGGCGTAGATGAGGAACCGGGTGGCGGCATGGAGAGGATTCGTGCCGGCGTCGTTGCGCAGGTTCGCTCCACTGGTCCCGTAGTCGGCCACGAGGATGATCTGCCCGGTGGTGCTCGTGATGTCGTCCTCGATCACGAGCGTCGATGGCGCGCCGCGAACGATGATGACGTCGTCCATCGCGGTAATCTCGCCGAGCCGGGAAACGCGGAGGTTGCCGGTCGAGAAGTTCACGGTGCCGACGGAGGCGGTGGCGATGAGCGTCCATGTCTCGAACGCGCCGGTCTGGATGATGTCGCCGCCAAATGAGGTCAGCGTCGTAAGCCCTGCGCTGCCGCCAGTCACGCGGCTGACTTTGCCGCCGGCGATCAGCAGGTCGCCGTCCACTTCGATCGTCGCTTCGCGCCCGCTGACGACGAGGCTGCCGAAGCTGTTGCCGGCCCCGGTGACGGAAACGCTGTCCGTGGCCAGCGTCGAAGTCGATTTGAGCGTGGCGCGGCCAGTCACCGACCAGGCGCCGGTGTTCGCGACGTTGAGCGCGCTCGCCGTGAGCGTGGTGCCGGCGGTCACATCGTCGAGTTCGACGAGTGTGGTTCCGGTGTAGCTCTGCGCGCCCGTGGTCGTCACGGGCGAATTGACCTGGATGGTCACGCCGCGAACGGTCAGCGCGCTGCTCGTCACGGCGCCGTCGAGCGTCACATCGCCGCTGGTCGTGGTGGCGGTCATGCCGGCGATCAGGTCCACCGATTCGTCCACGGTGATGTCGCCACTGGTCGAAGTGATCGTCAGGCCCTTGAGCGGGCTGACGGAACCGACCGCGTCGTGGAGCCCGATGTTGCCGGAGACGCTCTTGACCGTGAGTGAGTAGAGACTGGTCGGGGAATCGACCGTGCTGTTGATCTCGACGTTGCCGATCCCCTTGGCCACGAGGGTGGTGGAGATCCCCACGCTGAGCGGGTCATTGATCTCGATGCCCAGCGGATCCCATGTCGTCACGCCGTTGTTGGTGAGCGCGTATTTGCTGCTCTTAAAGACGGTGACGCCGGGTGCATCGGTGTAGAAGCTGTTTGCATCGACGCGGCGCAGCGTGGTCGTGCCGCCATTGTTGATGAGCACGCGATCGGGCCGCTGGGTCGCGCTGCCATTGCCGATGACGCTGCTGAAGCTCACGTTTCCGGAGGTGGCGTTGATCGTCAGGTCTTTCGAGCTGGGGCTCAGCACGGCGCCGCCGACGGCGATGTTCCCGGTGTTGCTGTTGAGGACGAGGTCGCCGCCGAGGACCAGCGAACTGCTGAACAACATCGCGCCGGAGTTAGTCGTGACCGTGAGGTCGTCGCCAAGGGTTGTCTTCGCGAAGAAGGTGATCGCGCCGCTGGTCGAACTGACCGTGATCGGAGCCGTCACGTTGATCGCATGGCTCGCGTTGGAGGTGTTGATCGTGAGCGCGCCGGCGGCCGTGTCCACGTTGGCGCCGAGATCGACCGTGACGCCGACCAAGGTCAGCGACGCCGTGCCGATCGCGTGCAGCGGCGCGTTCACGTCGATCAACGGCGTGGTGCCGCTGGTCGCCACGCGCAGGACGGTTGACGACTTGAAGGTCACTTCATCGACGACCGCGAGTGTTCCCTTCGCGAATTCGCGCCCAATCAAGACCTTCGTGATGCCGCTGCCGATCGCGTCGATGTCGTCGCTGTTCAATTCCATCGCGGCGGAGCCCGGGGTTTCCACGTCCACGCCGAGGTTCACGGTCTGTGTGTCGCTCGCCGGGTAGATCGTCAGCGTCGAGCCGTTGACCGAATCGGCGCCGCCATTGAAGTCGATCTCGCCCGCCATGAGCGTGATCGCATTGCCGGCCTGGAAGAGACCATCGACGGTGATCAACGTCGGCGTCGCCTTGTAGTCGAGGACGACGATCGTGCTCAGCGGCAGGGAGCCGCCGACATTGCCCGCAAAGTGAATCGTGCCGGGCGTCGAGAGCGAGAGCGCGCCGCCGCCGTTCGCCGCCGAATTGTCCACGGTGCCATTGAAGGCGATGTTCGACGCGGTCACGCGCAGATTCGCCACCAGGCTCAGCGTGCCGTTCACGGTCACGTCTCCATTTTTCAACGTGTCCCACGAACTGCCGTAGGCGGTGATGACTCCCGCCGCGTTATAGACCTGCGGGCCGTTCGTATAGGTATGCGGCTGGGTGCTGATGTCGTTTGCGCTGACTGTGAAGGAAGTCGGCCGCACCGATCCACCGATGCTCACGCCGGCTCCCGCCAGCCCGCCGAAGTGCACCGTTCCGCCGGTCGCGTCGTTGAGCGCATCGACTTCAAACGCATGCGCCCCGTTGATCGTCGCGTTGATCGTGATGTCGCCGCCGATACTGTCGAGGCGGTTCGAGTTGATCTTGCTGGCGGTGAGCAGGACGATGTTCGTATTCAGGATCGTGATCGGACCCGCCTCGGTCGCGATCACGTCGTCGCCCGCGCTGTTCACGTTCAGGTTCAGCGTCCTTGCCTTGATGTTGATCCCCGAGCCGATGTCGGTGGTGGCGAGCTTGCCGTTGATATTCATCGTCCCGTTCGGCGTGAGCACCGTCAGCGTGTCGTGGAAATCCGCGCCGCCGACATTGATCGTGCCGCTGCCATTGGTGCGGCCGATGGTGATCAGGTTGAAGCCGGCCTGCAGGTAGTTGATCTCGGTCGAGTCGAGGTTCAGGTCGCCGGTGCCGTTGATGCCGATCGAACGGCTGGTCAGGATCGGCCGGATCGTAATGTCGCCGCTTCCGCCCACCACGCCGCCCATCGCAAGCGTGTTCACTTCCCACAACACATCGCCCGCTCCGGCAGTCACGGCATTCACCACCATCGTCGGCGCGACGATGCTCATACTGTCATTACCGCTCGTCGCCGTGGTCGTGACGGCGCCCGTAAAGGTGACCGTGTCGAGTGCGCTGGTCACCGTGATGCTCCGCGCCGCGAGGGTCGAGAAGGCGGTGACGTTTCGCGCGATCGGAATCTCGATGTCTCCGAGCGGTCCGTTCGCTCCGACGGCGTCCAGGAAGTTGATATTGCCCAGCGGCGTGCTCAGCCGCACGCTGTAGTTGTCCGTGCTGTCGAGCGCCGTGTCGAAGAGGATGCTCCCCGTGCCGCCCGCCGCGACCGTCGCCGTGTTGTCGATGATCTGCGTCGTGCCGACGCCGTTCGCGTTGAACTCGATGTTTCCGATCGTCGTCCCGGTGTTCGTGTTCGCGATGTAACCCGCGATTGCGATCACCGTGTCCGGCGTGAGCGTGCTCACATTCATCGTGATGTTCCTCACGGCCTGCACCTGGATCACGCGCGTGATCAAGTCGCCCTCGGCATCGATGCGGATCGCCTGATCCGTCTCGGTGATCCCCACTTCCGGCGTGAGCAGCGCGCCCGTCATCGTGAGGTCGCGCCCCGCGCTGACGAATCCGTCCTCCTTCACATAGATGCCGCCCTCGCCGTCGCCGTCGTTGTCGGCGAGGATCGTCAGGTTGCTCGTCGAGCCAGTCGCCGAGACTGTAGCCTCGATGATGATGTTTTTTTCCGTCGTGAGGGTGAACGACGTGGCGAAGACCAGCGGCGCCGCGATCCGCAGATTGCCCGCGCCGCCGGTGAGGATGATATCGCCCGCGCCGAGCACCGGCGACGCCTGAAGATCGACCGCACCGTGGAACTCCAACACCCCGGGGCTGCCGGTGCCGCTGTTGACGACTCCCTGCACCGTGAGCGTGCCGGTCGTCGTGATGTTGATGTCGCCCGCCGCTGTGCCGCCGCTGGCGATCGTGCCGGTGATGGTCGTGTCAACCGCCCCGGCTCCGAAGCTGTTGTCGATCGTCACCGCGCCGCCTGCGTTCGTGACTGCGCCGAGCGTGAAGGGCGTGGTGATCGCGTTGTTGAGTTCGATGTCGGTGCCGGCCGCCGTGTTCGTCGCAGCAAACGCGCCGATCACATTGCTCTCGCTGGTCAGCGTCTGCGCGCCGAAGGACACCGTCGTGAGGCTGTCGGTGGTGATCGCCGCCAGGCTGTCCTGCGTGATCGCGCCGTGCAGCGTGAAGCTGACGCTATCGCCCACGACGGTCTCGCCGAGCAGGTCCAGGCTGTCGGTGCCCGTCGTGCCGGCATTGATCGTGAAATTGGAATTGCCGTGCAGGCCACTCGCGCTGTTGACGGTGATGGCGTCGTTGCTGCCCGCCGCCGACACGAGGATCGTGGCCGTCGTGTTATTATAGAAGGCGACGTTCTGGATCGTCGTGCCGCCGTTCGTCGTGCCCGAGGCGATCAACGCCCGCTGCGCGCCGTTGAAATACGCGAACCCAGACACGATCCCGATCGTATTGCCCGCGCTCGTGAGGTCGAGCGTCGCCGAGACCATCCCGGTGATGTCGTCCGAGTCCACGCTCGTCGTCGTGATGGTGCGGGTGCCTCCACCGATATCGACGGTGATCGAGCTGTCCCCGGTCGTCGAAGCGCTCGGTGCGACAGTCGCGGTATCGTCCGTCGCGTCGCCGATGACCCGCAGCAGATCGGTCGTTCCGGTTCCGCCATCGTAGATCAAGCCGCCCGACGGGATAAAATTGCCGAAGCTCAGATCGACGGTCAGCCTGTCATTGCCGCCGAAAGTCAGTGCCTGAATATTGCCGGTGATCGACGCGAGCGGCACATCGACGATGTAGAGGCTCACCTGCGTGGTGCCGGGTCCCGCGAGCAGCAGATTCGTCGGATCGCTCACCCGCACATTGGTGCCGTTCAAGGTGAACGTCAGCGCGTCGTTCGTCGTCGCGCCGTTGATGTCGGTGACGATGAGATCGCCGGCGGAGAGAGTCACCGACGTCGTCGGCGCATTCAGCACCACGTCGTTGCTGTTTGTCCCGCCCACGTAGCTGAGGATGAAAGCGACGCTGTTGATCGTCACGGTCGCGCCTTCCGCAAGGCCCGCAAAGGTGCCGATCACCGCATCACCGCCGTCGTTGTCGATCAGGACAATCTCCGTGTTCGCGGAGGTGACCGTTCCCGTCGTCACGAGCGTCGCGCCGCCGAGGTCCACGGTTCCCGTGACGCTGAGCTGATCGTAATCCGTCCCCGGCGTGAGGCTGCCATTTACCGCGACGCTGAAGCTCGCGCCGGCGGCAAAGGTCACATCGCCCACGTAGAGAATCTCGGTCCCCGCGCCCGGGGCGACCGAGCCGCCGCTCTGCACCGTCGCCGCCCCGGTGGTCCCGGATCCGCCAAGCGTCGCTCCGCTCGAGACGGTGATGAGCGTCGAGGTGATCGTCTCGCTGGCCGCGACGTCGAACTGCCCGCTCACCAGCGTGATCAAGCCCGCGCCAGCCGACGACGTATTCCATTCGACCGCATCGGCCTCGCTCAAATACTGGTTGCCGCCGCTGCTCGTGTTCGTGTTCAGGTTCGTCGCCGCGAGCACGATCGGCGCGCCGCTTGCACCGAGGGCGCCGGTCGGCGCGCTGAGCGTCACGTCGTCGCCGGAGATCGTGCCGCTGGTGCGCGTGATCCCGCCGCTGGTCACCAGCAGCGAGACATTGCCCGTGGTGGTGACGTTGCCGTTGAGCGCGATGTCGCTCGAGTTGGTCAGCAGGATCGTGCCGCTCGTCGAAGTGAGCGCACCCGTCGTGAGCGAACCCGTGTTCGTCACGATGATCGCGCCCGAGACCGCCGCGTTGAAGCCGATGACTGCCGTTTCGATCGCCGAGAGCGCGCCGACATTCGTGCCGGCCGTGATCGACAATGTCGTCGCCGTGATGTCCGCGCCTCCATCGGCGACACTCTCTTCGATCGAGCCCGCGGAGCTGAGCGTGATCGTGTCGCCCGCCGCCGTGAGGTTGTCGAAGGACAGGTTGCCGCTCGTCGTCGTCGTGGCCGCGATGTTCCGGCCCGTGCCGCCGGCGATGATCGTGGCGAGCGCGAGATTGCCGCTGATCGCCTCGAGCGTGATCGCGCCGTCGCCCGTCGTGGCCGTCGTCACGCTCAAGCCGCCCGCGGCGTCGCTCAAATTGATCGCTCCCGCGCCACTCACCGTCGCGCTGGTCAGGGTCGTCAGGTCGATCTCGATCGTCGCGAGATTTCCGATTCCGCTCGCCGCAGTCAAAGTCGCCGTCGCCGCCGTGAGGTCCGTGCCCGCATCCGCGCCGCTTTCATTGATCGCGCCGACCGCCGTCAGCGTGATGTCGTCCCCGGCCGCGCTCAGGTTATCGACCAGGATGTTGCCGGAGCCCGACGTGATCGCCACGAGATTGCGGCCCGTTCCGCCCGCGGTGATCGTGCCGAGCGTGAGGTTGCCGTTGTTCGCGGTAAGGGCGATCGCCCCGTCATTCGTGCTCGCCGCAGTCACGACCAGGCCGCCGCCCAGGTCGGTCAGGTTGATCGCCCCCGTGCCGCTCACCGTCGCGCTGGTCAAGGTCGTGAAGTTGATCTCGATCAAGGCGCTCGCGCCGATCCCATCGACCGCGCTCAAGCTCCCGTTCGTTGCAGTGAACTCCGCACCCGCGTCGCCCGCGCCCGCCTCGCTGATCGCTCCGGCCGACGTGATCGTGATCGTGTCTCCAGTCGCCGTCACCACGTCCACGATGAGGTTGCCGCTGGTCGTCGTCGAAGCGGTAATGTTGCGCCCGGTGCCGCCCGCGGTGATCGTCGTCAGCACGAGGTCGCCGCCGATCGCTCCCAAGGTGATTGCACCGTTGGTCGTCGTCGCGCTCGTCACGCTCAGGCCACCCGCGACGTCGCTCAGGTCGATCGACGCGTTTGCGCCGGTCGTCGTCGCGCTCGTGAGTGTCGTGAAATCGATCTCGACCGTGCCGCTCGCGCCGATCCCGGTCGCCGCGCTCAAGCTCGCGCTCCCCGCCGTGATATCCGCGCCAGCGTCTGCGCCGGACTCCTCGATCGAGCCCGCCGAGGTGATCGTCATCACATCGTCCGCGGCCGTCACGTTTCCGACCAGCACGTTGCCGCTCGTCGTCGTCGTCACCGTGATATTCCTCCCGGCTCCGCCAGCCGTCGCGCTCGTGAGGGTCAGATCCCCCGCGATCGTATTCAGCGTGATCGCCGCGTCGCTCGTGCTCGCATTCGTCACACTGAGGCCGCCCGCGAGATCCGAGAGATCGATGCTCGCCCCGGCACCCGTCGTCGTCGCGCTCGTCAGCGTCGTCAGGTCGATCTCGATCGTCCCGCTCGCGCCGATCCCCGTCGCCCCGCTCAAGCTCGCAGTCGCCGAAGTGATGTCCGCTCCCGCGTCCGCCCCGCTCTCGCTGATCGCGCCCGCTGCGGTCAGCGTCACGTCGTCGCCGCTCGCGGTCACGTTATCGATCAAGATACTTCCGCTCGTCGTCGTCGTGCCGGTGACGTTCCGGCCCGTGCCGCCCGCCGTCACCGTCGTGAGCGAAAGATCGCCGCCGACCGTCGCGAGCGTGATCGCGCCGTCGGTCGTGGTCGCACTCGTCACGTTCAAGCCGCCGCTCAAGTCGCTAAGATTGATTGCCGCATTGCTGCCCGTCGTCGTCGCGCTCGTCAGCGTCGTCAGGTCGATCTCGATCGCCCCGCTCGCGCCGATCCCAGTCGCCGCGCTCAAGCTCGCCGATGTTGCCGTGAGGTCTGCTCCCCCATCCCCGCCGCTTTCCTCGATCGATCCCGCCGAAGTCAGCGTGATCACGTCGCCAGCGGCGCTCACGTTATCGATCAAAATGTTCCCGCTCGTCGTCGTCGCCGCCGTGATGTTCCGGCCGCTCCCGCCGGCCGTCACCGTCGTGAGCACCAAGTCGCCCCCGATCGCGGTCAGCGTGATCAACCCGTCGGTCGTCGTCGCATTCGTCACGCCCAAGCCGCCGCTCAGGTCGCTCAGGTCGATCGTCCCGTTCGCGCTCGTCGTCGTCGCGCTAGTCAGCGTGGTCAGATCCAGTTCGATCGTCCCGCCGGAACCGATGCCCGTGCTCGCGCTCAAGCTCGCGCTCGCTGCCGTGATGTCTGCGCCGGCGTCCGCACCGCTCTCGTTGATCGCACCGGCGGATGTGATCGTCACCACGTCGCCCGCGGCCGTCACATTATCCACCAGCACGTTGCCGCTGGTCGTCGTCGTAAGCGCGATGTTGCGTCCCGTGCCCCCGGCTGTCGCCGTGGTCACAGTCAGGTTGCCGGCGATCGCCGCCAGTGCGATTGCGCCGTCTGTCGCCGTAGCGCTCGTCACGCTCAACCCGCCCGAGAGATCGATCAGGTCGATCGACGCATTCGCGCCCGTCGTCGCCGCACTGGTCAGCGTCGTCAAATCGATCTCGATCGTCGCGCTCGCGCCGATCCCTGTCGCCCCGCTCAAGCTTGCGCTCGCCGCCGTGATGTCCGCCCCCGCATCCGCACCGGACTCTTCGATCGAGCCCGCCGAGGTCAGCGTGATCACGTCGCCAGCGGCCGTCACGTTATCGACCTGGATATCGCCGCTCGTCGTCGTGGTCACCGTGATGTTCCGGCTCGTCCCGCCAGCCGTCACGGTCGTGAGCACCAGAGTTCCACCCGTCGCATTCAACGTAATCGCCGCATCGCTCGTCGTCGCGCTGGTCACACTCAAGCCGCCCGCCACGTCCGAAAGATTGATGCTCGCCGCGGCCCCGGTCGTCGTCGCGCTCGTCAAGGTCGTCAGGTCGATCTCGATCGTCCCGCTCGCGCCGATCCCTGTCGCCCCGCTCAAGCTCGCGCTCGCCGCCGTGATGTCCGCTCCCCCATCCGCTCCGCTTTCTTCGATCGAACCCGCAGCGGTCAGCGTGATCACGTCGCTGGCGGCGCTCACGTTATCGATCGAGATGTTCCCGCTCGTCGTCGTCGTCGCCGTCAGGTTCCGGCCAGTCCCCCCGGCAGTCACGCTCGTGAGCACCAGGTTTCCGCCAGTCGCGTTCAACGTGATCGCACCGTCCGTCGTCGTCGCACTCGTCACGCTCAATCCGCCCGCAAGGTCCGAAAGATCGATGCTCGCCGCTGCGCCAGTCGTCGTCGCGCTCGTCAAGGTCGTCAGGTCGATCTCGATCGTCCCGCTCGC
>JBEBGD010000131.1:0-13724 GCA_040081625.1 Chthoniobacteraceae bacterium
CCGCCGGTGTCAGCCGTCCACTCAACCGACGGCGGTGGAGCGTAGCGCGCCCGATACCGAGACGGGTGGCGAGTTGCTCAAGTGGCAGGCCAAGCTGCTCTTGCAGCAATTCTACCGCGGCGAAGGGCAGCCCACTTTGCACGGCGGAGTGCGCGGCGTAAGGCGTGTGCGGGGTTTCCTGTAGTTTCATTTGATACCCAAACTTGTATCATATGACTCCGTCCGTCAATTGCTCTTTTCTCAAAGCTGATCGGTCCACAGACCGCCAGAAGCGTCGTCGGATTTGTCGCGGCAATTTTCTACGGCGCTGCCTGCCACTCGACAACACCTGGCAGGCCATCGGCATCGCGAAGCGAGTGCTGCCCGAAGGCTTGCCGCGATTTTTGCAGGATCACACCGCGCACGATCGCGGGCGCCCCGCCGGCGGGATTCGGGAAACCGGCGCGCGTCAGAAATCCGGTGCGCGGATCGACCCGCGCGGCAAATCCGTTCGCGGGATCGGTGATGACTCCACGCGGCGACAAGGTGAGCGCGAGATTCAGCGGAGCGGTGAGGGCGCCACCGCCCAGCGCGCCGGTGGCAATCGCGTAGTCGATCAGCGGCACGGGAGTGAAGCGCGAAGCTCGGAATGGGAGGGTGGTGAGCGGCGGCTGGTTCAGGGAGCCCGTGGCATCATAGCCCGGCTCCGGCGTGGTGAAATAGACGCTGCCTGCGAGCGGGGTCGTGGATGTCTCGGCGAAGAACGGCCACTCGCCGATCGTGTTCAGGCCACCGGCTGCGGCGATCGATTCGCCCAGCGTCCATCGTCCGGTGAAACGGACCGCGCCCGTTTTCGAGACGACGAGCGAGCCGCAGCCGTGCGCGCCCGGCGACGGCACGACGATGGCGGCGGTGTAGCGGCCGGCAAACGGACGTGCAGCGACTGCGCTGGCACGCGGCAGGGCGTTGCCAAAGTGACTCTGCCCCACCGGCGATCCGGGCGTGACGACGTAGAGTTCGATGGCGATCTGATGCAGATCGAAATCGAGGACCGACGAGAGCTGGTAGTTGAAAGTAGCCGGCGCGGCCGGGTCGCGATCAAGGACGCTGCGCGTGGTCGTCTTGGAAAGGCCCGCATTTCCAAAGTGGCCGAGGAATGCCACGCCACTGCGCGACGCGCCCGAAGATTGAAACTTCGCCGTGAACAGCCCCGTGCTCAGCAGGCGGAGTTGCAGCCGGCTTCGAATCGCGCCGCTGTTGAGCGTCCCTTCGTAGCTACCCGCGAGCGCTCGATACGGACTGGGAATGAATCGCGCCTCCACCCGCAGATCGGCCGGCATGAAGAACGTGAACGCGAGATCGCGCTCAGTGAAACTCGACGTTCCCGTGACCTGCCAGCCGGCAAAGACAAACCCCGGCAGCGGTCGCGCAGAAAGCGTCAGCGACTCGCCTTGCGGCACGTGATGCACTGCAGCCGCCAGCGGTTCCACCACTCCCGCTGCGGTGTCGTAGGTGATCTCGAGGCGCCCGGCGCCGATCGCACCGGGGTCGCTCACTTGCAGTGGCAGCATCGCCGTATCCTCTCCGTCCGCATTCTGCGCCGTCACGCCGACCGTCGCCGTGCCGGCGGCTTGTGGCGTGCCCGCGACTCTGCCGCCGCCGAGATCCTGCAAGCCCGCGGGGAGGTCGTTGAAAGCAATCGTCGTCGGATTTCCGCTCACCGCGATCGTGGCGTCATAGGCCGTTCCCACCACGCCGCGCGGGAGCGCCGTCGAGAGAATGTGCGGCGTCGGCTTGAGGCGATAGACGAAGTTCAACTCGATCCGCGCGCCGGGCGAAACCGTGAGCACGAGCGGCTTCGGAGTGAAGTATCCGTCGATGGCAGCAAACGTCAGCCGGTAGTTTCCCGCGTCGAGCGAGCGCGCGACGCCGCTCATC
Organism: Chthoniobacteraceae bacterium; assembly: GCA_040081625.1. Classification (GTDB taxonomy): domain Bacteria; phylum Verrucomicrobiota; class Verrucomicrobiia; order Chthoniobacterales; family Chthoniobacteraceae; genus VFJQ01. The sequence continues at coordinate 1,918 of JBEBGD010000131.1, forward strand.
ACGGGCTGCCCGGCGATCACGCCTTGTGCGCCGCGCTGCACGGCAGCCGCGGGGAAAAAGTTCACGATGACGGTGCCCGGGCCGACATTCGACTCGACGAGGAAAAAGCCGATATTCGGAGAGCCGGCGTTGCTGGTCGGGCGGGCGGGGCGCGATGTCTGCGCGTGCGCCGCCACGAGCGTTAGGGCCGAGATGAGAAGCCACTGAAGCATACGGCGCATTTGAATCCGCACCTTCGGATGGAAGCCTGCGCCAGCAAGCCCGAAATGGCTCACACGCAGCTCAGAATGTCAGCCGGCACCGCACCACGAGCGTCCGCTCGTGCGGCAGCTCGGCGTAGGGCGAGAGCGGCTCAAGCTGGTAGTCGGTGTCGAGCAGGTTGAGCACGCCGACGCTCAGCTCGCCGTGGTTGCGCGGGAAGCGGTAGCCGATGAACGCGTTGATCTGCCAGAAATCGTCACCGGGTTCTCCGGTGTTTCGTGGCTGGAGCGCAGGGCGCGGAAAGCCGTCGTTTTCCTGCTTCGTCCACAGCGCATCGGCCCGGGCGAAGGCGCCGCACTCGTGGCTCCACGTCGCGGCGAGATCGAGTTGATGCAGCTCGCTGTCGCGGTGCTGGATCGCCGCGCCGGGGAAGCCGAGGAAGTCGGGGATCACATTCTGGAACTCACTCCACGTGACGCGATACGCTGCACCGAAGCTCCACCGAAGCCCGACGAGCTGGTTGAGCGTCGTCGTGAGCGTGCGCTCCTCGTAGTCGAGTTGCTGGTTCGATCCGGGGCCGCCGCGCGCGAGCAGCACCGGATCGCTGAAGTAGGCATCGAACTCGCCGAAGCGGCTGTCGCCTTCCTGCTTCACCGAAGTCCACTCCACGCCGAGATACGTGCCCGTCGGCAGCTTCGATTCCGCAGCGGCGCCGAGGATCTTGTATTGCGCCGCGCTCACGGAACCGGCGAGCGATTCATTGAGCAGCGTGCGGAAGCCCTGGTTGAAACCGGCGAGCTGCGTGGGTTCGAGCCGCGTGCTTTCATCGAGGCTCACGCCGCTGATCGCCTCGGCATATGCGCCGCGCAGCCGCAGCCACCGCGACGGCTCGAAGATCACGCCGGCCTTGGGCGACCAGTGCTGGATCTGTCGCGAGTCGTCGCGCAGCGGAGGCGAACGAAAGTGATCGGGATAGGTGAGCCGGTCGAAGGTGATGCCGCCGATGAGCGTGAGCGCGCGGGTGACGCGGAACGTGTCGTAGAGGTAAACATTCAGCCGCTCGAAATCACCGTCGAAGTCGTCGCGCGCCGCGGGGTCGGAGAAGGCATCCGATCGCACGAGCGCGTTGTCCTCGAGCACGCTGCGCACGTGGAAGGAACCCTCCTGATACCGCACGCCGGCGACGAGCGTGTGCGGCCCGAGCGCGATGATCTGCTGCAATTCGCCCGTGCCGATCTCGAGATCGAGATCGTAAGTCTCCCGCAACGGATAAGGCGGAAACGTGCCGAGGAACCCGAAGCCGGGCCGCAGTTCGAGCGGCGTGGTGCCGCCGATATTCTCGAGCCGGTCGAACGCGAAGACATTCGCGGACGTGTCGAACCTGATCGTCTGCTCGCTCGCGAGCCGCCCCACGAGCGCGAGCGTCTGGACGCCGGGCGCCCATTCGTGACGCAGACCGACGAGCAGATCCCCGGGCTCCTGTTCCTCGTCGAGACGGAACGTCGGCGAGAGAGAGCGGTCGTCGTAGAGCTGGCGCGTGTCACCGCCGCGCAGGTTTTGCACGCTGGCCTGGAAGAAGATCACGTCCCAAGGCGTGAGCTGGAATTTCAACTTCGCGTAGGTCTCGCCGAAGCGGCTCGTGTCGCTATTCGGTCGCCGCCCGGTGTCGTAGAAATAGTCGGTGTCGAAGCTGAAGCTGAAGTTCCCGTAAGTGCCGTAGATCGAGCCGATCTCGCGGAACTCGCCGGTCGAAAGATACTCGGTCACCGAGTTCACGCCCATCCCGTCACTCTCGAACAGCTTCGAGTATTCCTGCTCGGACACGTATTGGCTGAGCGGCCCGCCGCCGACGGGCGAAAGCAGATTCGCGAGCAGCATCTCGCTCACGAACGGTGTCTCGTAGCGCAGCACGATGCGGCGCGGATCGCGCAGCGCGTTGTAGCTGTTCGCGAGAAAAAGGTGCGCGCTCGCGCTGGCGTAGTCGGCGTTCACGGCGCGTGTCGCTTCGCGCACGGCGACGTCCTGCATGCCGTTGAGTTGGTAGATGCTCGCGAGGTTTGCGCCGCGCACCGCCTTGTCCTGATCGAGCAGGAATTGGCTGCGGAAGATCCGGCGGTTGTCGTTCAGCTCGACGGATTTTTCGAGGTCGCGCACCGCGGTGTTGAGCCGGTTCTCCTGCTTGTTTTGGAGCGCGCGATAGAGCCACGGCGTCGGGTCGTTTGCGTCGAGTTCGATCGCTCGATCGAGGTCGCGCATCGCGCGCGGGTTGTCCCCCGCGTTGCTCCACGCCTTGCCGAGGTAGCTTCGGAAAAGGGAGCGGTTCGGTTCAAGCGCGGCGGCGGCTTGCAATTCCTGCCGTCCGCCATCGGCGTCGCCCTTGCGGATGCGCGTCAATCCGCGTCCGAGCCACGCGTTCCCGTAGGACGGATCGAGCGCGATGGCTTCCTCGAACGACTGCCGCGCGGCGGCGATCGAATTCTGCGCGGCCAGCACGAAGCCGCCGAGAGACGCGGCGTGACCACTGCGCGGCGTAAGCACGCGACCCTTCTCCAGCGCACGCAGCGCCTCGCGCACGCGCCCAAAGCTGAACTCCAGCTCCGCAAGCCGCGTCCATGCGTAGCCGCTCTGCGGCGCAAGCTCGGTCGCCTTGCGCGCGGACTCCCGCGCCGACTCGAGTCTTGCGTGCGACTGCTCGTAGTAGGACTTCGCGAGCGCATCGCTCGCCGTCGTGCCGCTCGCCTCGACCTCGGTGAAGTTCACCGCCGCGATCAGCACCCGCAGAGCGTCTGCGCCCGGCGTCCCGCGCGGCACGCGTGCGAGCACTCCCTCCGCCTTTCGCACCTGTCCCGCGGTGAGGTAGATCGCAGCCGCATACACGCGGCCCGACGGCGAGGACACCGCGCCTTCGCCGGGGAAGGCGCGCAGCGCGCCCGGCAGATTCCCGAGCCGATACGCGGAGAGCGAACGCGAGAGCGCGTCATTCTCCGAGCCCGTGAGCCGGAGGTCTTCGAGTTGCACGACACCGGGATAATAGAGGCACCACTGGATGATGTTCTTCGCCTCGACCATCGCCGTCTTGCGCGGCGCGCGCCCCGGTTCGATCTCGACCTGCTCCCCGCTGCGCGCCGTCACACGCCCCGCGCCATTGCCGATGTCCACTTCCCCCTCGAACATCGTGATCGTCGTCTTCCCCCCGGCGACCGCGAGGTGAAACTCCGTGCCGCGCAGAATCCCGTTCGCGCTCGGAGTGCGGACCCGGATTTCCTCCGGCCGCTCGCGGCTCAGAAAGTAGGCCGCGCCACCGACCAGATCGAGCCCCGGCCCCTTCGCGCCGCCGCTTGGCGGCAGGATGCTCACGCTCGTGAGTTCGTTGACGCGCAGCATCGCGTTGTCAGTCAGGCGCACGAGCGCGCGGCTGAGCGCGCCGGTGCGCAGGCGATCATTGACGGCGAGCTGCTGGCCGATTTCCGCAGCAGTCCACGCGGCGCTCGGTTTCGAGAAAGTGACGATGTTTTGCTTCTCAAGGATCTGCGCAGTCTGGGCGAAGGAAGCGCTCAGCGAGCACAGCGAGAGAGCCAGCACGAGGGAGCGCGATTTCATATTCGCGGCCACGGGTAGCGGGCGGCGAACCGCGACGCAAAGGTAATGAACGTCAGCCGGAGCCTTACGGCAGATCCGTCCGCCCCATGAGGTAGCGGTCGCACTCGCGCGCGGCCTCGCGGCCCTCGTTGAAGGCCCACACGATGAGGCTCTGGCCGCGGCGGCAGTCGCCGGCGGCGAAGATGCCGGGGATGCTCGTGGCGTATTTGCCGTAGTCGGCCTTCACGTTCGTGCGTGCGTCGCGCTCAATGCCTAGTGAGTCGAGCAGCGGCTGCTCCGGGCCGAGGAAGCCCATCGCGAGCAGGACGAGTTGCGCGGGGAGCACGCGCTCGGTGCCGGGGATGTTCTTCGGCGTGAACTGGCCCTTCTCGTCGCGGGTCCATTCGACTTGGACTGTATGGACGGCTTTGACGTGGCCGGTTCCGTCGTCCTCGAATTTCGTCGCGGTGGTCACATACACGCGCGGGTCGTCTCCGAATTTCGCGGCGGCTTCCTCCTGGCCGTAGTCGAGCCGATAAACCTTCGGCCATTCGGGCCACGGGTTGTCGTTCGCACGATCCTGCGGCGGCTTCGGGAGAATCTCGAGCTGCACGAGCGAGCGGCAGCCGTGGCGCATCGAGGTGCCCACGCAGTCGGTGCCGGTGTCGCCGCCGCCGATGATGACGACGTCCTTGCCGGTCGCGTCGATAAAGTCGCCGTTCTTGTGGCTGTCGAGGATCGACTTCGTGTTCGCGGTGAGGAACTCCATCGCGAAGTGAACGCCCTTGAGCGAGCGGCCTTCGATCGGGAGATCGCGCGGCTTGGTCGCGCCGGTCGCGATGACGGTGGCGTCGAACTCCTTGAGCAGTTTCTCGGCGGGAAAGTTCACTCCGACCTCGGTGTTGCACGCGAACTTCACACCCTCGTCTTCGAGCAGCTTGATGCGGCGCAGCACGACCGATTGCTTGTCGAGCTTCATGTTCGGGATGCCATACATCAGCAGCCCGCCCGGACGATCCGCGCGTTCGAAGACTGTGCAGGTGTGTCCGGCTTTGTTGAGTTGCGCCGCGGCGCAAAGGCCAGCCGGACCGCTGCCGATGATCGCGACCTTCTTGCCAGTGCGGACCTTCGGCGGCTCGGCGACCACCCAGCCTTCATCCCAACCCCGATCGATGATCGAGACTTCGATGTTCTTGATCGTGACCGGCGGCGCGTTGATGCCGAGCACGCACGAGCCTTCGCACGGCGCGGGGCAGACGCGGCCGGTGAACTCGGGGAAGTTGTTCGTCTTGTGCAGGCGTTCGAGCGCTTCCTTCCACAGCCCGCGATAGACGAGGTCGTTCCACTCGGGGATGAGGTTGTTGATCGGGCACCCGCTCGCCATGCCGCTGATGAGCGTGCCGGTGTGGCAGAATGGAACGCCGCAATCCATGCAGCGCGCACCCTGCGATCGGAGTTTCCCTTCCTCCATGTGAAGGTGGAACTCATCCCAATCGCGCAACCGTTCGAGCGGCGCGCGGTCAGCGGGAAGTTCGCGGAGGTATTCGATGAAGCCGGTTGGTTTTCCCATGGTCGAAATGTCTAGCTGCCGCCGATGCGCGCCACGTCACGCGCGTTGGCTTCGAACGCTGCGTTGAGTGCGTCGTCGCCGCTCAGTCCGTCGGCTTCGGCTTTCTTGAGCGCTTGCAGGACCCGCTTGTAGTCCTTCGGCATGACCTTCACGAACTTCGGCACCATCCGCTCCCAGAGCGCGATGACCTTGTAGGCGCGCTGACTTTTCGTGAGGTCGCCGTGGCGTTTGATCAGCGCGTAAAGCGCTTCGATCTCCGCGGCGTCCTCGAGTTTCTCGAGGCCGACCATCGTCGGGTTGCAACGCGTGGCGAAGTCGCCGGCTTCATCGAGCACATAGGCGACACCTCCGCTCATGCCTGCGGCGAAGTTGCGGCCCGCCGTGCCGAGCACGACAACGCGCCCGCCGGTCATGTATTCGCACGCATGATCGCCGACTCCCTCGACGACGGCATCGACGCCCGAGTTGCGCACCGCGAAGCGCTCACCCGCGACACCGCGCAGGAAAAGCTCGCCGCCCGTCGCGCCATAAAGCGCGACATTGCCGGCGATGATATTTTCCTCGGCGACGAACGTCGAACCGGCGGGCGGATAGACGATGATGCGTCCTCCGCTCAGGCCCTTGCCGACGTAGTCATTCGCGTCGCCTTCGAGCTCGAGCGTGACGCCCTTTGGCACGAACGCGCCGAAGCTCTGGCCCGCGCTGCCGTGGAAGTGCAGATGCACCGTGCCGTCAGGCAGTCCGTTCCAGTGCTTCTTCGTGATCTCATTGCCGAGGATCGTGCCGACGACGCGGTTCACGTTTTTGATCGGCAGTTTCGCGGACACCTTTTCGCCGCGCTCGATCGCGGGCGCGCAAAGGTCGAGCAGCGTGGTGATGTCGAGCGACTGCTCCAGCCCATGCTCCTGCTCCATCTGGCAGTAGCGACCGACCTCGGGGCCGGCCTTCGGCTGGAAGAGAATCTTCGAGTAATCGAGGCCCTTGGCTTTCCAATGGTCCACGGCCTTCTTCGCCTCGAGCACGTCGGTGCGGCCGACCATGTCCACGAGCTTGCGGAAGCCGAGCTGCGCCATCAACTCGCGGACTTCCTGTGCGATGAAGCGCATGAAGTTCTCGGTGTGCGCGGGGTCGCCGGTGAAGTTTTTGCGCAGCACCGGATCCTGCGTCGCGACGCCGACAGGGCACGTGTTGAGATGGCAGACGCGCATCATGATGCAGCCGAGCGTGACGAGTGGCGCAGTGGCGAAGCCGAACTCCTCGGCGCCGAGCAGCGCGGCGATGACGACATCGCGGCCCGTCTTCATCTGGCCGTCAGCTTCGACGACGATGCGCGAGCGGAGATTGTTCAGCACGAGCGTCTGGTGCGTCTCGGCGAGGCCGAGTTCCCACGGCAGGCCCGCGTGCTTGATCGAGGTCTGCGGCGACGCGCCGGTGCCGCCGTCGAAGCCGGAGATGAGCACGACATCCGAGTGCGCCTTTGCGACGCCGGCGGCGATGGTGCCGACGCCCACTTCGCTGACGAGCTTCACGCTGATGCGCGCCGCGCGGTTCGCGTTCTTCAAGTCGTGGATCAACTCGGCGAGATCCTCGATCGAGTAGATGTCGTGATGCGGCGGCGGCGAGATGAGACCGACGCCAGGCGTCGAATGGCGCACCTTCGCGATCCACGGATACACCTTTCCACCGGGGAGCTGTCCGCCTTCGCCGGGCTTCGCGCCTTGCGCCATCTTGATCTGGAGTTCCTGCGCCTGCGAGAGGTAGAGGCTCGTGACTCCGAAACGTCCCGACGCGACCTGCTTGATCGCGCTGTTCTTCGAGTCGCCGCGCTCGTTCTTCCACGTGTAGCGCGCGGGATCCTCGCCACCTTCGCCGGTGTTCGACTTGCCGCCGATGCGGTTCATCGCGATGGCGAGCGCCTCGTGCGCTTCGCTGGAAATGGAGCCGTAGCTCATCGCGCCGGTCTTGAAGCGCTTCATGATCGAATCGACCGACTCGACCTCGTCGATCGGCACCGCCTCGCGCTTGGTGAAGTCGAGCAGCCCGCGCAGCGTGTAGTGCTTTTGGCCCTGCTCGTTCACGAGCGCGGAGTATTGCTTGAAGGTGCCGTAATCGCCCATCCGCACCGCCTTCTGCAGCGCGTGGATCGTCTGCGGGCTGAAGAGGTGCGCCTCGCCCTCGCGCCGCCATTGGTATTCGCCGCCGACATCGAGCGTGTGGCCATTCGTCGGGCGATCCGGGAAGGCGCGCTCGTGACGCATGATTGCCTCCTGCGCGATGATCGCAATGTCCGCGCCCTCGATGCGCGTCGCGGTCCACGTGAAGTATTTGTCCACGAGCGCCTGGTTGAGCCCGACGGCCTCGAAGATCTGCGCGCCGCGATAGCTCTGCATCGTCGAGATGCCGATCTTCGACGCGACCTTGATGATGCCTTTCGTGGCCGCCTTGATGTAGTTCTTGCACGCCGCCTTGTGATCGACGCCGACCAGCAGGCCCTGGCGGATCATGTCGTCGAGCGTCTCGAAGGCGACATACGGATTGATGGCGCCGCAGCCGTAGCCGACGAGCGTGCAGAAGTGATGCACCTCACGCGGTTCACCGCTCTCGAGCACGAGATCGACCTGCGTGCGCGTGCCTTTGCGGATCAAATGATGGTGCAGCCCCGCGACGGCGAGCAGCGAGGGAATCGGCGCGCTGGTCTTGTTCACGCCGCGGTCGGAGAGGATGAGGATGTTCTTCCCACCAGCGACCGAGCGATCGGCCTGCGCGCAGATTTCCTCCATCGCCTTCTCGAGCGCCGCCGAGCCGCCGCGCGGGTCGAAAAGGATCGGCAGCGTCACCGCCGAGAACTGCCCGTCGGTCACGTGCTTGAGCTTCGCGAGTTCCTCGTTGCTGAGGATCGGCGTCTTCAGCTCGATGAGATGGCAGCTCTCCGGCTCGGGATTGAGCAGGTTGCGCTCGGGGCCGATCGTCGTGACCGGCGAAGTGATCAGTTCCTCGCGGATGCAGTCGATCGGCGGGTTGGTGACCTGTGCGAAGAGCTGTTTGAAATACTCGAAGAGCAGCTTCGGGCGGTCCGAGAGCACGGCGAGCGGCGTGTCGGTGCCCATCGAACCCGTGGCCTCGACTCCGTCCTTTGCCATCGGCAGCAACAGCATCCGCAGGTCTTCAAACGTGTAGCCGAACGCCGTCTGACGCTCGATCACCGTGTCGTGATCGGGCACCGGAAGCTCCGGCGCGTCCTTCACGTTCGCGAGTTGCACGAGGTGCGCGTCGAGCCACTGTCGATACGGCTTCTCGCCCGCGATCTTCTCCTTGATCTCCTCGTCAGCGACGATGCGGCCTTCTTCCATGTTCACGAGGAACATGCGCCCCGGCTGCAAGCGCCCCTTGTGCGCGACATTCTCCGGCGCGACCGGCAGCACGCCCGCCTCGCTCGCCATGATGACCAGATCGTCCTTCGTCACGTAATAGCGCGAAGGCCGCAGTCCGTTGCGGTCGAGCGTCGCGCCGATCATCGTGCCATCGGTGAAAGCGACCGACGCCGGGCCATCCCACGGCTCCATCAGGCACGAGTGGTATTCGTAGAAAGCCTTCTTCGACTCGCTCATCGACTCGTGCCCCGCCCACGGCTCGGGGATCATCATCATCATGGAGTGTGGCAGCGAGCGGCCGCCGAGCACGAGCAGCTCGAGCACGTTGTCGAACATCGCCGAGTCCGAGCCGTTCTCGTTCACGATCGGGAAGATCTTCCTGATGTCGTCGAAGAGCGGGCTGGCGAGCAGCGACTCGCGCGCCTTCATCCAGTTGATGTTCCCGCGCAGCGTGTTGATTTCGCCGTTGTGCGCGATGTAGCGATACGGGTGCGATCTCTCCCAGCTCGGGAAGGTATTCGTGGAAAACCGCGAGTGAACCAGCGCGAGCGCGCTCTCCACGTCCGGGTCGGCGAGATCGAGGAAATACGCGCCGACCTGCACGGGCATGAGCATGCCTTTATAAATGAGCGTCCGGCACGAAAGGCTCGGCGCATACCAGAACGGGTCCACGTTCGCCGCCCGGATGGCCTTGTGCGCGAGCTTGCGCAGCACGTAGAGCTTGCGCTCGAAGGCCGCGTCGTCCGCCACGTCCGCGCCGCGCTGGATGAACACCTGCTGCATGCGCGGCTCGCTCGCGACCGCGGTCTTGCCGAGCGACGAATTATCCACCGGCACATCGCGCCAGCCGAGCACCGTGTGGCCTTCCCCCGTCGCGATGCTCTCGAAAAGCGCGCGGCTCTTCGCCCGCACCGCCGCATCGGGCGAGAGGTAGAGACTTCCCACGCCATATTGCCCCGGCGCCGGGAGCGCGACGCCCGCGACCTTCTGCAAAAACTTGTGCGGGATCTGCATGAGGATGCCCGCGCCGTCGCCAGAGTTCTTCTCGCAGCCGCACGCACCGCGATGATCGAGGTTCACCAGGATCGTCAGCGCGTTCTGCACGATGTCGTGCGACTTCCTCCCCTTCATGTGAACGACGAAGCCGACCCCACACGAGTCGTGCTCGAACTGCGGATCGTAGAGTCCCTGCTTTTCTGGTAGTCCCGGATTGGTCATTTGGAAGTCGTTCACTAAAGGCCCGCTCGATGCCCTCGGGCGGATGTCGGCAGTGTATTTCAGACAGCCGCCACGAAGTAAAAAAGCGGGCCGCTATTTGCGGGAGACTTGCGAGGTGTCAAGCCCCGCCACGTGTCAATCTCGCCTTCCCTACCCCAAACCCTTGATCGGCTCCGCCTCGTAAACGCTATGCGGGCGCTCCAGCGGGTCGCGCCACTCGATCCGCCGCGGCAGGCCGAGCGCCTCGTAGATCGTCGCGGCGAGGTTCTCCGGGCGCTGCGGGGCGTCCGCCGGATAGGCGCCGATCCGGTCCGTCGCACCGATTACATTTCCCCCGCGCACGCCGCCGCCGGCGAGGAAGATCGTCTGGCTGGCGCCCCAGTGATCGCGACCGGGCAGCCTCGCGCTGGGGATGGTCGTAATCCGCGGCGTGCGTCCGAATTCGCCGCCCATCACGATGAGCGTTTCTTCCAGCAGCCCGCGCGAGTCGAGGTCGTCGAGCAACGCACTGACCGCGCGATCCATCGGCGGGAGCAGGAAGTTCTTGAGGTTCGGCCACGCCGCCTGGTGCGTGTCCCACGTCTCGTTGTTGCCGAGGTTCACCTGCACGAGGCTCACGCCAGTCTCGACGAGCCGCCGCGCCATGAGCAGCGAGCGGCCGAAGCTGTTGCGTCCGTAACGATCGAGCCACTTCGGGTCGATCTTCGCGGGGTCGAAGGCGTCGTGGACCTTGCTGTTCGTGAGCAGCGACACTGCCGCATCGCGATAAGTGTCGAAACCCTCGTCGCCCGCCGCGGCCGCGAGCGTGCGCGACTGCATCTCGAGTCCATCGCGCAGCGACACGCGATCGAGCAACCGCTCCTGGTTCAGCCCCTCGGGCAGCGCGAGGTGCGGCGCTTGGAAGACGAGGTCCGCGTCCTTCGCAAAGCCAGTCTCGTGATGAAAGAGATACTCGGGATACGCCCCATAGTGCGCGGGATGACGCGGCGACATTTCCAGGATCCACGGATCGCGCATCCGCCCCATCTGCCCCCCGAACTGCCCCGGAAGCGTGCGCCCCGTGCGATGCACGAGCTTCTCCGGCAGCACGATCGCCGGCGGCAGATTGTTGCGCGAAGGCAGCAGCGCGCCCGCGATCGAGGCGATGCTCGGCCAGTCGCTGTCCTTCGGCTGGTTCGGGTCAAAACCCAGCGGCAGCTCGCTGCGCCCCGTGAACATGATGTGATGCGCCGCCGAGTGATCGTTCGAGCCGTGCGTGAACGAACGCACGAGCGCGAACTTGTGCGCGCGCCGCGCGAGCAGCGGCAGATGCTCGCAGATGTGGACGCCCGGGACGCTCGTCGAGATCGGGTTGAACTCCCCGCGCACTTCCATCGGCGCATCCGGCTTCATGTCGAAGCTCTCGTGCTGCGCGAGTCCACCGGAGAGAAAAATATAGATCACCGACTTCGCCCGCCGCGGTGGCTTCGACGCTGCGAGCCCGCGCAGGGCCGCGACGTGATTCATCCCCAGCCCGAGCAGGCCGATCGCGCCGGCGCGGATGGCCGCGCGTCGCGGGACGCCGATGGCTGGAGTCGGATTCATGAGCGCGAGACTCGCAGCCCCCGCGACCGCTGGCAAGCGCCCGCCCGGCTGCCCACTTGCACAGGCGCCGCGCCGGGGGAAAGAATCCCACCCGCACCATGGCCACCTACGTTTACGAAACCATCCCACAGAAAAAAGGGCAGAAGCCGCGCCGCTTCGAGATCGAGCAAAAGATGACCGACGATGCGCTCACGCACGACCCGAAGTCCGGCGAGCCCGTGCGCCGCGTCATCATCGGCGGCAGCGGCTGGATCACCCGCGGCACGAGCATCATGTCGATGAAC
>JBEBGD010000132.1:0-13590 GCA_040081625.1 Chthoniobacteraceae bacterium
GGGCCGGACGTGCTAAGCGGAAATGGCGGCATCGACATGCTGCTCGGCGGCGCGGGCAACGATCACCTCACCGGCGGCGCGGGCGCGGACGTGCTCGACGGCGGCGCCGACAGCGACACGGCATCCTACTCGACGGCGACGGTGGGAATGACGATCGACCTGCGCTTCAATCAGTTCACTGGCGATGGCGTGGGCGACACGCTCATCTCGATCGAACGTTTCGAGGGAACGAATTTCAACGACACGATCAACGGCGACGACAACTCGAACCCGCTGCTGAGCGGAATCGATGGCGACGACATTCTCCGTGGTTTCGCCGGCAACGATCTGCTCGATGGCGGCGCGGGCGCCGACACGCTCGAAGGCGGTGACGACGCGGATTTCCTCGGCGGCGGACCGGGCGCGGATGTGATCGACGGCGGCGCGGGGATCGACAGCGTCGCTTACACCAGCTCAAAAACTCCCGTCACGGTGAGCCTGCGCACCGGCCTCGGCACGGGCGGCGATGCGCAGGGCGACGTGCTCATCAGCGTCGAAATTCTCTACGGCTCACCGCTGCCGTTTGGCGATCTTTCGATCCGTTATCTCGGCGAGCCGAACAGCGTCGGGACGGGCGACACGCTCGAAGGCAGCGACGGAGCCGACAACATCAGCGGGTTTGGCGGCGCGGATTTCATCGACGGCGGAATGGGCGACGACGTGCTCTACGGCGACGCCGCGGGCACGAGCGGCAATCCGCCGAGCGCGCCCGGCCTCGACGATGACATCCTGCGCGGCGGTCCCGGCAACGACATGCTCTTCGGCCAGCAGGACGACGACGACCTCGACGGCGGCCCCGGCCAGGACACGCTGGAAGGCGGCGACGGCAACGACCACCTGCGCACGCTCGACACCGCGAGCATTGATTTCCTCGACGGCGGCGCGGGCATCAACCGGCTCTCGGCGGATTACTCCGACAAGCCGGTGGCGATCACGTGGATCGCGGGCCAGCTCAACGACTACACGTTCGCTGACGGCGACATGGAGCGGAACTTTCAACTCATCGGCGAACTCGACACGGGCGAACTCGACGACGTGATCCGGCTCGATTTCGTGCAGAACGACGATTACGCGAACGTCCTTCGCACGAACGGCGGTGACGATTTGATCTACAGCGCCGATGGTCCCGATCTCGTCGAAGCCGGCAGCGGGCAGGACGTGATTTTCGCGGGCAACGGGAGCGACATGGTGGACGCGGGCGACGGCGACGATTTCGTAAATGGTGGCGGAAACAACGCGATGCTGACTTGGGGCGGGTTCCTCAACGCGACGGTCACCGGCTTCACCGGGCCGGAAGAAGTGCTGATCGGCGGCGCGGGGACGGACACGATCTCATTCGTCGATGTCGCCAAGGCAACGCCCGGCGGCCTCTCGATCGGCGTGCACGTGGATCTCGGCGGTGACTTCACCGACTTTGGCGGGCGCGGCGTCGCGATCAGCGGCTTCGAAAACGTCATCGGCACCGAATATGGCGACGACCTCAAAGGCACTGACGGCCCGAATATCATCAATCCGCTGCACGGCGGCGGCTACACGCAGGGCCTCGGGAGCGGGCCGGATCGCGTGGATGGCAGAGGCGGCCTCGATACGCTCGTCATCGATTTCTCACGCGAGGATTTGTCCGGCTCGACCGGCGTCACTTCGTCCGCGGGGACCGGGGCGGCGGGGAACCCGGCATTTTTCAGCCGCCAGACGGTCACCTCCATGTTCTGGTTTTCGGACTCCGTTCTCGTCACCGGCGTCGAGCAATACCAAATCACCGGCGCGAGCAAGGACGACCAGATCACCGGCGGCAACTTCAACTACGACGACATCCTCATCGGCCTCGGCGGCAATGACACGCTCAGCGGCCAGGGCGGCGGCGACACGCTGCTCGGCGGCGAAGGCGACGATTTCCTCACCGGCCAGGGCATCGGCACGCAGGCTTACAACGGCACCGCGGGCGGGTTTGATCTTCTCGACGGCGGCAATGGCGACGACGTCGTCGAGGACATCGCATTCGACGGCTCCAACGCGCCGAGCGCGCTGGCGGCCAGCACCCGCTTCCAACTCGATGGCGGCGCGGGCTTCGACATTTTCTCGGCGAACTTTTCCGATCATCCCGAGGCGATCGTCTGGACGAGCGCCGCGCCGGCAAACATCGAGTTTCCCGACGGCGCCTACGCGCGCAATTTCGAGCAACTGCGCCACCTCGCGAGCGGCGGGGGCGCGGACGTGATCACGCAGCTCGGGCGCGTCGCGAACATCATTTACACGAACGGCGGCGACGACGTGGTCGCGCCCGGCCTCGGCAACGACGTGGTGAACGGCGGCGCGGGCAGCAACGATTTGCTCGTGCTGGATTATTCGCTTCTCGACCTGCCGACTTATACCGGCGTCACCGGTGGCGGCGGGAACGGCGGCATCTTTCGTCGCGACATCCCCGGCGGCGGGCCGGCGCTCGATTACGTCGCTTACACGGCGTTCGAGCGCGTGAATCTCACCGGCACGCCGCGCGCGGACACGCTCAACGATCTCTCCGGTGACGACATCATCTTCACCGGCGCGGGCAACGACACGGTCACGAGCGTCGGCGGAAACAATTACTTCGACGGCGGTGACGGCGACGACGTGCTGACCGGCTACGCCAACAGCGCGACGAACGTGAACGACACCTTCATCGGCGGCGAAGGCAACGACACGCTCAACGGCCAGTCCGGCAGCGACACGCTGATGGGCGGCCCTGGCAACGACACGCTCATCGGCGCGGGCGCGTTCGGCTTCGCGCCCGGCGGGCTCGATCTGATCGACGGCGGCGACGGCGACGACTTCGTGGACGAGTCGTATGGCGTCGCTGAGGCGTTCCAATACATGCCCGTCGGGACGGTGCTGAAACTCGATGGCGGCACGGGCTTCGACATCCTCTCCGCGGATTTCGGGAGAGAGACGCAGGACATCGTCTGGATCGCGGGCCAGGTAAATGTGAACGAGTTCGCGAACGGCGGCTACATTCGGAACTTCGAACAGATCATCGAATTCACGACCGGCACGGGGAACGACCTGCTCATCCAGCCAGGCCGGATCAATAACGAGTTTTCCACGCGCGGTGGCAACGACATCGTCAATCCCGGCCTCGGCATCGACATCGTTTTTGCCGGCAGCGGCGGCGACGATTTGCTGATCCTCGATTATTCGCTCGGCGACGACGCGAACCTCGGCGGCCTCATTTTCACCGGCGCCTCCGGCACGCGGCGCAACACATCGACGAACGCGATCGTCGATAGCATCAACAACGGAAACGGAAACGGCTTCGATCGCCTCCAAATCACCGGCGGCTCGAAGGCGGACAACATCACCGGCGGCGAGGGCGCGGACATCCTCGTCGGCAACGCGGGAGACGACGCGCTCAATGGCGGCAATGGCGACGACTTTCTCGACGGCGGCCCGGGCGCCGACTCGATGACCGGCGGCGCCGGCAACGACCGCTTCATCGTGGACGCCATCGCGGACATCGTGAGCGAAAACTCCGGCGGCGGGATCGACACGGTGGACGCGCACATTGACTACACGCTGCCCGCCAACATCGAGAACATCGTGCTCGTCGGGCGCGCGCTCACCGGCACGGGCAACGCGCTGGCGAACATCATCACCGGCAACGCGCGCAGCAACGTGCTCAGCGGCGGCGATGGCGCGGACATCCTCACCGGCGGCTTCGCCGTGGGGCTCGCCGGGTCGCAGGAGATCGACCGGCTCAACGGCGGCGCGGGCGCGGATACGTTCGTGCTCGGCGACGTGAACCAGCGGTTCTACGACGACCGCTCCTCGCTCACGCCCGGCACCGGCGCCTACGCGCAGGTCGAAGATTTCACGCCATCGGCCGGCGATCGCCTCCGGCTCAAGGGCGGTGCCGCGGAGTATTTCCTCGGAGCGTCCGGCGTCGCCGGCGTGTCGGGCACCGGCCTCTTCCACGACACCGACGCGGACGGCGCTTTCGATCCGGGCTACGACGAGTTGCTCGCGATCCTCGACTCGCCCGACGCGCTCACTCCAGCGAACACGATCAATGCCGCGATGTTCGTCTAGGACGTTTCACCTCGCGTGGATCTCGCTGGCGCTGGTCGGCCCGGCGTGCGCGGACATCACCGCGACGTGGAACGGCACATCGGGCAATTGGACTGACGCTGCGCGCTGGAGCACGGCGCCGATTTTTCCGAACAACAACGCGCCGGATTTCTACGATGCGGTCATCAATGCCGGCGTGATTGCGTTGAATCAAAACATCGCGATCAATCAACTCGCGCTCGGCGGCGGGACGCTCGGCGGCGGCTCGACGCTTTCGCTCGCGGAAGGCTTCGCGTGGAGCGGCGGCGCGACCGTCGCCCTGACCGGCGCGGGGAAGTTCGTGCTCGGGGTGGGCAGCGCGAGCGCCGTGTCGGGCAGCGCGGTTTTCCAATCCGGCACGATCGTGGGCGGCGGCGCGGCGACGATCGGCGTCCCGTCCGGCGCGGCGTTTCTCGCGCTGAACCAGGCGGCGTTTTTCGCCGACATCGCGAGCCCGGCTTACACCTTCGACAATGCCGGCACGTTCACCGCGCGGGCGACCAGCGGCGCGGGTTTCACGTCGATGGATGCGGTCTTCAATAACACCGGCGTGGTCAACGTCGAACTCGCCGGCGGGACTTCGCACACGCTCTCGCTCGCGGGCGGCGGCGTGCACTCCGGCGCGTTTCATTTGCAGGCCGGCACGACCGTCGAGTTTGGCGGCACGACGACCTTGCAAGACGGCGCGAGCTTTGACGGGAACGGCATCGGCGTCGTGGCGGGAAATGTTCTCGTTACGGGCGGCATCAGCGGCGGAAATCTCACCGTCGCGGTCGGTGAATTGAACCTGGGCGCGTCCGTCTTCGACCTCAGCGGCACGGCGCGACAGACTGGCGGCACGCTGCGGATCGGTGGCGGCACACTGAGTGTCGCGGCGGGGCTCGGCACGCTGATCATGGACGATGGCACGCTCACCGGGGTCGGCACGCTCGACGCGAATCTAAGCGCGCAAGGAATCATCGCGCCCGGCGCGGCGCTCGGCACGCTGGGTGTCAGCGGCGCGGCGGCGTTCGGCACGGACGCGCAACTCGCGATCGAGATCGGCGGCGCGAGCGGGGGAAGTTTCGACCTTCTGACGACCGCCAGCGCGTCCCTCGGCGGCACGCTCGACCTGCGTCTCTTCAACGGCTTCATGCCGGGTTTCGGCGACTCGTTCACGATTCTCACCGCCAGCTCCGGGGTGAGCGGTTTCTTCGCGAACGCGCCGCTCGACGGAAGCCGCCTCGACACGACGGACGGCCTCGGGTCGTTCGCCATCGACTACACCGCGACGTCCGTCGTGCTCACGCAATTTATCCCGGAACCGTCGTCTGTCTTGCTCGCTGCCGTCGCGGGTTCGCTGCTCGTCGCCCGACGTCGTCGAGCTACTTCCGCTTCACGCTGATCTTTTTGAACCGCTGCGTGATGTCCACGAGCGACGCTTCGACGCCGAGGCGTTCGAGGCTGCTCGCGCCGACGAAGCCGACGCAGCTCGTGCGGTCGATGACTTGCTGGGCGTCTTCGGGCGCGGCGATGGGGCCGCCGTGGCAGAGGAAGAAGATGTCCTTTCGCACCGCGAGCGCGCCATCGATGACGGCTTGCGTGCGGGCGATGGCGTCGTCCATCGAGCACGTCGCGCCGGTCACGCCGATGCTGCCGCCGATCGTCGTGCCGACATGCGCGATGATGCAATCGGCGCCGGCTTCGGCCATGGCGCGGGCGTCCTCGGGGGTGGCGCAATAGACCGTGGAGAAGATGTCCATCTTCGAGGCGATGGCGATCATCTCGTATTCCTTCTTCACGCTCATGCCGGTTTCTTCGAGCACGTTGCGGAAGTGGCCATCGACGATGCAGTGCGTGGGGAAATTGTTCACGCCGGAGAAGCCCATGTCTTTGACCTGCAAGAGCCAGTGCCACATGCGGCGGCGTGGATCGGTGGCGTGGACACCGCAGATGACGGGGCATTCCTCGACGATGGGCAGCACTTCGTATTCGCCGATCTCCATCGCGATCGCGTTCGCATCGCCGTAGGCCATGAGGCCGCAGGTGCTGCCGTGGCCGGCCATGCGGAAGCGGCCGCTGTTGTAGATGATGATAAGGTCGGCGCCGCCCTTCTCGATGAACTTCGCGCTGATGCCGGTGCCCGCGCCGGCGGCGATGATCGGCTCGCCGCGGTCGAGCGTGGCTTGGAGGCGTTCGCGCACTTCGGCGCGGGTGTAAGGATTTCCGGTTCCGGTCCAGGGATTGGGCATGGGAGGAGTGAGTTTCGGGTTTCGGGTTTCGGGAGAGTGCGATGAAAGATCATGGCGCGCGGGAATGCGAGCGGATGTGCGGTGGCGATAGACGAGCGTGCAGGAGCAACCCGGAACCCGAAACCCGGAACCTGAAACCCAAATCCCGCTCCGCTCTTGCCCCCCGCCACGGAGCGATGCACCGTCCGCGCCATGTCTTCGGACGACGCGCCGACAATTTCCGATTTCCAGTTCGAAGTCACACTCAGCGCCACGGGGCCGGGTGCGCTGGTCTTTGGCCGTTACCGACTCGAGCGCGAACTGGGCCGCGGCGGCATGGGCGTGGTGTGGTTGGCGCACGACGAGAAGGTCGATCTGCCCGTCGCGCTGAAATTTCTCCCCGACATCGTCGCGCGCGACAGCGAGGCGGTCGATGAACTCAAGCGCGAGCTGCGCCGCGGGCTGAGCCTCACGCATCCCGGCATCGTGCGCGTGTATTCCTTCGAGCAGGACGACACCGGCGCCGCCATCGTGATGGAATACGTCGATGGCCCGACGCTCTCGTCGCTCAAGCTCAAGCAACCGCTCACGTGCTTCGATGCGGAGGATCTGCTGCCCATGATCGAGCAGCTCTGCGTCGCTCTCGATTACGCGCACTTCGAGGCCAAGATCGTCCACCGCGACCTCAAGCCGCGGAACCTCATGCTCACCAGCAAGGGCCGGCTGAAGATCGCCGACTTCGGCGTCGCCACGAGCATCTCCGACACCGTCTCGCGCGTGTCGCTGCGCAAGGACGGCTCCGGCACGCCGCCTTACATGAGCCCGCAGCAGGCCTTCGGCGAAAATCCGTCGCCGGGCGACGACATCTACAGCCTCGGCGCGACGCTCTATGAACTGCTCACGGGCCGCCCGCCTTTCTATCAGGGCAATATCCTCGCGCAGGTCCAGCAGCGAGTTCCGCCGGCGATGAGCGAGCGGCGCGAGGTGCTCAAGGTCGCCGGCAAAAAGCCCATCCCGCCCGAGTGGGAGGCCACGATCTCCTCGTGCCTCGCGAAGCTCGCCGACGATCGCCCGCAGCGCGCCGGCGAACTGATCGAGATGCTCCGCGGCCAGCGTCCGCCACCGCACGGCGGGCACACCGACGTCGTCCCGATCAATCCCGCACTTTCCCCGCCGGTGAGCCGCGAAGCCCTGCCGCGCGCGAAGGCCGTGCCCGCCCCTGAGACCGCCGCCGATCCCGGCGCGGAAGACGATGAGGCGACCACTCGCGCTGCGCCCGCACGCCGCGGCAAAGTAGGCGCGGGCCTCGTGCTCGGGCTCTTGCTCGCGGCGGTCGGCGGCGTGTGGTGGTGGCAGCAGCAGCAGATCGAAAAGGCGCACTCCGACCTGCGCGAAGTCCAGGCTCAGGTTCCCGCCGCGCCAACGCCGGGGGTCGCACCCGCGCCCGTGGCCACGCCGATTCCCGCCGGGGGCAAGCCGATGCGCACCGCCGATGAGGAAGCCGCCGAGGCCGGACGCATCCCCAAAGCCAGCGCGCCGTGGGAGAACTCCCTCGCCATGAAGTTCGTCCCCGTGCCCGGCATCGCCGCGCTCGTGAGCATCTTCGAGACACGCGTGGAGGACTACCGCGCCTTCGCCGTCGAGACGAGGCGACCGCAGACTCCCACCGAATTCGTGCAAGGCGGCGACCATCCCGTCGTCAACGTGACATGGTTCGACGCCGTCTCCTTCTGCGAATGGCTTACCCGCAAAGAGCGCGCCGCGGGCGTCCTCGGCAGCACGCAGCGATACCGGCTTCTCACCGACGCCGAGTGGAGTCGCACCGCCGGCATCGTGAAAGAACTCGGCGCCACCCCGGCCGAAAATGACCGCAAGATCACCGAGATATTCCCGTGGGGCACCGCATCCGTGCCGCCCAATGGCACCGAGAACCTCGCTGGCGAAGGCGAAACGGTGCTGACCGAGAAGGAACTCATCGGATACCGCGATGGGTTCTCGCACACCGCGCCCGCGGGCCGCTTCCCCGCCATCGCCTCAGGGCTGCACGACATCGGTGGCAATGTCTCCGAGTGGGTCGAGGAGTGGTTTGACTCCACGGAAAGCGAACGCACCACGCGCGGCGCGGCCTTCATCTACATCTCCGATCACGACCGTTGCTCGACCTTTCGCTGGCATCTGGCGCCGGGCGAGATGGCCGACTACATCGGCTTCCGCGTGGCGCTGGATGCGGGCAAGTGAGCTAGCAGCGCTCCCGCGCACGCCTCCGCAAAGGCGGGGTCATTGATCTCGCAGTCCATCTCCACCAGCGGAATGCCCGCCCGCAGGTGCTGCCTGATCGAGCCGAAGAGCGCCGCATCCGCCTCCGGCAAATGGAAGGGCTGCCCCGCCGCGCTGATGATGCTGATCGCTTTCAGCGGCAGCAGCACCGTCACCGGTCCGCGATAGCTATTGACCTTCTGCGCGAGGATCCGGCCCAGCTCGGAGCACTCGGCGGGCGTCGTGCGCATGAGCGTCACCTGCGGGTTGTGGTGGTAGAAGGTGCGCCCTGCAAATTTCGCGGGCACGGTCTCGGGCGCGCCGAAGTTCACCATGTCCAGGCAGCCCGGCGCCACCACCGCGGGCGTGCCCGTCTTCGCCGCCGCATCCAGGCGCGCCGGCCCCGCGCCGAGCACGCCGCCGACCAGTTCATCCGCCCACTCGGTCGTCGTTACATCCAGCACGCCAGCCACCATGCTGCTCTCGATGAGCGATTCCATCGTGCGCCCGCCCGTGCCGGTCGCGTGAAAGACGAGCACTTCAAAGCCCGCCGCCTCGAGCTGCTTCGTCGCATGGCCGACACATGTCGTGGTGTTGCCGAACATGCTCGCGACGATGATCGGGCGATCCTCTCCCTCTCCTTCTTCATCTCCATCGCCTTCTGTCCGGGCGCCGGAGGAAGCAGAAGCAGAAGCAGAGACCGACTCCACCATCCCGCACACCGCCCCAGCGGCCCGCGCGAGGATCATGCGCGAGATGCGGTTGAGCCCCTGCACATCCACGATCGCGGGCATCATCACGATGTCCTTCACCCCCACGTAAGGCGCGCAGTTGCCCGCCGCCAGCGTGCTCACCATCACCTTCGGAAACCCGAGCGGCAGCGCGCGCATCCCCGCAGTGGCGATGGACGTGCCCCCGCCGCCGCCCAGCGAGATCACCCCATCGATTCGCCCCTCCACCGCGAGCCGTGCGAGGACGACCGCCGCCGCGCCGCCCATCGCCGCCACGCACTCTCCGCGATCGTGCCGCGCCGTGAGCGCCGCGAGATCCAGGCCCGCGAGCCGCGCCACCTCCTCGCGCGGGAGGTCCGGCGTCACGCGCGGGGGCTGGTCGGTGCCGACATCGATCAATAGCGTGGCGTGCCCGTGTGCGCGGATCAGCGTGGCGACATAGGCATGTTCGTCGCCTTTGGTATCGAGGGTGCCGAGGACAGCGATGGTGGGCATGGAGCCGCGTGGTATCAGCCGCGCCGATGTCCACAAGCCCCGAATCGCGCCGTTAGTCCGTCGCCTTCGCCACCTCGCGAAAGACGAGCACGGCACCATCGATCTTCCCCAGCGGCGCAATAGCCGCCGCGTGCTCTTCGATCACGACGCTCGTGCCGTCCCGGCGCTGCACGAGGCAGCGCCTCGCAGGCGCCGTCGAGCCATCGCGCAAGCTCTGCGCCAGCGTGGACTCAAGCGGCGCGCCGGTCCGCTCATCGCAGAGTCGGAAGACCTCCCAGAGCGGACGCTCCGTGGCTTCCGCCGTCGGCCAGCCCGTCAGCTCGGCGGCGCGCGCATTCATAAAGCGCACCGTGCCTTTTTCGTCGGTCGCGATCACCCCATCGCTCATGAACTCCATGGTCCGCCGCGTCCACTCGCCAGCCGTGCGCCCATCCTGATCCGCCGCGTGCTGGCCGGCGAGAGCGCCCCAGATCACCAGCATCGTGAAGCCCATGGCCGCGAGGCAGATCGTGGCATTCAAGTCCGCGGCAAAGGAGCACACCGGCGGCTGGATGAAATACCAGCCCGCGACGAAGCTGGCCCCCATCGCCGTCAGCCCCGCGCGCGTCCCCGACACCCACGTGCATAAAGCCACGACCGCATAGAAAAGCGTGAAAGGCGCATTCGTTCGTAGCGCCTCGATCCAGAACGTGAAGAACGCCGCCGCGGAAACTGCGGCGAAGCAGAACAAGCATTTGCACAACTGGCGCATGATTTCTGTCGAACCTCCCGAGCCATTTAACTTCACGCCGCGGGAATGTAACAGAAAAATCTACGCCGCGAGGCACTCCGGAAGATGTTAGTCTTGCCGTAGGGAGATACCTTAAAAAAGAACCGCGGTGCGCGAGGGACTTGGGGGCCCTCACACACCGCGGTCTAGTGGGAACTGTTAGGGATCAGGCGTTGACCGGCGCCGCGGCGGGCACTTCGCCCTGCGCGGCGGCGTCTGCTTCCTTCATCGCAGCCTTGCGCGAGAGCTTCACGCGGCCCTTCTCGTCAATGCCGATGACTTTGACCCGGACCATGTCGCCCATCTTGACGACATCCTCGACGCGGTTGACGCGGAAGTCGGCGAGTTCGCTGATGTGGCAGAGGCCGTCCTTGCCGGGCAGCACTTCGACGAAGCAGCCGAACTCCTTGATCGTCACGACGCGGCCTTCGTAGACCTTGCCGATCTCCATTTCGGCGAACATGCCGTCGATGATCTGCTTGGCGCGGGCCATGCCATCGGGGTTGTTCGAGTAGATGTGCACGGTGCCGTCGTCCTCGACGTTGATCTGGCAGCCGGTCTCCGCGACGATGGCTTTAATGTTCTTGCCCTGAGGCCCGATCAGCATGCCGATCTTGTCGGGGTTGATCTTGATGGTCTCGATACGCGGGGCGTATTTGTTCAGCTCGGCGCGCGGGGCGGCGATGCAGGCTTCCATGGCGTCGAGGACCTTGAGGCGATCGGCGGCGGCGCGCTCGACGGCCTCGTTCATGAGGCTGAGCGGAATGCCGGCCAGCTTGAGGTCGAGCTGGAAGCCGGTCAGGCCCGTGCGGGTTCCGCAGAGCTTCCAGTCCATGTCGCCGAAGTGATCTTCGCTGCCGATAATGTCGGTGAGCATCTTGTAGCGCTTCATCGTGTCACCGTCGAACTCGGTGACGAGACCGGCGCTGATGCCGGCGACCGGGGCGAGCAACGGGACGCCCGCATCCATGAGGGCGAGGACGCCGCCGCACACGCTGGCCATGCTGGTCGAGCCATTGGAGGCCATGACTTCGCTCGAGATGCGGATGGCATACGGGAAGTCTTCGCGGCTCGGCAGGATGGGCTCGATGGAGCGCTCGGCGAGCGCGCCGTGGCCGATCTCGCGGCGACCGGGCGAGCCGGTGCGGCCGGTCTCGCCGACGCTGAAGGGCGGGAAGTTGTAGTGGAGGAGGAAGTGCTTCTCGCTGGCGCCGCCGGTGTAGGCGTCGATCTCCTGGGCTTCCTCGGTCGTGGCCAGGGTCGCGAGGCAGAGCGCCTGCGTCTCGCCGCGGGAGAAGAGCGCGCTGCCGTGGCTGCGCGGGAGCATGCCCACTTCGGCGCTGAGCTGGCGGATGTCGTCGGTGCCGCGGCCATCGGCGCGGATGCCTTTGTCGAGGATGCTAACGCGGAAGGCTTTCTTCTGCAGATAGTCGAAGGCTTGGCTGATCTCGAAAGGCGTGGCTTCCGGGAACTTCGCGGTGATGGCGGCGCTGACCTCGTCCTTGAGGGCGTTGACGGCCTTGATGCGGTCAACCTTGCTGGGTTGATAGATGGCGCCTTCGATGCGCGCACCGGCGACTTGATAGGCAACCTCCATGATCTCATCACGCACGGTGAAGAGGGGCATGACGCGCTTGGTCTTGCCGACCTTGGCGGCGAGTTCCTTCTGGGCGTCGATCATGATCTGCGCATGGCGCTCGGCGAAGGCGAGGGCCTTGATGAACTCCGCCTCCGGGAGCTGCTTGGCGCTGCCTTCGATCATGATGACCTTCCCCTCGATGCCCGCATAGACGAGGTCGAGGTCGCTCTCGGCGATCTGGTCGTGCGTGGGGTTGGCGATGAATTCGCCGCCGACGCGCCCGACGCGCACTGCGCCGACCGGGCCGGCGAAGGGGATGTCGCTCACCATCAGCGCGGCGCTCGCGCCGTTGATGACGAGCACGTCCGGCTCGATGACGCCATCGGCGCTGAGGAGGATGGAGATGAGCTGGGTGTCGTAGAGATAGCCTTTCGGGAAGAGCGGCCGCAGCGGGCGGTCGGTCATGCGGCAGGTGAGGATTTCCTTCTCCGAGGGGCGACCTTCACGGCGGAAGTAGCTGCCGGGGATCTTGCCGACGGCGGCGGCCTTCTCGCGGTAATCGACCGAGAGGGGGAACCAGTCCTGGCCTTCCTTGGTCTTGGTGGCCGAGACGGCGCTGACCATGACGATGGTGTCGCCGCAGGCGACGGTGACTGCGCCGTCAGCGAGGTTGGCGATCTTGCCGGTCTCGATGACGATGGGATTCGACCCGACGTGGGCCGATACGGTGTGGATACTCATAGCTTGGGATGTAAATGCCCGGTCGCGCTCATTCAGCGCCTCGCATCCCGCCCGCGATCTTAATCTTAATCCTAATCTTAACCCTGATCAGCCGGCCCGGAGCCCGCGATGAAGGTTAAGATTAAGATTACGATTAAGGAAATTGCGTGGCGGAACGCGGTCGGAGGATGGACCGCGGGGCCGGGGCTTGGGTTTGGTTTCTGTGGATCCCCGGAAACGATTCGCCCGCGAGGGGTGTCGCGGGCGAAGTCTTCGGGAAAGTGTTCGTTGCGCTACTTGCGCAGGCTGAGCTTCTCCAGCACGACCGTGTAGCGGTCGGCGGCGGTGCGCTTGAGGTAGTCGAGCAGCTTGCGCCGCTGGGCCACCATCATCAGCAGACCACGACGCGAGGAGTGATCCTTTGTGTGGGTCTTGAGGTGCTCGGAAATTTCGTTGATGCGCCGGGTGAGAACGGCGATCTGCACGTCCGAGCTCCCGGTATCTTTCGGGTTGAGTCGGAGTGAGTCTATGACGGTAGTGTCGGCCATGTGCGGGTTGGAAATGGGGCGCGGAGTATGGGCGGGAGGCAGCGCTTGGCAAGCGGTTGTTTTTGCAAATGTCGGGCCGGTTTGCGCCGCGGGCGTGGTGGACCTACCGTCGCCGCCCCATGTCCCGCACCTTTCGATTCGCCACGCTGCTGCTTTTCGCCGG
>JBEBGD010000194.1:0-3659 GCA_040081625.1 Chthoniobacteraceae bacterium
CCGCCGCTCCTTGGCGCGATGAACGCCCAGTGCCCCTGAGACTCCGCGCCCTCGGCGATCCACTTCCGCACCGTCGCGATCTGCGCGGGCGTGATCTCCTTGTGCAGCTTGCGCGGCGGCATCACGTCGTCCGGGTCTTTCGCAGTGAGCCGCTTGATGATCTCGCTCTCGTCCGGCTTGCCCGGCACGATCGCGACTTCGCCGGACTCCGCGGGTTTCACCGCGCTCTCGCGCTGGTCGAGCCGCAGCCCGCTCTTGCGCTTGGCTTCGTCCGGGCCGTGGCACTGGAAGCACGTGTCCGAGAAGATCGGGCGGATGTCGCGGTTGAAGGACACGGTGCCGGCGAAAGCGGGCGCGGCGGCGACGAGAGTGAGGAAGATGCGGGTCACGGGAGGTAAGCGAATTCG
This sequence comes from Chthoniobacteraceae bacterium, assembly GCA_040081625.1. GTDB lineage: Bacteria > Verrucomicrobiota > Verrucomicrobiia > Chthoniobacterales > Chthoniobacteraceae > VFJQ01. The sequence goes on from JBEBGD010000194.1 coordinate 408, forward strand.
TTCAGGCCGAAGAGCACCTGGCACAAGTCGGCGAGCGCGGAGGTGCCGCCGGTCGCGATGAATTTCGCCGCAGCGGCAGCTTCGTCGGCGCTTGGCGCACGGCCGAGCGCGAGTTGGTAGGCGCGCTCGGGATTGCCAGCGCGCTGCGCGAGCGCTTCGGCCCACGCGCGGACTTGCGGGCTATTCATCAAGAGCAGCGCTTGCGGCGCGACAGTCGTGGTCGGGCGACTGCCCTGGCTCACGAGCGGCTCGGGCGCGTCGAAGACGACCATCGAGTTGAGCAGGCGGCTGCGCTTGATCGTGAAGTAGATGCTCCGGCGCTTGCTGTTTTCGTCGAGCGTGCCGGGGCCGAACATCGTGCGGTCGAGCAGGCCGGAGACGGCGAGGATGCTGTCGCGCACGGCTTCGGCTTCGAGGCGCACGGGCGTGCGGCGGAGGAAGAGCGCGTTGTCCGGATCAAGAGCGACCTTCGCGGCGTCGGCGGCGCTGCTCTGCTGATACGCGGCGCTCGTCATGATGAGTCGGTGGATCGGCTTCATGCGCCAGCCGTTGCGGATGAATTCGCCTGCGAGCCAGTCGAGCAGTTCGGGATGCGAGGGCAGCGCGCCCGTCTTGCCGAAGTCGTTCGGCGTCGAAACGAGGCCGCGACCGAAGTGATGCTGCCACACGCGATTCACCGCGACACGCGCGAGCAATGCGCCCGGGCCGTGATCTACATCGGTGAGCCAGTTCGCGAGCGAGCGGCGGCGGCCGGTGTATTTTGCATCCTTCGGCGGCGACCATTGCCACTGGTTCGCGTCACCGCGCATGAGCACTTGCAGGAAACTCTGCGCCGCGACGCTCTCCTTTTGGTTTGTGTCGCCGCGCTTCAGGATGTGCGTCTCGTCGAGGAAAGGCGCGCCTTGCGAGTGCATGACGAGCGGCTTGTGGCCCTCGGCGCACACGAGCACCGTCGTCGTGCCGTCGGGTTCCTTCGCGTTGTGATCGGTGAGCTGCTTGTTCGCGGCCTGCCACGTCTTCTCGCGTTGCTTCCACCAAGCAAAGAGCGTGGTGCGATCGGCGTCGGCGAGCTTCGCGCCGGTGCGCGCGTGCTGCATCGCGGTGGCGATCTTCGCGGAGAGCGCGCTGCCTTCGAGCTTCGGATCGTCGGCGCCGGTGATCGCGAGACGCGGGCGGCCGATGCCGTGCTGCGTGTTGACGGTGTGGCTCAGATTGATCGTGAGCTTCGCACCCGCGGGCGGATCGAGCGGCGGGTCGAAGACGAACACGGCGGCGTGGTCTTTGCCGATCTGCCCATCGACGGCCCAGCCGGAGCTGCTGTCCATGTCGAGCGAGCCGGCGATGCTGAGGTTGGTCTTGTTCTGCTCGAAGTCGGCGAAGGCGCGCGCGATCGTCGCGGCGTTCGTTCCGAGGGTCACCGTGATCTTGCCGAGGCCGAAGTTCCCGTTGCCCGCGCGGCCCGGGCCTTTGCGCTTGAGCGACGGATGCGTGAGCGCTTCGAGCCGCAGCGCGGTGATGCGCTGTTGCGCGACGGGCGCGGTGATCGTGTAGGTGTCCCACACGGCGCTCTCGCCTTCGACGAGATACGAGCCGTCGCCGAGCGGCTTGAACGTCGCCTTGCCGCTCGACTTCAAGTCGGTCGGTTCGAGCAGCGTCCACTCGCTCGCGGTGTCGCCGAGTCCGCTCGCGAGCCATTGGTCGAAGGCCGGCCGCAGCGTGCTCTCGACCTTTGCGACTTCAGCTTTCAGCGCGTCGCCTTGCTTCGCCCACGTCGCACGCAGTGCCTTCGTCTTCTCCGGCTCCAACTCCACGTCGATGTTGCTGCGCACCGTCGTGGTGAACGTCGAGAGCAGCCGGTAGTAGTCCGCGGTCGGGATCGGATCGAACTTGTGATCGTGACACCGCGCGCAGCCGACGGTGATCGCGAGGAAGGCGCTGCCCGTCGTCGAGAGCATGTCGTCCATCGCGTCGTAGCGCGTGCGCTCGACTTCGTTCGCGGTGATCTGCGTGGGGAAGACGCCGGCGCCGAGGAAGCCGGTCGCCATCAGCGCGAGCGGATCGCCCGGCGCGAACTCATCGCCGGCGAGCTGCCAGCGCACGAACTGGTCGTAAGGCATGTCGGAGTTGAGCGCCTTGATGACGAAGTCGCGGTAGTGGAAGGCGTGCGGGCGATCGTAGTCGTGCTCGAAGCCACTCGACTCGGCGAAGCGCGCGACGTCGAGCCAGTGCCGCGCCCAGCGTTCGCCGAAGGCGGGCGAGGCTAGGAGCTTCTCCACATGGGACTCATAGGACTCATGGGTCCCATGGGACTCATCCGGCGGCAGGCCGGTGAGATCGAGCGTCGCGCGGCGGACCAGCGTGTGCGCATCGGCGGGAGGGTTGAGGGCGAGCCCCTTCGGCGCGGCGGCGGCGAGCAGGAAGGCGTCGATTGGGTTGTCCAAGGAGCGGCGGCGTCCCGCCGCCGTGCGCGGCTCTGCCGCGCTTGGAAGTGCTGGCTCCGCCAGGGCTGGCGTGGTCGGCGGCGGGACGCCGCCGCTCCTTGGCGGAACAACCTTCGCCAGCGGCTGGAAGCTCCACCACTTCCGGTCCTCGTCGCTCACCACCGACTTGTCGCGCGGCGGCGCTTTGCCTTCCACTAGCGGGCCATCGTAGGGCGCGCCGTGGTCGATCCATGCGGCCAGCTTCGCGATCGCGTCGTCGGGGAGCTTCGGCTTTTTGTCCGGCATCTCCGGCTCCTCCTCGTGGCGGACGAGCTTCATCATCCAGCTCTTGCCGGAGTCGAAGGGCACGACCGCCACACCTTCGCTGCCGCCCTTGAGCAGGCCCTCGCGCGTGGCGAGATCGAAGTCCGCCTTGGTCTTCTCGCCGCCGTGGCATTTCACGCAGTGCTCCTTGAGCAGCGGGGCGATGTCCTTGCGGAACATCTCCGCGCCGCGCGTCATCCGCTCGGCGTGATCGGCGGGCACTTGCGCGACGGCGAGCGACGCGGTGAGGAGGAAGGCGTAGCGGAGCATGGGGCGCACAGCATTACCCATGAAGGGTGGGAAGCAATAGGCGCGCGCTTTGTCCGATGCTGCTCAGCGTAGCGGCGGCGCGTCGCCGCTACGGTCGGGGGACGATGAAGGCCCCATTCGCCACGGTGGGCTCGTGGCTGATGCCGAAGCCGGTGCCGGGGCCGGGGCCTTGGTCGGCGGTCCGGTCCAGCACACCGCTGAAGCGCAGGGGCTTGCCCCCGGGGGCGGGGTTCGGGCG
>JBEBGD010000195.1:0-3655 GCA_040081625.1 Chthoniobacteraceae bacterium
GCTGTGGGGGACGACGCCGCAGGGTGGCGCGTCGGCGCTCGGGACGATCTTCAAGTTCAACCCGGCGAGCGGTGTGTTCACGACGGTGGTCGAGTTTGCGGGCGCAAATGGCGGGACGCCCGAGGCGGGGCTCGTGAGCGACGGCGCGGGTTTTTTCTGGGGCACGACGCGCACGGGCGGCGCGGATGATCTCGGCACGGTCTTTAAGATCGCGGCGGCGACGGGCGTGCTGACGACGGTCGTCGAGTTCACCGGCGTCGCGGGCGCGGCGATCGGGAGCGCGCCGATGGCGGAGTTGTTTCGAGACGCGGGCGGGATGCTGTGGAGCACGACGCTCAATGGCGGCGCCGGGAATCTCGGCACCGTTTTCAAGCTCGATCCGGCGACGGGCGCGCTGACGACGGTGGTTGAGTTCACGGGCACGAATGGGGCGTTCATCGGCAGCGCACCGCAGGCGCCGCTGGTCGCCGATGCCGCGGGAATCCTGTGGGGCACGACGCACACCGGCGGCGCGACGAACATGGGCACGGTCTTCACGCTCGATCCCGCGACGGGCACGCTGGCGACGCTCGTGGACTTCGCCGGAACGAACGGCGCGGACCCGCGCGCGGGGCTCGTCGCGGAAGGCGCCGTGCGTTTCTGGGGCACGACGTGGTCGGGCGGCGCGGACGATCTCGGCACGATTTTCTCGATCGACATGATGACGCACGCGCACACGGTGGTCGCGGATTTCACCGGCAGCGCGGGGGCGGTGCGCGGTGCGTATCCGCACGCGGCGCTGGTGCGCGGCGTGAGCGGCGAGCTGTGGGGCACGGCGTCGCAAGGCGGGCTCGATGATCGCGGGACGATCTTCAAAGTGCTCACGGCCACGAGCGAGGTGCAGCTCGTCGCGGAGCCGGAGTTCGCGCCGGTCGCGCCGGTGGCCGCGGTGAAGCTCGTGCCTGCGGCGAGCGGCGCCATCGGCACGCCGATCACGCTGCGCGGCACGGCGAAGGACAACATCGCGCTGCTCTCGGTCGTCGTCTCGATCAACGGCGGCCCCTTTCTCCCCGCGACGCTGACCGCGCCGCTCCTGCCCGGCAAACCGTTCACCTGGCAACTCGACGTGATCCCGGAGAACGGCATCAACGTCGTGATCATCAAGTCGGTGGACAGCGGCGGCAACGCGTCGAAGCCGGTAAAGCTGGTCTTTAAGTTCACCGTCACGCGCCCGGAACTCGCCGGCAATTACAGCGGCCTGCTCACGCCGGAGCTGACTTCTGCGACGCCGCTCGATCACACCGGAGTCCTGGCGCTGAAGGTCACGGCGACCGGGCGGTTCACCGGCAGGCTCACGCTCGGCGGCCGCGCGCAGCCGCTCGCGGTCACGGGATCGATCGGCAATTCGGGCGCGGCGCGCTTCGGGAAGGCGGGGACGACTTCGCTGCTGATCGCGCGCAGGAATCTCCCGCGGCTGCTGCTCGCGCTTGAGATCGACGTGGCGGCGCCCGTCTCCGGCACGATGACGGGGACGCTCGACGAAAGCGACGCGACGGTGGCGATGTTCGACGGCTCGCTCGCGCCGGCTTTCAACGCGCGGACGAATCCTGTGCCGGACACGCTCCTCGACCCGGCGACGGATCGCGGCGCCTACACCTTCGTGCTCGCCGCGCGCACACCGGCGGCGCAGGGGCTCGCGGCGGAGGAGTTCCCGCAAGGCGATGGGTTTGGGTCGCTGAAGATTTCGCCGACGGGCAGGGTGAAAGCCGCGGGCAAGCTCGCGGACGGCACGTCATTCAGCGCGGGCGGTGCGCTCCGCCAGGAAGGGTCGTTCTCGTTTTATGCGGCGCTGCACGCGAGCAAGGGCGCGATCAGCGGGCTGGTGTTATTCGTCGAGACTCCCGGGGTGAGCGACGCGTCCGCGGAGCCGCGCTGGCTTCGCCCGGCGATGCCGCGCGCGACGGCTTACCGCGATGGCTGGCCGGATGGGATCACCGTCGATTTCATCGGCTCGAAATACATCGCGCAGTCGATCACCGCCGCGACGCCGCTGGGCAACGCGCCATCGGCGGTCTTCGCGAATGGCGTCGTGGCGCTCAGCGAAGGCAACCTGCCGGACGTGCTCAATAATTTGGTTGCGATTCCATTCGCCGGCGCCTCGACCGATCTCAGCGCACCACCGGGCGGCACAGCCGCGACGAGGCTGAAGTTTTCGCTGCTCAGCAACGGGATGATTCGCGGCAGCTTCACGCATCCCGCTTCGACATTGCCCACGGTGCTCGGCGGCACCGTGCTGCAAAAGACGCAGACCGGCGGCGGCTACTTCCTCGCGGCGCCCGTCGGCGGAGTGCGCGGCGACCCGAAGCAATCGGGCCGCGTGGAATTGCAGGCGCAGTAAGGGCCCGGAGCTAGGAGACTGTTGAAATAGTCCACAGATTTCAGGATGGACACAGATTCGTCCCGACAATCGATTCAGCTTCTCTGTGAAAATCGGTGCAATCTGTGGATCACCACCGAGACGTCGAGTTTCTCGACAGACTGCTAGGAGACTGTTGAAATAGTCCACAGATTTCAGGATGGACACAGATTCGTCCCGACAATCGATTCAGCTTCTCTGTGAAAATCGGTGCAATCTGTGGATCACCACCGAGACGTCGAGTTTCTCGACAGACTGCTAGAGGCCGGCTTCGCGGATCGTCACGCCGGCGACGATCGCGATCACTTGCGAATCGGCGAGCGCGTTCAGCGGATGGACCGTCGTGCCCACTTTCATCTTCGCAACATGCTGCGCGACGAAGCCGAAGTCCTCGCCCGGTGCGCCGCTGACGGTGCCGCGGATCGTGACGCTCGCGATGCGCGAGAGGATCGTGGCGAGATCTTCGCCGGTCGCCTTCACGTCGTCCGTCGTGCCGAAGTCGCCGTCGGTGCCCGCGGCGACGCCTGCGACGAGATTCGATGCGCTCCAGTTTCCGCCCACCGTTACGGTCCCGATGCGCGCGTCGGGATTCACGGCGGCGCCGTTTGCGGTGAAGCCCGCGAGCAACGACGACGTGGCGACGTCGCCGGCGAAGGTGAGCGCGGAAATGTCTTCGAGCACGCGCAGCGTCGTGTCCGTCGTGTCGTCACCGACGGAGAGCAGTTTGAGTTTTCCACCGATCGAAATCTGCGCCTGCGTGAGATCGCCGCGGATGCGGATCGTCCCGGCGCTTCCATCGCCGAGCGCCCCCGCGCCGGTGAGCAGGCTGCCGCCGGTCCATGCGGTGGTCGTGAGGGAGCCGAGCGCGCCGTCCGCGCGAACGTGGCTGGCGAAATTTCCGCTGATCGAGACGCTGCCGAGGCTGCCGGGCAGGTCGCCTTCCGCCGCCGAGCGCTCGTAGGAAAGCAGCGCGCCGCTGTCCGCACCGATGCCGGCGAGCACGTTGCCGGTGATCTTGACGGTCGAGATTTTGCCGCGCGCCGAGATCGAGCCGCTGAACAGTCCGTCGCCGCCCTTGACCGCGTCCGCCGCCGGCGCAGCGGTGCTGCCGACGGTGATCGCGCCGAGCGTGCCGCCGGCGATCACCGAGCCGGAGCCGTCGCCGATCCCACCCGTGATCGTGCCGCTGATGACGACGGCACTCATCGCGCCCGGCTGGCCGAAGTCGAGGCCGCTGCGCAGCACGCCGCTCTCGCGGCC
>JBEBGD010000133.1:0-13253 GCA_040081625.1 Chthoniobacteraceae bacterium
ACGATGTGGATGACCTCGGCGCGCGTGCCGGTGATGGCGTCGATGGAGTCGAGCACCTGTGCGTATTTGAGCGCGAGGCTTTCGAGCGCGCAGCGGATGATGGCGGCGTCGGTGCCGGGCACGGGCTGATTCGTCTCGCGGCAGAATTCGCGGATCGCTTCGGGCATCGACGGGGGATTGAGAAAGCGCGGGTCGTCGGGATCGACGAGGCTGCGCAGGGCGGGCGCTTCGGCGGCGAGGCGGACGAGCTCGGCGTAGTCGTATTCGCGGGTGAAGGCGCGCCGGCACTGCTGCACGAGCCAGAGGCCCATGATGTTCTTGAGCAGGCGCACGGTGCCATCGACGCCGCCTTCGTTGGTGAGGTTCGCGCGCAGGGCGGCGTCGGTGAGGATGGGCGCGGGGAGTTCGACGCCGAGCAGGGACCACGTGCCGGAGCTGAGGTAGGCGGAGTGACAAGGAGGGGCGGCGTCCTCGCCGCCCTGAACCCCGGCAGGGGTTCCCGTGTGAGCCGCTGCGCGGCTCAGGGCGGCGAGACGCCGCCGCTCCTTGGTTTGCATCGGCACGGCGACGACGGCGGAGCCGGTGTCGTGCGTCGCGGGGGCGATGACCGGGATGCCGTGGTAGCTGCCGAGCTTCGTGCCGGGATCGATGATCCCTGGAAAGATGCGCGTGGGCAGGCCGAGTCGTTTGATGATTCCGCGCGACCAGTCGCGGGTGATGGGATGCACGCATTGCGTGGTCGTGGCGTTGGTGAACTCGCACGCGCGCTCGCCGGTGAGGCACCAGTTGAAGAAATCCGGGATGGTGAGGAAGGTCTCCGCGGCGTCGAACAGCTCGGGGCTCTGCTCGGCGACGGCGAGGAGCTGGTAGAGCGTGTTGATGGGCATGAATTGGATGCCGGTCGCCGCGAAGATCTCTTCGCGCGGCACCTTGGAAAAAGCGCGCTCCATCACGCCGCGCGTGCGCGGGTCGCGGTAGGTGCAGGGCAGGCCGAGCAGTTCGCCGTGGTGCGAGAGAAGCACGAAGTCCACGCCCCACGCATCGACGCCGATGGACGCGATGGACTTGCCGTAGCGCTTCTCGGCGAGTGCGAGGCCGTTCTGGATTTCCTGCCACAAGCGCAGCACGTCCCAGCGCAGCGAGCCGCGCAGGTCGATGCCGCCATTCGGGAAGCGGTGGACTTCCTCGAGCCGCAGGCGCTTGCCGTCCCAATGGCCGGCGGCGACGCGTCCGCTTTCCGCGCCGAGGTCGATGCCTAGATGCACTTGTTCGTTCACGCGGGCCATTTTCAGCACGTGATGAGAGTCGTTCGCCAGTCAAAATACATAGTCTCCGCAAGGCCATGGTGATCGCGGCGTGCTGTCTCCCGTGGCATGACAAAAACTCGTATCCTTATCGTCGATGACAACTGGCCGATCGCGAAGCTGATCGGATCGCGCCTGGAAGCCACCGGGTATTACGAGGTGAGGGTGGAGAATATGCCAGCCGGCGCCTTCCGCGCCGCCGCAGAGTTTCAGCCCCGGCTCTTCCTGCTCGACGTGGAAATGCCCGGCATGAGCGGAATCGAGCTCGCGGCCAAGCTGGCGAAGGAACCCGGATTCACGGACACGCCGGTGATCTTTCTCACGTCGCTCGTTTCCTCGGAGGAGGCGGGCGCGCGGGAGTTGGTCAGCCGGGGCAAACGATACCTTTCAAAGACCGCGTCGGTCGCGGTCACGCACGCGTGCATCACCCGCGCGCTGAGTGCTCCCGATCCTGACGCCGAGGCGGACGAGAAGTGACCGAGGAGCAACTGCGACAGTCGCGAATCCTGGTCGTCGATGACGACCTCTCGACGCTCTGCCTGATCAAGAGCGTGCTCGACCGGCTGGGCTTCCGGCGCATCGTCGCGTTTCAGCACTCGCGTGAGTTCATGCAGCGCTTCCAGTCGGTGCAGCCGGAGTTGGTCATCACCGACCTGCTGATGCCGGAGGTCGATGGATTCGAGGTGATCCAGTATTTGCGCGAGATCGAGCCAAACCCCGTGGCGCTCCCTGCGATCGTGCTCACGGCCAGCGGCTCGGCGGAGAGCCGGCGGCGCTCGCTGGCTGCGGGCGCGACGGATATTCTCATCAAGCCGTTCGATCCCTCCGAGCTGCTCATGCGCATCCGCAATGCGCTTCGCACACGCTTTCTCCACCTCGCGCTCAGCGAGCAGAACGCGTCGCTCGAGCAGATCGTGGCTGCGCGCACTTCGGCACTCGAGTGCGCGCTCTCGGAGCTGAAGGACAGCCAGCGCGCCATCGTCCAGCAGGCGCGTTTTCGTGCGTTCGGCGAGATGGCCAGCGGCGTGGTTCACGATTTCAACAACGCGCTGATGACCGTGATCGGCTACAGCGAGCTGCTGCTCGGCGACCCGCTCGCGATCGCCGACACCGAGCAGGTGCGCGACTACCTCACGACGATCAACACCGCCGGGCGCGATGCCTCGCACGTCGTGTCGCGGCTGCGGGATTTCTACCGCCCGCGGGACAAGGACGACCCGTTCGAGCCGGTGGACTTGAACAAGATCATCGAGGAGGCCGTGAAGCTCACGCAGCCGAAGTGGCGAGTGCAGGCGCAGAGCAAGGGCATCCAGGTCCAGGTGCAGTATCAACTCGAGCGCGTGCCGCCGATGTTCGGCAATCCGTCCGAGCTGCGCGAGGCGATGATGAACCTGATTTTCAATGCCGTGGACTCGATGACGACGGGTGGCCAGATCACGCTGCGCAGCCGGCAGGACGGCGCGCGCGTGCAGTGCGAGGTCGAAGACACCGGGCAGGGCATGTCGGCCGATGTGCGGCAGCGCTGCCTCGAGCCGTTTTTCACCACCAAGGGCGAAAGCGGCACCGGCCTCGGGCTGCCGATGGTCTTCGGCGTGATCACGCGCCACGACGGGCAGCTCGACATCGACAGCGTCGTCGGCCGCGGCACGAACATGATCCTCAGCTTTCCAGTGCATGATCCGGTCGGCGCGTCGTCTTCGACGATCGTCATACCCGCTGCGCCGCTGCGGCCGCTCAAGGTCCTCGTGGTCGATGACGAACTGAGTTCGCGCGACATCGTCTCGCGCTATCTCGCGAGCGACGGGCACGACGTGACGACCGTGGAGACCGGCATGGAAGCGGTCTGGCAATTCGAGCACTCGCGTTTCGACCTGCTGCTGACCGACCACACCATGCCGGGCATGAACGGGATTGAGCTCGCGCAAGTGCTCCGGCAGATGCGCATGAACCAGCCGATCATCCTGCTCACGGGTTTTGTCTTCGATGCGAAGACGCTGCCCAGCGGGATCTCCTGCGTCGTCCGCAAGCCGGTCGCGCCGGAACGGCTCCGGGCCGCGCTGGCCAGCGTGATGGGGAAGTAGGCGGTCCGCGCCCGCGCGAGCATCGCGGCCAATCCGCGCGCAGCTTCGCGCAAAATCCGGGTTTCGCCGCGCGCGTGCCGCGCTTAAAACAGCGACCCTATGAATCTCACCCGCACCGCTTTCGGCACCTGGAATGGCGGCCGCTTCATGCACTTCGGCGTCCCGGTCGAGGAAGCCCGCTTCGCCGAGTTGATCCGCCGCGCCTACGAAAAAGGCGTCCGCACTTTCATGACCGCCGACACCTACGGCTCCGGCGCCGCGGATGAAGCGCTCGGCGCCGCGCTCGCCGGCGTGCCGCGCGAGAGCTACTGCCTCGTCGGCATGATCGGCCACGATTTCTACGGCGGCTTGCGCGATGGGCAGAAGGGTTTCCCGCGCTTCACCGACCCGCGCTATCGCCAGCCGTCGGACTTCGCCAGCTACGTGCGCATGGCCACCGAGAAGTCGCTCGCCCGCTGCCGCACCGACCGCTTCGACTGCCTGATGCTGCACAACCCCGACTCCATCGGCTACTCCTCCGACGTGGTCTGGAAGGCGATGCACCGGATGCAGGATGAAAAACTCACCGACCTGCTCGGCGTCGCGCCGGGGCCGGCCAATGGCTTCACGCTCGACCTCATCCTCTGCCTCGAACGCTTCTCCGCGCTGCTCGACTGGGCGATGATCATCCTCAATCCGCTCGAGCCCTGGCCCGGCACGCTCGCGCTCGGCGCGGCGCAAAAGGCCGACGTGTCGCTCATCACGCGCGTCGTCGATTACGGCGGGCTCTTTCACGACGACGTGAAGCCCGGGCACGAGTTCGGCACGCGCGATCACCGCACCTTCCGGCCCGCCGGCTGGGTCGAGGCGGGCAATGAGAAGATCGAGCAGATGCGCGACATCGCGCAGCGGCACGGCATCACCATGCTGCAGCTCTCCTGCCTGTGGAATCTCGCGCACGCGCCGGTGAAGTCGGTCGTGCCCACGCTCATCCAGGAAGTCGGCGCGACCGCGAAGCCGATCGAGGCGAAGCTCGACGATCTCGCCGCGCTGCCGCCGATCGAGCTGAGCGCGGAGGAAGTGGAGATGCTCGCCGCGATCGGCAACAACAAGGGTTGCATGGCGCTCAAGGGCGGCAGCCCCGAGCACAGCGGCGACGCGCAGCCGGATCGCTGGCCGCTCTCGAACGATCTGCGCGATGTCGCGCAGCGCTGGGGCATCACGCCCGAGAGCGATCTGGTCTGCACGCACGCGCACACGGCGGCGTGAGGCCCTGCGTTGGACGTTGGAAGTTGAGCGTTGGAAGTTGGACGTTGAGCCCGCCGCAGGCGCCGCACATTCTGCGATGAACCGCTCGCCCATCCGAGGTGCCCTGCGGGCGGCTCAACTTCCAACGCTCAACTTCCAACGTCCCATGAACCCACGCGCCTTCCTCATTCTCTCCCTCTTCGTCTTCTTCGCCGCATCCCGCGCCGCCGAGCCCTTCGAGATCAAGGACGGCGACCGCGTGCTGCTGCTCGGCGACACGCTGCTCGAGCGGGAGAATAGCTACGGCACGCTCGAGCTGCGGATGCACGAGCAGTTCCCCGAGCGGAAATTCAGCGTGCGCAATCTCTCGTGGGCGGGCGAGACGCCGCGCGGCATCTCCCGCGCGAGCTTCGATCCGCCGGAGAAAGGCTTCGAGCGGCTCAAGGAGCAGATCGCGCTGGTGAAGCCGACGGTCGTCTTCCTCGGCTTCGGCATGGCCGCGAGCCTCCAGGAAATGACCGACCGCGCGCACGACTGGACGCTCAACCCCGACCCGGCGCGGTATGGCGCGGAGCCGATGAGCGCGGGGCGGTTCAAGCGGGAGCTGGGGCAGCTCATGGATGCGATCGCGGAAATCGCGAGCAAGGACACGGCGGCTGCTCAGCCCGGAGGGCTGAAGGAAATTAGCCCCGGGCAACGCCCGGGGTCTCCCGTCAAAAGCGGGACGCGCCCTGAAGGGGCGCAGGAACGTTCCGCCGCCCCTGCCGGGGCGGATGCGAAGGGGAACGGTGGTCCCCGGGTTTCACCCGGGGCTAATGTCCCTCAGCCCTCCGGGCTGAACGCGGGCGGCGTGCGCTTCGTCCTGCTCTCGCCGATCCGGCACGAAGACCTGCGCGCCACCCGCCCCGGCCTGCCCGACCCCGCCGCGCACAATGCGCTGCTCGTGCAATATAGTAAGGCCATCGAGGAGCTGGCGAAGGAGCGGGGGGGGCGGTTTGTGGACCTCCCGAATCGCACGAACGATGGCCAGCCGCTCACAGACAATGGCATCCACCGCAATGAGACAGGACATTGGCTCATCGGCATGGATTTGATGGACGCCTTCGATTGGAAGCCGCGGAACGTCAGCCCGGGGATCACAGCCCCCGCCGACGCGTGGAAGGAGCACGAAGGCGCTATGAAAGGCCAGGATTCCCTCCGCGCCGCCATCCTCCGCAAGAACGCCCTCTGGTTCCACCGCACGCGCCCGGCGAACGAGACCTACCTCACCGGCTTCCGCAAACACGAGCAGGGGCAGAACGCGAAGGAGATCCCCGAGTTCGACCCCCTCGTCGAAGCCGCCGACGCCGAGATCGACCGCCTGAAGCGCGGCGCCAAGGGTGCGCAAGCAGCCCCGAAAGGGCCGATTTCCAGCCCGGAAAACGCAGATTCCAAGTTGGAAAGTCCTCCTGTCAGCCTGACAAAGGCCCCCGGCAACCTGGCAAACGCTCCCGTCAGCCTGACAAAGGCTCCCGTCAGCCTGACAAAGGCTCCCGTCAGCCTGACAAAGGCTCCCGTCAGCCTGACAAACGCTCCTGTCAGCCTGACAAAGGCTCCCGTCAGCCTGACAAACGCTCCCGTCAGCCTGACAAACGCTCCCGTCATCCTGACAAAGGCTCCCGTCAGCCTGACAAACGCTCCCGTCATCCTGACAAAGGCTCCCGTCAGCCTGACAAAGGCTCCCGTCAGTCTGACAAACGCTCCCGTCAGCCTGACAAACGCTCCCGGCAACTTGCCCACCTTCGACCTCGGAGAGAACCTCGAAATCACCCTCTGGGCGGCCAATCCCCTCCTCGTGAAGCCCACGCAGATGAATTGGGACGCGCTGGGGCGCCTCTGGGTCTGCGGCACGGCGCACTACCCGCAGATCGCGCCGGGTGAGCTGGAGAAGGACCAGATTTTCATCCTCGAAGACACCGACCGGGACGGGAAGGCGGACAAGAGCACGCCCTTCGCGGGCGGGATGCTCATGCCGACGGCCATCGTGCCGGATTTGGCGTTTGGCGTTGGGAGTTTGGCGTTTGGCGTTAAGCCCGCCGCAGGCGCCGCGGATGTCAGAGGACGCGATTCCAAATCACCGCCCGTGCCGGGGGCTGAACGCCAAACGCCAAACGCCAAACGCCAAACACCAAACGGCGTCCGCGCCGCCTGCTACGTCGGCGCCAGCACGGAGATCCTCCACTTCGCCGATACCGATGGCGACGGCGTCGCCGACACCAAGCGCATCGTCTTCTCCGGCTTCGGGACCGAGGACACGCATCACAACGTGCACACGCTCAAGTGGGGCCCGTATGGGCGGCTCTATTTCAATCAATCGGTCTATACGCACACGCATCTCGAGACGCCTTACGGCGTCGTGCGGCTCAATGCGGGCGGCGTCTTCGCGTATGATCCGCGCACCGAGCGCGTGGAGGTTTTCAGCAAGGGGCTGTGGAATCCGTGGGGCCATGTGATCCATCGCAACGGCCAGCATTTCCTCACCGATGGCGCCGGGCGCGACGGCATCTCGTGGGCGTTCCCCGGCGCGGTCTTCGCGCCGAGCGAAGGCGCGCGGCAGACGATGGGCAGCATCAGCCCCGGCACATATCCGAAGTTCGCCGGCCTGGAGCTGATCCACAGCCCGCACTTCCCGGACGACTGGCAGGGCACCGCGGTCACGTGCGACTTCCGCGCGCATCGGATCGTGCGGTTTAAGATCAACGATCTCGGCCCTGCGAAGAGCGGCTACGTGACGGCGGACCTGCCCGAGGTGGCCCGCACCGCCGACATCGCCTTCCGCCCGATCGACGTGAAGCTCGGTCCCGACGGCGCGCTCTACATCGCCGACTGGACCAACGAGGTGATCAACCACGGCGAAGTCGATTTCCGCGACCCGCGGCGGGATAAGCAGAGCGGGCGGATTTGGCGGGTTAGTTACAAGGGCCGGCCGACCGTGAAACGGGAGCCGCCCGCCATAGCAGCACCCGTCAGCGACGGATCGCCGCGCGGCCGCATCGCCACCATGCGCGCCCTCGCGCGCAAGCCGACGATCGAGAACGCATCAGCGATTCTCGCCGCCGCCGTAAACGCCCCCGCCGACGATCCGCACTACGCCTTCGCCGCGTGGCGCTCGATCAATGACGTGGCCGACGTGTGGGTGGACGCGGTGCTCAAGGGCGAGTGGAAGCCGGAGGGGCGCGAGAAGCAGCTCGAATTTGCGCTCAAGTCCATCGAGCCCGCGCTCGCCGGCAAGGTGCTCGCGCAACTCGTCGCCAGCGGCAAGGCGCCGCTCGACGGAACAGGGCCGTGGTTCGAGCTGATCGGGCTCGCGGGCGGCGCGAAGGAAGTGCGCGCGCTTTTCGATGTCTTCGCCGCCGGAAAAATCCCCACCGCCGCCGAGGCCCGCGCGCTCAATGCCTTCGTCGATGCTGCGCGCAATCGCAACGTGCGGCCCGAGGGCGAACTGCGGTTCATGCTCCAATGGCTGCAATCGCCCAATGCCGACGACCCCGCGCGCCGTGCCGCCGGACTGCGCACGCTCGGTCTCTGGAAGGTCACGCATGGCGTGGAGTTCGTCGCTCCCGCCGCGCGCGCCGCGAAGAATCCGCCCGAGGTCCGCGCCGCTGCCTTCGACGCGCTGCGCTCCTACGGCGACGCCGCCGCGCTGCGCCATCTCGACGAGATGACGCGCGCCGAATTCCCCCTCGAAACCCGCCGCCGCGCGCTCGTCGCGCTCGCGCAGACCAAGCTCGACGCCGGCGTGGCCAAGGCGGGCGAAGTGCTCCGCGACATCAAGAACCCCGACGAAGCGGTCGTGACCTGGCGCGGTCTGCTCGCCATCGCCAATGCGCCGAACGTCTTCGCCAACCGGATGCCGAAGGACTTGCCGCAGCCGATCTACGCCGCCGCTCTGCGCGCCGCGCGCGAGCAGGGTCGCAAGGCCGAGAAGCTCGTCGCCACGCTCACCCCGCTCGCCGGCGCGACCACCACGGCCGCGCCCGCCGATTACACCGACCTCGCCGCGCAGACGCTCGCCAACGGTGATCCGGTCGCGGGTGAGGAAGTCTATCGCCGCGCCGGCCTCGCGTGCACCGTCTGCCACAGCATCGGCGGCGCCGGCGGCAAGGTCGGCCCCGAGCTCGGCACCATCGGCGCGAGCGCGCCGCTCGATTACATCATCGAGAGCATGCTCGCCCCCGGCGCGAAGGTGAAGGAAGGCTACAACGCCGTGAGCCTCGTGCAAAAGGACGGCAACGTGAGCATGGGCGTGATCGTCCGCGAAAGCGCCGCCGACATCATGATCCGGACCGCGACCGGCCAGGAGCAGACGATCGCGAAGGAGCTGGTGAAATCGAAGGACAACCTCGGCTCGATCATGCCGCTCGGCCTCGTCGAGCAACTCAAGCCGCGCGAGAAGCTGAACCTCTACGCCTTCCTCGCGCAGCTCGGAAAGCAAGGCGTGTATGACGCCAGCCGCGGCCACATCGCGCGGACGTGGTGGCTTTCGGAGACGAGACCCATGGGTCCCATGAGTCCGATGGCTCTCACGAATGTCGATGGTCGCCTGCCACGCGCGCGCCTCGTTGAAAGCCTCGCCATCTTCCCGAACGCGCCCGCCGTCTTCGCCACCGCGAAGCTCACCGTCGCCGCGCCGACCAAGACTCAGCTTCACCTCGCCGGCGTGCGCGAAGCGTGGCTCGACGGCAAGCCGCTGGCCGTCGCGAGCGAGCCGTCGCCAAGCGTCGAGCTGAGCGCGGGCGAACACACACTCGTCGTGAAGCTCGACCCGAAGAGCCTCCCCGAAGTCCTCCGAGTCGAAGCCGCGAACGTGCGCTTCCTGACCGAATAGGCGCGCCTACTGGATCGGCAGCATCAGCTCCACGCGCTTGTCGCCGCGCAGGACGGTCGTCTTCACCTTCTCGCCGGCCTTGTGCCTGGCGATCAGCCAGCCGATCAGCTCGCCCTCGGTCGCGCGCTTCTTCATCCCGCCGACTTCCACGATCACGTCCTCCTTGAGAAAGCCTGCCTTCTTCGCCGCACCGTGCTTGCCGTATTGGCCCACGCCGGCTGCGAAGAGCGCGAGATCGTCCGGTGAGAGGCCGCGCTCCTTGCGCATTCCGGGGGGCAGGTCCTCGAGCTTCAGCCCGCCGAGCGCCATCCCGCGCATCCCCCACGTGCCGACACGCCGAGAGATGTCCGACTTGCTGCGCCAGCCGGCGGGCAGATCGAGCGAGACCGCGCGCTCCGCTCCGCCGCGTTTCACGACTGCCGCGATCTTTCCGGCATCCGGCGCGCGATGCAGCGCCCAACTCACATCCGCCACCGACACGAGCGGCTGCCCCGCAACCGAGACCAGGTCATCGCCCGCCTGCACACCCGCCAGCGCCGCGATCGATCCAACCGCGACCGCCTCGACGTGTGCGATCTGCTCCGGCGCGAGCGTGAGCCCGAGCGTCTCCGGCGCCGGCTGCGGATAGACCCACATCTCCGGGATGGCCTGGCCCTTGTCGCGATACGACGTGCGGATCGCCTCGCCGACCATGTGGCAGTGAACGCAGCTCCCGACGACCTTGCCTTCCCAGTCGAGGTTCACCTTGTATTTGATCGAGAGGGACGGGATTTCCACCGGCGTCTTGAACGGGATCGCCATTCCTTGTTTGCCCGCGAGCGCGGCCTTGTTCGCCGGATAATCGCGATGCACCGCGAGCGCGGCCTCGAGCGCGCGCTTGTAGCCATCGACCGTCTTCTCCTTCGGGTCGCGCTGGTGTTTCCACGAGCCGTAGCGGCCGTAGATGGTGCCGTCGCCGTTGAAGAAAAGCGTCGAGAACGAGAGGTCGTAGTCGAACTGAAAGCGCGCGAGGTCGATCGCGTTCGCATCGATCAATCGCACGCAGATAAACTGGTCGTGCAGCGGCGCGAGGCTCGCATCTTCGAGCACCGACGCGTCGATGCCCGCGCACGAGAGGCAAGGCACGCAGCGCAGGGTGACGAGCAGCGGCTTGCCCGTGCGCTTCGCCTCCGCGAAGCCGCGCTCGAAGTCACCGTAGATCCAGCGCGCGTCGTTCTCCATCGTCGCGCGATCCTTGCGGACCGCGCCTTCGCGATCCTTGACAGCTTCGGCGAAGGCGATGGCGGTGAGCGTGAGGAGAAGGGCGAGGGCTTTCATGGTGCAAGGGTTGCGGCACCGGGCTGACCTGCAACTCTCCAAAGAGGCGGGGAGCGGTTGAAACGCCGGTTCTGGTGGCACCCAACGATTAGGCAGGTCCGCAGCTTGGGTTGCGCGTTGACCTCGCCGATGCGAGTCGGACGCTTGCGACGTTCAGCAAACCAAAACCCCGGAGGTCATCATGAACACTTCAAAGACTCGTCGCCATTTCCTCGCCGACATCGGCAAGGGAACACTCGTCGCCACCATCGGCCCGGCCCTCGCGTCGGAACTCGGACTCGCAACCCCGGCGCTCGCGCTCGATTCGCCGGGCACCCTGCAGTTCGGCAAGCTCGAATCGCTCGTCGCGCTCATGCAGGAGACGCCGGTCCCGAAATTGCAGGCGGCGCTCGCGCAGCAATTGAAGGCGGGCGTGCCGCTCGACCGGCTCATCGCCGCGGGCGTGCTCGCGAATGCGCGAACCTTTGGCGGCGAGGACTACGTCGGCTTTCACACGTTCGCCGCGCTCGGGCCGGCGCTGCACATGTCGCGCTCGATGCCGGAGAAGCAGCGCGCGCTTCCCGTCTTCAAGGTGCTATATCGAAACACCAATCGCATCCAGGAGCACGGTGGACGCGGCTCGGAAGTGTTGCATCCCGTCGTGCCGCACGCGGGCACGGTGACGGCGGAGCAGCTCCGCGAAGCCGTGAAGCGCAAGAGTGCGGATGAAGCCGAGCGGCTCTTCGCGGCGCTCGCGCGGAACGGCGCGGATGCGGCCTTCGACGCGCTGCTCTACTCGGTGCAGGACAATCCCGAGGTGCATCGCACGGTCATCCCGTATCGCGCGTGGGGGCTGATCGAGGTCGTCGGGCGCGAGCACGCGGAGACGCTGCTGCGCCAGTCGCTGCGCTACTGCGTGGAGGCCGAGGGATGGCGTCGCGCGGAGTGGGACGTTCACGGCAAGCTGCTCACGAAGCTGCTCGACGAGCACAAGCTGCTCGGCCGCGAACCGGGCACGCGTGTGGCGGAAGATGCGTTCGTCGAGAAGTTGAGCGAAGCGATCTTCCGCGGCACGCCCGAGCAGGCCGCGACGGCTGCCGCCGCTGCGCTGGCGGAAGGCTTTGATCCGGCGATCGTCGGCGAGGCGATCTCGCTCGCGGCGAATCAACTCGTGCTGCGCGATCTCGGCCGGCCCACGGCTTGGGAATCGCCCGGCAAACCGAGCGGCAGCGTGCATGGCGATTCCGTCGGAGTGCATGGAAGCGACGCCGCGAACGCATGGCGGAACATGGCGCGCGCGAGCCGCGGGCGGAATGTGTATGCCTGCCTCATCCTCGGTGCGTGGCAGGTCGCGCGCGATCGTGGCGGGCGCGAGGATCTCGTGAAGTGGGATCCGGTGCCGTCGAAGCGGCAGCTCGCCGACGTGACCGGCAAGAGCCTCGATCAACTTCTCTCCGAACTCGACGAGGCGATCCGGCAGAGCCTGCAAGGCCGCGCGAGTGCCATCGTGCGCCGCTGTGGCGACCTCGGACTACCCGAGCAGCCGGTCTTCGAGAAGCTCCTGCAATTCGCCGTTAGCGAGGACGGCGCGCTGCACGCGGAGAAATATTACCAGACCGTGTGGGAGGATTTCCACGCGACGCGCCCGGCCTTCCGCTGGCGGCATCTCACGGGTCTCGCGCGGGTCACCGCGAGCGAGTTCGGCCGCCCGGCGCCGGGCCAGGCGGAAGCTCGCGAGCTGCTGCGCGCATAGAGCGGCGCCACGCTGACGCAAAGCCCCGGTTGTCGCCGCGCCGCAGCGCGGCTAGCGTGGCGCTCCATGACCGCCACCATCGATCCCAACGTCACCATGCGCGAGCTGCTCGCGCAGTATCCCGGCGCGCAGCGTGCGCTCTTCCGCAGCTATCACATCGGCGGCTGCTCGAGCTGCGGCTTTCAGCCCGAGGAGACGCTCGCCGCGCTCTGCGCGCGCAATGAAAACCTGCCCGTCGCCGAGGTCGCGCAGACGATCCTCAGCGCGCACGATTCGGATCAAAAGATGCAGATCTCGCCTGCCGAGGCCGCGGAGTTGTTGAAGGCGGGCAAGGCGAAGATCGTCGATGTCCGTTCGCGCGAGGAGTTCGACGCCGTGCGCATCGAGGGCTCCGAGTTTCTCACCCAGGAGCTCATGCACGAACTCGGCTCGTGGCCGCGCGAACAGACCATCATCTTCGTCTGCCATCACGGCATTCGCAGCCTCGACGCCGCGTCGTATTTCATCGGCCACGGCATCGAGAACGCACGCAGCCTCACCGGCGGCATCGACGCGTGGAGCTGCGAGATCGACCCAGCCGTGTCGCGTTACGAACTCGAATGAGCGACGACCTCCAGCAGCGAATCACCGACGCCATCGCCAGCCCGAAGAACCTCGGCGAGATGGAGAACGCCGACGCGGTCGGCACGGTCGGCAGCGCCGAGTGCGGCGACATGCTGCGGATG
>JBEBGD010000036.1:0-45086 GCA_040081625.1 Chthoniobacteraceae bacterium
TTTCCTGCAGGGGGCGCGATTTTCGGGCTTTTTCGGCGCCCCCTGCAGGAAAAGGGCCGCCCCCTTCGGCAAACTGCCCGCCCCCTTTCCAAAGGTGGGCACCTCACCTCGCCAGACTCCGTGCAGGTTTTTCAAAAAACTGCGCCCCCGTTTGCGTCCTCCCACCCTCACCTCGGGAAACTCCGCGCCCCCTTCGTGGAAAATCCGGCCCTCCTTGAGGATTCCGCCCGGCGCTTACTCTGTAGCCGCGGCGCTCTGCGCCGTGCCGCTGCCTGCCGCACGGCGCAGAGCGCCGTGGCTACAGCCTTCCACGGGAGGCCGCGCGAATGATGCCGTGGGACAGCGGCACCTGGGATTCCGGCCATTGGGATTCCGACGATTCCGATCCGAACTCGAACCCGAAACCCAAAAAGAACAAACCCATGAAACATCAGGACTACTTCCCCATGCGGATTGGCGACCAGATTATCTGGCTGTCCAATTTCCGCGCCAAACTGCTGCTGCACGCCACCACGCTCGGGCTCGATCCGGACGTCGTCGCCGCCATCGTGCTCGATGTGGATAACACGATCTACGCGCTCGAAAGATACCGCGCGGGCGTGGCTACCTTCACCGATGCGGCCTACATGCGTGTGAAGGACGCGCTTTTCAACGAAGCGCTCCCCGGCACGATCGCGTGGCTCACCTTCGCCGCGCCCGCCACGCCGCCGACGGCGGTCGCGTATGGCTGTCTCGATCGCGTCTTCGGCTTCATCTCCGGCACGCTGCGCGAGAAGTGCGACGACGCGATGGCGCAGGAGTTTGGGATCGTCGGCCCGCAGCAAGCCGCGCCCGACTCCGCGACGACCGCGCCGGAGTTCACGCTGCGCATGACCGATGGCGGCAAGCTCGAAGTGGTGTGGACCAAGGGGCAGTTCGACGGCGTGAAGCTCGAGTTCGACCGCGGCACCGCCGGGCCATTCGCCGACATGGACCTGCGCCCGAACTACACGCTCAACTGGCTCCCACCCGCCGGCACCGCGGTGATGATCAAGGTGCGGCTGCGGTATATCTACAAGGGCGAGGACTTCGGGCAGTGGAGCGAGTGGAAGGGCTGGACGCTGGCGGTCGCGTAAGATGAAGACTTCAACGCGCGCGATCATAGTCATCCTGCTCTCGCTCGGCGTGCTCGCGCACGCGCAGAACGCCGCGCCGTCTCTCGATGGCGCATTGCAGCCGCCGCCAAAGCCGAACGAGGAAATGGTGAAGTGGATCGAGACCGTGGACGCGCAATGGCAGGCGACCTTCGCGAAGGAAGTGACCGCGCCGTTCGACGCGGAGAAGGCGAAGGTGGCGCAGCAATACAGCGCGGGCATCGAGGCGAACCTCGCGAGGGTGACCGCCGTAGGGAATCTCGACCTGACGGTGCAGTGGCGCGATGAGCGCGACCGCTTCGCCTCGGCGAAGGATGTGCCCGTCGTGGACGACGCGAGCGCGCCCGCGGAGTTGAAGCAACTCCGCGCGACATGGCGCACGCAGATGGAGCGCATCGAGAAGGACCGCGCCGAGCGCATGAAGTCGGTCCAGTCGCGTTACGATCAAGTGCTCGCGCAAGCGCAGACAGCGCTCACGCAGCGGCAGCGGATCGAAGATGCGCTGATGGTGAAGAGCAAGCGTGATGAGGTCGCTGCTCGGTGGCTGACCGCGCCGACTGCATCGGTCAGCACGGTGTCCGTCGTTTCCGCCCCTGCTTCAGCACCCGCCACGTCCGACGCGGCTAAGGATCCCATGGCCATGCTCATCGGCACATGGCGCCTCACCAATCCGGAAAACGGTTGGAGCGGCACTCGCACCTTTAAGATCGATGGCACCTTCACGACCGAAAAAGCCAATGGCATCGGCAAATGGGAAGTCGTGGGAGACCGAGTGAGCGTCGCGTATGCGGATGGGACGAAGGATCAGATTCTCCTGCCGCTCGATCCGAATGGCACCAATTGGATGATCAGCCGCGGAAGAACGATCAACGCGGTGAAGGAGTCCAGCGCGGCTGCCACGTCCCCGGGACCTCGCGGTGTCGTGTCGCCGGCGAAAGCGACACCCGCTGCATCTTCGACTGCGAACGTCGCTGCCCTCAAAGCGCTCTTCACCGGCTCGCGCTGGCAGTGGTTCGACGGCGCTGAACTCAAGGGAAAGCCGTATTGGGTCGAGTTTTACCGAAACGGCGCGATGTATTCGCAATGGGGCGAAGCTTACCACTGGGAGATCGTCTCGCCTTCCACGATCAAGATTACGGGCGGCAATTCCGGAAAGGCCGAATGGTTCCTCCTGGTGGACATGACGAAGAAAGAGGCCCGTCCCGACCCGAATCTCAATCGAACCGGCGCCCGCAGTATCCGCTACGAGAAGAGCGTGTCATCGTCGCCGCCGAAAGGTATCAAGTTCTGAGGCGAAGCAGTCGCCCCGATTTTCCCGCCGTCCCGCCCCGCGTTGACGCACTCCGGCGGCGCGTGCATCCTGCGGGTATGAGCATCACCGCGATCGTCGAGAACGACACCATCAAGCTGCCCGTTCACGTGCCGGATGGGACGAAGGTGGAGATCACGCTACCGACGGATAGCACGGCTGCGGATTTCGATGAGTGGCTCGCCGCGAGCACCGGGATTGCGAAGGGTCGCCTGACGACCGACGAGCGGATGCGGGAAACGCGAGGGGATGAGGCGAAGGGGGCGTGAGAATATTCTTGCCGTCTTTTGACGCGTTGACGTGTTCCGCCGCCCCGTCCGGGGCGGATGCGAATGACTGGGACGGGTTCCCCGGGTTGGCACCCGGGGCTAGTTTCCGTCAGCCCGCTGGGCTGTGAGGCGATTGCGCGATCCTCGCGCTCGTCAATTGGGCGGCGTGTCGAGTTGGGCGCGCAGCTTTTCAAACTCCGGCTGGCCGGGAAGCAAGCGCAACGCTTCGGCGAGCGCGGCGCGGGCGCCGGGGCGGTCGTTGAGTTCGAGCCGGACGCGCGCGAGCAGGTAGTGGGTCTTCGCGTCCTCGGGTTCGTATTTGAGCGCGAGCTCGAGGAAGTTCTGCGCGGTGGGCCAGAATTTCTCCTCCATCGCGACGACGCCGAGATTGTTCCAGGCGTTCGCGTGCGTGGGGTCGAGGGTGATGGTGCGGCGGAAGAAGGCCTTGGCTTTCGCACGGTCGCCGCGCTCGAGCCAGAGGTTGGCGAGGGCGAAGTTGATCTCGGCGTTGTCTTCGACGTAGGCGTGGGCGAGTTCGAGTTCGCGCTGCGCGGTGGCGAGGTTGCCGGTCTTGAAGGCGCGCAGGCCGGTGTTGAAATGGTCGAGCGACCACAGGGCGATGTCGGCGCGGGGCCAGCTCACGAAGACGGCGGCGCACGCGGTGGCGCCGGAGTAGGCGAGCGGCTGGAGCCAGCGCGCGCGGCAGAGCCAGTCGTAGAGCGACCAGAGGCCGTAGCTGGCGAAGAGCAGCAGGCCGGGCACGGCGCAGAGGCGGTAGCGTTCGGTGACGAAGACGGGCATGAGCGCGGCCATGTGCAGCAGCACGGCGGCGGCGATCCAGCGGGCGCGCGGGACGCGCCAGACGGCGAGGAAAAGACCCGGCAGCGCGAGCGCGGCGACGACGCCGAAGCGCAGGCCGGGCGGGACGACGCCTTGCGAGCGGAGCAGTGAGATGATGCTGAGGTCGTCGTATTGGAAGGCGTTCCAGAAGTTGACGAACTTGCGCCCGAGCAGCGCGAACCACGCGGGGCGGTCGGACTCGATCCACGCTTTCGCTTTGGCCGACCAATGCTCGGAGACCTCGGCGCGCGTGAGCGGTTTGCCGGCTTCGCGCTGGGCGAGGGTGATCGAGTCGCGCAGCAGTCCCTCCTGGCTGGCGCGAAGACCGGCGGGGATCTTCGGGTAGCCGGTGGCTTTCGGGTTGTTGCCGATCCAGTAGTTGAGGCCGCTGTGCGCGGAGAGGAGCACGGGCTCGTGCGCGACGAAGCGGTTGTGAATCCATGCGGGCGAGCAGCCGAGGAAGATGCCGGCGAAGACGAGGGCGATGTTCGCGCCGAGCGCGGGAAGGCGCGGGCGGGTGAGAAGGATCGCGACGAGCACGAGCGGCAGGAGCATCAAGACCGTGGCGACGAGCATCGAGACGACGCCGATGAAAACGCCGATGAACAGCCAGGTGCGCCACGTCGTGTTCGCGTCCGTTTTAACCAGCCACAGCACGAGCCCCCAAAACGCCGCGACCACCCACGCGGTGGGCATGAGGATGATGGAGAAGGTCTGCGCCGGCAGAAACAGCAGCCAGCCGAGCGCCGCCGTGATGGCGATGCCCGGAGCCATTCGCGGGAAAACCGCGAGCGCCAGCCGCGCGATGATGACGGTCGTGAGTGCTTCGAGCGCGCACTGCACGATGCCGACGGGCCACGGGCTGATGTCTGCGACGGAATAGATCGCCGCGAGGCAGTAGGCGTAGCCCGGCAGGCCGTAGAAGGCGTGCCCGTCGCTCCACTGGCCGCCCATGATCCGCAGCGCCCAGTCGTGGTAGAACTTCATGTCGTCGCCGTTCGGGAGGAAGTCTGGCGAGTCCGAGAATCGGGCGAGCAGGACGAGGCGCAGGCCAAAGGCGAGAAGCGCGAGGAGGAGCCAAAAGCGGTTTTCTCTCAGAAATTTGAGGACGTGTTTCACAAATAGGAGAGGGGGAGGACGGGGCGGCGGGGAGTCTGACAGGTGATTTTATAGAGAATTACTAGAAACGGCAGATTGGTTGGCATCACCGCTGCTTAATCGTCTCTCGCCGGTTCGCCGGCATTCACATCAAACCATAACACGCAAAAATACATCCTATATGTTGCAGAAACTGAACACCAAAACACGCGGGGGCTTCACCCTCGTCGAAATCATGATCGTGGTGGCCATCATCGCCCTCCTGGCGGCGATCGCCGTCCCGAACTTCCTGCGCGCTCGTAAGCGCTCGCAGGCCACCCGCATCCTTGAGGACCTGCGCCTCATCGACAGCGCCATCGACCAATACGCGATCGAAACCAACAAGGCCGGCGGTGCATCCGTCAGCTGGGCTGACGTCCAGAAATACCTCAAAGTTGGTTCGGCGCTCTACAACTCCAACCACACGGACATCCTCCAGGGTGACTACGGTGCCACCTTCACGGTGGACACCCTGCCGACCGTGCCTGCCGCGACGTTCACCGCGTTGAGCGACGTGGCGCCGGCTGAGTTCTGGTCGCCGTTCCAGTAATCAGGCGCTGGCACATCGCTAGCAACTGAATCTATCGAGCCGCCCGTTCCCGCGAGGGAACGGGCGGTTTTCTTTTTACCGCAAAGCTCCTCAGCTTTTTGTTTTCCCGCCGGGCCATTTGCCGGTAAATGCGCCGCTTCTCTTCCATGCCCAAATACATCGATATGCCAAAGCTGAGCGACACCATGACCGAGGGCAAACTCGTCAAGTGGCGCAAGAAAGTCGGGGATCAGGTCTCCACAGGCGACGTGCTCGCGGAGATCGAGACCGACAAGGCGACCATGGAACTGGAGGCGTTCGACGACGGGGTAATCCATCAACTTCTCGTGGATGAGGGCGCGAAGGTGCCGATCGGCGAGCGGATCGCAGTGCTTCTCGGAAAAGGGGAAGCGGCTCCGGCCAATGGCGCGGCCCCCGAGCCCGCCGCGAAACCCGCCGCCAAGCCGGCGACAGCCCAAGCGCCCCAAGCCGAAGTGACGGCACCTGCGAAAGCAGAGTCGCCGCAGACCGGTCGCACCAAGTCCTCGCCGCTGGCCAGGAAGATCGCGGGCAGCAAAGGAGTGGACCTTGCCACACTCAGCGGCAGCGGCCCCGGCGGACGCATCGTGGCCAGCGACGTGGAAAGCGCACAACCCTCCGCTCCTCGCGCCGCCACCCCGAAGGCTCCCGCTGCTCCGGCCCCCGGGCCCGGCGACCAGCGCATCGAACTCAGCGGCATGAGGCGCGTGATCGCCGAGCGCCTGCTCGTGAGCAAGACGCAGCTCCCCCATTTCTACCTGCACATCGAGATCGACGCCGGCCCGATGATGAAGACGCGCGCCGAACTCAACGCCGTGACCGAGGTCAGCGGCGGGCCGAAGTTCACCGTCAACGACTTCATCCTCCGCGCCGTCGTCGCCGCCGCGACCCGCGTGCCCGCCGTGAACGCGAGCTTCGCCGGCGACGCGATCATCCAATATGGCGGCATCCATCTCGCCGTCGCGGTCGCGGTCGAGGAAGGCCTCGTCACCCCAGTCATCCGCGACGCACAGAAGAAGTCGCTCCGCGAAATCAGCGAAGCCGTGAAAGATCTGGCGACTCGCGCGCGTTCGAAAAAGCTCAAGCCCGACGAATACCAGGGCGGCACGATCACCGTCTCAAACCTCGGCGCCTACGGGATCGAGAGCTTCTCCGCGATCATCAATCCCCCGCAGGCCGCCATCCTCAGCATCGGCGCCATCGTGAAGAAGCCTGTCGTCAACGCGAAGAACGAGATCGTAGCCGGCCAGCGCATGAGCATCGGCCTGAGCGCGGACCATCGCGTCATCGATGGCGCCGTCGGAGCCAGCTATCTCGGCGAGCTGCGCAAGCTGCTCGAGAATCCTGCGCTGATGCTGCTCTAGCGGCGACGCTCCCCTGAGGTCGTGCGCGCCGCGAGGACGGCGCGGCAGCAAAGTGCGGATGGCACCCCGGCAAAAGCGGCCTAACTTCGACGCCATGCTCCCCCGCATCGCATCGCTCGTCGCTCTTTTCGTCGTCAGTCACGCGCAGGCCGTCACCTATCGCGTCGGGCCCACGCGCGGCTACAAGACCCTCGACTCCGTCTCGTCGCGCCTGCGCGGGGGCGATATTGTCGAAGTCGATGGCGGCGCCACTTATGTCGGGCAGAGCACTTTGCGGAACTCCGGCTCGATCACCAATCCCATCACCATCCGCGGCATCGACAGCGGCACTGGGCGGCCGGTGCTCTCGACTTCCGGCGGCATCGCCGGCGGCTCGGTCGTGCGGTTCTGGGGGCACCACACCGTGTTTGAAAACTTCGAGGTCACCGCGAATCGCGATGCTGCGACCGGGCGTGGGCTGCACATCGTCGCGCACAATGTGACCATCCGCTCCTGCACCGTGCACGATGTCAAGGGCCAGGGCATCCACGGCTCGGACAGCGCCGGCTCCATCACCCTCGATCGCGTCGAAGTGTATCGCTGTGGCGCGGGTGATCGTGAGCACCAGATCTACGTCGCGAGCGACAACGAATACTTCGGCGGCGCCGTCTTCCGCATGGGCGGCTGCTACGTCCACGACGGGCTCGGCGGCAACAACGTGAAGTCGCGTGCGGGCCGCAGCGAAATTTTCGGCAACTGGATCGAGGGCGCGGCCTTCCACGAACTCGATCTCATCGGCGCCGATCCTTCGAGCCAGTTGCCGGGCACCGCGCACTGGCTGCGCGAGGATGCGGATGTCGTCGGCAATGTGCTGCGCAAACGCGCAGGCTCGGCCGGTTACTTCGCGCGGCTCGGCACCGACGGCACCGGCGCGAGCAATGCGCGCTACCGTTTTTTCCACAACACATTCGTCGTCGATCCCGCCTATCGCGCCACGGCGACGGTCTTCGGGATGAAGGGGGCGGTGCAGTCGATCGAGGCATTCAACAACGTCTTCCACAACCCTGTGACGGCGATGCGCGTTTACTACGGCGGCCCCTCGCACAGCAGCGGCGCAAACAATTGGGTGACTGCGAAGGCGACCGCCGTGCCCGCGGCGTGGACCAGCACGATCGCCGGGACTGATCCGGGCTTCCGCGACGCCGCGGCGCTCGACTTCACGCCACGCGCCGACGGCCCGCTGTTCGGCGCGGGAGTCACGACGACGACGAGCCCGGCGGGCTACGAGTTTCCGAATCCCCTCGCGTCGCCGGCGATCCAGCCACCGACACCGGCCGCTCCCGCGACACCGCGCGCGGCCAACGGCTTGCCGGACATCGGCGCGTTCGACCTGCCCGATCCCGCGCCGGGCCAGGCGAACACCGTGCCGCAGGCCGTGGACGACCTCGTCGATTTCACCGGCTCGACGGCGGTGACGATCGCCGTGCTCGCCAACGACTCCGATGCGGACGGCGACGCGCTCCTGGTCACTAGCGTGACGCGGCCGCGCTTCGGCACGGCGAGCATCGTCGGTGGCGCGATCCTCTACACGCCACGCACGACCTTCCCCGGCGAGGAAGTGCTCACGTATCGCGTGTGCGATGGCCGCGCGGTGTGCGCCGCCACGCTCACGCTGCGCAATCCATTCGTCGTCGTGCGCGGGTCGTTCGACGGGCTGGTGCTCGCGGGCGATGTGGCGGACGGCTTCGCCGGCGCGCTGCAGATCTCGCTCGGCGCATTCGGGACGTTCACCGGCACACTGCGCCTCGGCCCGGTGAGCCACGCGTTGCGCGGCATCTTCGATGTCGCCGGCGATGGGCGTGTGTCGATCACGCGCAAAAATCTCCCGCCTCTCGAAGTGGTCCTGCACATCGACTTCGCCGAGTCCACGCTCGCCGCCACGGTCAGCGACGGCACGCGCACGGCGAGCGTGAGCAGCGACCGCGTCATCTACGACAAGGCGCATCCGCTGGCGCACGCCGGAAACTACACGGCGCTGCTGCCGGATCCCGCGTCGCGCAGCTTCCCGCCCGGGAATGGGTTCGCCGTGCTCTCGGTCTCGGCGACGGGTGGCACGCGCATCGTCGGCGTGCTCGGCGACGGCGTGGGATTCTCGGTCGGGGGCTGGGTCCACAAGGACGGCTCCCTGCCGGTGTTCGCGCCGCTTTACCCGAAGGTGCGTGGCGCGCTGTCGGGCTCGTTTTCGTTTTCGCCGGAAGGCGCGACCGGGAGCTTCGCATGGTGGAAGCCGCCGCAGCCGTCCGGGGTTCATCGCGATGGATTCCGTATCGATCTCGACGCGGTGGGCACGCGATGGAAACGCAGCGCATGGCTGGGCGGAAGCGCAACGCTCACCTTCGCGGGCGGAGAACTCGCCGCCCCTGCGAGTGCGAGCGTCGTGCTCTCGCCTGTCGCGCCGACGATGTTTCCCGACGCGGGTGGGATCATGCTCTCGTTCGACGTGAAAGCGGCGTCGGGCACGTTCAAGGGCCGCATCCAGCATCCGGTGCTCAACCGTGCGGTCGATGTGCGCGGCGCCGTGTTGCAACCGCTCGCGCTCGGCGCGGGATTCTTCACCGGGAGCGCCTCGGCCAGCTCCGTCGATCTCGCGTTTGCGCCTTAGAGCTGCACGGTCTGCACCGAGACGATGTCGCCTTCGCTGAGCAGCTCCTTCACGAGCGGCTCGCCGGGGACGGAGTCGAGATTGAGCACGGTGAGCGCCTGACCGCCCGCCACGTCGCGGCTGAGCGACATGCCGGCGATGTTCAC
The DNA here is from genome assembly GCA_040081625.1 of Chthoniobacteraceae bacterium. Taxonomy (GTDB): domain Bacteria; phylum Verrucomicrobiota; class Verrucomicrobiia; order Chthoniobacterales; family Chthoniobacteraceae; genus VFJQ01. The sequence continues at coordinate 9,408 of JBEBGD010000036.1, forward strand.
GCTGTGCCGGCCCATCATCGTGCCGACGTAGCCGACGATGCCGGGACGGTCCTTGTTTTCGAGCAGCAGCAGCACGCCCTCGGGCCGCGCCTCGACGTGCCGGCCGTTGACTTTGACGATGCGCGGCGTCGAGCCGAAGAAGGTGCCGGCGACCGACACCCAGCCGGTCTCGCCAGCAGCGGTCAGCTCGATCAGCTCGGCGAAATCGGTGAGGCTGCTCTCGCGCGACTCGGTGATCTTGATTCCGAGATTCTCGGCGAAGGCGGGCGCGTTGACGATGTTCACGTCGGCGCCGCCGGCCTGCTCGAGGAAGCCCTTGAGGATCGCGCGCGTGATCGCAGTCGTATCGACTTCGTTGATCTTGCCGCTGTAGTTCACGTTGAGGCTGTCGCAGCGTTTCGTGGCGATCTGCGAAAGGAAGCGCCCGAGCTTTTCGCCGAGCGAGAGGTGCGGGCCGATGATGCCGAGCGTCTTCGCGTCGATGTTCGGCATGTTCACGGCGTTGCGGATTTCGCCGTCGAGCAGCGCGGCGCGGATCTGCTGCGCGACTTCGATGCCGACGCCTTCCTGCGCCTCGACGGTCGAGGCGCCGAGGTGCGGCGTGGTGACGAGGTTGGGCGCGTTGCGCAGCGGCGAGTCGGCGGGGAGCGGCTCGACTTCGAAGACATCGAGCGCGGCGGCGGCGACCTGGCCGCTCTTGAGCGCCTCGGCGAGTGCGGCCTCGTTGACGAGTCCGCCGCGCGCGGCGTTGATGATGCGCACGCCGGGTTTGCACAGGCGCAGCCGGCGCGTGTCGAGCATGTCCTTCGTCTCCGCGGTCATCGGCATGTGCAGCGTGATGAAGTCGGCCTGCGCGACGATGTCGTCGATATTTTCGATCAGCTCGACCTGCAGCGAGCGGGCGCGGGTGGCGGAGAGGAAGGGATCGTAGGCGAGCACGCGCATGCCGAAGGCCATGGCGCGGCGCGCGACCTCGGTGCCGATGCGGCCCATGCCGAGGATGGCGAGCGTCTTGGTGTAAAGCTCGACGCCCTCGAAGTCCTTGCGGTTCCACTTGCCGGACTTCATCGACGCGTCGGCGGCGGGGATCTTCCGCGCGAGCGACATCATCAGCGAGAAGGCGTGCTCGGCGGTCGAGACGGTGTTGCCGGCGGGTGTGTTCATCACGATGACGCCGCGCTTGGTGGCCGCGTCCACGTCCACATTATCCACGCCGACGCCCGCGCGGCCGATGACGCGCAGGTTCTTCGCGGCTTCGATGACGGTCGCGTTCACTTTGGTCTGCGAGCGGACGACGAGTCCGCTGAATTCGCCGATGATGGCGATCAGTTCGTCCTCCTTGAGGCCGACCTTTACGACGACCTCGAGCGAACCGCCCACGGAGAGTTCCGCGATACCGCGTTCTGAGATGGCGTCGGCGACGAGGACTTTGGGCTTGTTGCTCATTGGAAAAGGGACGCGGATTCTCGGCGTCACACGCCGCCGGGCAACGGGAATTTTCCCCCTGCGTCCCGCTTCCCTACGAAGCAGCCCCGGCGGGTTTGCTCTTCAGCTTCAGCCCGGGCGCGAGCACGTCGAGCGGCAGTGGCGGCGGCTTGGCGACGGGCTCGGGCTCGTCGAAATGGGTCAGCCGCAGTCCGTCGGTGGTCGTCTTGTCCTGGCCGGTGCGCTTGAGCACGACATCGAGCGCGCGCCGCATGCGGCTCTTGTTCACGGAGAGAAGCATCGCGGTCTCCTCGGTGATGATCCCGGTCTCAAACGCCTCTCCGAGGCTCTGCTCGAAGCTGCACCATCCATCCTGGCGCGAGGCCTCGATGATCTCGTGAAGATTCCGCACGTCGCTTTCGCCGAGCTGGATCGCTTCGCGCGTCCGCAGGTTCGAGCCCATGATCTCGGCGATCATCTTGCGCCCGCCGCCGATCTTCGGCGCGAGCCGCTGGCTGACGACCCACCGCAGCACCTCGGAAAGCCGCGCACGCATCTGCTTCTCCTCGTCCTTCTCAAACATGCCGAGCACGCGCTGGATGCTCTGCCCGGCGCTGATCGTGTGCAGCGTGGAATAGACGACGTGGCCGGTCTCCGCCGCCGTGAGCGCGATCTCCATCGTCTCGCGGTCGCGGATTTCGCCGACGAGGATGACCTTCGGCGCCTGTCGCAGCGCGGCGCGCAGGCCGGTCGCAAAGTCCGAGAAGTCGTGCCCCATCTCGCGCTGCGAGAAGGTCCCGGCGAGGTGCGGATGCACGTATTCGATCGGGTCCTCGAGCGTCACGATGTGGCATTTGTGCGTCTGGTTCACCTCGTTGAGCATCGCGGCGAGCGTCGTCGTCTTGCCCGAACCGGTGGCGCCGGTGACGAAGATGAGGCCGGTCTTTTCCGTCACGATCCGGCGGAAGATGGGCGGCAGGCTGAGGTCGTCGAGCGAGGCGATCTTCGTGCTCAGCTTGCGCAGCACCATGGCGTAGGTGCCGCGCTGCTTGAAGACGTTCACGCGGAAGCGCGCAAGGCCCTCGACGGCGTAGGCCGTATCGCACGAGCCGCTCTCCTCCAAGTCCGCGAGCAGGCGCGGGGTGCCGGCGATGAGCGCGAGAGCGATGGCCTCGGTCTGCGCGGGGATTAACGTGCCGGAGATGCAGCCGCCTTCGACTTCCGCAAGCTCGCCGAAGGTCTCGACCTGCGGCGGGCGGCCCGCGACGAAGAACAGATCGCTCACGCCGTCCCCGGTCGCGAGCATGTGCGCGAGCTGGCGGTCGAGATCGGCGCGGGGCATCGGCTGCCCGGCGGCGATGGCCGTTCGCTGCGCGGGCGGTGGTGCGGTCGCGCCGCTCGGGGCCGGGGCGGCCGGTTTCGGCGCGGTCGCGGCGTAATCAATCTCGATCGCTCCCGCCGCGTTCGTCTTCGGGGCGGGGCTCGGGATCATGCGTCCGTGTTTGTCGTAGAGTGGCATCGCGCGCCACCCATTCGCAGGATGCAGGCCACCGCGCCGCGAGAAATCAGCGGGTCACTTCGCGGACGAAGATATTGACCGTCTGCCCGTCGTCGGCGCGAGTGATCGCGCGGACTTCGAAGCTGCGGGAGGCATCGCGCGCGAAGACTTCGCCTTCATCCGGGGGCAATGCACCGCCTGGGAACTCGGCAATGATGCGCACCGCGCTGCCGGGCGGCAGCGGTTCGCCCTTCGGGCGTAGCACGGCCTTGTTGTCGCCACGGGCGGTGACGACGAAGTTGCCGCTCAAGTAAATCCGGTCGGCACCGCCGGCCACGCCGACGAGATCGAGCGCCTCGGTCGAGCTGATCGTGCGGCCGGCTGGCAGGCCGCCGGGCGGGTAGAGACGCCACGTGCCGCTCATTTCGCCCGGCGGAGCGATGCCCGAGTTGGATTGCACAAAGGGCTTCAACGGCACTCCCGACGGTGAGATGGCGGGCGGAGCCATCGCGGGTGGTGGCGGCGGAAGTTCGGGCGCGGGCTCAGGCGGCACGACCACGACCGGCGGCGGGATCACCGCGACGGGCGCCGGCGGCGCGGGCACGGGCAGCGGCACGGGAGTCGCGGGCATCGTCACGACCGGGAGCGGGGTCGCCACGGGCAGCGGTGCCGGGGTGCGCGTGTTCAGCGTCAACTCGGTGATCGGTGCGCGCATGCGCGGGGTCGGCACGCCGGGGCGGACCGGCTCCGCCCTCGCGACGGGCGGCTCGGGGATCACGCCGGACTCCGGCGCGACCGTGCCGGGCAGCACGGTGTCGATCCGCACGAGTTCGGGGCCTTTCGCGACGGACTTCGGATCGATCGCCGCCGGCTCACCAGCGCGCATTTGCGCGAAGCGCTTGAGCGCGTCGTTGAGCTTGTCCCCGCGCGAGATCGGCAGGCCTGCGGCGATGTTCAACTCAAGCGGCGGCTCGCTCGCGAAGGTGCCCGCCCCGCCCTTTAGCGCGTAACTCGGGTAGTGCAGCGGCGCGACGGTCAGCAGCATGCGCCCATCGGCGAGCCGCTCGACGTGGATGATCGCCGTCACGTCGTTGGTTTTCTCGATGCTGAACGGATACCCCGGCACGAGCAGCTTCCTGCTCATCTCGAGGTTCGGCCCGGTCGCGGGGAAGAGATGCTCGACGACCACCTGCGCGTAGTCCGCCGGCTGCATGAGCGCGACGGTGCCCATGGGAAAAAGATCGCCCGCCGTCAGCTCGTCGGCCTGCATCACGTCGAACTTCCCGCGCAGATACGGCACCAGCTTCTTGGTCTCCGTGTAGTTCTTGATGTAGATGCGCAGCAGTTCCGCGTTCTCGCGCTCGAGCTCGAGGCGCGTGAGCGTGGAGAACTTCTCGAACGCCCGCTGCGCCGAGAGGAACTCGCCCTGCGGCGCCTGCGTCACGTCGAAGCGTCGCAGCTGCTCGATCTTCTTGAGCTTCATGAGGATCGCGTAGCAGCGCGCCTCCTCCGGGTGGCCGAAGATATAAAAGCTCCCGAGCCAGCACGCGAACGCCGCGCCGATGAGCAGAAGGATCAGCACCGTCCACAGGAACAGGTTGTCCTTGCGCCGCGGTTGCAGCTCCTCGTCTTCGAAATCGTAAAAGTTCTCCGCCATGTCCGCCGCCTCAGTGCGCCGCGTGTTCGTCGGCCTCGAACGATGTGCCGCAACCGCAGCTCCGCACCGCGTGCGGGTTCTTGAGCCGGAAGCCCGTGCCGGTGAGGTCGTCGCAGTAATCGACCTCCGAGCCGCTCAGATACTGCAGGCTCTCCGGGTCCACGATCACCTGCACGCCGCCTTGCGCGAAGACCTCGTCGCCCGGCTCGGCGCCGTCGAGCGTCATTCCATATTGCATCCCCGCGCAGCCGCCCTTCTCCACGAACAGCCGCAACCCCTTCGAGGCGTCGCCCTTCTCGGCGATCATCGTCTGGAGATGGCGCACTGCCGGTTCGGTGAGCGTGATCATAGGCGGGAGGGTAGATTGGGAAGTGGTGAGTGCCAAGAGCCGAGTGGGTTCACCGTGTAATACGCATCACGACGCCGAATCTTTCATTCGTCATTCGTCAGCCCTCATTTATTTCTCGGCACCATGCCGCGAATCGCCCTTCTACCCGAACACGTCGCCAGCCAGGTGGCCGCGGGCGAGGTCGTCGAGCGGCCGGCCTCAGTCGTGAAGGAACTCGTCGAGAACTCCATCGATGCCGGCGCCACGCGCATCGAGGTCGCCATCAAGCGCGGCGGCTCCTCCGCCATCCGCATCGTCGATGACGGCTGCGGCATGGATCGCGATGACGCCCTGCTCTGCCTCGAGCGTCACGCCACTTCCAAGATCCGCACCGGCGAAGACCTCGCCACCGTCCGCACGCTCGGCTTCCGCGGCGAGGCGCTGCCTTCCATCGCCAGCGTCTCGCGCTTCCGGCTCACGACTCGGGAAAAGGGCGCGCTCGCCGGCACTGAGGTCATCGTGAACGGCGGGCGCATCGAGACCGTGCGCGATTGCGGCGAGCCGGAGGGCACGCAGATCGAGGCGCGCTCGCTCTTCTTCAATCTCCCCGCGCGCCGCAAATTCCTCCGCACCGAGCAGACCGAGGCGAGCCATGTCGAGCAGGCACTCCACCTCCAGGCCATCGGCCATCCGCAGATCGGGTTCACGTTCGTGCGCGACGAGCGCGTCGTCTTCCAACTCCCGCCGGGCCAGTCGCTGCGCGAACGCCTGCGCGACCTCTGCGGCGCCGCGCTCGTCGCCGAGCTGCTCGCGGTGCCGGAGTATTGCACCGACTGGATAGGCATCCGCGGGCAGGTGGGCAAAGCCGGCGTGAGCCGCAGCACACGCCAGCAGAGCATCGTGTTCTTAAATGGCAGACCGGTCGAGAACCCGACGCTCACCCACGCGCTGCGCGAAGGCTATCACACCGCGCTCATGCGCGGGCAGCACCCGGTCACCTTCCTCTTCCTCGAGATGGACCCCGAGCGCGTGGATGTGAACGTCCACCCCGCCAAGCGCGAGGTCCGTTTCCGCGACCCCGCCGGCGTGCGCGAGGCCGTGGCGCAGGCGCTCCGGCAGGCCTTGGAAAGCGATCGCGCGAGCTGGTCGCAGACTTTCCGGGCGGCGCCTGAGCCGGCACTCATCCCGGAGCGCGAGCAACTCGCGTTGCGGAAGGATTGGAGCGACCTGCCCGTGATGCCGGCGCCGCTGCGCGGGGCTCAACTCCAAACTCCAAACGAGCCGCCGCCTGAGCCCGCGACGACAAGTCCGAAAGCGGAGAACTTCAAGATCCTCGGCGTGCTCGGAAAGCTCTACGTGCTCATGGAGAATGCGACCGGCCTCGTGCTCGTGGACCAGCACGCCGCCCACGAGCGCGTCCTCTTCGAGGAAATGCGCCGCCGCATGGAGACCCAGGGCGTCCCCACCCAGCGCCTGCTGCTCCCGCTCACCCTCGAGGTCTCCCCGCGCGATACCGACTGGATCACCCGCCACCTCGACGTGCTCGACCGCGCCGGCCTCGGGCTCGAGCCCTTCGGCGAGCACACCTTCAAGATCGACGCGCTCCCCACCTTCCTCCGTGCCGACGACCCCGCTCAGCTCCTGCGCGACATCATCGACGACCTGCGCGACACCACCGCGCAGAACAGCCGCCTGCGCCTCGGCGAAGACATGATAGCCAAGACCGTCTGCCGCCACGCCGTGAAAGCCAACGACGTGCTGCGCGAGCCCGAACTGGTGCGGCTCATCCAGGACCTGCTCGCCTGCGAGCTGCCCTATTGCTGCCCCCACGGCCGGCCCACCATGATCCAGATGAGCTACGCGGAGCTGGAGAAAAAGTTCGGGCGCATCGTGTGAGGCCGGCCCCCGATGGACGGGAGGGACTTCATGGACTGCCGTCCAGCGCGTCCATGCGGTCCATGCGGTCCATCGTGTCCATCATGTCCATCGCGTCCATCTCCGCTTGCACCGCGCGCCTCCTCCGCGAACCTCGCGCCCATGCTCCGCTACCTCGCCCTGCTCCTGCTCACCCCCGCGCTTTTCGCCGAGGCGCCGAAGACGACGCAGCTCAACTTCCTCCGCACCCGCGAGCTGCCCGGCTCGCAGAGCGTGCTCGAGACACTCTCCGCCGAATACAAGCCCGCAGGCGGCGCGGGCCCGAGCGTGTGGCTCATCGGCGTCTCCCACCTCGGCACGCCCGAATACTACGCCGCGATCCAGAAGCGCCTCGACGCACAAACCGCCGTGCTCTTCGAAGGCATCGACGCCGGCCGCCTCCAGCAAGGCGCGAAGGCCGACACCGCCGGCGGCTTGCAAGGCCAGCTCGCGAAGGCCCTCGGCCTCGTCTTCCAGCTCGACGCCATCGACTATCAGCGCCCCCACTTCGCCAATAGCGATCTCACCGCCGACGGCCTCAACGAAGCCATCGAGCGCCGCGCCGCCGCGCCGAAGCCGCAGGACCCCGCCAGGCCCGGCGACCCCGCGAAGCCCGCCGCGCCCGCGAAGGTGAACAACGAAACCTTCGACCAGCTCATGAGCGCCATGCACGGCAAGGGCGAGCTCGCCGAGTCGCTCGGCGGCATGATCACGCTCATGGGCAGCACGCCCGAGATGCGCGAGACGACCAAGCTCATGCTCGTCGAGGCGCTCGCGCAGGCGGGCGAACTGATCGATCTCGCGAAGGCCGCGTCGCCCGACATGCGGGAGCTCTTCGAGGTGCTTATCACCGAGCGCAACGCCGAGGTTATCCGCCAGCTCGAGCCGCGCCTGCGCAAGCTCCAGCCGGGCCAGAGCATCGCCATCTTCTACGGCGCCGCGCACATGGACGAGATCGCGCGCCGCCTCACGAGCGTGCTCAGCTACACGCCCGCCGCGCAGCACTGGGACGCGGCCTTCGGTGCCGACGGCACCAAATCGATCATGCCCGCCGCGCAGATCAAAGCGCTGCTGCAGGGGATGCGCGCGCAGATGAAGCCCGGCGCCGACGGCCAGCCCGAGCTGCCGCTCTTCGACCTGCTCAAGCCGCGGGCGAAGTAGTGCGCGCCTTCGCGTAGCCGGGCTTGATCACCTCGTAGATGAGCCGGATGCGCTCATCGAACTGGATGAACGCGCTCTTGATCGAGTTGAGCGTGATTTTCTCCAGGTCCGGCAGCGTGAGCCCGAACGTGTCCACCGCGAGCTGGAACTCCTTGGTCATCGACGTGTCGCTCATGAGCCGGTCGTCGGTGTTGAGCGTCACGCGGAAGCCGCGCTCGTGATACATCTTGAACGGATGCTCATCGAGGGTGCGCACCGAGCCGGTGTGGACGTTCGATGATAGGCACATCTCCAGCGGGATGCGGCGGTCGAGGATGTATTGCGCCAGCGTGCCCAGCTTCACGATGCTGCCGTCCACGATCGTCATGTCGTCGGCGAGCCGCGTCGCGTGCCCGAGCCGGTGCGCGCCGCAAAGCTGGAGCGCCTGCCAGATGGAGGCGACGCCGAACGCCTCGCCGGCGTGCAGCGTGGAGTAGAAGTTCGCCTCCTGGATCGCCTTGAACGCCTCGACGTGCGCCTTCGGCGGATAGCCCGCCTCTTCCCCCGCGAGGTCGAAGCCGACGACGCCGTGGTGCCGGAAGTTGATCGCCAGCTCCGCCGCCTCCAGCGAGTCGGTGCGATGGCGCATCCCGCAGACGATGAGCCCCCACTTCACGCCATACCGCTCCTCGCCACGCCGCAGCCCATCGAGCACCGCGCCGATGATCGCATCGCCAGTGAGCCCCTTCTTCCCATGGAAGCACGGAGCGAAGCGCGCCTCCGCATACACGACCCCGTCCGCGTGCATGTCCTCGATGAACTCGAACGCCACCCGCTCCAGCGCCGCGCGCGTCTGCATGACCGCGCAGGTATGCACGAACCCCTCGAGGTAAAGCGGCAGCGACCCGCGCTGCGCGCCGCGGTGGAACCACGCCGCAAGCTCGTCGGCATCATGCGTCGGCAGCCCCGCGTAGCCCGCATCGAGCGCGAGATCGATGACCGTCTTCGGCCGCAGCCCGCCGTCGAGATGCTCGTGCAGGAGGACTTTCGGGAGCGCGGCGAGGTTCATTTCCCGAGCAGCTCGCGCAGCTTGGCCGGGTCGTTGGTCGGGAGCTGGCAGACGAAGTCCTCGCACACGTAAGCCGCGGCCTTCCCATCGATCGTCGTCGCCGTCTTCATGAACTCGAGCCGCTCCGCGAGCCACGGGTCCGCGAGCAGCACGAGCTGGTTCGGGCGGAAGCGCGAGCGCACCTCGCGCAGCAGCGTCTTCGTGTCGGCGGCGTCGCGCGCGCCGGCGATCACCACCTGGCGCGGCTTCGCGAGCGACGCGTCGAGCGCGCAGAGCATCTGCGGCATCGCGTTCGGCAGGTTGGTCATCGAGTCGGCATAGGCGGCGAGCGTCTTGTCGGCCCGCGCCCGCAGCTTCGCGTCGCCGGTGATCTGCGCGAGGCGGATGGCATTGAGCGCGCCGATGCTGCCGGGGCTCGGCTCCGCGCCATCGTAGTCCTCCTTCATCCGCAGCAGGACGTTGGGGTCCTTGCCCGTGGTGCTGAAGTAGCCGCCATTCGCCTCGTCGAAGAAGAGCGCATCCATCTTCGCCTGCAGCTCCACGGCCCACGCGAGGTGCGCGGTGTCGAAGTCCGCCTCGTAGAGGTCGAGCAGCCCCGCGATGAGGAACGCGTAATCTTCCGCGAACCCCGCGATCTCGCTGACGCCCTCGCGGTAGCTGCGCCGGAGCGCACCGTCGCACCACATCTGCTCGCGCAGGAACTTCGTCGCGCCCTGCGCGGCGGCGAGGTAGGCGGGATCGTCGAGCACCTGCGCGGCGCGCGCGAAGGCGGAGATCATCAGCCCGTTCCACGCGGTGATGATCTTGTCGTCGAGATGCGGCCGCGGGCGCTTGGCGCGCACGTCGAAGAGCTTCTTTCGCGACGCGGCGAGCGAGGGATCGATCGCGGGCTCGCGCAGGATGAGCGTGTTCTTGCCCTTGAGTTCGCCGTGCGGGTCGCTGCCCGGCGGCGAATTCCCCTCCGTGCTCGCGCCATACACGCGGCAGAAAACCGTGCCCGCCTCGTCGCCGAGCACGCGCATGATCTCCTCCTTCGTCCACACGTAGAATGCGCCCTCGGCGTGCTCGGGCTTGCCGTGCTCGAGCAGCGAGTCCGCATCCTCGGCGGAGAAGAATCCGCCGTCGCGCGCCGTCATCTCGCGCCACACGTAGTCGAGGATGTCGCGCGCCGTCTTCTCCCACGCGACATCCCGCGTGACCTGATAGGCATCGAGATACGAGCACGCGAGCTGCGCCTGATCGTAGAGCATCTTCTCGTAGTGCGGCACGTGCCAGAATCGATCGACCGAGTAGCGGTGGAAGCCGCCGCCGAGATGGTCGTGCATGCCGCCCTCGGCCATCTTCGCCAGCGTGCCGAGCGCCATGCCGAGCGCGGCCTTGCCATCGCGCGAGTCCGCGCCGGAGCGCGCGTGCAGACGGAAGAGAAAGTTCAGCGTCGAGGGGCGCGGAAACTTCGGCGCGTCGCCGAAGCCGCCCCACTCCTCGTCGTAGGTGCGCGTGAAGACGTTGAGCGCGTTGATGAGCATCGCCTCGCTCAGCTTCGTGTCGCCGGGCTTCGCCGTGGCGGTGTATTCGCGCAGTTGCTCGGTCACTTTCTCGCCGTGCGCGACGATGCCCGCGCGATCCTTCGTCCACCCATCGATGATCCGCCCGAGCAGCGTCTTGAAGCCGGGCCGCCCGTATTTGTCCTCCGGCGGAAAGTAGGTGCCGCCGAGGAAAGGCTTCAGCTCAGGCGTGAGGAAGACCGTCATCGGCCAGCCGCCGCCGCCGGTCGTCGCCTGCACGAAGGTCATGTAAACGCGGTCCACGTCGGGCCGCTCCTCGCGGTCGAGTTTGATCGAGACGAAGTGCTCGTTGAGGATCTTCGCCGTCGCCTCGTCCTCGAACGACTCGTGCGCCATCACGTGACACCAGTGGCAGGTCGAGTAGCCGATCGAGAGAAAGATCGGCTTGCCCTCGCGCTTCGCCTTGTCGAACGCCTCCGCGCCCCACGGATACCAGTCCACGGGGTTGTGCTTGTGCTGGAGAAGGTAGGGCGATTTCTCGCCGGCGAGGTGATTGGTAAATGGCATGGACTTCGGTGGCTCGGCGCCGCGCACTGCGAGGATTAGCGCCGCGATTGTCCACGGCAAAAGCGCGCGCTGAATCATGGCGTGGCCTCCATCTGCCGCCACACGGCGGGCAGCGATTGGACGAGCTTCGCACTGCTCTCCGGCAGCGTCTTCGCAGTCAGCGGCACGACGACCGTCGGTTCATCGCTGGGCAATCTCGGATTCGGCACGCTGAGGAAGAACTGCGCGGCCGGCGGCGCGTCGCCCTTTTCGCGCAGGCGCCCGAGCGCGAGTTCGCGGAAGAGTTCGCGCGCCGTCGCGTCGGCGGGATTGATGAAGCGCACGCCGTCGAGCGCCGCCGCCTTGAACGCCGCCGCCAGCTCCGTCTCCGCGAGCGGAAAGTGAGTGCAGCCCAGCACGACAGTCTCGATTGGCGGACCGCTGTGCTTGCCGACGAGCGCCGCGACATCGGCCCGCGCGCAATCGCTCACCGCCTTCGGTTCGCCGCGTTCGATCGTCGCCGCGAGATCCGCGCTACCCTGCTGCACGACGACCGGCGCCGACTTCCCCGCCTGCCCCATCGCGCGTGCGATCGCCTTCGGATAGGCGCCCGTCGCGCAAGTGCCGACAGTCGCGAGCACGCCGATCGCGCGCGGCTTGCCATCGTCGGGCAGGCTCGCCGCCGTCGCGCGTGCGCCGGCTTCGATCACGCCGATCACCGGCACATCGAGCTTCCACGCGCGCAACGCCGAGCGGATGTCGTCGATCCCGTAAGCCGTCGCCGTGTTGCACGCGATGACGATCGCCTTCACCGGCGGCTTGTCGAAACGAGGCGCACCCGCCGCCGCCGCACGCCAGCGCGTGCCGAGCAGGAAGACCGCGTCCTTCACGATCAGCTCGCGCAGAAACGCCTCGCGCCCCTGCGCGGCGTAGTTGCCGTAGGGCATGTTCGCCTGGTCGCCGAGATAGATGAAGCGCTCGCCCGCGAAGTCCGCGCGGCCATCCGCACCCGGGCGCAGCGAGTCGTTATTGAATGCATCGAGCCGCAGGATCGCGTCCATCACCGTCAGCCCGCCGATGCCGGAATCGAACACGCCGACCGGCAGCTTCGCGCGATCGCCGCCGAGCGCGTCGAAGTCGATCGACCACGCCGCGCGTCCATCGCGATGCGCGCGCACGTGCTCGACCAGCGCATCCACGGCTCGCGCGGGCGACAGCGCGACAGCGACTGCGCAGAGGATTCTGAGGGCGATGCGGGCGGACATCTCGCGGCACTATGCACGCCGGACGTGCCTCTCAAAACTGTAATGCTCGCGAAAGGCCGCGGTAATCGGCGCGCGCAATGATGCTCGCATGAACAACACCACTCGATCCCATTCCACCTGGCGCGTGCCGCGCCTGATCTTCGCCGGCGCCTTCCTCGCCGCCTCCGTCTTCGCGGTCACGCAGGCGGTGGAGAATCGCGAGGGTTTGAAGAAGCCCGCCGTCATCGTCGATGCGCGACCGCTCAATGCGGAGATGAAGGCCGCCACGAGCTTCGCGCCCGTCATCAAGCGCGTGAGCCCGAGCGTCGTCAAAGTCGTCTCCTCGACCCGCGTGCAAAACACCGGCCTCGACGAATTCTCCGACAATCCCTTCTTCCGCCGATTCTTCGGCGAGGAAGGCGCCGCGCCGCGCCGGCCCAGCCCGCCCCGCGAGAGCGGCCTCGGCTCGGGCGTCATCGTCACCGCGGATGGCTACGTCCTCACAAACAATCACGTCATCGACCGTGCGACCGGGCTGAAAGTCGCGCTGCACGATGGGCGCGAGTTTTCCGCGAAGGTGATCGGCACCGACCCGAAGACCGACCTCGCGGTCATCAAGATCGACGCGACCGGCCTGCCCGCGATCCAGATGACCGACAGCGAGCAGGTCGAAGTCGGCGACGCCGTGCTCGCGATCGGCAATCCCTTCGGCATCGGCCAAACCGTGACGACAGGCATCGTGAGCGCCATGGGTCGCAGCGCGATCGGGCTCGATTACGAGGACTTCATCCAGACCGACGCCGCGATCAATCCCGGCAACTCCGGCGGCGCGCTCGTCGATGTCGAAGGCCGGCTCGTCGGCATCAATACCGCGATCCTCAGCCGCAGCGGCGGCAACCAGGGCATCGGCTTCGCCATCCCATCGACGCTCGCCCGCGAGGTCATGGAAAGCCTCATCACCGACGGCAAAGTCACGCGCGGCTATCTCGGGGTGATGATCCAGGACCTCAACCCAACGCTCGCGAAGAAGTTCAACGCAGCCGGCGCGACCGGCGCTCTCGTCGGCGACGTGACCCCGCGCAGCCCGGCGGAAAGCGCGGGCCTCGCGAGCGGCGATGTCGTCACCGAGTTCGACGGCAAGCCCGTGACCGACAGCCGTCACCTCAAGCTCCAGGTCGCCCGCGTGAAGCCCGGCCAGAGCGTGGAGGTGAAACTCCTGCGCGACGGCAAACCGAAGACGCTCGCGGTGAAGGTCGGCGAGTTGCCGAACTCAGACAAACTCGCGAAGGCCGGCAGCGACTCGAAGACCGGCGACACCGGCACGCTCAACGGCGTCGGCGTCGGCGCACTCGACGCGCACACGCGGCGCGAGCTGAACATTCCCGCGGAGATCAATGGCGCGGTCATCACCAGCGTGGACCGCGACAGCGCCGCCGCCCAGTCCGGGCTCATGGCCGGCGACGTGATCCTCGAGATCAACCGCGAGAAAGTCACCTCGCCCGAAGACGCCGTGCGCCTGACCGGGCGCGCCACCGACAAGACCACGCTCGTCAAAGTGTGGAGCCGCGGTGGCCAGCGCTACCTCGTCGTGGACGAAAACAAGGTTGGATAATTTGAGTGGGTTGGGACCCGGCGCCGCGCGTTCTGTGGGGAATGCGCGGCGCCTCTTTTTTGCCGGCCCGCTTGCGCCCGGCGCCACGATCTCTATGAAGCCCACATGCGCCTCCTAGTCGTCGAAGACGACCACAAGATCGCGTCCTTCGTCGTCAAAGGGCTCAAGGAAGCCGGCTACGGCGTGGACCGCTGTGCCGACGGCGAGGAAGCGCTCATCCTCGCCGACTCGACGCCTTACGACGCGCTCATCGTGGACCTCATGCTCCCGCGGCTCGACGGACTGAGCCTCATCAAGCGGCTGCGCGCGAAGAAGCACCACGCCCCCGTGCTGATCCTCAGCGCGAAGGCGAGCGTCGATGACCGCGTGCGCGGCTTGCAGGCGGGCGGCGACGATTATCTCACAAAGCCCTTCGCCTTCACCGAGCTGCTCGCCCGCGTGCAGGCGCTCATCCGCCGCTCCTCGCAGAGCGCGGAGCCCGCCCGGCTCACGTGCGGCGATCTTTCGCTCGATCTCCTCAGCCGCGAAGCGATGCGCGGCACGGAGCGCATCGAGCTCCAGCCACGCGAGTTTGCGCTGCTCGAGTTCCTCATGCGCCACGCGGGCCGGCCCGTGTCGAAGACGATGATCCTCGAGCACGTGTGGGACTACTCTTTCGATCCGGGCACGAATGTCGTCGATGTGCTCGTCCACCGGTTGCGCGGGAAGATCGACCCGGATCGCACGCGCCTGCATACCCTCCGCGGAGTCGGCTATGTCCTCCGCCCCGCTTGAATCCAAGCCGCGCACCGTGCGCGGCGCGAGCACGCGGCTCACGTTTTGGTATGCGATCGTCTTCACGCTCGGCGTCGGCGGGCTCTTCGCGCTCGCGTATCTGCTTATCGCGAGGCTGGTCGAACGGACCGACCGCGAAGTGCTCCAGTCGAAGCTCAACGAATACAGCGCGCTCTATCAGGCCGGCGGCTTTCGCGCGCTCGAGTTCGCCGTGAATCGCGAACAGAAGGGCGGCCAGCAGAAGTCGCTCTTCGTGCGGCTCGCGACCGCGCGCGGCGAGGTCACGCTCGCGAATGTCCCCGACGAATGGATCACCTTCCAGCAAAGCGCCATCAGCATCGACGGCATGCAGCGGCAGGTCGGCGTCGTGCGCATCCCGAAGGACGCCGAGCGCGAACTCGCTCTCGCTTCCGCCGTGATGCCCGACGGCTCGCTGCTGCAAGTCGGCCGCAGCACGACCAACCGCGAGACGACCCTGCGCACCTTCCAGCGCGCCTTCCTCGCGGTCAGTGCCGCCGTGATCCTGCTCGGCATCGGCGCCGGCGCGTGGCTGGCGCATCGCACGATGAAGCCCGTGCGCGACGTGGTGGCGACCGCTCGCACGATCATCGAGACCGGCGACCTCGACGCACGCGTGGCGACCACCGCGAGCGGCGACGAGCTCGACGAGATGGCGCAGCTCTTCAACCGCGTGCTCGAGCGCAATGAGCGGCTCGTGCGCGCGATGCGCGAGTCGCTCGACAACACCGCACACGACCTCCGCACGCCGCTTACGCGCCTCCGCGGCATCGCCGAGCTGGCGCTGCAAAGCGATGACGCCGGCGCCGCGCGCGAGGCGCTGGCCGATTGCGCCGAGGAAAGCGAACGCGTGATCGAGATGCTGCGCGCGCTCATGGACATCACCGAGGCTGAGGCGGGGATGATGCGGCTCGACCGGCGCCGCACCGATCTCGCGACACTCGTCGGCGAAGCGGTGGAGCTCTACGAGCACGTCGCCGCGGAGAAGAAGATCATCGTTCACAACGACGTGTCGGCGCCGTGCGAGGCCGAGGTCGATCCGGCGCGGATGCGGCAGGTCATCGCGAACCTCCTCGACAACGCGATCAAATACACGCCCTCGGGCGGCCTCGTCTTCCTCAGCGCCGAACGCGCGGCGGACAAGCTCACGCTCTCGGTGCGCGACACCGGCCCCGGCGTGCCCGCCGAGGAGCAGGCGCGCATCTGGACGCGGCTCTACCGTGGCGACAAGAGCCGCAGCGCGCGCGGCCTCGGCCTCGGGTTGAGCCTCGTGAAAGCCATCGTCGAGGCACATGGCGGCAGCGTCGCGGTCGAGAGCCGCGAGGGGAGCGGGGCGACGTTTCGCGTGAAGCTGCCCGTAGCCACGGCTCTCTGAGCCGTGCCACGCACACCCGGCTCGGAGCGCCGCGGCTACAGCAATCCCCGCTGGCGCGGCTTTGGCGGGCGTGCCACTTGTCGTCCCGAAATCCACTTCCCGCACATGAACCAATCGCAGCAGCAAGCCATCGACCGCGTCTTCGAAATCCTCAGCGAGCACTTCGAGCACGTCGTGATCTCCGTGGGCACCTACGACGAGGACAAGCAATACACGACCGCCGCGAGCTTCAGCGGCGGCGTGGCCGCGGCGATCGGCCTGTGCAAGCTCTACGAGGCCAAGTGGACCAAGGAGCACCTCTGGGGGCCGGACGACGAATAATCAGCCGCCGCCGAATTTCTCCCGCGAGCGACGCTCCATTTCCTCCGGCGTCACGTCCTCGACGTGCGTCGCGAAGTGCCAGACGTGGCCGAACGGATCGGTGACCCGCGCGGTGCGGTCGCCGTAGAATTGGTTCTCGGGCGGCTGATCGAGCGTTGCCCCCGCGGCGCCGGCGCGGGCGGTGAGCGCGTCCACGTCAGGGACGTAAAGGTGGATCGTCACCGGCGAACCGCCGATCGTCTTCGGGCTCCGGCAGCCCATCTGCGGGAACTCGTCGGCGATCATGATGATCCCGCCGGCGATCTCGATCTCGGCGTGGCCGACTTTTCCGTCGGGCATTTGCATCCGCATTCGCTCGGTCGCGCCAAACGCGGTCGCGTAGAAATCGAGAGCGCGCGCTGCGTCGGTGATGATGAGGTAAGGCGCGCAGATGGGATAGCCGGCAGGGAGGTAGTTCGTGCTCATGCGGATCGTTCTACGAGGATCTGCGCCGGAGTCCAGCCGGCGGCGCGCAGACCGCGCAGCGTCGTGCTAGCGTCGCGCTTGGCGAGGCGCTGGCCGGTTTCATCGAGCACGAGCGGGCAGTGGAAAAATGCCGGCGGCGTCCATCCGAGCGCGCGATAGAGCAGGAGCTGGCGGAAGGTGCTCGCGATGAGATCGGCGCCGCGCACGACTTCGGTGATGCCCATGAGCGCATCGTCCACCACGCACGCGAGTTGATACGAGGGAAGGTCGTCTTTCCGCCACACGAGGAAGTCGCCGAAGTCCACGCCCGCCGTCGCGCGCTGCTCGCCGAAGTGGCCGTCGGTGAAGGCGAGCACCTCGCCATCGGGCACGCGCAGGCGCCAGTTCACATCGATCGGGTGATCGCGCCGCTCACGGCAGGTGCCGGGGTAGAGTGGCTCTTCCTCACCCGCGTGCGGCGCACCGGCGGCAGTGAGCACGTCCTTGCGCGAGCAGATGCACGGGAAGACCAGGCCCGCAGCCAGCAGCCGCTCGAAGGCGAGTCGGTAGAGCGGAAGACGCTCGCTCTGCGTGTAAGGCGCGTGCGGTCCGCCGAGGTCCGGACCCTCGCTCCAGCGCAGGCCAAGCCAGCGCATGTCCTCGAACATCGCGGCGACGAACTCCGGGCGGACGCGGGCGCGATCGAGGTCGTCGTTGCGCACGATCAGCGTGCCGCCAGCGGCCTCCGCGCGCTGCTGCGCGATCCAGAAAGTGCGCGCGTGGCCGCGATGGAGAAAACCCGTGGGCGAAGGAGCGAGGCGGCCGCGATAAGGCATCAGCCCTTCGGCTTCAACTCGAGGTCATACACGACGACCTTGCCGATCTTCTCGAGCTCGCGCTGGATGTCCTTCGCCTCTCCGACGACGACGATCGCGACGTTCTCCGTGCTCAGGTATTTCTTCGCCATCGCCTCGACCTGCGCGGCGGTCGTCGAAGCCATGCGCTTCGCGTAGCGCTTGTAGAAATCCGGCGCGAGGCCGTAGAGATCGATCTCCTGCACGCGCTGCGCGGTGCGCGCGGCATTCTCGAGCGAGAGCAGGTAATTGCCGACGTTGTATTCACGCTGGATCGCCAGCTCCGGCGCGGGCACGGGCTCGTCCTGCAGGCGCTTCATCTCCTTGAGCGCTTCCTTGATCGCGGGCGCGGTCACTTCGTTGCGCGTCTCGGCCTGCGCGGAGAAATCGCCGGCGAACTGCTTCATGTCGAAGACGCTGTAGGCGCCGTAGGTCCAGCCGTGCTTCTCGCGCAGGTTCTGGAAAAGCCGGCCGCTGAATCCGCCGCCGAGCGTCGCGTTCATCACGTTGATCTCGGGCGTGTCCGGTCCGTTGCGCGGCGGGCCGGGGTTGGTGATGATGATGTTGCTCTGCACGCTGCCGGGACGATCGACGAGGTGGATCGTGAGGCCGCTCAGCTTCGGTGCCGCGGGAAAATCGACGACCGGCACGTCCTTGCGTTTCCAATCCGCGAAGGCCTTCTCGACGCGCGCGAGCACATCATCGACCTGCACGTCGCCGACGATCGCGAGCGTCGTGTTGTTCGGTGCGAACCATTGCCCGTGATATTTCGCGAGATCATCGCGCGTGATCGCCGCGACACTTTCCTCCGTGCGAAAGCGCCCATACGGATGCTCCGTGCCGTAGATCACACGCGCGGCGAGTTTGCCTGCGAGTTGGTCGGGCTCCTGTTTCTCGCCGGCGAGCATGCTCAGCGCCTTCTTCTGCTCCTTCGCGAACTGCTCGGCGGGAAAGGCCGGGTTCAACGTCGCATCGACCAGCAGGTCGAGCAGCGTGTCGGTGTATTTGGTCAGCCCGCTCGCGCTGACCGAGATCGAATCCACGCCCGGCGCCGCCTCGACACGCGCGCCGATGCTGTCGCTCTCGGTCGCGAACTTCAGCGCGTCGCGCGTCTTCGTGCCGCGGTTGAGCAGCGTGCCGACGAAGCCGCTCAGCCCCGGCTTGTCGCCGTCGCGCGAGGCCCCGCCCTTGATGAGCAGGCGGAAGGTCACGCTCGGTTTGCGATCATCCTGGATGACGAAAACCTTCAGCCCGTTCGGCAGCTCGCGCGTCGTGTAATCGGGGAAGGCGGCCTCGGGAGCGGGCCCGGGCTCAGGCTTGCGGGTGCGATCGATCGCGCACTGGCCGCGGGCGATGAAGACGACGAGGAAGAGGAAGAGGATGGAGCGCATGGCGGAAATTGATTGGGTTACTTGGCCGCCTTGGCGGGCTGCGCCGCAGGCACCGGATAGCGAAGCACGTGGGCTCGATCGTCGCGCAGATACTCGCGCGCGACGCGCTGGAGGTCCTCGCGCTTCACGGCCATGTAGCGCGCGAGTTCGGTATTGATGAGGTTCGCGTCGCCGTAAAAGACTCGGTAGCGGGCGAGGTTCTTCGCGCGGGCGCTCATCGAGCCGAAGCTCATCGCGAAGTCGGCCTCCTGCTGGTTGCGCGCCTTCTGAAACTCGTCCTCGGTCACGCCTTTCTCGCGCACGGCCTTGATCTCCGCGGCGATGAGCTTGTCGAGTTTGTCGAGCGCGACGCCGTTCTGCCCCGTGGCGAAGACGCCGAGCATCCCGCATTGCTCCTGGAGAAAGGCGAACGCATCGACGCCGACGGCGACCTGCTCCTGATCGACCAGCCGCCGGTAAAGCCGCGAGCTGCGACCCTTGCTGAGGATGTTGCCGAGCATCTCCATCGGATACGCATCGGGATTCGTCTCCGCCGGCGCGCGCCACGCGTGGAGCGTCGCGGGCAGCGGCGTGTTGTCCTTCGTCACGTCCTTGGCGACGCGCTTCACATCGAGATCCCACTTCACCTCCGGACGCTTGATCTTCGCGCCGCGCGGGATCGGGCCGAAGTATTCCTCGACCAGTTTGCGCGTGCGAGCGCTGTCGAAATCCCCGGCGATGGCGAGCGTCGCGTTGTTCGGGATGTAGTAGGTTTTGTAGAAGTCGCGGAACTCCTCGATCTTCGCCTGGTCGATGTATTGCGCCGAGCCGATGGGCGTCCACGCGTAGGGCGTGCCCTTGAAGATGAGCGCGGCGAGTTCCTCGAAGAGCGTGCCGTAGGGCTGGTTGTCCACACCGCGCCGGCGCTCCTCCTTCACGACCTGCCGCTGCGTCTCGACGCCGGTTTCATCGACCTTCGCGTGCATCATCCGCTCGCTCTCGATCCACAGCGCGAGCTCGAGTTGGTTGGCCGGGACGTTGAAATAGTAGTCCGTCTGGTCGAACGACGTGCTCGCGTTCAGGTTGCCGCCGGCGCCGGAGATGTATTTGTCGATCTTGCCGCGCGGGATGTTCTCGCTGCCCTCGAACATGAGATGCTCGAAGAAGTGCGCGAAGCCGGTGCGGTCGGCGCGCTCGTTTTTGCTGCCGACATGATAGAGCACGTAGGTCGAGACGACGGGCGCCTGGTGGTTCTCGTGCAGGATGACGTGCAGGCCATTCGGCAGATCGAATTCGGTGAACGTGATCGGCTTGATGACGGCTGGGGCATCCGCGGCGACGGCGGCGGTCGTGAGCAGCGCGAGGGCGGCGAGGGAGAGGCGAAACATGGTCGGCATGGGACAGCGCGGACGCTGGAGTGTTCAGTCACGGGCCGCAAGCACCGCGCAGCCGGACAAAAGACGGGCGAAAAAGGCCATGCGATGGCGAGACGACACTCGCCATTTGCGCGCTATCTTGCGTAAATCCAAACGCCATGAAAACGATCCTTGTCCCCGTCGATTTCTCCGATGTCACCGCGCGAGTGGTGGAAGCAGCGCGCTCGGTCGCCCGCGCCTACTCCGCGCGCATCGTGCTGCTGCATGTGAGCGAACCCGAGCCTGATTTCATCGGCTTCGAGCCCGGCCCGATGGCCGTGCGCACCGCTGTGGCGCGCGATTTCAAGAAGGAGCACCAGAACCTCGACGAACTGCGCGGGAAAGCCGCGGCCGACGGCATCGAAGTGCTCGCGCTGCACGTGCAGGGACCGCTCGTGGACAAGGTGCTCGATGAAGCGACCAAGCATCACGCCGAGTGCATCGTCATGGGTTCGCACGGGCACGGCGCGCTGTTCGAGTTCCTCGTCGGCAGCGTGACCAGCGGCGTGCTGCGCGCGGCGAAGTGCCCGGTTCTCGTCGTGCCGGCGAACGTGTGATTTAGAGCGCGGCTTCGATCGCGGCGAGCAGCTTCTCGTCGTCCGGCTCCGTGTCGCTGCCGTAACGCGCGATGACCTTCCCATCCTTGCCGACGAGGAATTTTCCGAAGTTCCATTTCACCGGCGCGCCGCCAGCCGTCAACGCAGCGTAGAGCGGATGCTGCTCCGGGCCTTTGACGTGCAGCTTCGCAAACATCGGAAAGGTGACGCTGAACCGCGAAGAGCAGAACTGCTTGATCTCCGCCTCGCTGCCCGGCTCCTGCGCGCCGAAGTCGTTGCACGGAAAGCCGAGCACCACGAGCCCGCGGTCCTTGAACTTCCGGTAGAGCGCCTCGAGCCCCTCGTATTGCGAAGTGTAGCCGCACGCGGACGCGACGTTCACGGCGAGCAGCACCTTGCCTTTGTGCGCGGCGAGCGACGTGTCCTTGCCGTCGATGTCCTTGAGCGGGATGGCGGCGAGATCGGCGGCGTGGGTCATGGTGGTGAGAGCGAAGAGGAGGGCGAGGGCGAGTTTCATTTGGTGGTGTCGATGACTTTGTTGAGGACGAGGACGACCGTGCGTCCGGTTTCGGTGTGGCGCAACGTCAGTTCGGATACGTTCGTGCCTTCACCGGTGCCGGGATTGGGAACTTCCTTGAACTCGAACTTCACGACCCTCCATTTCGTGCCTTCGATGACGTCGCCGATCATCACGAACCTGCTGCGAGCGCCTGCGTCGAGCGCGATCACTTGGAAGGCCATCTTCTCCGGCTGAGCCTTTCTCCCATCGCCATCGTAGGCTTGGAATTTGATGCGATCGCTCGCGGATGTCTGCGCCATCGCGGCGGCGCACGCGAGCGCGGGCAGGAGGAAGTGTCGCGCGTTCATCAATGCGTGGCTTATCCCGGAGCCCCGCGAATCACGAGCACAATCTCGCCCTTTGGCGGATGCGTGGTGTAGTGCGCGAGCAGCTCGGCTCCGGTGCCGCGGCGGTATTCCTCGAAGGTCTTCGTGAGCTCGCGCGCGACGCACAGCTCGCGGTCGGGGAGCTTCTCCGCGCACACGGCGAGCGTTTTGAGGATGCGGTGCGTGCTTTCGAAAAAGATGCTCGTCTCCGCGCGCGTGCCGGCGGCGAGGATCTCGCGCTCGCGACCTCCGCTCTTCACCGGAAGGAAGCCGCCGTAGTAACACTGCTCCGCATCGAAGCCGCTGCCGACAAGCGCGGTGAGCACCGCGCTCGGGCCGGGGATGATCGTGTAGGCCAGCCCACGCTCCTGGCACGCGCGGAGCAGGCGATGGCCCGGGTCGCTGATGCCGGGCAACCCGGCGTCGCTGATCACGGCGATGTGTTTCCCCTCGGCGAGCTGCTCGATGAGTTCCGCCGTGCGCTTCGCTTCGTTGTGCGCGTGGTAGGAGACGAGCGGCTTCCTGATTTCGTAATGCTGGAGCAGGCGCAGCGAATGACGCGTGTCTTCGCACGCGATCACGTCGGCGGCCTTGAGCGTCTCGAGCGCGCGCAGCGTGATGTCGGCGAGATTTCCGATCGGCGTGGCGACGAGGCTGAGCATGGGGCGCTCAGATACCGCGCGCCGGCACGCTGCCAAGGGTCCGCTGCAAGTTCGTATGGAAGGTGCCGAGCGGGAATTCGTCGGGGTGGATCACGTCGAGCCAGCGCTTCGGGTCGGCTTCGTCGGTGACGGCGCGCGCGTCGGCGCGCCATTTCGAGGCGACGTTCGGCGGGACATGGCGCGCGATCAGATCGTGCGCGGCGAGCCAGAAGGTCATCTTCGAGCAGTCGCTGCCGAACTTATAGAGCGCGCGCAGTTCCGCGGCGAGAGCCGCGACGGCATCGTCGAGAAGTTCCCATCGGATCGTGAGCCGGTTGTCGCTCCAGACGATCGCGTCGCGCTGGTGGAGGAAGGCGAAGAGGAGCTGGCCGCCGAGCGCGTCGTAGTTGCGCACGCGCGAGCCGGTGATCGGGAAGCGGAAGATGCGGTCGAGCACGATCGCGCAGCCGACGTATCGGGCGAAGGGGAAGCCCTCGCGAGCGAGTTGCGCGGCCTCGCCGTAGCTGCGCAGATCGACGCGCAGCTCCTCGATGCCATACATCCAGAACGGCGCGCGCTGCCGGATCATGAACGGATCGAACGGCAGTTCACCGGCGCTGTGCGACGTGTCGTGGATGAGATCCCACAACGCGAGGGTGTCTTCGATGAGCACGGGCGAGCGCAGCCAGAACTCCAGCTCCGGATGCAGCGCGAGCCGCACGGCTTCCGCGCAGCGCAGCACGGTGCGCTGGAGGCGCGCGGCTTCACGATCGCAGAAAATCGTGGCGAACTGATGCGTCGGCGCGCCGGCGACGGAGACCGTCTCGGGAAAGAGCACCGCGCACTCGCTCGCGTAGCCGTCGGTGAAATCGAGAAGATGCCCGGGGACGAACTTGTTGTTGTGAAAGCGGGTGCGCTCGAGCTGCGCGAGCCACTCGGGCCACGGCGTGCGAAAGAGGATCGCCTCGAAGCGAACGTCGCTCGATGCGTTCGGCGTGTAGAGCGGGAAGACGGCGAGCGTCTCGATGCCATCGCGCCGGTGCTGCTGCGGCGCGAAGGCGGCGAGCGACGCGGCGAAGTCGGGCTTCGGAAAGCCGGCGGCGCGCCACGCGTGAAAGTCGCGGTCGAGCGCGGCGAAATATTCCGACTCGTGCGGGAACTCTGGCGCCAGCGCAGTGAGCGTGGCGCGGGTCTCGTCGAGCAAGGCGGAGGCGCGCTCGTGCGCGGAGTCCGGAACCGAGCCGTCGGCCGACTGCAAGACGCGCAACGCGTTTATCGAGCCGCGCAGCGGGCCCATCTCCCGCAGCGGTGCGGACGCGCTCGCAGTGGCCCGAGGGGCGGCGAGCCAATACACGATATTCAGCCAAAGCTGCGCGTGGTCGTGCTCGCCGAAACGTTCGTCGCCGAAGAGCACCGAGTCGCTCACCACGGCGATGCGTCCGCTGCCGAGCGTCGCCGTCGCGATCACGGCCGCGTTCGGCGGATGTGCGGCCTCGGACGCGGTCCATGCGGGATTTCCACCCGTGCACCAACCGGCGCGGTAGAAGCACGCGCGCGCGGCGCGATGCGCGAGCGGCGTGTCGCCGGGCGCGGCGAGGAACCACTCAGGGTTGTCGTGCGCGCAGGCGGTGCGGTCGAAGACCTTTCCGTTCTCAATGCGGATGCCGGCGGGCGCGAGCAACTCGTTGAGGTTGTCGCCATATTTGTCGTGCTCGTATTCGGTGATGACGAGCAACCCGCCGCCGGCGCGCACCCACGTATGCACGGCTTCGATTTCCGCCGGTGAAAAGGCGGGTGAGTTTGGCGAGGTCGTGCGTTCCCAATGCGGGTCGCACGGGTGCGCCAGCACGAGGACGCCGATGCCTTCGAGCTTCGCGGCGCCCAGCGGAGCATCGATGTTTCGGCCGACGATGAAGTCGCGCGCGGCGAGCGCGTCGGCGGCGCGCTGGTAGCTGGCGCCGGCGGGGTTCTCGGGCTGGAACTCGCGCGCACGATCGAGCGAACAGCTCCAGCTCTCGCTGTGCCACTCGTCGAACAGGACCCGGACGGTTTTGCGCTGCGGGATGTGCATGACGTTCTCCCGCGAGGACTCTAGCTCCGAGGCTGTGGCTTCGCCACCGGCTCGATCACGCGATGACTTCGTCGGGTGCGTCGCCGCGGCGGATTTCCTCGGCGAGGTCGGCGCCGGACTTGCGGCTCCACCAGAGGACGATCGGCGCCGCGACGAAGATCGAGGAGTAGGTGCCGACGAGGACGCCGATGAGGATCGTGAGGGCGAAGTCGGCGAGCACGGGGCCGCCGAACATGAAGAGGATGAGCGTGGTGAGCAGCGTGACGCCGCCGGTGAGCACGGTGCGGGAGAGCGTTTCATTGATCGCGAGATTCATGATCTCGGCGATCGATCCGCGGCGGCGTGCCTTGATGTTTTCGCGGATGCGGTCGAAGACGACGATCGTGTCGTTGACCGAGTAGCCGGCGATGGTGAGGATGGCGCCGATGATGACCAGCGAGAGTTCGCGCCCCATGAGGCTGAAGACGCCGATGGTGATGATGACATCGTGCAGCAAGGCGACGAGGGCGCCGACGGCGAAGCTCAACTCGAAGCGCACGCTGACGTAGAGGAGGATGCCGAGCATGCCGAGGCCGAGGGCGACGAGCGAATTGGTGGCAAGTTCCTTGCCGACGAGGGCGCCGACACTCTCGAGTTGCTCCTTCTTGAACCCGGCTTCCGGCATCGTCTTCGTGAGATGGTCCGCGATCGCAGTGCCGGTGGCCTTCGGACTGCGGATGACGGTGAACTCGGTGGAGGCGCTCTTTTCGGTCTGCACGACGACGTCGCCGATCTTGAGCGTGTCAACGGCGGCGCGCACTTCGCCGTCAGTCGGCTTGTTTTTCGCCAGCAGCACGAGGCGATCGCCGCCACGAAAATCGACGCCGAAATTCGCCTCGCCGTGCCAGGCGAAGATGCCGAAGGCGAGGCCGATGATGGTGAGCGAACCGGTGATCGCGACGCGGCGCTTGCCGAGGAAATCGATCTTGGTCGGCTTGATGAGATTGCTCATCGTGATCTTCTTCAGCCAGCCGAGGCGGATCGACCACTCGAAGAGGTTGCGGGTGAGGACCAGCGCGGTGAAGAGCGAGGCGATGATGCCGAGCGTGAGCGTGACGGCGAAGCCCTTGACGGGGCCCGTGGCTTTCCAGAAGAGCAGCCCCGCGGTGATCAGCGTGGTGATGTTCGAATCGAAAATCGCGCTGAAGGCTTTGTCGTATGCTGCAGCGATCGACGCCTTGAGCGATTTGCCCTCGGCCATTTCCTCGCGCAGCCGCTCGTAGATGAGGACGTTGGCGTCGATGGCCATGCCGAGGGTGAGGATGATGCCCGCGATGCCGGGCAGCGTGAGCACGGACGAGAACATCCCCATCGCGCCGAAAAGAATGACCACGTTCGCGGTGAGCGCGATATTCGCCACGAGGCCGGCAAACCGGTAGTAGAGCAGCACTGCGATCAGCGTAAGGATCACGCCGTAGAGGCCGGACTTGACGCCGCTGTTGATCGAGTCGGCGCCGAGCGAGGGCGACGTGCTGCGCTCCTCCTCGATGGCGACCGGCGTCTGCAGCGGGTTCTCCAGCGAGCTCGCGAGATTGCGCGCGCTGCGTTCGTCGAAGCTGCCGGAGATTTCGCAACGGCCGCCGAGGATCGGGCCGTCGTTGACGCCCGGCGCGGAGATGACTTTGCCGTCGAGGATGATCGCGAGCGCGGAACGGTCATTGTGGACCTCGGTCGTGAGCTTGCCGAAAATGTCCGCGCCTTCGCGGTCGAAGAGCAGGTGCACGATCCAGCCCTTGGCTTCGAATGAGGTGCCCGCCCGCGCGACGTGTTTGCCTTCGAGGTCCGGCTTCTTGCGCACGATGATCTCGCCGCGATCGACCGGCTGGCCGTCCTCCATTTCCACGTGGGGCAATCGGACGTATCCAGGATCAGGAGGCACTGCGCCGGCGACGATGCCGCTGCTCTGCGGATGAACTTTGCGGAACTCGAGCTTGGCGACCTTCTGGAGTTGCTCGCGCGTGTCCTGGAGCTTCTCCGGCGCGAGCCCGGGGATCTGCACGATGATCCGGTCCTCGCCCGACGGCGCGATCACCGGCTCGGAGGTGCCGAGCGAATCGACGCGCTTGCGGATGACTTCCACCGCCTGGTCCACCATCGATGGGGTGATGATGCGCTTTTCCATCGTCACCTGGCCGTCCGGCCCGGTGATCTCGACTTCTTCCTGCACGAGGCGGACGAGGAAGCTGGTGCCGCCCTTCAAGTCGAGGCCGAGCTGAACTCGCTCGCTCGGCGGATTGAGCGACGCGAGGCACAGCGCCACAAGCAGGACCGTGAGCAGCGAACCGAGGATGCGCTTGAGCCGCTCCTGATCGGTGAACAGATACCAGCCGAAGAGGGCCAGCAGCCCGATGCCGGCGATGAATATGAATGTGGGACTCATGGAGTGATCAGGGGTTGAGTGCGTGCCTTACGGCTTGGCTTCGATCGTCTTGTCCTTGAGCACGGTGGCGACGGCGCTCTTCTCGATCTCGATCTTCACGTTCTCGGCAATTTTCAGCGTGAGCGCGGTCGAGTCGTCGCCGCGCACATTGGCGATGACGCCGTGGATGCCGCCATTGGTGACGACGCGGTCGCCGGTCTTGAGCGCCTTGAGCTGCTTCTCGAGCTCCTGCTGCTTTTTGCGCTGCGGGCGGATCATGAGGAAATACATGATCGCAAACAGGAAGAGCATCATCGGCAGCATGCCGAGGCCGGAGTCCGGGGCCTTGGGTGGCGTGGGCGTTTGCGCGAGGACGATGGCGAGGTTTGAGATCATGCGGATGGTCGGAAAATGGGGCGCGAACGCTAGGCGGGAAGGGGGGGCTGTCCACAGGGGATTTCCCGCAGGTTCTTACTCTTAATCTTCATCCTAATCTTAATCCTAATCTTACTCCCAGCGGTGCGAACGCACGACTCAGAGTAAGATTAAGAACAAGATTAGGATTAAGAATACAGCCCGCTACAGGAATGGCAGCAGCCGCTGCGGATCGGCGACCGAGTAGGAGGCTTCGCCCTCGCTCTTGCGCAGGTAGATGAGGTCGAGCACTTCCAGCGCGTGGAGCACACGGGCGCGCGCGGCTTCCTCCGGCATCTCGAGCGGCACATCCGTCTCCACGACCCGGCCCGCGCGCACGACGCGGACGAGGAAATCGGCCGCCGTGTGAAGATGATCGTCGCTCAGCCGGATGAGCTTTCGCAGGCCATGCACTGTCGCGAAGGTCGCGCGGGTGGGGAGCAGCAGCAGCTCGAGCAGGATCACGGTGGCGGCTTTCTCTTCGCGCACGCGCGACCAAAACCCCCGCCGGCGCGCGATCCAGCCCACGATCAGCAGCACGATCACCGCGATCGCGAAGCCGCGATCGAAGCGCCCGGGCATGGTCGCATCGAGGCCCTTGATGACGGTCGCGCCGAGCACGATGACCCAGCGCGCGATGAAGTAGATCGCCAACCACATGAACGCCACGGCGACGACGCTCCACACGGTCGTGATCCATACGAACCGGTTGTGCGCGGAGATCTTGCGGCGGAGCGCTTCGCGCAGGCGCTCGTTCACGCGGCGGCGGCTGAACGGTAGCCGAGGGGATCGATCTCCACGCCGCTGTAGCCGGCCGCAATCACGCCGGCCTCGAGCGCGGCGCGGACCTCCGGGAGCCGGCTCATTTCCTCCGGCGCGATCTGCACCCGCGCGCGGATGGCATCGCCTTCGACGATGTGTCGCACGCGGAAGACGCGAAAGCCGAGCGCGCGCAAGACTGCTTCGCCGCGCTCGACCATCGCGAGCGCATCGAGAGTGACCGGCGTGCCCCACGGGATGCGCGAACTGAGGCACGGCTGCGCCGGCGCGTCGGCGGTGGGCAGGCCGAGCGCGTGTGAAAGCTCGCGGATTTCCGCCTTCGTCAGCCCCGCATCGCGCAGCGGCGCGAGCACCGCGAACTCCTCCGCCGCCTTCCGTCCGGGCCGCACCTGCGTCATGTCGTCGGCATTTTCGCCGTAGGCGATCGCGCGAAAGCCCCGCGTCCTCGCGAGCGCATCGAGATGCGTGAAAAGCTCGGCTTTGCAGAAGTAGCAGCGGTTCGGCGGATTCGACGCGTAGTCGGGATTGTCGAGCTCGCCCGTCTTCACGACTTCCACGCGTGCGCCGATCTGCGCCGCGACCTCGAGCGCCTCGGCCAGCGCTGCGCGCGGCAGGCTCGGGCTGTCCGCGATCACGCCGAGCACCGCATCGCCGAGCGTGCGATGCGCCTCGGCGAGCAGATACGCGCTGTCCACGCCGCCGCTGTAGGCGATCGCGAGCGGCGCGTGGGTGCGAAGCAGGGAGTGGAGATGCGCGAGCTTTTCGGCGCTCATGGCTTTCGTGAGAAACGAACGCACAACACGACGATCCACGCGAGCACGGCGGCGAGGAAACTCGCGATGAGGTAACCGAACTCCGGGCCCGGCAGCGCGACGGGCGTGCGCTCATTTGCCAGGAGCACCATCCAATGGATGCACGCGACGAATGCGGTGAGCGCGCACGCGAGCCAGATGCCCCACCGCGCGACGAAATCGAACGTCGCCTCGCGGCGCTCGGGCGCGAACCAGTAGTCGCGGTGCGGGATGTTCAAGCCCAGTCCGCCGAAGGCGCGAATGCCGAGAAAGATCAGCAGCAGGAAAGCCGAGATCCCGATCCCGAATCCGATTATCGTTTTCGCGTGAGTGTCTCGGCTCATCCAGCCGTCCGGCTGCCCGCCCGCGCCGAAGTGCGTCGCGACGCGCTCCGGCATGCGGTCCGCCGTCCCGAGCACGAACGCCGCGAGCCCGAGCCAGCAAAGCGCGAGCGCGGCGAGCGGCGATGCGATCCGGCTCAGGTTCACAGGAGCACCCGCCGGAACAGCTCGTCGAGCGGCACCTGCAGGCCGATGTAAAACTCGCCGAACTCCCCGTAGTCCGCGCTCACCGGATCGAAACGCATCTCATACACGATGCCTTTGATGTCGGCGGGATCGTGCGCGAGCAGCGTCACGCCCCACTCCCAGTCGTCGAGTCCGGTCGAGCCGGTGATGAGCTGGAGGATCTTCCCCGACCACGTCCGCCCGACGCGCGCGTGCCCGCCCATGAGCTTCTTCCGCTCGTCGAATGGCAGCGCATACCAGTTCTTGATCTGCCCGCGGCGCTTGTTCATCGGGTAAAAACACATCACCTCCCACGGCGGCAGCACGGGGTAGAGGCGATCCTTGAGATACTTCGTCATGCGCGCCTTGAACTCCGCCATCTTCTGCTCGTGCTCGGGCGTGCCGGGCGCGTGGCCTTCCGACGCGAGGTCGGCGGCGTATTGCTCGTCGGTCGTCGTGTATTCACTCTTCTCGGTCATCGAAAGGTAGGTGTAGGTCGGCGAGAGCACGTCCGGCCCGAGCGCGAGCGTGAGTTGCTTCTCGAAGGCGTTGAGCTTGTGCAGGTCCGCGGCGAGCAGCATGAAGCCGATGTCCGACTTCGGGCTCACCATCGCGAAGATCAAAAGCTGGCAGCCCTCGGTCGCGCGGATTTCCTGCACCAGCTCGCTCAGCCCCGTCTTCGCCTCGATCTGCTCATCCGGGGAAAGCAGCGCCCACTGGCCGTGATCGACGCGATAGAAAAGATGGAGGACGTGCCAGCCTTCGGCGGGAATGACGGGTGTGAGTGTGGACATGGCAGTAGTCTTTGGTTTCGGGTTTGGGGTTGCGAGTTTCGGGTGCCGGGGTTCGCGCGCAACCCGAAACCCGAAACTCAAAACCGAACAACCTCACGCTTGCGAGGCGGCCCGCGAACGCTACTCTCCGCACCTTTCAAACCGAACCATGGCCGACGCCGCTAACAAATATAAGGATCAAGCACCCGGGAAGTATTACGTCGATGACCAGTGCATCGACTGCGACCTCTGCCGCGAGACTGCCCCCGCCAACTTCACCCGCAACGACGACGGCGGCCACAGCTACGTCCACAAGCAGCCCGAGAACGAGGAAGAGGAGAAGCTCTGCAAGGAAGCCATGGAAGGCTGCCCGGTCGAGGCGATCGGGCCGGACGGCGCGTAGCGCGCTGCGGGAAATCGAGAGTTCGTAGTTGAGAGTTCAGAGCCGTCGGCTCTGACTTGCCGTGTCCTTTCGCATGAGCGCGGCTCTCAACCCTCAACTCGAAACTCTCAACCCCTCATGACTCCCCGCCTCCGAGCCCGCGTGATCGCCGAATGGCGCGGTCTGCCCGAGACGGCGATGGGACGCGACACCGCGAAGCCGATCTTCGATCCGCTCGCGAAAGTGATGGCCGCGCTCGGCCTCGGCGACCGCGTGCGCGAGGAGGAAATCCGGCGCGTGTGGCGCGACATCGTCGGCGAATTCCTCGCCGCGCACTCGAACCCCGCAGCCTTGCAGAACGGCGTGCTGATCGTGCGTGTCCTCCAGCCCACGCTGCTCTACGAACTCGACCGCAACTCAAAGCCGCAGATCGTCCAGAAGCTGCGCGCCCGCTTCGGCGCGAAGGTCGTGCGCGACATCAAATTCCGCATCGGATGATGGAAGGGAAACAGGTGATCAGTGATCGGTGATCAGTGATCGGTGATCAGTGAACACGTTCGCTCCGAAGCCCGATCACTGTTCACCGATCACCAACTCCTCCGCAGTGCCCGACACCATTCATATATCGCAGCTCGAGCTCCGCGCGCACATCGGCGTGCCCGATGAGGAGCGCGCGACACCTCAGCGCCTGACGGTGGACCTCACGCTCGAACCCGCGCGCGGTTTCTCCGACCTCGCCGACGACCTCGCGCGCACGGTCGATTACTTCGAGGTCTGCCGCGCAGTGCAGGCGCTCGCCGCGGAGCGTCCGCGCAAGCTCATCGAGACGCTCGCCGAGGAAATCGCCGCGCTCGTCCTCGCGCGCTTCGCCGTCGTGTCGGTCGAAGTCGAGCTGCGCAAATACATCCTGCCCGACACGCAGTTCGTCGCCGTGCATCTTCACCGCGAGAAATGATCAAGCACCCGCACGGCCACGAATACCCCGCGCCCGCGCCGAACCCGCCGCCGCCGCCGGGCGCCGTCGAGCTTTTCGACCGGCTCGGCGGAAAGCCGGGCATCTCGCGGCTGGTGAAATGGTTCTACGCCCGCGTGCGCTTCGAGCCGGACCTTGAGCCGATCTTCAACGAGCACATCCCGCTGTGGAAAGATCACCTCGCGCGCATCATCGACTTCTGGGTCGGCCAGACCGGCGGGCCGGCCAACTACGCGGGCGGCATGGGCCGGCACTTCAAGCTCGGCCTCGCCCCGGAGCACTTCGCCACATGGCTGCGCGTGTGGGAGCAAAACTGCCGCGACCTGCTCCAGCCGCGCGAAGCGGAGGAAATGATCGCGCTGGCGAATTCGCTCGCCGACGACCTCCAGCGCATGATCGCCCGGCGCGGCTAGACTCTCCGCGCCTCGAGGATCATCTCGTTGATCTTCTGCCGGATCTCTTCCTGCACCGGATCGGAATAAGGCGTGTCGAGCGTCGCCACCGCATTCGTATTGGCCGAAGTGCCCGCGATCGCGTCGTTCAGATCGGCGAGCGACACCTGGCCCGCCGGACCTTGCGGACCGGGCGCGCCATCCGCGCCGCTGGGCCCCGGCGAACCGTCCGCACCGGCCGGCCCCGGTGGCCCTTGCGTGCCGGTTTGGATTTCATCGTGCAGCGCGTTGAATTGGTCGCGGAATTCCGCCGAGACCATCTCTGCGCCGTGCGGCGGGAAGTTTGGGTCGAATGGCATGGCTTTAGGAAGGCTCATCGAACCCCACTCGCGCCCCGGAGTTTCCCGTCGGGAAAGACCGATTTCCCGACGGAGGTCCGCGCTTTCCCGACGGACGTGAGTCCCTCCCGACGGACGCCGGCTCTTTCCCGACAAGCGGACGCGATCCCCCGACGGGAAAATGGCTTTTCCTGGAGGGAAATCGCATTTTCCCGACGGGCGGGAGCCTTCTCCCGACGGGCAAATTATCCTTCCCGACGAGGGGCGAAACTTTCCCGTCAGCAAAGGGTTCCTTTCCGCCGGACGCGAAGGCTCGCCTCCTCGTCCACACCGAAACTTCCTGCACATGGAAGCACATCACCAAAAAACACCACTCGGGACTCGCCATGGCGCGCCTTGACGCCGGCCTCAAATTCGATGCCGGGGTCCGACTCGACTCGGGGACTCCCACTACTCGGAGAACCAAAATGATCGAAATTCGTCGCAATTGGAGCAAACTAACGATCCACGGTCGCGTGGAATTCATGGGCAAAGTCATCACCAACCAGGAGAAAGTGCCGGCCATCCTGCCGCACGCCGATCCGCGGCTGGCCGACTTCAAAGCCCTCTACCTCGTCGCCAAGGAAAAGGACGACGGCGTCATCGCCCTCGAAGGCCAGATCAAAGCCGCCCGCATGGCGCGGACCGAAGCCGTCGATGCCGCCATCGCGGCGATGGGTCCGAACGCGAGCTTCGTCGAAGCCGACGCGACCAGCGAAGCGATGGTGCTCGAAGTCGGCTACGAGCTGAACAAGGCCGCCCCCACGCCCGTAGGCCCGCTCGGCCCCGTGCAAGACCTCGACGTGAAGCCCGGCGATAACGACGGCGAGCTGGTCTGGAACGTCCACCCGCTGACCGGCGCCAGCGGCTACGAATCGCGCACCACCACCGATCCTAACAACCCCGCGCTATGGATAACGCACATGGTCGTCACGCAATCGAGCGGCACGATCCACGGCCTGACCAGCGGCGTGCGCCACTACGTGCAAGTCCGCGCGATCGGCCCCCTCGGCCCCGGTCCGTGGAGCGACATCGCGTGGCGGATGGTGCCGTAACGGAGCGCAACGCGATCACCCCGCCGCGAACCTCCCCTCGTCTCCCGGACAAACCGCAGTCCGGGAGCGAGGGAAAGGGTTTCCGCTTGCCAAAGGCGGGAGCCGCAGGCGGGATGTCCCCCAATGCCGTCGCGAATCGCCTCTCCCCGCTACAGCCGCCCCCCGTTTTGTCCGCGACACTTGTCGCCTAATTGGAGTTAGGCGTTCTCGCACATCTCCCGTGAACGGAATCAGTCCAACCCGCCTGTTGCGCTTACTCTGGCTTGCCGCGCTGGTGCTATTCGTCGCGGTTTGGCTCTTTCCCGTCAGCAACCGCATCACGCGAGCGACCGGTCTTGCCCTTTTTGTCGTCGTCTGGTTCGGCCTTATCGCGCTGTGCTGGCGTCACCGCGCTCTCCGCTTCTCTCTTTTCGGCGTTACTCTCCTATTCAGCGGCTTTCTAGCCTTGCCCGGCCGTGGCCTTCCCACCGCCGACTCGCTGCGCAGCGATTACGTCGCCGGGCTCCGACGCTACGACGGAGTGAGCTACTACTGGGGCGGCGAGAGTCCCAAGGGCATTGACTGCTCTGGCCTCATTCGACGCGGCCTCATCGACTCGCTGTTCTTCCGTGGTATCCGCACGTTCGATCCCGCCCTTGTTCGCCGCGCTCTTTCGCTTTGGTGGCACGACACCACAGCGAGCGCACTCGGCCAGCAGCATGCCGGACTTACCGTGCATCTACTCGACACGCCCAGCGTCAACCAACTCGACCACTCCAAGGTTCTTCCAGGAGACCTCGCTGTTACTCGCAGCGGCGTTCACATCATGGCCTACCTCGGCGACAACCGCTGGATTGAGGCTGACCCCGGCGTGGGTCGCGTCATCACCGTGCCCGCGCCCACGAACGACAACGAGTGGTTCCGCACACCAATGAACATCGTCCGATGGACAGTCTTCCAGTAATCGACCGAACGCTTAACCCCTATGAAAGGTGTCAACTACGGGCGAGGTGATTTGCTGAATTTGTTTTTGGTGGAGGTTACAAGGCGGGCGGTGGGTTGAGGGTGGCTTGCGATCTTTGCGACGAAGGGGGGCGGACGAAGGGGCCGCGAGAACATTCCTGCCGTCCCTCCCCGCGTTGACGCCCGCCGCCGCCGCGTGCATCCTGCGGCCATGAGCACGCTCGCCGAGATCGAAAAGGCCGTTCCACAACTCACTGCCACTGAATTGGCGGAGTTGGAGCGTTTCGTGCGCGAAATGCGCGTGAAGCAGGCAGGCGCGGTGCCAGCGCTGGCAAGGCCGTGGATGGAATTGGCGGGCTGCCTCGCCGGGGAGTCCGATGAGTTGCGGCGCGTGGACCGCTTGGTGGAGGCGGAGTTTGAGAGCGTGAATCCCGACGATTGGCGATGATCCTCGACACGAATGGGGTGTCGGCATTTTTCGAGGGCGTGCCGGCGGTGTGCGAGGCGGTGGGCCGGGCGGAGGTGCTGGCGGTGCCGAGCATCGTGCTCGGCGAATATCGCTTCGGTCTGTCGGGTTCGCGTCTGCGGGCGGAATTGGACGCGAAGCTGGGAAGGCTCCAACGGCTCGCACAAGTGCTGGTCGTGGATGCGGAAACCGCACGCCATTATGCGACGATTCGCCGCGAGTTGAAGGATGCGGGAACACCCATCCCTGAAAATGACTTATGGATCGCCGCGCTCGCGCGCCAGCACGGGCTGCCGCTGTTGAGCAACGACGCGCATTTCGACCACGTCCATTCCTTGACGCGCGTCGGTTGGTAGCCGGGAGCGGGGTCGGTCTGTGAATCTCCCTCGTGTGCAGCGGTCGCCGCTCCGTAAGCGGCGCAGGCGGTAATCGGGAAGTGCGCTTCTTTCCTGCTAAACAAGGCAAATCAGGACACTGCCGGAAGTCCGAGGCGAGTTCGCCTCGGGCAACGGGCGGGTCGCCCGTTCCACCCGACACCGATCTTCGCGCGACGCCTACAGCTTCGACGCGATCAGCTTCTCCAGCTTCACGATGTCAGCGGAGAATTTGCGGATGCCGTCGCTGGTCTTCTCGGTCGCCATCTGGTCGTCGTTGACGAGGTAGCGGAAGGTCTTTTCGTCGAGCGGCAGCTTCGCGATCGGGTCGTTTTTCGCCGTGGCGGCGTCGAGCTTCTTCACGACGGGATCGTTGCTCGCGGCGAGTTCGGC
>JBEBGD010000037.1:0-44819 GCA_040081625.1 Chthoniobacteraceae bacterium
GGGATGCGGCGGGTGGCCCGCCGGGCGGGGCCTCAGACCGGGGTGAGGTCGTCGTCGGAGATGCCGAAGCCGCCGTCGGCGTCGGTGATCTTGAGGTGATGCATGCCGGTGGTGCCGGCGGGGGCGCCCCCGAGGAGCAGGCGGGTGGGCGTGGAATCGAGCACGGTGAGGGCGATGGGGTTGCCGCCGTTTGCATCCACCAGCGCGGCGGTCGGCCAGGGTGCATCGGCCCGGCGGTCGCGGAAGTGGAGGCCGTTGACTTCGGTGGCTTGGGCGGTGCCGACGCCATAGCGATTGGGCGCATTGCCGGGCCGCCCGCGCACGCTGGCTATCTCCGGCGCATTCATGCCCACTTCACCGGTCTTTTCCAGCGGGCAATCCACGCGCATCTTGTCTATCTCATCGGGGTGGATGACGATCGAATAGTTAAGCGTGTCGCAGACTTCGCCATTGTCCGGGTCGGGCCCGCTGTAGCGACCGCCGCTGGAGGGCAGCATGCGGAAGCGCTTGAGGATGAAATCGACGGGGATGCCCTGCCGCGCGAGCTCGACATGGAGGGCGGCTTGCTCGGTGACGAGTTTTTCCACCTGCGCGCGGGTGAGCTGCGCACGGGTGGCGAGGGTGTCGAGATAGGTGCCCTCGGGCATGGCTGGTCGCAGGACGGGCCGGGAGGTGAAGAGCTCGTGGATGAGGGCGATGAGGTAACGGAACGGTTGCATGTTTGGTGGTAGGTTCAGGCTTTCGACGGAAATGGTGGGGCGGCGGCGGCGCGGCTCAGGCGGCACATAGCCGAAGTCGCCCGGCTGGAGCTCGACATAGCCTTCGTCGCCCGGCTCGAGCAGATAGCTGGCGGGACTGCCCCAGCGTAAATTCTTGTTGCCATAGACACACCGCGGATCCTTGTCGCCCCAGCGTAGGTATTTCATGCGCGTGCATGGACGGCGGGGGTCGTGAGGGTGCGCGCGGCGGCTCCGCCCGGCGTGGGCGGCGTTCCTGCGCAATGAACTCGGAGTGCAGTTCTCATCAGGCGAACGAGCGGGTTTTTAGCCCCGCCGGGGCGGGTGGCAAGGAAATCTTTACGTGCTCGCGGAGGGGATTTCGTGCCGGTGCTCGACAAGGCGCGTTCCTCTGTCCAAGATGCACGGTCGTCATGCCCAAACCCGTCGTCGCCAGCTACTGCACCACCTTCCTCAAGCCGGAGATGCGCCACATCTACCGGCAGGTGACGGGGCTGCAACGATGGGAGACTTACGTGATGGCCCGCGAGGTGATGTTCGCGGATCGCTTCCCTTTCCCCGCGGAGCGGATCGAGGTGCTGCCGCGGGCGCGCAAGAACTTCATCAAGCGGTTCTGGCTCAAGTATGTGATGCGCAAGGCGCCGGTGTATTACCGCGGGGAGCTGCAGGTGCTCACGAAGGTGTTCAAGCGCCGGCCGGCCGATCTGATGCACGCGTATTTCGGCCACACGGGGGTGCATCTGCTGCCTTTCATCGAGGTGTGGGACAAGCCGGTGGTGGTGAGCTTTCATGGCATGGATATCCAGCCGCGGCCCGAGCAGGATGGCTATGATGACCAGATGCGGGCGCTGCTGCAGCGGGTGCCGCTGGTGATGGCGCGGTCGCGCTCGCTATTCGCGGCGCTGGAGGCGTGGGGTTGTCCGCCGGGGAAGCTGCGGCTCAATCGCACGGGGATCCCGCTGGATGATTTTCCCTTCGTGCAGCGGCCGTTGCCGGCGGATGGGGCGTGGAAGTTCGTGCAGGCGTGCCGCTTGATAGCCAAGAAGGGGCTCGGCACGGCGATGCGGGCGTTTGCGAAGTTTCATGCGGAGAACCCCAAGTCGAAGTTCATCGTGGCCGGCGATGGGCCGCTGAAGGGGAAGCTGGAGGAGTTTGCGGTGGAGTTGGGCGTGCGGGAGGCGGTGGAGTTCCGCGGCTTCCTCTCGACTCATGCGCTCGCGCAGCTCTTCGCGAACGCGCATGTCTTTCTCCACCCGAGCGAGGTGACGGAGGATCAGAACCAGGAGGGCGTGCCGAACTCGATGCTCGAGGCGATGGCCACGGGGCTGCCGGTGCTGGCGACCCATCACGGCGGCATCCCCGAGGCGGTGACCCATGAGAGCCACGGCCTGCTCGTGCCGGAGCGCGACGTGGACGCGCTGCACGCGGCGATGGTGCAGCTGACGTCGGATGTGGAGCTATGCTATGTGCGGGGTCTTGCGGCGTCGAAGCGGGTGCGGGAGGAGTTCGAGATGGGCAAGTCGATCGAGCGGCTGGAGGAGATCTATGATGAGGCGGTGGAACGAAAGGAGGCTGTGATCAGTGATCAGTGATCGGTAATCGGTGGGCGCGCTCGCCGCGAAGTCACCGATCACTGTTCACTGTTCACCGATCACCATCCCATGCCTGCCACCTTCGCTTACCTCTTCGAGCGGTTCCCGAGCTTCGTGCAGACCTTCGTCTATCGCGAGGCGGCGGAGATGGTGCGGCAGGGGGCGGAGCCGTGGCTGGTGAGCATCCGCCGGCCCGATGATGAGCTGAGCGAGCCGCTCGACGCGCCCGTCTTCTACCTGCCAGAGGAGAAGGCGCTGCGCGATGAGGTGGATGCACGGCGGGCGGCGCGCAAGGTGCCGTGGCGCGCGCGGCGGGCGATCCCGCGGCATCGCAACGAGGCGGACTCGCAGCGGATGTTCGAGGCGATCTGGCTGGAGCCGGAGCTGAAGGCGCGCGGGGTGCGGCATGTGCATGCGCACTTCGGCGGGATGGCGGCGCGCACGGCGTGGTGGCTGCGGAAGCTGTTCGGCTTCACGTATAGCTATACGGGGCACGCGAATGATATCTTCTGCGAGACGGAGTATCCGGTGTCGAACGCGGAGCTGGCGCGGCGGGCGCGGTTCGTCGTGACGGAGACGGACTATGCGCGGGGCTGGATGGAGAGGCGGCATCCATTTGCGAAGGGGAAGGTGTTCCGCGTGTTCAATGGGATCGAGCCGGCCGGCTTCCCACCGCGCGAGGCGGAGAGCGAGGTGCCGAGGATCGTGAGCGTCGGGCGGTATGTGGAGAAGAAGGGCTTCGATGTGCTGATCGAGGCGTGCGCGAAGCTGCGGCGGCGCGGGGTCGCGTTCACGTGCGAGATCATCGGCGGCGGGCCGATGCACGAGGCGCTGGCGAGGATGATCGAGCTGCGTGAGCTGGAGGATTTCGTGACGCTGGTGGGGCCGCGGACGCAGCCGGAGGTGCGGCGGGCGCTGGCGGGGGCGCAGCTTTTCGTGCTGGCGTGCCGGCAGGATAGCGAGGGCGGAAGCGACAATCTGCCGACGGTGATCGCCGAGGCGATGTTCGCGGGCGTGCCGTGCATCTCGACGAAGATCGCCGGCGTGCCGGAGATGATCGCCGACGGGAGGACGGGCGTGCTCGTGCCGGCGCGCGATGCCTTCTCGCTGGCGGCGGCGATGGAGCGGCTGCTCGGCGACCGACTGCTCGCGGCGAAGCTCGGCGCGAACGGGCGGGACTTCGCGCGGGAGCGCTTCACGATCGAGCGGTCGGTGGCGGAGTTGCGGCGGCTGCTGCGGGAACGGGCGGGAGTGGGGCGGCGCGGCTGGTGGCCGTGGTGAGCGCGGTTGACTTTGCGCTGTTTGCCGGCACGCTGCGCGCTTACCACACCGACCCACTGTGACGACGCGCATCCTTTCCCTCGCCCTCCTTTTCTCCCTCACCGGAATCGGCCACGCTGCCGACGCCTACAAATGGTCGGTGCAATACATCATCGACACCAGCCAGTCGGTGCTCGGTCAGGATCAGGGCAAGTTCCCGAGGCGCAATCGCGGCCTCGCGCTCTCGCCCGATGGGCAGTTCCTCTACGCGGGCTACATCCAGGGGGAGAATGGCCAGGGCCAGGTGCGCAAGATCGCCGTCGATGAGCCCGACTACGAATTCGCCACCGTCAACATCCTCTCAGGGCCCACGGCGAAGGCGCTCGCGACCGACGACAAGGGGCGCGTCTATATCACCGACGCGCACGGCGTCTTCATCTACGACGCGAACCTCGAGGAGCAGCAGCACCGGATCGTGACGGGGAATTGCGAAGGACTGGCGGCAGTGCGCGAAGGCGGCAAGCTCGTGCTCTTCACCAGCGACCGCGCGCGGCGCTCGATCACGCGCTGGGCGCTCACGGAGGACGACGATCGCGTGATCGACGCGGAGCCGGCGGGGTTCGATGGCACCGGGGTTTTCCGCGTGCCCGGCGCCTACAGTCTGCGCGGGCTGAAAGTCGATGCGGCCGGCAATATCTGGGTGTGCGACTTCGATGCGAACAAGGTCTTCCGCATCCGCAAGGACGCGAAGGATGTCGCCTCCGTGGAAGTGCGCACACCGGTGGACCTGGCCTTTGATGGCAAGCGCGTATTCGTCACACGCGGCCCGGAGCGCATCATCACCGTGCTGGACCAGGATCTGGTCGTCGCCGGCAGCCTCAATGTGCCGTGGGAAGAACTCGAACTCTCGCTCTGGGGCAACAACCGCAATGGCGCGCTGTGCGGCATCGTGGCGGTGCCGGGCAAAGGCTTCTACGTGGCCAATGAAGGCGGCCAGACGGTGAACCAGAAATCGACCTACGGGAAGGCCGACGACTTCGCGGAGATCCTCGGGGAGAAAGTCTTCCGGGACTCACAGAACGACGACAACGAGCCGATCCTCAAGGCGACCGCGGTCGTGACGACCGCGTCGAAGTAGTCGCCTAGGGCTCGACCGGAGGCGGCAACTCGGGGCCTTCCTCGGTGAGCGCCTTGGTGAGCGCTTCCTGGAACATGAGGAAGCGCTTGGTCACAAAAAGCGGGTCGCTCTGCTCACGCGTGTCGAGGAAACGTTCCATGAACTCCTCGATGCCGAGATCCTCGTAATCCTCGGCCGGGAGCTTCCACAGTTCGTCGTTGAAGGCGACCTTGTGCGTGGACTCGAAGCAGCAGAGCGCCAGTTCGAAATCCACGTCGTCGAACTCCTCGCAATACAACTCACCGATCTGCGTCGTGGCGTCGCATTGCAAAAGGTCGTCGCTAATGAAATGGAGAATCGCGATGAACGAATCGACGTAGTAGCTCACGGGTCGGGCGCGGGTTTGGAAAAGGGTCGCAGGCAGGCGTGACGCCACGCCTACTTCTTCGCCGCCGTGATGAATTCGCTGAACGCCGCCGTGGCGTCCTTGACCACGCTTTCAGGCCCCGTGCATTTCACGAACACGCTGCCGCCTTCCGCGTCCTCGATGATCGCGCCGAGGAGCGAGTAACCGGACATTGGCGTCTTCGGTCCCATCGGCATCCCGCTTTGGTAGGTGCCCGTGAGCGTGACGAACGTGACCTTCGTGCCCGCGCCATCTTTCGTCTCGATCTTCTCCGGCGCGGTCTTCTCGGAAAACTGCGCGACCCAGCGCTGCACATTGGCCTGCGTGTCGCCGCCCTGCCCGGCTCCGAAGTGATAGAAGATGATCTCCGCCGGTTTCGCGCCGTCCTTGCCGGGGATGTTCAGCACGGCCTTGCGCATCGCCTTCATGGCCTCGGGCACTTCGACCCATTCCCATGCGGATGGGCGGGAGAACTTGAAGTTGCCGACCGCAAAGGTCGATGGGGCGTCCGCGCGCGCGATCACGGCGAGCAGGGTCAAGGCGAGAAGGGTTTGTTTCATGCGGACGCGCAGTAGAGCGCAGGAGCGCCGTCGCGCAAGGACGGCACTTTCCCGACAAAGATCGACCCCAGCCCTGGCTCAGCGCGCGACCAGCACGATCTTCCCCGAAGCCGCTTTCTGCTGCGCCATCGGCTGCTCCTCACGCGCCGTGCTCCGCCGCGCGAAATCCCAGGCGAGCACGCCAATGGCGATGGTGAACAGCGCCGCGTAGGCGGTAATGACGTGAGATGTTTTGCCGAGCTTCATGGCCGGCGATTATAGCAGCTATAATGCCGCGCCCGCCGGCTCTCAGCCCCAGCCTACAGCTTCGCCACAAACTCCACGAGGTCCCGCAGCTCCCGCTTCGTTAGCAAGTCGCCGAAGCCCGGCGGCATCCCGCTCGGTGCCACCTCGCGCGACTTGATCTCCGCCTTCTTCAGCGTCTCCGGCGTGGCCATCGGCGGCTGCAGTGTCAGCGTCACCGGCGTCTCAGCCTTCAGCACGCCCGCCTTGATGTCGCCGCTCGTCATCGTGCAAATCACCGAGTCGAACCCATGCGCGATCTTCGCATTCGGATCGACGATCGACTCGAGGATCGTGCGCCGGTCCGTGCGCGCGCCGAAGCCCGTGAGATCCGGCCCCGCCTCGCCGCCCGCACCCTTCACCTTGTGGCACCGGAAGCACTGTGCGATGGCGTGTTCGGTGAAGACCTTCTCACCCGCCTCCGCGTCGCCACCCGCGAGCGCGAAGTTGTAGCGACCGAGCTTGTCCGCCGCCGACTGCGCCTCGATCCACGCCGCGAGCGCGGCCTGCACGGCCTCGTGTTTGGCTGCCGCTTCGATCAATTCGAGATGCGCCTCCGCGGGGATCTTCCCCGCTTTCGCCTCCGCGATCAGCGAAGTGAGCGCCTCGTCCGCAGCCTTGCTCTTTAGCCCGCCGAGCGAGGTGATGATCTGCTTCCGGTCCGCGAGGCTCGCGCCTCCGAACGCCGCGAACAACCGCTGCGCCGCCTGCTCCGCATCGAACGCGCCGAGCATCGCCGTCGCCGACAGTCGCAGCCCGCTGTCCGCATCGCCCGCCGCGAGCCGCACCGCGTCGCCGAGCTTCGGATCGCCCAGCGCGGCGAGCGCCTTGAGCGCCTGCCCGCGCAGCTTCGCCGGCGCTTTCACATTGCTCACGAGTTCCAGCAGCGCCACGCCGCCGTCTTTCACTCCGATGGCGACCGCCGCATCGATCGCCCCGGTCACGATCGCGGGCGCCTTCGGGTCGAGTAGAAGTGGAAGCGTGCGCGCCAGCGTCACGACCGCCGCCTTCGCATCGCGCGCCGGCAATGGCCGAAAGAGCCCCGTCACGCGATCCCTCGCCGGCGGCTTTGCCCACATGCCGAGCAATGTCACCGCCTCGATCCTCAGCGCCTGCGGTTGCGCCGCGTCCGCCGCGAAGCCCGCGAGTCCCGGCGCGTCACCCGAACGAAACGCGGC
Source organism: Chthoniobacteraceae bacterium (assembly GCA_040081625.1). GTDB lineage: Bacteria > Verrucomicrobiota > Verrucomicrobiia > Chthoniobacterales > Chthoniobacteraceae > VFJQ01. Next base: position 7,133 of record JBEBGD010000037.1, read on the forward strand.
ATCGAGCACGCGAAGCATGAGATTGTTGTCCGCGACCGGCTTCGCGATCAGCTTCGCCAGCGCCGGCATCGCCGGCTCGATCCCGGCATCCACGATCGCCCGCGCCGCTTCCTTCACGATCGACGGCTCGGCATCCGCGAGGAACTGCGCGACCTGCGCATCTCCGAGCCGGCGCAGCGCGAGCAGCGCGGCGAGGCGGACCGGCGGCGAAGTGTGCGCGCCCAATTTTCCCAGCGTCTCCGGCTTCGCGCACGCCACAAACACATTCACCAACGCATGGCGGAGAAACTGATCCGCGCCGCCATTCGCCGCGAGCAGCGCGACGACCGGCTCGACAGCCTTTTCCGATCCGACCCGCGCGAGGCTCTGCGCCGCAAAAAACCGCACCCGCGCCGATGAATCCGCGAGCGCCTTGATCAACGCCTCGGCCACCACCGCCTCACCGCCCATCGTCCGTTCGCCGAGCACATTCGCAGCCTGCGCGCGCACCTCCGCGTCCGCATCGCCGATCAGCGCCAGGAACGCGCTGCCCGCCGCACCCTTGCCCAGCCGCGACGCGTGCCCGATCCCCCACACCGCGTGCAGCCGCGCCAGCCCCGCTCCCGATTTCGCCACAGCCATGAATTGTTCCACCGCATCCGCCTTCTCCGCCAGCGCCCACTGCGCCCGCAGCCGCACGCGCTGATCCGCGTGCCCGAGCAGCTTCGCCAGCTCCGCGCTCGTGCGCTGCTTGAAACCCGCGCCGAGCAGCTTCTTCACCTCCGCGATCTGCGCAGCCTGCGCCTTCTCCACCTCGGCATTCGTGAGCTTGAAAATACGTCCATTCCCCTTGCCCTCCCAGCCTTCGCCCCACTCGGTGAAATACATCTTCGAGTCCGGCCCGAAGGTCACATCGGTCGCCTGCACGTGATCCAGAAACATCGCCGGCTCCTGCACCACCGCGAAGCCCGCGCCTTCCTCCCGCACCTTCCACCACGAGATCGCCGACTTCGCGCTCGACCCCTTGAACCCGCACACAAAAAACGCACCCGCAAACTCCGCCGGCAATCCCGTGCCCGGATAATACACGACGCCACTCGGCCCATCCGGGATGTTCATGATCGGCGAGAGCACCCATGCCGGCGTGTCCGCGCCACGCGGTTCCCACAGCTTTTCCGTCAGCCACATGTTGTTCACCTTGCCCAGCGGCGGATGCTGCCACCCCACGCGCCAGCCGGAGTCTCCGCCCTCGACCAGATACACCCAGCGCTCGCGATCACCCTGATCGCAGTCGTTATCGCCGGTGAAAAGATTGCCGTGATTGTCGAACGCCAGCTCCTGCGGATTGCGCAGCCCGCGATAGAACACCTCCATGTTCGACCCGTCCGCCTCGCAGCGGAACACCGCGCCTTCATCGGGAAAAGCGAGCGTCTTCCCCTCCTTCGTCACCACATGCGCGCCGCGATCGCCGAACGAAAAATACAGCCGCCCGTCCGGTCCCATCGCCAGCCCGTGCATATCATGTCCCGTGAAGCTGAACCGCACGCCGTAGCCGAAGCTGAGCGAGTCGCGCTTCTCCGCCTTGCCGTCCGCAGTCGTGCCGCTGAAGCGCCACAGGTTCGGCAGATTCGTGCACCACACATCGTCATCCAGCGCGAGCACGCCGGAGTTGATCCCGTCGAGCATCGTATTCATCCCACCCGCGTAGGTGCTGGAAAAATCAGCCTTCCCGTCCCCATCGCGATCCTCGACCAGCCGCACCTCCTCCGTCTCGATCTCGAGCTGCTGCCAGTCCTTCGGGAAATTGCGCTTCGTCAGCGCGATCCGGTCGTCCGTGCTTCGCGACGCCATGTCGTCCTCGAGCATGAACATGTAGTGCCGGATATCGAGCACGCTCGTGCGGTAGCGAAACGTCTCAGCCACAAATGCGCGCCCCTTCCCGTCGATGTCGAACGCCACCGGATTCCCGAGCATCGGCTCCGCCGCCCACAGCTCCGCCTTGAATCCCGGCAGCGGCACGAACCTCGCCAACTGTTTCTGCGGGTCGTCGCTCGCCGGCTGGCGCACCGGCTCCGGCACGCGGATCGCCGGCTTCAGCGCACCGGTCGTCGCGCCACCGGCGGCGATTTCCGCGGCAATCATCGGCACGGCAGCAGCGGCGAAAGCGAAGAAGCGAAAAATCATCGGCATAGGGACGCGCAGAGTAGCGGAGACACACACCCGCGCAAGACACGCGCAGCCGCAGATTCGCCGCATGAGCCACCGACCCCGCCCCGCCCTACACCGGCGCGCGGAAGATCGCCGTGATCAGCTCATTGATCTTATCCACGACCTGCTGCAACTCGCTCTGCGTCGGCGGATCGCTCACCGTCAGCGAAAGCAGCGCCACCGCGACCGGATTGCGCGCCGTGCCGGCGATCGCCGCATCGAGCGCCGCATTGGTCACCTCACCCGCCGCGCCAGTATCACCCTGCGGTCCCTGCCCTCCGTCATTCCCGCGCGGGATGCCAAAGCTCAAGTGCAGCACCCCGGCGACCAGACTCGCCTCCACCGTCGCCGGCTCGCCGGGATTGAGCGTCACGATCCCATCGATCACCACACCCGCGAGCGTGCCGGCGGCGATGAGCGCGTTGAGCGCATTGAGCTGTCCGCGCATCGCGTTCGCATCCGCGAGCGTGTTCGGAGTGGGGAAGTTTGGATCGTATGGCATGACGTCGGGTGTGTTTGATTGATGGTTGATCGTGGATGGAAATGGCGCGCCGCCCCGTCATCGCTCGCCCGCCATCGGGCGATTCATCCCGCCGGTGAACTCATTCATCGCGGCAGTGAGTTCATTCATCGGGCGGGTGAGTTCATTCACCGCGAAGCTGAATTCATTCACCAGCAAGGTGAGTTCATTCACCGGCAACCTGAATTCATTCACCCGCGAGGTGAATTGATTCACCGCCGACATGAATGAACTCATCGAAAAGGTGAACTCATTCACCTCGGAGCTAAATGAATTCACCTCCGGCATGAATGAATTCACCTCGGTAGGTGAATTAATTCACCTTCTCCGGTGAATTCATTCACCACGGCACCTAAATTAAATGCGCGAAAGGCAGGCATTTGCGGGAAATGGCTGTTTTGAACCACCAGCTATGGGCCGGGAGGCGGATTGCCCCCGCCGCCACCACCACCGCCGCCCGGCGCCGGCGGCTCCTCCTCGCCACCACCCGGTCCCTGACCGTCAAACTGGTCCCGCAACATCTCATAAAGCGCCTGCAAGCCCGGCACGTCGCCCTTCCCCGCCTTCACCGCTTCGTAAAACTTGCGCGATTGACGGTAACGCTCGGCACCGACCACCGCCCTCGTGTCGTGAAGCTTCATCAGCAGCGCCACGATCAGGATTTCCACTTCCCCGAGCTGGGTGAAATAGTTCTCGTCCTTGTCCCATTCCGCCTTGCTGATGAAACCCGGCAACACAGTCGGGAAACTCTCCGCCCCGGAAATGGCCGTCTCGCAAAAGCTCTCGCGTCCAGCCGCCACACGCTGGAGCCGCCTGCGCTCGTCCTCGGTCAGCACGGACAGGGCGGGAAACATGGGATTGAGCGCGAGGATGGCCGCCTTCAGGTCGGCCAATCCCTGCACCGTGAACTCAGCGGAGATATTTTGGATAGGCATGGGAGTGTTTGGATTTTCCGCCACCGGCGCCCACGAACTCTGGTTCCAGAAAGACTGTGTCCAGATCATGGGAGTCGCTGGCATGGCCTACCGCTACGCCGCCCCGTTCCCGTGCGAAACGCAACTACTGTTGCTTCGTTCCATCACCCACCGAGCCTGTATATTCCAGCCTTCCGCGACGACCACGAATCCCTGCTCGCAATCCGGCCGCAAAAAACACACCCGCAGAAACGTCCCGAACTGCGTCCGCTTTCCCCGGCGCCTGAGCAGCTTCTCGAACCCCTGCCGCGACAACCCCACCTCCGCCCCCAGGTCGCCCACCGAGCGGCCTCGCTCCCGATACGCCTGCCACAGCCAATCGATGAAAGCCTTCTCCATCAACCGGATCACCGCATCCGAGACGACCCGCCCCGGCGCAGCCCCCGCCTTCCGCCGCTTCAGCTTCCGTTTCCGCCTGAGCTTCACCCTCCGCTCCCTGGCTTTATCGCTGAATTTCCGGGAAGCGCCATGCGCCGCCCGGCCGGAACGAGATGATGAAGTCTTCACACTCGCGGTTACACCTCCCGCCGCCCATTGTTACAAAATAGCCGAAGATTTCTCGCGCCCCGCCAGCCCGGCCTGCCAGGCGGCTAAGTTTCGCCGTAGCGCCGGCTCTCTGAGCCGAAGGAGAACGCGCAGCTCGCAGAACGATCGGCTCAGAACGCCGACGCGACACCCGCCGTTCGCCAAAATGAGCCGCCACCAATATTTCTTGCCCAGCAAAGCGAAACCCGCTGTCCTCCGAAGCGGCCCGAAATGAATCCCAAGCCGCCCCAGCCATCGCCACAGTTAACCGGCGAAACCTTCCGATCGACAAACGCCGAACCCCCACCGCCGGCAAAGCACCCCCGCCCCGCTCATGCCCCGCAGGGGCAGCCAGACCTTAGCCCCGGGTGCCAACCCGGGGACCCCCACCGCCCCGCGAATGCACCCCGGACGGGGTGCGGGAATCATCGTCGAGCTTCCCGCGCCGCCGTCCGGGGCGCATCCCATCGGACGCGTGTTCCCGGTGGTTTTCGCTCGCTTCACTCGCTCCACCACCGGCTAATATCCGATGTCTCTTCGGGACATGCCGAGAGCGTGAACGCCCCCATCAATCCCTCACTCACCCGCTGGCCGGAAATCCCCCAGCCGATTTCCCTCGCTCCCAAGTTGAGGACTTGGGAGCGGACCCCTGCCGGGGCAACTGCAGTTGCCGTGGCAGGTGGTGGATGTTCGGCCGGCCACATTCAGGCCACCTCTCACCGCGAAGCTCAGATTCCGCCGCGCAATTCTCCGTTCCCAAGCCCTCAGCTTCGGAACGAACGGAAGACCCGCCGCCCCGATCTTGCCCAGGAGGGGCAACCCCTATTTAGATTCCCAACTCCCCACCAACGCACTCCGGGACCTTTTGATCTCCCTGGATTTTAGAGAGAATATTTTCCCGCGCCCTTTCCCCCGCTACCCCTGCCCCGTTGCCTAATGAAAAAGCAAGAGAAGAATGAGCGCTCGCAAAAATCGGTTTCGAAGCCCGATGAGATGCTTGACAAACGCGCGCTGCGCCACTCGTGGCGCTACTTAGTAAACTACCTCGGCACTTCACTTCCCAAGTCATTCACCAGTTTAATGGAGGCAGTCCCTTGTAGCCCGAAAGAGGATCTCCTCAGCATCTGTGAATGTTGGATGGATCTCACTGGAGCGCAATGGATCTGGCTATGGATGCTACTACCGGATTTACCCGGAGAGAGCGCAGGATGGCAGATTCAAAGCACTTGGCCCCCTAAGGGTCGCTTCCAACCTAAACCGCTGAAAGTCAAACCGACATCCCGCGCTGTTGTGCATTGGTGCATTGAGAAAGATCGTGCTGAGTTCGTTTCGAACATGAAGGGATGGGTGAGGCGCACAAAAACGAATGAGTATAGAGTGCTTCGAGCAGATGAGATTTTGGATCATGGCGGGCAGTCATTTCTCTGCATTCCGCTAATGTTTCCATCCCATGGCGCTGTCCGAAAACGACTCTCGCAGCAGAATTCTCCAATCGCCGGTATCGTTCGGGGGGCAATGTGCATTCATTTCGATAGGCACAATCCGAAGATCGCATTTCTGCCTCAGCCGATGCTAATGGTAATGGCGAAGGCGACTACGCTCGCCATTGTAAATTCCGTTGGGGCATCGCAGCGCAGAATCTTGAACGAACTCGATCTCCTTGCTACGCGATTTATGACGCGCGTTGACTTAAGGGCGGAACGCCAGCGACTCCTCTACTTAGGAGAAGTAATTAAGCTGATGCGGAAGCAGTTAAACGTTGAATTTGTGACATTCTTCTATCGCACGTCTGAAGGCTCCGAAATCGAATGCATAGCGACAACGGGACTCGAACAAGTCGTGCCCACAAGCAGAGGCCGGCGCGGAATGCGGCTGGCGAAAAAGGATCTATATTTGGCCAGATACACGAAGGGGCAGGGCGTCACAGGCCGAGTTTTCGAAAGCGGCGAGCCTTTTATCTGCCAAGCCGATCGCCCGGCGCGTCCATCGACAGAGTCTTGCTCATGGCGCGAAACCCCATGCACCATCCTTGAAGATTCCCGCTCGTGGGTCGTCTGGCCAATCAAAACCCCTGTAGCAAAAGCAAAAGGCGCTGATCCGAGCAATTCCGTCCTAGGAATCATCCGTTGCGTGGACAACCGGCAGCCGGACAATCAAAATGCAGTGCGAGCATTTGACCCGGTTCAACTCGAGACTCTTAACTTCATCGCTGCGCAACTCGCTCCGATCCTTGCTGCGATGGCAGTTAGCATAGAGCGAGAAAGGATGATCAACTTCATCAAGCACGACTTGATTACACCGATGCTGCCGGTCCAATCTCACATCGAGGATCTCAAGTTGCACTTTCGTGGTAAGCGGAAGATTCCCCGCTCTGCGGTATCGAGCCTCAAGTCGGCAGTGTTTATGGAGCAGAACCTCGCCCAGTCCCTTACGGCTCCACGGAACTTCCAACCGAGCCAGGTGAATCTCCATCACGATGTGATCGCGCCAATGCGGAACGGAATTTCCCATTTTGCGTGGGAGGAAAAGCGCATGAAGATTATCTACACGAACTTCGGCAAGATTCCGTGGCTGCACGTCGACCGCGATTTGGTGGCACGGGCGCTGACTAATGTGCTCACCAACGCAATCAAGTATGGAGAGAAAGGCAGCACCATTCGGGTAAACGCTCGGTCGAACGCTACCAACTACCTCATCGAAGTCATCAATGACGGAATTGGTGTCGCGCGTCGGGATCAAAAGCGAATCTTTCTTGGCACCTACCGGGCGAAAGAAGCGCAGGAACTCGCATTCGGTGCTGGGAACGGACTGAAGATTGCTCGCGCGATCATGCGCCGACACAGAGGAGATCTGCACTTGCATCGTCGGACTAAACCGACCATATTTACTTTACTGTTTTCAAAAGATCTCGCTTGTTGATTTAACTACCGCCTCCGAAACACATGAAATCGAAGATACTTTTGGTCGACGACGCGAAATCGCCGATGAAAGGCTACATTAATATTCTGCGCGATACTTACGATGTGAAGCAGTGCGATGGAGCTGTGTTTGCGGAAAATGTCTTAAAGGAGCTGGCAGGAAGGTTTGCCTGCGCGATCATTGACGTGATGATGCCGCCGCCGCCGAGTTGGGGTGCGGGGACGCAATGCGGGTTTAAGACCGGGATTGTGCTCCTGCGACGAGTCCGCGACCAGGTCACGAGCGATTACCTTCCTATAATTGTTCTCACCAATCGCGATCGGCAGGAGATTACCGCCGATGTCAACGAGCTGAATCTTTTCACCGCTCAAGTTCAAGTTCTGGCAAAATTGACGACCCAACCGCGTGAGCTGCTGGCCGCAGTGAACGCCGCGGTGGCTTGGGGTAAGCGGAAACGGAAAACGCGTCTGACCAAAACAGGACCGGGTAAAGTTTCAAAACCTGGATCAAGAAAAGATCGACCGGCGAGCAAGAAGGCACCATCGCGAGGTAACGCTGGAAAGAAGAATACACGAACGAAGCAAATGTAGTGCGTAGTTGAACGATATGCGGGAGCGTTCCCGGGAAAGGCGAGATTCCAAGAACGTAAGCACATTTAGGAAAGGAGCATGGAAAGGAAGTCGGGAGAATATTCTTGCCCCACATCGCGATATCACGGCCCTCCCACCGTCCCACTGCGACGCAAAAGCGAAAGTTTCGGCGCTCCGTGCCACACTCCACGACTGGCCGGAATACGAAGCCGGTTCTCGTGCGGCGGCGGCGCGTCGGAGTCACCCCGATGCAAACGGCTGCTCTGAGAAGGAGTCGGATGTAGGTAGCGTAAGGAAATTCATGCTACCCGCGCGACTTGAGACGGAGGCTATGGCTGCAGCCAGTCTTCGACCGTCAACCCATCGATGCGGAGAAACTCACGCGTGTTGTGCGAGGCGAGGATCAACCCGGCGTCGAGCGCATGGCCCGCGATGAGCACGTCGAACGGCCCGATTGCAGTGCTTGTCTGCTCAAGGGGGTGCCTCACCTTCGCGGCTCGCGCGGCTTCCTTATCACCAAAGGGCAGCACACAGACCACCGAGAGCAGTTCGTCAATCTTTGCTCTCTCACGTCCAGGCTCCGCACAACGCTCCAGCCCATGATACAGCTCAAACGCGGTGATCGAGGATACGGCGCAATCTCCCGGTTGGAGTCGTTGCATCCGCGCGCGCACTTGCAGATTCCGTCGCATCAGCGCGATGCAAATGTTGGTATCGAGCAGGACCTTCACCTCTCAAAATGCCACGCCCGACGGCATCTCGCCCTGCGGCGGGCGCGCGAACGCTGGGTCATCGATTGCGATGCGCTCGAAGAATCCGGGTGGCCACGAGTCGGGCGGGCAATTCCTGCACGGTTTCAGTTCGAGGTGGTCGCCGACCAATACCGCTTCGAGCTTCGCGCCTTCGCGAACGTGGAGGCCCTCACGAATGGCCTCCGGCAGAACGAGTAGGCCGTTCTTTTCGAGTGTGATGGTGGTCATGGCGCATCGTAGCGGCGTCATGGCCGGACGGCAAGGCGCAGGAAGGGTGCGCGGGAACGGGACACCAGCGTATTCCTGTCCACCGCAATTTTGCACTTCAGACGTCGTGGTTCCTGTGATCTTCACCACCTGCCATTCGTCGATTCATCGCTCGCCATTTCCCCGCGAACCCGGCAGACCTTTTCGCGACTTATCAACCCTTCAACCATGATCACCTTCCCTTCCCTCCAATCCCGGCAAATCTTCGCGGCATGTTTCGCATTTTGCATCGCGGGAATCGCCGTGGCCCAGACGCCGCTCGCTCCGCCGGTGAAGCCGACGGTGAGCGGCAAGTTCATCGGCAATGGGAAGAATGCGGCGATCAAGTTTGTGACGGCGGGTGAACGCGAGGCGTTCAGCGGGAAGGAGGCAATCTCGCTGATTTTTACGGAGAAGGATCCGGCGAAGGCGGAGAAGCCTTCGTTTGATGCGATGTTTGGGAGGCTCGGCAGCGCGCTGATCCTGAGCGTGCATCACGACGGCGGAATCTTCGGCTGCGAAGTGAACCACAGCGCGCACCAGAAACAGGGGTTCAGCGCACTCGGGGAAATCAAGATGGTGGAGTTTAAGATCGCGGGCGGGAACGTGAGCGGACGCGTAAGCACGGGAAAGGAACTCGATGCGTTTGGCGAGAAGTGGGAGGTCGATCTCACCTTCGCCGCGCCGCTGCCCCCGGCGCTTCGGAATGCACCCGCGCCCGCTCCGAAGCCGGTCGCGAATGAAGCGGGTGAACCGGCGAAGAATGCGCGCAGGGCGCCGGCTGGTCCGGTCGTCGCCGCGCGGAAGCTGCCGCTGCCGAAGGATGCGACGGACGTGGAGTTCAAGGCGACGGTGAACCAGATCCAGTTCAACTGCGGGCGTCCGGTCGAGGCGGTGACGAAGGAGTTTGCGGCGAATCTCAAACAGCAAGGCTGGAAGGACTGCGCGGGGAGCCTGATGGGGAAGACGAATGCGATCCTAAGGCGCGAGCAGGGCGATGCGAAGCTGACGATCATGATCCAGCCGGCAGGCGCGGGCAGTGTGGTGAAGGTGTTCACCGATGGCCTCGACTGGAGCGGTGCCAGCGATACGACACCTCCCCCACCCCGGAAATCCCCCGAAGCCACCGCCAATGAGATCGAGGCGCAGGCGCAGAAGCTGATCCAGGACGCGCTGAAGCGACTGCCGAAGTAGCGGTCGGCGCAGCGCGGCGAGCCCGGCCTTACAGCTCGGCGATCTTCACGTTCCGATACTCGCACTTCATCTCGACAGCGGAATGAATCTGGAATCCGAGCGGGGCCGCGCCGGAGAATTTCGGGTCGGTGTATTCGGACGCCTTCTTCCCATTGATCCAGCAGGTGAATGTGTCGCCCTTCGCCTGGATGCGGAAGGTGTTCCACTCGCCCTCGGGTTTCATGAGCTTCTTCGCTTCCTTCGCCTGGCCCGCCTCGGGATACCTTTCCTTTCCGCCGGTATACCACGAGCCGGACATATCCACGCGCAAGCTGCCGGAGACACCGAGCTGGAGCTGGATGTTCGGTTTGCGCATCTCGATGCCGGTATCGATTCCGCGCTCGGTGGGTGACTTCCAGCGCACGTCGAACTCGATGATGAAATCGCGATACTCTTTCTGCGTCAGGAGATAGTTCCCCTTCTTCGCCGCGTCGTTCTCGCCGATGAGCACGCCGTCCTCGACGCGCCAGAATGGCGTCGCGCCGTCGGCCTTGAAGTTGGTGAGGTCCTTGCCGTTGAAAAGCGGGGCGAAGTTCGGTTCGGCAGCGGTGCTGGCGAGGACGGTTGCGAGAGAGACGGCGAGCGTGAGGGCGAAGTTGCGGGGTTTCATCGCGGCGACGTTGCCCGTTCCGGTCGCCTGCGGGAAGCGCGATTTTTCCGGCCTGATCGGCGCTGGAATGACGCGTGCGCGAGTGTTCCGAAGTTGCAGTCCGAACCGGACGCGCTTTGCGTGGCGCATGTCTGTCACCATCCCGCCACCCGGTTACTCGCGAATCAAGGAGGTGAAGAGTTTCCATGAGCTGCTCGCGACGCCTTTCGAGGGCGGCGTCAATGCGCTGTGCTGGCGGCGCACGTTGCCGGGCGGCTTCGGCGAAGTGGTGGAGCGGCTCGGCGCGGGCGAAGGGATCGTCGCGCTCGACGCAGAACGATTGAACAGTCTCGCCGTGAGTGCGGCGGGCCGGGAGGCGATCGAGTTTCTGCTCGAAGATCAGCGGCTGCTGCGCGAGCACGGCCGCGATCCGGTGCTCAATTGCATCCACGGCTATCCGCACGACGATGATCCGGGACCGGTATCGACGGACGTGTTTTCCTTTCACGCCGACAGCGCGCCGGTGGAAACCGATACGTGGCTTTGCACTTATCACGGAGCGGCGAGCGAGGGGCTGCGCAACGACGAGGCGCGGCGGCGCGTGGATGTCCCGGAGACCCGCGCCGAGCTTCTCGCGCGCTTCGGCGGCAACGACGACGAGGCATTCCGCGAATACCTGAACGAGCACTGCTACGATCTCCACTACGCCGCCAACTCCGGCGCGCGGCCCTTTTGCTTCGGCATCGGCAATCTGTGGCGCATCGCCGTGGACTGGCCTGGAAGTCCCGTCCCGCCGTGCATCCACCGCGCTCCCGCGACGCTCGTCGGAGAGCCGCCGCGGTTGCTTCTGATCAGTTAGTTCACATCTGCGGCGCCGGTAGCGGCACGATCTCGCGAACCTTCGCCGGATCGCGCGGGCCGGGCCGCGGATCGTGCCAGCGCTCGCGCGGGACGGGAGCCTTCGCATCGAGCCATGCACCGAGCCGCAGACGCAGCGACCTGAACGAGGCGTGCGCTTCCGCGCCGAAGAGCGAGCTGCCCGCGTCGGCTTCGGATTTCTTTTTCAAGCTCGCGCGCATTCCCGGCTCCGCGAGCACCGCGGCTCCGACGCTCGCGCGGCTCCCGCCCGAAAGTTCGCAGAACATCGTGAGGTATTCGACGAGTTGCTCGCCGGCACGGAAGGATTTCAGCCGCAGGCTCGGCATCGGGCCATCGGGCGTCGGGTAGAAGAGCGAGAGATCGTCCGGCTTCGTCCACGCGTCGGCCTTGCCGATGGTCTGCCACGGCACGACGCCATCGGCGCCGAGCGCCCACGTCTCCACGCACCACGCGGCGGGCATGATGTTTGGCGTGCCGATGCGGTTCGCGGAGCCATACATATAGACGTGATTGCCGAACCGCTCCGCGCGCCCGATGACGCGATCGCGATACGTGCGGAGCACGCCGCTCACGATCTCCACACTCGTCACGCCATCGAGCAGATCGCGCTGCCACTCCGGCCGCGAGATGTCGGCACGAAACGCAAACCGCGCGCCCGGATGCGCCGCGACGCCACGCCAGAACTCGACGCCGAAGCGTCGCAGCGCCCAGAAATCCTGCGTGTTCACCGGCTCATCGAGTATCCATGCCGCCGAAGTCGCGTCCCATCGGTTGCCACGGTCGCGTTTGAAATAGACCTTGTTGTTCAGGTAGAACTCGAAGACCGGCTCGGTCCACTTCTTCGCCGCGAAGTGCTCCGCGAACTTTCCCGCCGCGTCGCGGAACTCGCGCCAATAGCCATCGTCGTAAGCCGACTCGATCCAGTAGCCGCCGCGGAAATGCCTCTCGTGATCCATCGGCCAGTTTTCATTCAGGGGCAGATAGAACGCATCGACCGGCACAGCGCCGCGCGGCAGGTCGGCGAAGGCGGAGCCGTCGAGCAGCGCCCCGAACTCAGCATCCCACGCGCTCCAATCCCACAAGCCGGCGGCGTCGATCTTCGGGGCGCACTTCTGGTCCACGCGTCCGGTCCAGCCGTAGGGCAGATGGTTGAGCGTGGTGCGATGCTCGTGCGCGAGCCGGTAGTAATCGCGCTCGTGCCCCGGCAGGCCATAGCAATTCATCTGCGGGATGAACGAGAGCCGGTCGGGCAGCGTGAAGTTCCAGACCGTCACCGCGAAGGGAACGTCGCGTCCGCCGATGCGCAGCGTCCCCGGGTGGCGCCCGGCCTTCGCGTCCTTCGGCACGTAGATCTCGATGAATGCTCCATCGCCCGCCGGCAGGAGCGGATCGACGTGCTCCGCGACTTTCGGCATCGCGAACCGCGAGACCTTCAAGTCGCTCGCCATTTTTTCGGGCGAAGCCTCGAGCGAGAAACCGATCGCTTCATTCCGCGCCGCGAAGAACTCTAGCGTCGTGAGAGGCTCGCCGAACTCGTCGCGTCCCGCGATCGGCGACGCGGGGAGCGGCGACTTTGACGAAGCCGGCAGCTTGGCGGGGCGCACGCTGTCGCGCCCGGCCGCGGCACCGATGGTGCGATGCCCGGCATCGCCGGTTTCGAGCCAGAGCGTGAAATACGGCGCGGTTCTCCTCTTGTCGTCGCGACTGGCGACGTATCGATTCAGAGAATGCCGGTAGTCGATCGTGTTGCCGTTGCGCGTGTATTCGCTGCCCACGTCGTCCATCACGCAGAAGCCATAGCCGGACCCGTCGAGCCGCGCTTGCGCGACGGACGGGTCGATCGGGATCACCTGCCAGCCCTCGGCATCCCGTGGCGACGGGTCGCCGAACCCCCAGACCGATCCCCCGTTGCCGTTGATAGCGCCAGTGATGTCCGCGTCCTTCCAGCGCTGCTCGCCGGTGCGCGCCCACGCGAAGCTACTCGCCCCCGGCGTCGTCGTATAGCCGGTCCCCTTCCCCTCGACCCACTCCTCCGCGATCGTCGAGACCGTGATCCGTCCGAGCGTCTCCGGCCCTTCGCCATGAACGTGAAGTTGCGCCCGGACCACACGCTTGCCGCGCAGCGGCACTGGATCGAAGTCGATCAGGAAGAACTCCTGGATGCCCTTGAGCTTGAGCTTGGGCGACCCGCCGTTGCTGCCTTCGCGCTCCGATTCATACGCGGAAACCCAGAGGTCGCGTGACACCTCGACGCGCTGCGGCTCGAGCGCGAACGCTGCTGAAATCAACGGAAGGAGGATGGCGAGGCGTTTCATCCCCTCCATTCAAGCGTCTCCGATGCATGCCGCCAAGCCGCCCAAACTCGTCCGCCTCAAGCATTGACACCGCGCGTGGCGCCCGGCACTTTCCGCCCCTGCGGGTGCAAAACCTGCGTAACCAGCCGCCCAACTTACCGCCTAGCACATGTCACAAAAAGTCCTGGTCATCGACGACAGCCTCGCGATGTCGAAGCTCACAGAGAACGTCGTCGCGCAGAACTTCAACAACGTGGACGTGCTCGTTGCACAAAAGGGCGCCGATGCGTTCGACCGCTTCAACCTCGCGCAGCCGGACATCATCGTGATGAACGACACGATGCCCGACATGGATGGCGAAGCGATCTGCTACCGCCTGCTCAATGACCAGACGACCGCGCGGGTGCCGGTGATCGTGCTGGCGAACAACGGACGCGCGGAGATTTTCGAGAGCCGTTACAAAAACGTGCTCAAGGTGCTGCCGAAGCCGCCCTCGTCCGACGCGCTGCTCGACGCGTTGAGTTCGACGCTCGCGAAGCATCGCTTCCTGCCGAATCCCGCGAAGCAGCTCCTTTTCTACGATGCGAACCGGATGGTGTATTCCGGCCACACGGGGATTTTCTCGCTGGTCCAGGCGCTCCGCATGGCGTGGAGCGACCAACTCACCGGCGTGCTGCGCTTCTTTCTCAACCGCTTTCCGGTCGAGCTTTTCGTCAACGACGGGAAGTTCATGTTCGCGACCACGCGCAATTTCCCGCTCTACTGCCGCGACTCGCAGACGATCCTCGGGCAGACGAATCTCGGCATGATCATCGACGCGCAAATCGCGCAGCACGCGACGGCATGCCCTGTCTTTTTGTTCCTCTCGATGCGCGGCGGCTTCGCGCACGAGGATGTCGTGCAGATCACGCGCGATCACGGACAGCGACTGTTCGCAAACTTGTGGACCGCCGGGCGTGTGAGCTTCGAATTCGAGGATCTCGCGCAGTTCCCCGACTACGCAAAGAACGTCCCGCCGACGCCCGAGGATCCGGATAACTGGGCACTCGCGAGTCTGCGCCACGTGAAATTTGAGTCACTCGCCGCGCATCAGCGCCCCGATCCGAATGGCAGCCCGGCTTACACCCGCAAAGGCTACGAGTTGGTGCAGCGGCTCAAGCTCAACGACATGGAAGCGCGCTTCGCCACCGCCGTGAACGGCGCCGAACCGCTCCAGAGCATCGCGAAGAAGCTGAACATCACGCTCAACGACGCGCTGCTCATCGTGTTCCGCTTTCAGTCGCTCGAGATCATCGACTACTGGGGCTCGAACGTGTTCGGACTGCCGGGCGGACAGAGCGCAGCGTAACGACTCCGGTCGCCGGCATCGGCGGGCGCGGCAGACGTCGGGCGCGTTACGCGAGGACGCCTTTCACGACCTTGCCGAAGACATCCGTGAGCCGGTAGTCGCGGCCTTGCAGCCGGAAGATCAGCCGCGTGTGATCGATGCCGAGGAGATGGAGCATCGTGGCGTGAAGATCGTGGACGCTGACGACATTTTCCACCGAGCGATAGCCGAGTTCGTCGGTCGCGCCCCATTGCACACCGCCTTTGATCCCGCCACCCGCGCACCACACCGTGAACGCGAGCATGTGATGATCGCGCCCGCTTCCGCCCTGGCTCATCGGCGTGCGGCCAAACTCTCCCGCCCACACGACGAGCGTGTCGTCGAGCATCCCGCGCTGCTTGAGGTCGCTGATCAGCGCCATGCACGCGCGATCGATCTCGAGCGCCTTGTATTGGATGCCGTCCTTCACGCCGCCGTGGTGATCCCAATCCTTGTGATAGAGCTGGATGAAGCGCACGCCGCGCTCGACGAGCCGCCGTGCGAGCAGGCAGTTCGACGCGAAGCTGCCGTCGCCCGGAGCGCAGCCATAGAGGTCGAGAATGTTCTTCGGCTCCGCCGCCATGTCCGTCAGCTCCGGAACGCTCGCCTGCATTTTGAAAGCCATCTCGTATTGCGCGATGCGCGTCGCGATCTCGGGATCATCGGCGACCGCGTCGAATTTTGCATTCAGCGCACCGACCGTCTGCACCACGTCGCCCTGCATCGCGCGCGAGTAGCCGGCGGGATTGCCGAGATACAAAACCGGGTCGCCCTTGCTGCGCAGGTGAACGCCTTGAAAACGCGTCGGCAGAAATCCGCTCGACCACTGCCGCACCGAGATCGGCTGATTCTGCCCGCCCTTCCCCGACGACGTGAGCACGACGAAACCGGGCAGCTCCTCCGCGTCCGCGCCGAGTCCATACGTGAGCCACGAGCCCATGCTCGGGCGTCCGGGGATCGACGAGCCGGTGTTGATGAAGCAGTGCGCGGGATCGTGGTTGATCGCCTCCGTCTGCATCGAGCGGATGATCGCGATTTCATCCGCGATGCTGCCGAGATGCGGGAAGAGTTCGCACATCCGCGCGCCGCACTGGCCGAAGCTCTTGAATTCCCACTGCGGGCCAAAGCACTTGAGCGAATCGCGCGAACCCTGGAGCTGCGCGAGTTGCTGGCCTTTCGTGAAACTCCCCGGCATCGGCTTGTCGTGCAGTTCGCGCAGCTTCGGTTTGTCGTCGAACGTCTCGAGGTGCGAAGGCCCGCCCGCCATCGTGAGCCAGATCACGCGCTTCGCTTTCGCGGCATAATGCGGCTGGCCGAGCACACCACGCCAAGCCTCCGCGCCGAGCAGTTGCGAGGTAAGCGCGAGGCCGCCGAGGCCCTGGGCGGTGCGGCCGAGGAAGGCGCGGCGGGTGAAAGTCGATGGCGGGATCATGTGAGAATTGGATGGAGCACGCGTGCCGGCTCTACACCGGTGAGTTTGGATTCGAGCCCCTGCACTTTGACGCTGAAACGCCGGTGATCGATGCCGAGCAGGTGCAGCATCGTCGCGTGCAGATCGTGGGCGCTGACGACATTCTCCACCGCCGCGTAGCCGAGTTCATCGGTCGCGCCATAGCTCATCCCGCCGCGCACGCCACCGCCGGCGAGCCAGATCGAGAAGCCCTTGTTGTGATGGTCGCGCCCCGGCGAACCTTTGTTCGACTGCGACATCGGCGTCCGACCAAATTCCCCCGCCCACACGACCAGCGTCTCGTCGAGCATTCCGCGCTGCTTGAGATCCGTGATCAGAGCTCCACACGCGCGATCAGTCTCGCGTGCCCGCAGCGGCAGCTCCTCGCGCAGCAGGCTGTGGTGATCCCAGTCGCGATGATAGAGCTGGATGAAGCGCACGCCTCGCTCCGCGAGCCGCCGCGCGAGAAGGCAGTTCGATGCGAACGATCCGTCACCCGGTGCGCAGCCGTAGCGATCGAGCGTGGACTGCGATTCGTCGCGGAGATCGGTCAGCTCTGGCACGCTCGCCTGCATCCGGAAGGCCATCTCATATTGCGCGATCCGCGTCGCGATCTCCGGATCATCGACGAGCGCATCACGCTTTGCATTGAGCGCATTCACCGTGCGGATGATGTCGCCCTGCTGCGCGCGACTGACGCCCGGATTTTGCAGATACAGCACCGGATCACCCTTCCCGCGAAGCTGCACACCCTGGAACCGACTCGGCAGGAATCCGGCCGACCATTGCCGCACCGAGATCGGCTGTGGCGTGCGGCCCGGCCCGGTCGAGACGAGCACGACAAAGCCCGGCAAATCCTCCGCATCGCTCCCGAGCCCATACGTCACCCACGAGCCCATTGACGGCTTGCCCGGCAGTTGCGAACCCGTGTTGATGAACGTGTGCGCCGGATCGTGGTTGATTGCCTCGCTCGTCATTGAGCGCACGATGCAGATCTCATCGGCCACCGCGCCGATGCCGGGAAATAGCTCCGAGAGCTCGGCGCCGCACTGGCCGTAGCGGCGGAACTTCGACTGCGGCCCGAAGCACACGAGCTTCTGTCCCTGGAGCTGCGCGACCTGCTGCCCCGCCGTCATGCTTTCCGGCATCGGCATGCCATCCATCGCGGCGAGCTTCGGCTTGAAGTCGAACAGCTCGAGATGCGACGGCCCGCCCGCCATCGACAACCAGATCACGCGCTTCGCCTTCGGCTTGAAACCCAGCGGTGCAGCGCCGGTCGCCGCGAGCAATTTCCGCTGACCCAGCAACGACGCGAGCGCCACCGCACCGACGCCCTGCGCGGTGCGACCGAGGAACGTGCGGCGCGTCTGCTCGAGGTTCATGATCGTGTGATCGTCTCGTGCAGGTTCAGCAGCGCGCGCGCGACACTCGTCCACGCGGCGAGTTCGGTCGGATTCGCATCCTTCGGCGCGGGCGCGTAGCCGGTGTTCAGCAACGTCCCCCGCCCGGCGGCGTCTTCCGCGAACGATTGTTTGTGGTCCTCGAAAAGCTTCGCGATCAGCGCGAGTTCGTCCGGCTTCGCTTCGCGCTGCGTCGCCTGCCGCCACGCCCACGCGAGTCGTTCGTCGGTGTCGTCGCCGCCTTCCGCGATGATGCGCCCTGCAAAGGCGCGCGCGGCTTCGACGTAGGTCGGATCATTGAGCAGCACGAGCGCCTGCTGCGGGATGTTCGAGCGGACGCGCTCGGCGGTGCACTCCTCGCGGCTCGGCGCATCGAGCGCCATCAGCGCGGGGTGTAGGTAGCTGCGCTGCCACCACGTGTAGAGACCGCGCCTCCACTGGTCGGGTCCCTTGTCATTCGCCCACTCGCGCACGGGGAAGTTCAAGTTCTCCCAATAGCCGGCCGGTTGATACGGCTTCACGCTCGGCCCGCCGAGCTTCTGCACGAGCAGACCGGAGACGCTCAGCGCGTTGTCGCGCAGAAACTCCGCGTCGAGCCGCCAGCGGCCCGCCCGCGTCACTGCGCGGTTCTCGGGATCGCGCTGCACGAGTGCTTTCGTCGGCACCGATGACTGCCGATACGCGCCGCTTGTGAGCATGAGTTTCACGATGTGTTTCACATCCCACCCGCTGTCCATGAACTCGCAAGCAAGCCAGTCGAGCAGCGCCTGGTTCGGAGGGAGTTCGCCCTGCGTGCCAAGGTCATCGAGCGTCTTGCAAAGCCCGATGCCGAAGAACTGCTTCCACAACCGGTTCACGACCACGCGCGCCGTCAGCGGATTGTTCCGAGCCACGAGCCACTTCGCGAGATCGAGCCGTGTCAGCCGGGTCGCATTCGCTGCGTCGCCCGACTTCGCATCGAGATACGCCGGCATCGTCGGCAGCACCACCTCGCCGTCTTCCTTCATCCAGTCGCCACGCGGCAGCAGGCGCACGGTGCGAAACTCCGGCGCCGTGCTCACGGTCGCGATCGTCTTCGGTAGCGGATCGAAAAACCGCTTCCGCTCCACCTCCGCCGCATCGAGCGCCTTCCGGACCGGCGCGAGCAGCGGGTGATTGCGCTGGATGTAGTCGTCGAGCGCCTGCTTTTGCTTTGGATTGCGCTTCGCCTTCTCGACCTTCAGCGCCGCAACGAGATCCTTCGGAATGCCGTGCTCCTTCGGGTTGCTGCCGATGCGCTCGTTGAGATCGAACTCCCAAAACGGCTGCTCCGGTTCGGTCACCTTCACGCGCTCGGCCAGCTTCGCGCGGGTTTTCGCGAGCGCTTCGTCGAGTGACTTGAGCTTCGCGAGCGTCGCATCGTCCGCCACGATGATGGTCTCCTCCTCGCGCCCGATCGGCGTCTCCTTCACGTCGGCGAAGAACGCGCCAAGCGCGTAGAAGTCGCGCGCCGTGACGGGATCGAATTTGTGATCGTGGCACTCGGCGCACATGAACGTCTGCCCGAGCCACACGGTGCCGATGGCCTTTACGCGATCGGTCACGGTCTTCGCCTCGTATTGCTTCGGCTGCGCGCCGCCTTCCTGCGTGCGCATGTTCAGGCGGTTGAAGGTCGAGGCGACCCGCGTCTGGAGCGTCGCATCCGGCAGCAGGTCCCCGGCGATCTGCTCGAGCGTGAAGCGGTCGAAGCGCTTGTTCTCGTTGAAGGCCGCGATCACGTAATCGCGATACGGCCACACATCGTGCGGGTTGTCGGAGTGGTAACCGATCGTGTCGGCGAAGCGCGCGAGATCGAGCCACCACACCGCCATGCGCTCGCCAAACTGCGGCGAAGCGAGCAGCTTCTCCACGAGCTTCCCGGTAGCATCCGGCGCGGCGTCCTTCGCGAATGCATCGACCTCCGCAGGCGTCGGCGGGAGCCCGAGCAGATCGAGGTAAAGCCGCCGCGCGAGCGTGGCGCGATCGGCTTCACCGGCGTGCTCGAGCCCGAGGCTGCGCTGCTGCCGGGCGAGCACGAACTGATCGATGGCACCGCGCACAAAGCCCGCCTGCTTCACATCGGGCGGCGCGGCCTTCGCTGGCGCGATGTAGGCCCAGTGCGGCTGATACTCCGCACCCTGCTCGATCCAGCGCTTGAGGATTTCCTTTTCCCGCGCCGAGAGCTGCCGGTGCTCCTTTGCCGGCGGCATCAGGTCGTCCTTGTCGCTCGCGGTGATGCGCCGCCACACCTCGCTGTCCGCGGGTTTGCCGGGCATGATCGGGAAAATGCCGTCGATCTTCGCCACCGCCGCCTCGCGCACGTCGAGGCGTAGATCGGCCTCGCGCGTGTTCTTGTCGAAGCCATGGCAGCGGAAGCAGGCGTCCGCGAGGATCGGCCGCACGTCGCGGTTGTATTCGGGCTTCGCAGGGATCGGCGGCTCCGCGGCGAGCAGGACGGTGGCGATGGGGAGAAAGGCGAGGGCGGGAGCTTTCACGGTTCAGTCAACCCTTCTGCCGCAATTAAACTGGGTGCGACAAGCAATCACCGATTCACTTTCCTGCCCATGACCCGCTCCGACTTCCGCCAACAACTCGCCGACCTCGACCTCGCGCAGCGCCCCGACGAGGTGCTCTTCCGCGACCGGATGCTCGCGCTGCTCGACTTGGCGCCCGACTGCTTCCTGCGGACGAGTTTCCCCGGCCACTTCACCGGCAGCGCGCTCGTCGTCAGCGCCGATGGCTCACGCGCCCTGATGCATCATCATCGGAAGCTCGATCGCTGGCTGCAGTTCGGAGGCCACTGCGACGGCGATGAACATGTCGCCCGTGTCGCGCAGCGCGAGGCGCTCGAGGAATCGGGAATCACAGGCTTGATCCTCGCATCGCCGCGCCCGTTCGATCTCGACATCCACGCCATCCCCGCGCACGGCGCCGAACCTGCGCACGAGCACTTCGACGTGCGCTACATGCTCATCGCGCCGGACGAAGCCGCGTTCGCGCTCAGCGACGAGAGCCACGAGTTGCGCTGGTTCACCGGAGAAGAAACAGCAGCGCTCGACCTCGATTCCGGCCTTCGCCGCCTCATCGCGAAGTGGCAGAGCCTGCTCGCGCGCCGCGCGCATCAAAGCCCGGCTTGAGTCGCCGCGCGTCCCCGTTACTTTCCGCGCGGCTTCGTCCCCGTAGTTCAATGGATAGAACAGTGGTTTCCTAAACCGCTGATGCGAGTTCGATTCTCGCCGGGGATAGGCGCCGTGCCACCATTGCCCGCCACCATGCCGCCTGCTATCGCAACGCGGATGAAATCTCCAGCCGCCGAGAGCCACACGACCCCGCCTGATTTCGCGTAACCGCGCGCGCTGCAAATGACTCTTTCGCCCCCAATGCCCAAGCACAGGAAACGCCGTCGCAATCTCACCATCGTCCTCGCGTTGATCGTCGCTCTCGGCGGCGGCGCGGCGTTCTGGTTCCTGCGAAAGCCGAACGAACTCATCGCGGTGACGGTCGATCGAGTCGCGCGACGCGACCTGACCGAGCTGGTCGTCGCCAATGGACGTGTCCAGCCCGCGACGCAGGTGCTCATCAGCCCGGAGGTCGCGGGCGAGATCATCGCGCTGCCGGTCGTCGAGGGGCAGACGGTGAAGAAGGGCGACCTGCTCGTGCAGATCAAGCCCGACAATTACAAGGCGAGCCGCAACTCCGCGGAGGCCAGCTACAAGTTCGCGCTCGGCAGCGTGAGCCAGGCGGAGGCGGAGTTTGCGAAGGCCGACGCGGACTTGAATCGCAACGTCGAGCTTTCCAAGAGCCGGCTCATTCCCGCGAAAGAACTGCAGGACATGCGAACCGCATTCGAGATCGCCAAGCTGCGGCTCGCGAACACCAAGCACCAGGTCGATCAGGCCCGCTTCGCCCTCGACAAGGCGGAGGACGATCTCTCGAAGACGACGATCACTTCGCCGATCGACGGCACCATCATCCGGCTGCGCTCGCAGCTCGGCGAACGCGTGCTCGGCACCTCCTTCAACATGGGCACCGAGATCATGACGCTCGCCGATCTCGATGTGATGGAAGCGCGCGTGGACATCAGCGAGATCGACGTCGTTCTCATCGCGCCCGACCAGAACGTCCGGCTCGAGGTGGATGCGTTCAAGGATCGCAAGTTCAAGGGCACCGTCACCGCCATCGCCAACGCCACGCGCAGCTCACCGTTCGGACCGGGCGGCAGCAGTTCCTCCGGCAGTTCGCAGTCGCTGGAAGCGCCGAAGTTCGAGGTGCGCATCCGCATCGACGACAAAGAAACCTTTCGCCCGGGCATGAGCGTGACCGCAGAGATCGAGACGCGCTCGCGCAAGGCCGTGCTGAGCGTCCCGATCCAGGCCGTCACCACTCGCCTCCCGAAGACCCCGGCGAAACCGGGCGAGCCGCTGAAGCCGGTCGAGGTCGTCTTCGCACTCGCGGGCGACCGCGCTGTGATGGTGCCGGTGAAGACGGGCATCAGCGACAACGATTACTTCGAGATCGTCGAGGGTCTCGCCGAGGGGCGGCAGATCATCTCCGGCGGATACAAGGCGGTGGCCAAGGATCTCGAGGACGGCAAGAAGGTGACGACCGCCGCGGAGAAGAAGGACGCGAAGTGAGCCTCATCAGCCTCACCGACATCTGCCGCTCCTACGACATGGGAAGCGAGACCGTTCACGCCTTGCGCGGCGTCTCGCTCGGCATCGAGCGCGGCGAATACGTCGCCATCATGGGCCCGTCCGGTTCGGGCAAATCGACGCTGATGAACGTGCTCGGCTGCCTCGATACTCCCAGCTCCGGCATCTACGAACTCAACAACCACAACGTCGGCGAAATGGACGACGACGAACTGGCTGACATCCGCAACCGCGAGATCGGCTTCGTCTTCCAGACCTTCAACCTGCTCGCGCGCTCGACCGCGCTGCGAAACGTCGAACTCCCGCTCGTCTATGCCGGCATGGATGTCGATGAACGCCGCGAGATCGCGCTCGGCGCCCTGCGGCACGTCGGCCTCGCCGATCGCGTGACGCATCGCCCGAATGAAATGTCCGGCGGCCAGCGGCAGCGCGTCGCCATCGCCCGCGCGCTCGTGAACAACCCATCGATCCTCCTCGCCGACGAACCCACCGGCAACCTCGACTCGCGCACCGGCACTGAGATCCTCGAGCTCTTTGACGCTCTGCACGCGAAGGGCAACACGATCATCGTCGTCACCCATGAGGAAAACGTCGCGCGCCACGCACGCCGCATCATCCGCATCCGCGACGGGCTCGTGGAAAGCGACGCGCCGAGCGAATGAAGCTTCGCACCGAGTTCGTCGAGGGGCTGCGCATCTCCTCGGAGGCGATCCGCGGTAATCTGCTGCGCTCGGTCCTCACCACGCTCGGCATCGTCATCGGCATCGTCACCGTCACGCTCATGGCCACGGCCATCCAGGCGCTCGACTCCTCGTTTCGCGAAGCGATCTCCTTCCTCGGCACCGACGTGTTGCACGTTGATCAGCGCGAGTGGTTCATCGACTCCGACAGGAAATGGGAAGCCACGCAAAAGCGGAGCAAGATCACGCTCGCGCAGGTCCGCGCCGTCGAGCGCGGGCTCGGCAATGTGCAAGGCATCGCGCCGACCGTCATGCACGGCATCGACGCCGTGCGCTACAAGGACCGCAGCTCGAGCATGGTCATCCTCACCGGCACGAACGAACAATACGTCATCACCGGCGGAATCACGCTCTCCGCCGGCCGATTCATGACCAAGGCCGAGGCGTATGCGAACCGCGACGTGTGCATCATCGGCTCGGACATCGCGGAGAATGTCTTCCTCAACGAACTGCCGCTCGGCAAGAATCTGCGAATCGGCACGCAGTCGCTCGAAGTCATCGGCATTATCGAAAAACGCGGCAGCGTGCTCGGGCAGATCAACCTCGACAGCCAGGTCATCATCCCGATTGGCAAAATGACCGCCGGCTTCCGCTACGACCCGAGCTGCACCATCCAGGTCAAGGTCGGCGACACCGCGCGACTCGACGCGGTGCGCGAGGAACTGCGCGGACTGCTGCGCAAGGTGCGCCGCGTGCCGCCCGGCCAGCCCGACGATTTCGCAATCAATCAGCAGGAGGCATTGCTCGAGCGCTTCCGGCAGGTCTCCGCCGTCATCGCCACGTCCGGATTTTTCATCACCGGCCTCTCGCTCTTCGTCGGCGGCATCGGGATCATGAACATCATGTTCGTCTCGGTCGCGGAGCGCACCGCCGAGATCGGGCTGCGCAAGGCGCTCGGCGCACGGCGGCGCACGATCCTGCTCCAGTTTCTCATCGAAGCCGCGAGCGTCTCGCTGCTCGGCGGTTTCATCGCGCTGCTCATCGCGCGCGGCCTGGTCGAGTTTGCGAAGCGCTTCCTCTCCACGCTCACACTCTCGCCGGGCATCGTGCTGCTCGCCCTCGGTGTCGCGCTCGTCACCGGCATCGTCTCCGGCTTTCTCCCCGCATGGCGCGCGGCGCGGCTCACCCCGGTGGAGGCCCTTCGCAACGAGTAGATGAAGCGCACGCTGATCGAATTCCGCGAAAGCGTCCGCATGGCGCTCGAGGCGCTCACCGCGCACAAGCTCCGCTCGGCGCTCACCCTGCTCGGCGTGCTCGTCGGCGTCTTCTCGATCATCCTCGTCATGACCGCGATGCGCGCGATGAAAAACAAGATCGAGGGCGAGCTCGGGCAGCTCGGCGGCCAGACCTTCATCATCCAGCGAATGCCCGGCGCCTACTTCGGCGGACCGGAGGGCTTCATGCGCTACCTGCGCCGGAAACAGATCACACTCGCGGACGCCCAGGCCTTTCAAAAGAAGGCCACGCTCGCCGGGCACGTCGGCCTGCGCTCGTCACACATCGGCTCGGTCGAGCTCACCTCTCGTTTCTCGAAGACCCCGCCGAATGTGCAGATCGAAGGCGCCACACCCGAGGTCTTCCCCGCCGCGAACTGGACCGTCATCGAGGGACGCGCGTTGCTCGAGAGCGACGTCGCCTCCGCTCGCAACGTGTGCGTGCTCAGTGAAAGCGTCGCACTCGCGCTCTTCCAGCGCGGCTCGGCAGTCGGCGAGCGGATCAAACATGCAGCGCTCACCTTCACGGTCGTAGGAGTGCTGCAGCAGGCTTCATCCAGCGAGCAGGAACGAGGACTGTGCGTCATCCCGATCACCACCGGCCTCAACACCTACGGTCGCCGGCGCGACGTTTCGATCCTCGTGCAGGCCCCCAGCCCCGGCGCCTTCATCGAGACGATGGAGCAATCCCGCGGCATCCTCCGCGCGATCCGCAAGGTGCCGCCGGGCGAGGAGGAGGACTTCGAGATGGTCTCGAGCGACTCGATGATCCAGCAGTTCCAGCGCGTCACCTTCGCCGTGCGCACCGGGCTCGCGCTGGTCAGCTCCATCTCGCTCATCGCCGCCGGCATCGGCATCATGAACATCATGCTCGTGAGCGTGACCGAGCGCACCCGCGAGATCGGCATCCGCCGCGCGATCGGCGCGCGGAAACGGAACATCATGGTGCAGTTCATCGTCGAAGCCGTCGTGCTCTGCCAGATTGGCGGGCTCACCGGCGTGCTGCTCGGCATGGCCGGCGCGAATGCGCTCGCGATCTATCTCCTCAAGCTCCCACCGGCCTTCCCCGCCGACTGGGCCGTCATCGGTCTGGTCATCTGCTCGCTCGTCGGCGTCGTGTTCGGCAGCTACCCCGCCTACAAGGCCGCGAACCTCGACCCGATCGAATCGCTGCGGCACGAGTAGCGCACCTGCGCGAAGTCGTTGGATACAACGACCCAAAGCTCAGCGACGCGCAGGCGAGTTCGCTGCAGCGCCTAGGCGTTCCGGGTTTTCGGTTGTTTCTTTGGAATGTCTCCACGGCTGAAAGTGTCCTCTCCGGTGAGGAGTCGATGACGGAACGTGGCGACTGTCTGGACGTTGAGCGGATAATTGATTTCGGGCGAGTCCCAATCGTCGAGCGTCTCGCCGATGAGGTTGCCTTCGGGTGTGGCGGTGTCCCACTGGAAGTGGTCAGACGCCACAAGGCAGAAGGCGATCACGCTGAGGTCTGCTGCCGGAAGCTGCCCTGCGAGGACGGCGTCGCAAAGGCTGACGAGATGAGCAGCGGATACGTCACAGTCGGTGTCCATGCTGATGACGTGCTGGCTAAAAACGTCGTGACTGGTTTGCGTGACCGCACCCTGCAAGTCGGCGCGTAGAGTCGCGATGTCGGCTGTGCCGAGGAAGTAGTCTCGCAAGACAGATTCGTGCATCGTTCGTTCACAGGAGACGGGTAGCAACGCCCAACTCTGAATTCAGCGAAACGCGCGGTTCAGTGGAGTGGTGGGATAAGGCTCGCATAAGACGGATTTTGCTTCCGCGGACAGCGAGGCTTTTCGGATAAGAGCGGGCGGGAGCCAAGCGCGAAATGGGCTCTCGGGCGTGCTGTTTTATGCGAAGGGTGGGCGCGTCGCCGGGCGAGTCGAGCGGGGTCGAATAGGACGCTCGCGGGCGGGGTTACGGGTTGTTTACGTTATTTGTGACTTCAATTCGTTGAATTTGAACACAACCGCGTGAAATTTGTGCACCGTTTCGTGGCATTGATGCACAGCCGCGCCGGGGCGGTTTGCAGTTTCGATGCGGCGGGCCACGGTTGCATTATAGAGGGACGCATATTCGTGGCAGGTGGGCGCAGCTGCGGCGCGGCTGAACTCGGTTTCGTGGCGGCGGTGCACAAACGCGATGCGGGGCGGCCCAGCTTCGTCGCGGGCGGGCGCCGCCGCGGCGATGGCGTGGTTTGGAAAACCTAAGCCAAGTCCGCAACGCTGGATTAGACTCGGACGACCATGCGCCAGCTCACGCTGACACTTCTCATCATCACCACCGCGGCGCTCGCCGCGCCCGTGCCGACGCCGGACCAGATCGAGTTCTTCGAGAAGAAGGTGCGCCCGATCCTCGCCGAGCAGTGCTACTCGTGCCACGGCCCGGACAAGCAGAAGGCCGAGCTTCGCGTCGATTCACTCTCCGCGCTGCTCAAGGGCAGCGACCTCGGGCCCGTGCTCATCCCCGGCAAGCCGGGCGAGAGCTCGCTGATCCAGTCCATCAAGCACATCGGCGACGCGGCGAAGATGCCGGAGCGCAAACCGAAGATGCCCGCGGCGGACATCGAGGCGCTCGAGCAATGGGTCGCGATGGGCGCGCCGTGGCCGAAAACCGAAAAGCCCGCCACGCCCGGCGCGCTGGAACTCGCGAAGCAGCACTGGTCTTATCAGCCGGTCAAGAAGGTCACGCCCCCCGGCGCCGGGAACGCGATCGACTCCTTCATCTCCACCGAGCTGAAGAAGAGCGGCCTCGCGCTTTCGCCGAAGGCGGACAAACGCACGCTCATCCGCCGCGCGACCTTCGATCTCATCGGCCTGCCGCCGACCGCGGAGGAAGTGACCGCGTTCGAGAATGACAAGTCGCCCGACGCCTTCGCGAAGGTCGTCGATCGCCTGCTCGCCTCGCCGCACTACGGCGAGCGTTGGGCGCGGCATTGGCTCGATGTCGCCCGCTACGCCGACACAAAGGGCTACCTCGCCGGCGGCGAGGAGCGGCGGTATCCCTTCGCCTACACGTATCGCGACTGGGTCATCCGCGCCTTCAACGAGGACCTGCCCTACGACAAGTTCATCACGCTCCAGCTTGCCGCGGACAAGCTCGTCGCCGCGGACCATCCCGACCTCGCCGCGATGGGCTTCCTGCTCGTGGGCCGCAGATTCCTCAACAACATCAACGACATCATCGACGACCGGATCGACGTCATCTCGCGCGGGCTCATGGGCATCACCGTCGCCTGCGCGCGCTGCCACGATCACAAGTTCGATCCGCTCTCGCAAAAGGACTACTACGCGCTCCACGGCATCCTCGCCTCGAGCGAGGAACCCGCCGACCTCCCGCAGATCGGCAAGGCCGTCGCCGACGCCGAGGCCGCCGCCAAATACGAGACCGAACTCGCGAAGCGCGAAGGCGAGCTCGACGCCTTCCTCGCGAAGAAAGCCGCCGACTACTCGCTGCTCGCCAGCGTCGCCACCGGCACGCCCGTCGCCCTCGCCGCGCTCGACCGCCAGACACTGCGCCGCGTGATGCTGCGCAAGGACACCGAGCAGGCCACCAAGCTCGATGTCAAAATTTCCGCGCTCTACACCACCGCCGGAGCGCCGCCGCGCGCGATGATCCTGCGCGATCGTCCGCAGCCCGTTCAGCCCTACATCTTCGTCCGCGGCAATCCCGGCCGGCGCGGCGAGAATGTGCCGCGGCAGTTTGTCAGCATCCTCTCGGGGGAGAAGCCGCAGCCTTACAAGGATGGCAGCGGCCGGCTCGAGCTCGCGAAGTCCATCACCGACCCCGCCAACCCCCTCACCGCGCGCGTCATCGCCAACCGCGTGTGGACCTATCATTTCGGCAAGGGCCTCGTGCGCACCCCCGGCGACTTCGGAGTAAAGGGCGACCCGCCGACGCATCCCGAGCTGCTCGACTGGCTGGCGACGCGCTTCATGGACGACGGCTGGTCGCTCAAGAAACTCCACCGCCTTATCCTGCTCACCGACGTGTGGCAGCAGACGAGCGATACGCGCGAGGATGCCGCGCTGAAGGATCCCGAGAACCTCCTGCTCTGGCGCCAGAACCGCCAGCGGCTCGACTTCGAGGCGATGCGCGACAGCCTGCTCGCCGCCTCCGGCCAGCTCGATGAGAAAATGTTCGGCCAGCCCGTCGATCTCACCAATCCGCCATACGCGACCCGCCGCGCCGTCTATGGACTCATCGACCGGCAGAACCTTCCCGGCGTCTTCCGCAACTTCGACTTCGCCAGCCCCGACGTCTCGACCCCGCAGCGCTTCGTCACCACCGTGCCGCAGCAGGCGCTCTTCCTGATGAATCATCCGTTCGTCGTCGATCAGGCCCGCGCGCTGGCCAAGGAAGTGAAGGATCAAAAGGACGCCAGCGAGTGGCAGGTGCAGAGCCTCTACGAGCGCGTGCTCGCCCGACGCGCCGAGCCGGCGGAGCTCGATGCCGCTGTCCGCTTCCTCACCGCGGACGCGACGCGCACTCCCGAGCCCGAGCCGCCGCCGACCTGGCAATACGGCTACGGCTTCTTCGATGCGGAGGCGAAGCGCGTAACCTTCACCCCGCTGCCCCGCTTCATCTCGAATGTCTGGCAGGGCGGCGCGAAACTGCCGGACCCGAAGACCGGCTGGGCGCTGCTGCGCGGCGACAGCGGCCACGCGGGCAGCGATGGCCGGCGCGCCACGATCCGCCGGTGGAATGCGCCGATGAGTGGCAGCGTCGAGATCGTCAACGGCATCCGCCGCCCCGACCCGAACGGCGACGGCGTCGAGGCCATCATCGTCCACAGCCGGCTCGGCGTGCTGAAGCGCGCGACCGTCGCGCCCAAGGCCGCCGCCGACATGCGCGTGGCGAAGGTCGAGGTGCAGCCCGGCGACACGATCGATTTCATCGTCGATCCGCGCGCCGACTCGAACTCCGACAGCTTCACCTGGGCGCCCGTGATCCGCGGCACCGGCAGCGAATGGTCTGCGCAGAAACAGTTCGCCGGTCCGCCGCCCCCGAAACCCGCGCCACTCACCGCGTGGGAGAAGTTCGCGCAGGTGCTCTTCGAGACGAACGAGTTCGTGTTCGTGGATTAGAACGCCCAGCCGGCGTCACGCCGGCCTCACGCCGCCGTCCAGCCGCCATCGACGCAGAGCATCGCGCCGGTCACGTAGCTCGCGGCGTCGCTCGCGAGATAGATCGCGGCGCCCTGGATCTCCTCGATCCGCCCCCATCGCTTGAGCGCCGTGGCGCCGACGACCGCGCGCAGCGCCTCCTCGTTGTTCATGATCGGGATGTTGATCTCGGTCAGGAAGGGGCCGGGGCAGATCGCGTTCACGGTGATCGCGTGCGTCGCCAGCTCGAGGGCGAGTGTGCGCGTGAGCTGCACGATCGCGCCCTTGCTCGCGGTGTAAGGCGTGCGGCCCGCCAGCCCGATCAGGCCGAGCGCACTCGCGAGATTGATGATCCGGCCCGAGCCTCGCGCCTTCATGTGCGGCACCACCGCGCGGCAGCTCAGCCACGTGCCGTCCACGTTCGTGCGCATGATCCGCTGGTAAGTCTCCACCGGGAACTCCTCGATCGGCCCGCGCACGTTGATGCCCGCGCTGTTGATGAGGATGTCGATCTTTCCCATTTCGCGCAGCGCGGCGGCGATCATCGCATCGACCTGCGCCGGCTCGCACACGTCGGCGGCACAGGCGAAGGCGCGATGCTTCCACGTCGTCGCGATCGTCTCCGCGGTCTTCGCCGTCTCGTCGCCATTGCGGCTCACGAGCATCACGTCCGCGCCCGCGCTCGCGAGCCCCGCGGCCATCGCGGCACCGAGGCCCTTTGAGCCGCCGGTGACGAGCGCGGTGCGGCCGGTGAGATCGAAGGCGCGGAGGCCGGGGAGTGCGGCGAGGTCGGTGTTCATGCGCGTGTGATACGCGCTCGAAATCCTAATCGTAATCCTAATCTTAATCTCACCGCCGCGCGGCGCTCCGGAAGGATTGAGATTAAGATTAGGATTAGGATTAAGATTGGGACACACACGCGCCATGCACTTCCGCCTCCTCCTCGCCCTCGCCCTTCCCGCCTTCGCCGCCGAGCCGGCGCAAGTGATCGATCTCTGGCCCGGCACACCGCCGGGGGAAATGAAAGTCGAGGGCCCGGAACAGAACACCTCCAAGCCCGGACAGGGCCTCGTCGCCGGGCGCGATCTCATCCGCCTCGCCAATGTCGCCAAGCCGCAGCTTCACCTTTTCCTCCCGCCGAAGGACAAGGCGAACGGCACCTGCGTGCTCGTGTGCCCCGGCGGGGCGTTCAACATCCTCGCGTGGGACCTCGAGGGCACCGAAGTCGCCGAGTGGCTCAACTCCATCGGCGTCGCCGCCGCCGTCTTGAAATACCGCGTGCCGACCGGCAAGCTCCAGCCGAAGTGGCTCATCCCGCAGATGGACGGCCAGCGCGCGATCAGCCTCGTGCGCAGCCGCGCGCAGGAATGGAGCATCGACCCCGCGCGCATCGGCGTGCTCGGCTTCTCCGCCGGCGGCTGCCTCACCGTGCAACTCGCGCTCGATTTCGCCAAGCGCGCCTACGCGCCCGTCGATGACATCGACAAGGCCTCGTGCCGCCCCGACTTCGCCGCGCCGATCTACCACGCGTATTCGACCGACGACACATCCACCGCGCTGCGCGAAAGCGTGATCGTGCCGAAGAACGCACCGCCGTTCTTTTTCGTCCACGCATGGGACGACCGCATCGACCCGCGCAACAGCCTGCTCCTCGCGACGGCGGCAAAGGCCGCGGGAATCCCGTGCGAGCTTCACATCTACGACACCGGCGGCCACGGCTACGGCCTGCGCCCGGTCGCGGAAAAGCCAGTCACCACCTGGCCCGCGCGTTGCGCCGAGTGGATGGGGCGCAATGGCTGGCTGAAGCGGAACTGAAGACTCAGCGGCGCGATTGCAGAATCCGCTGCGCCTCGGTGACGACGACGCCTTGAAACGTCATGCGCAGCAGGTCGGGATTCGCCGAGTGTGCGAGCGCTTCCTCGCGGCTGATCTTTCCATCGCGCGCCAGCGCCATGAGCGACTGGTCGAAGGTGTGCATGCCGTCCGCGCCGGAAAGTTCCATCGCACCGCGGACTTTCTCGAACTGCTCCTCCTCGATGAGGCGCGCGATGGATGCAGTATTAAAGAGCACCTCGGTGGCGGGCAGCAGGCCGCTTTGCGCGGAGCGCACGAGCCGCTGGCAGACGATGCCGCGCAGCGTCTGGGAAAAAAGCTGCCGCGCAAAGCCGCGCTCGCCGGCGGGGAAGAACTCGAGCAGCCGCTGGATGCTCTGCACGGCGTCGCTGGTGTGGAGCGTGGCGAAGACGAGCCGCCCGATATTCGCCGCGCTCATCGCGGCGCGCGCGCTCTCCGCATCGCGCATCTCGCCGATCACGATCACGTCCGGGTCCTGCCGGAGGACGCGGCGCAGGCCGGTCTCGTAGCTGTCGGTGTCGAGGCCGATCTCGCGCTGCTCGATCACGCACTGCGCGTCCTCGAAAAGGAATTCGATGGGGTCCTCGAGGGTGATGACGTGGCGGCGTTCGTTCCGGTTGAGGTGGTCGATCATCGCCGCGAGCGTCGTGCTCTTTCCCGAGCCGGTCGCGCCACCGAGGATGACGATGCCGCGCTTTCCCCCGGCCATCTTCCCGAGCTGCGCCGGGAGGTTCAGCTCCGCAAAGTTGCGGATGACGCTCTTGACCAGCCGCACGGCGATGGCGGGCAGTCCGCGCTGCGTGTAGGCGTTCACGCGAAAGCGGCCGAGACCCGGCTCGCTGAAGGCGAAGTCGATCTCGCGATCATCCGCAAACTCGCGCCGGCGCGCCTCGGGGAGCAGGCCGTGCAGCACGGTCTTGAGCCACGCCTCCGTCGGCTTCGACGACTCGGCGACGATGAGCTGGCCATCGACGCGCACGAGCACGGAGGCGTCGGGCTTGAGGTGGATGTCGGATGCGCCTGCATCGACGGCGGCGCGGAGGATGGCGTGGAAGGTGGCGTCCATGGGTGGCTAGCGCGCGGCGTCGAGGATCGCGTCAAGGTTGTCGAAACAGATCTGCGACCACGTCTCCATCGCGTCGCGTCGCGCGGCGAGGCCGGCGCGGTCGAGGAATTGCAGGTCGGTGATCATCGCCTCGCCTTTCGCGACGTCTTCACTCTCGAGGCGGAAGACGTGAACGACGCCGAGATGGACGCGACCGACTTCGTTCGAGTCGTCATTGAGCAGCGCGACGATGTGATCGGAATACTTCGAGCCGAGCCGCAGTTCCTCGCCGACTTCGCGCTGCACGCCGCCGACGTAGGCGGCGAGATCGACGGCGAAGAGCCCCTCGTCGTGATCGTTCATGTGCCCGCCGATGCCGATGGAGCCCTTGGCGACGAGCCGCTGCTCACCGGCCTTCTTTCCGCGGACGTAGTGCAGCACGCGGTCGCCGTGGACGAGCAGCACGTAAGGGATGATCTGCTTGAGCGATGGATCGGTCTCCGCCGGACCGCGCGGGGTGAAGAAGTTGTTCGCGCGATCGAGCAGCGCGGGCAGGAAGCGATCGGCCTCGAAGTTGAGGCCCTGGAAGGCGCCGAGCCGGTCGAAGAGTTCACGCCGGACGACGAGGATCATTTCTTCTTTCATCGCGCGCACCATCGGCGAGGCGGAGCGCGGAGCGCCAGCGGGAAAATCGCCGTGGACATCACAAGCCCTCTCACTACCTTCCGCGCCCCGCTCCCAAAGTGCCAGATGGTGTAACGGTAGCACAAACGACTCTGACTCGTTTTGTCTAGGTTCGAATCCTAGTCTGGCAGCCACTCCACCGACCGGGTAACGTGCGCGCCGCATGAACCGAATCCACGAAGCCCGACTGAAGCTCCGCCGCGAACTGGAGGCTCCACCCGCACTTCGGAAGTTCGGCAGCGGATGGATCAGCGGGGTGCTCGGCATCGTGCTCGGGCTCGGCTCGCTCGGCTGCGTGCTGATGATGCGCTATCCGGGGCTCTTCACGATGCCGGAGTTCGCGGGAGTTCACGCGAGCCCATTCTTCCGACCGGCCTTGTTCACGTTGCTTCTGCTCGCGTTCTGCTCCGCCTTCCTCAGCCTCGTGCTCCGCGAGGGCAAGGCGCTCGGCATCGCGGGAATGGCCGCGACCTTGATCGCCGTGATGCTCGGCGGGTCCACGGCTCACGCGGTCGCCACGGACGTGACGCCGCTCTACCTCGGGCTCGATTTCTTCGTGCTCCGAATCCTGTTCACCGGCCTGATCTTCATCCCGATCGAGACCATCGTCCCGCACCGGCCGGAGCAGGGAATCTTCCGCTACGAGTGGCGGGAGGATTTGTTCTACTACCTCGTGAGCAGCCTGCTGGTGCAGGTCTTCACGTGGCTGTCCTTCATCCCGGCGAACACGCTCTTCGCGATCACGTCGTGGAGTGAGTTCCGCGCGTGGATCGCGGCGCTGCCGTTCGCGGTGCAGTTCCTCGCGGTGATGTTCCTCACCGATCTCGTGCAGTATTGGCAGCACCGCGTCTTCCACCGGATTCCCGCGCTGTGGCGCTTCCATGCGGTGCATCACTCGGCGCAGGCGATGGACTGGATGGCGGGCGCGCGGATGCACTTCCTGGAAATCCTCGTGCTCCGCAGCACGACGGTGATCCCGATGATCGTGCTCGGCTTCAGCACCGGAGTGGTGAACGCCTACATCTTCGTCGTCTATCTCTACGCGACCTTCGTCCACTCGAACCTCGGGCTGCGCTTCAAGCTCATCGAGAAGGTCCTCGTCACTCCTCGCTTCCACCACTGGCATCACGGCATCGAGAAGGAGGCGATCGACGTGAACTTCGCGGTTCACTTCCCGCTGCTCGACCGGGTCTTCGGGACGCATCACATGCCCGAAGACGGCCGCTGGCCGAGCGGATACGGCATCGGCGGGCATCCCGTGCCGAAGGGATACTGGCAGCAGTTCCTGCATCCCTTCCGGCGCAAGCCGCGGAGCTAGCGGAACTGCGCGAAGATCTCGTTGGCCTGCTCGAGGGTTTCCTTGCTGCCCACGTCGAACCACGTGCCGGGCACGCTCCACGTCTGCACCGGCGTGCGCGGGTAGAGCCACTGCACGAAGCGGCCCGGCTGGTCGGGGTTGTTGCCCGCGACGATGTAGGTGGGGATCGAGGAGACGGTTTCCTTCGGGTAATAATAGAGCGCGATGCCGATGAGCGTGCTCTTGGGCTTGGGCGGCTTTTCCTCGAAGCTCGTGATGACGCCGCTCTCATCGACCGCGACGACGCCGTATTTCTTCGCCTCGTCGAGCGAGCCGACATCATAGACGCCGAGCACGGGCTGGTTCTTCTCCGCGCAGAAGCGGCCGAATTCCCCGAGGCTCTCGCTGAAGAGATTGTCGCCCGCGACGACGATGAGGTCGCTGGAGGCGAGATTCTCGCGGGCGATGACGAGATTGATGTCGCCGATGGCGCCGAGCTTGTCGGCGTCGCTGGTGGAGCCGTCGTTGATGATCTCGAAGGCGAGCTTCGGGTGGGTCTGGTTATAGCCGTCGGCCCACGCCTGGAAGCTCGCCGCGAACTTCGAGTTGGTGACGACGAAGACTTTCTCGATGCCTTCGATCGGCGCGAGGTTGTCGATGACCCATTCCATCATCGGCTTGCCGGCCACGTCGAGGAGCGGCTTGGCTTTGTCGAGCGTGAGCGGATGAAGGCGCGTGGCGTAGCCGGCGGCGAGGATCAGGACATTCATGAAGGCGCGGTCTTTCGCGCCTCGCGGCGCGGGTGTCCAGCGCGAGTGCGGGGCGGATTGCGGGTTGCCATCGCCGCTCACCTGCGGCACGGGGCGCGGCTTCATGCCCTTCCACGATTTCATCCGCGACACCGCCGGCTGGCAGACGCACAAGACGCAGCCGCTCTTTGAAAACCCGCACCTCGCAGTGCATCGCGTCCAGGTGACTTCGCCGACACGATCGGTGCCGTTCGAGTGGCTCGTGTGCCATCGCAAGAGCGCCGTGGTGATCGCGCCGATGCTGGCCGACGGCCGCTTCCTGCTCGTGCGCCAGGAGCGCGTGCCGATCCGCGCGACGATCTGGGAATTCCCCGCCGGTCAGATCGAGGACCACGCGGAGCCCGAGGCCGTCCGCGCCACGGCTGAGCGCGAGCTGCGCGAGGAGTCGGGCCACCACCTCGCGCCAGGCGGCGAGTGGATCGACCTCGGCCATTTCTTCCCCAGCTCCGGCTTCACCGACGAGCACTCGCACCTGCTCCTCGCCCGCCCGGTGATCCCCCACCCCGACGGGACCGAGCTGGATGAAAACGAGGCGATCACCGAGGCGCGACCTTTCACACCGGCGGAGCTGCGCGCGATGATCGCGAGCGGCGAGGTGCGCGACGCGAACACGCTCGCGGCCTTTGCGCGCATGGTCGCGATGGGTCTGTTGTAGGCGACGGCGGAGAAATTCCCTTTCGCCCCGCGCCCCGCTCGCCAATATCCGCGCCCCGCAGCGCATCCGGGCAGCCAAAGAAACCCGGCCTCCGCGCGATTGCCCGATCGAATGCTTTTCAACATCCTCACCAAGCTTTTCAGCCTCCGCGAGAAACGTCCGTCCGACCAGCGCGACGAGAGCGGCGACATCGTGAAGCCCTTCCTCGATCACATGGAGGATCTGAGGTGGGTCGTGATGAAGGTGCTCCTGGTGCTGGTGACGGCGATGGTCGCGTCGTTTTGGAACCGCCAGGAGCTGATGCAACTGCTCCAATACCCGCTGCACATCGCCGACCCGACCGGCGAACTGGCCAAGACCATCCGAAGCGACAACATCATCGATTCCTTCATGATCAGCTTCAAGATGGCCTTCTACGTGGGGATCATCGTGGCGCTGCCCTTCATCCTCTATTTCATCGCCGACTTCGTGCTGCCGGCGCTGACGAAAAAGGAGAAGCGGGTGCTCATCCCCGGATTTCTGATCGGCGTCGTGTTCTTCTCGGCGGGCGCGTCGGCTTCCTATCTCTACATCACGCCGCACACGCTCGCGTTCTTCTGGAAGGACGCGACGGAGGTCATGGGACTCAACACCCTCTGGACGTGGCGCAGCTACATCAGCTTCTTCACGTGGCTGACGATCGGCTTCGGGCTCATGTGCGAAGTGCCGCTCATCGTGATGCTGCTCGCCGGCTTCGGCATCGTGAACTACAAGCTGCTCTCGGCCACGCGCAACTACGCGTATGTCGCCATCCTCGTGCTCGCGGCGATCGTCGCGCCGACGCCGGACCCGATCACCTTCCTCATCCTCGCCGCGCCGATCATCGCGATGTATGAATCGTGCATCTGGATCGTGTGGGCGCTCGAGGGCCGCAAACGCAAGCGCGAGAAGCAGGCGGCGGTGAATGAGCTGGTGAGCTAAGATTCCCTCGCCGCGGTCCGTATCCGGGATAGAACACCCGCATGGCCGCAAACGACGCGACCGACGTCGCCACACTCCTCGAACGCTACGAGCGCCCGCTCGTGCGCTTCGCCATGAGCATCGCCGGCGATCTCGATAGCGCCCGCGATGTCGTGCAGGAGACTTTCATCCGCTACGTGCGCGATGAGTCGGCGCCGCGAGGGCCGGGCTCGCAGGATCACATCGAAGCCTGGCTCTTCACCGTGTGCCGCCACCGCGCGATCGATCATCGCCGCAAACATTCACGCATCATTCCCATGCCGCTGCTCATCGAGCGCGCCGCCGAGACGCCCGATCCCGCCGCTGTCGCGGAAGGCCACGACACCGAGGGCGCGCTGCTCCGCCTGCTCGACGGGCTCACGGAAAACCAGCGCGACGTGATCCGGCTCAAATTTCAAAACGACCTGAGCTACCGCGAGATTTCGGAGATCACGGGACTGAGTGAAACCAACGTCGGCTTCCTGCTGCACACCGGATTGAAAAAACTGCGCGACCTCGTGCGCGCCGCGCCGGACTTCGCCGACCTCGCCAACCGCCACACCGCATGAACGCCAACGACCCACGCATCACCGCCCACGCCCTCGGCCTCGTAGCGGGCGCTGGGGTTGGTGATGATTTCCACCCGTTCGATGAGGCTGCCCTGCAACTGCTGCAAGCCCGCCGCACCGTT
>JBEBGD010000134.1:0-13064 GCA_040081625.1 Chthoniobacteraceae bacterium
GGTGAACTCGAGCCGCTCGATGGAGGTATCGACGAAGCGGCTGGTGCTGCCGCCTTCGAGTGGTTGCTCGCAGAGCAGCGGCCAGCTCTCGAGCGCGCGGCGCACGATGAGGCCGGTCTCGCTTTGCAAAAGCACGGGGCAGCGCCAGTCGATGATCTGCTCGAAGATGGCGCGCGGCAGCTCGAAGCCGGCGGCGCGCAGGTCGGCGAGCACTTCGTCGAAGTCGGCGATGAGACCGCCGGGCAGGAAGTAGCGGTCGTGCAGCGCGTCGCCGTGCTCGATGAGCGGGGCGAGGAAGGGCGTGGCGAGCAGCCGCGCGGCGATGGCGCGCCAGAGCAGCGCGATGGCGGACATCCACTCGGCGCGCGGGAAGGATTCGACGGCGCGGAACTCGATGAGGCCGCGGCAGCCGCCGTCGAAGGCGACGTTCCAGAACTTGTCGAAGCTCGTCTCGCTGCGGTGCGTGTTGCCGCCGGCGTCGGTGTGGAGATGGCGCAGCGTCTCGCTGATGAGGTAGCGATGGTCGCCGGGCGGCAGTTCCTCGAGGAAGCGATACGCCATTTCCAGGTCGTAGTAGTCGGTGGGGCCTTCGTCGGGGCGCGGGGCTTGCGAGGAGGCGCCGACATATTGGCCGGTGAAGAGGTAGCTGAGCGCGGGGTGATGCTGCCAGTAGCGCAGGATGGAGGTGACCCAGCGCGGTCGGGTGAAGAGCGGGTTGGTATCGAGCGTGGGTCCGCCGAAGAGGAGGTGGTTGCCGCCGCCGGTGCCGAGCTGTCCGCCGTCGGCGGTTTGTTTCCACGAGCGCAGGCCGCACGCGGCGGTGGCGCGTTCGAGGGTGGCGAGCCAGTCGCGGTATTCCATCCACGTGGTGCAAGGCGGGAGGTTGATCTCGAGCACGCCGGGATCGGCGGCGATGGCGAGCTTGCTCCAGCGGTCGGCGTCGTCGCCGGGCAGGTAGCCTGCGAAGCGGACCTTGTAGCCACGGCGCTCTGCGCCGTGCGGCGCGTCGCAGAGCGACGCGGCTACAGCGCATGCATTTAATAATGCAAGGAAGCCCGGCTGCATGAGCGGCGGGAGGAAGAGGTGCAGCTCGTCGTCGCGCAACTCGACGGTGAGCGCGCGGCGGCGGGCGTCGGCGGGCAGCTCATTCATCGGCAGGCGCAGGCCGGCGGGGCCGTCGGTGCGCAGGAGCGTGAGGTCGGGGCCGAGCGCCCAGTCTTCGCTGATGAAGGCGCCGTCTTCGTGGTCGAGCGGGAGGACCCAGACGGCGCGGTCTTCGTCGAAGGGATCGACGGCGCGCAGCCAGCCGGACTCGAGGCCGAGGAGCGGGAGCAGCGCCTCGCGGAAGTCGGACGGGTCGGACTCGGCGGACGAGTCGGATGCGGCAAAGAGCGGCGTGCCGTCGCGATTCCAGACGAGCGTGATGGCCCAGCGCGGGTTGAGTTCGCCGGGGTAGGATTTGCCGGGGCAGTAGAAATCGACGGCGTGCGGCAGCGCCTGCTGCTGGAGCGCGGCGGCGAGCGCGTAGGCGTGGGCGAGCTTGGTCGGGCCGAGCGCGGTCACGCTCCACTCGGCGCCCTCGGGATTCTCCGGCACGTAGGTCGGCTCGCCGCCGAGCGTGAGCACGACTTCGTGCGCGGCGAAGGTGGCTTCGATGCGTTCGGCAACGGTGGAGAGCGGGTCAGTGGACATCGATGATTTCTAGCGTGGCGGACATCTCGTGCGGGACGGGTGTCGCGTGGAAATAGCTCCCGACCACCGGGGCGACATCTTCGGTGCCGAGGCCGACGGCGGCGGTGAGGTGATGATGATCGCAGAGCGTGCCATTGGTCGGATCAAGACCGACCCAGCCCGCGCCCGGCAGATAGACTTCGACCCACGCGTGGAGCGCGCCCTCGGCGCGTTTGTCGGTGCTGCCGAATTCGCAGAGGTAGCCGCTCGCGTATCGCGCCGCGAGGCCGAGCCCGCGCAGCGTCTCGACCAAAAGCACGGCGAAATCGCGGCACGCGCCGCGCCCAAGCTGGAGCGTCTCCGCGCTGCCGCGAGCCGCGCCTTCATCGCGCCGCTCGTAGCCGAGATTTTTGTGCAGCGCTTCGTTCAAGGCGACGAGCGTGGGCACGGTCGGCTGCGGGGTGACGGGCGCGCGCCAGAACTCAAGCCGCAGCGCGGGCGCGCTGCTGAGATACGGCGCGAGCACGCACTGCTCCTGCGCGTCGTAGGCGAAGGGAAGCTGCAGCGCGCGCGTAGCGAGCAGGAAGCCGAACGCGTTCTTCGGCTCGACCTCGAGCTTGAGCCGCAGCTTCACGTCGAGATCGCGCGCGGCGCGCGGGTAGAAGACCGAGGCGACTTCGTTTTCGAAAAGATCGCGCCGCCAGTTCACGACCGCGCCGGTGTTCGTGCGGAAATCGAACCGGCGCAGCTTCACCCCGCTATCGACTTTCGGAATGAGCCGGAAGAGATGCGGCGAGAACGTAACGCGTTCCTCGTAGGCGTAGCGCGCGGCGTAGCGAATCTCGACTTTCATGGTTTCACCTTTCCGTTGCGCCGCTTCATCGACACGCGCACGCGCATGGCCTGGCCGACATTTCCCTTGAACGTGCCGCGCAATGGCGTGGCATCGCGAAAGTCGCG
Source organism: Chthoniobacteraceae bacterium (assembly GCA_040081625.1). Lineage (GTDB taxonomy): Bacteria > Verrucomicrobiota > Verrucomicrobiia > Chthoniobacterales > Chthoniobacteraceae > VFJQ01. The sequence continues at coordinate 2,632 of JBEBGD010000134.1, forward strand.
CCCGAAGCTCACGGCGACGTAGCGCTCGTCGATCCACTTGCGGTTGGTCGGGTCGATCGCGACCCACGTCATGCCGGGCACGAGCACTTCGATCCATGCATGCGTGGCGACGTCGCCGACGAGCCGGCGCGAGCCTTCCGGCGGAGCCGTCTCGATGTAGCCGCAGACGTATCGCGCCGGCACGCCCGCCGTGCGCAGGATGCTCAGCCCGACGTGCGCGAAATCCTGGCAGACGCCGCGGCGCTGTTTCCACACGGTCGCGAGCGGCGTGGAGTTTTCCGTCGAGCCGCTCTCATACGTGAACTCGCGGTGGATCGCTTCATTCAACTCCTGGAGCGCCGTGCCGAGCGGCCGGTCACCGCGCAGATATTTGCGCGCCCACGCCACGGCTTCGCGCCCGGTTTCCACCACACGCGTGGGCTGGAGATAGTCGAAGATGTCGGTGAGCGCCGAGGAGAGAATCTGCCGCGACTCCTGGATGCTCAGATCGAGCGCCTCCGCGGGCAGCGGCAGCGGGTGCGTGCGCACGATCATCTGGTTGCTGATCGCGAGATGCCGGTGCCGGAACGGGACGGAGAAGAAGTCCACGCGGTTGCCGAAGTGATCGTCGTAGGACGAGACGGCGACTTCCGGATCGATGACGAGCTTGTGGCTGAGGACGGTCTGCGAGGGCCGGTCGCGCGGGGTCAGGCGCGCTTCGCCGTAGGCCTCCGCCGCCGGCTGCGCGTATCGGTATGCGGTGATGTGGTTGACTTCGAATTCCATCGCGCTTCGTGCGGACCAAAAACGGACGCGCGCCTATGCCGCAGTTCCCGTCCCGCACCAAGCGGGAAATCGCCGCTACTCGCCGACGATCGCGACCAGCACACGCTTTCGGCGGCGCCCGTCGAGTCCGCCCCCACGGCCGAGCGCGCGACGACGACCCGATACATCCCAAACTCATCGCGAGATCGGCGAAGCCGACTTTCACGGGCGCAGATTGCAGCTTCACGCCTTCGCGTAAACCTCCGCGCCCTGCTCCACGAACTCCTTCGACTTCTCCTCCATTCCTTTCTTCAACGCCTCATCCTCGGAGATCGCCTGTTCGGCGGCGTATTTGCGGACGTCTTCGGTGATCTTCATCGAGCAGAAGTGCGGGCCGCACATGCTGCAGAAGTGCGCGGTTTTGGCGCCTTCCTGCGGGAGGGTTTCGTCGTGGAATTCGCGGGCGCGCTCGGGGTCGAGGCCGAGGTTGAACTGATCCTCCCAGCGGAATTCGAAGCGGGCTTTGCTCAGCGCGTTGTCGCGGTATTGGGCGCCGGGGTGGCCTTTGGCGAGGTCGGCGGCGTGGGCGGCGAGTTTGTAGGTGATGACGCCTTCCTTGACGTCCTGTTTGTTGGGCAGGCCGAGGTGTTCCTTGGGCGTGACGTAGCAGAGCATGGCGCAGCCATACCAGCCGATCATGGCGGCGCCGATGCCGCTGGTGATGTGGTCGTAACCGGGCGCGATGTCGGTGGTGAGCGGCCCGAGCGTGTAGAACGGCGCTTCACCGCACCATTCGAGCTGCTTGGCCATGTTTTCCTCGATGAGGTGCATGGGGACGTGGCCGGGGCCTTCGTTCATGACTTGCACGCCTTTCGCCCAGGCGCGGCGTGTTAGTTCGCCTTGCGTTTCGAGTTCGCCAAATTGCGCGCGGTCATTGGCGTCGGCGATGGAGCCGGGGCGCAGTCCGTCGCCGATCGAGAAGCTGACGTCGTAGGCGGCCATGATGTCGCAGATGTCGTCCCAGTGGGTGTAGAGGAAGTTTTCCTGATGATGCGCGAGGCACCATTTCGCCATGATGCTGCCGCCGCGCGAGACGATGCCGGTCATGCGCGAGGCGGTGAGCGGGACGTAGCGCAGGAGCACGCCGGCGTGGATGGTGAAATAATCGACACCCTGCTCGGCTTGTTCGATGAGGGTGTCGCGGAAGAGTTCCCACGTGAGGTCCTCGGCTTTGCCGTTCACTTTCTCGAGCGCCTGGTAGATCGGCACGGTGCCGATGGGGACGGGGCTGTTGCGCAGGATCCACTCGCGGGTGGCGTGGATGTTTTTGCCCGTGCTGAGATCCATGACGGTGTCGGCGCCCCACTTGGTGGCCCAGCGCATTTTTTCGACCTCCTCCTCGATCGACGACGCGACGGCGCTGTTGCCGATGTTGGCGTTGATCTTCACGAGGAAATTGCGGCCGATGATCATCGGCTCAAGCTCGGGGTGATTGATGTTCGCAGGGATGATCGCGCGCCCGGCGGCGACTTCCTCGCGCACGAATTCGGGGGTGATCTGCGCCGGGATGCGCTGGGGGAACCGCCGGAAAATCCCCGGCGTGTATTCGTTCTGGAGCTGGGCGGAACCGGCGTGCTGCTTGTCGAGATCGTCGCGGCGGATGTCCTGCGACAGCTCGGCGATCTTCGCGCGGCCGAGGTTTTCGCGGATGGCGATGTATTCCATCTCCGGCGTGATGATCCCCTGCTTCGCATACCAAAGCTGCGTGACCGGATGCCCGGCGCTCGCGCGGAGCGGGCGGCGGCGCTGGCCTTTGAGTCCGGGAAACTCGACGAGCCGGTTCTTCTCCGCCTTGCTCGCATACTCGGCGTGCTTGCCGGAAAGGTAGCCGTTGTCCTGCGGGAGGACTGCGCGACCGTCGTATGCATCCACATCAGCGCGGGCGGCGATCCACGCGGCGCGCGGCGTCGGCAGACCCTCGTCGGAGGTGCCGGTGAACGACGGGTCGCCCCACGGCCCCGAGCAGTCATAGACCCGCACCGGCGCATTTTCCTCGACCGCTCCGCTAATCGTCTTCGTTGACGAGAGCGCGATCTCGCGAAAGGGCACCCGCAACTCGGGGTGGATGCGGCCTTTCAAATACACGCGGGTGCTGTTCGGGAGTTGTTCGCTGCTGTGCGGTTCGATGGAGTCTTTGGTCGCGATCATGATGTGGAAAACGAAAACGCCACGCGGGGAAGGAGCGTGGCGTGCGAGAGTCTTCGCTCCCTTTCGCCGGTATTAGCCGGATCAGGTTCAAAGGGTCGGGCGCTTGAGGCGCCCCTCTCAGCCATCGCTGGCTCCCCTGCGGGCAGTGGAAATGTGACGCGAAGGCTAGGGCCACGCGGGGACGCGTCAAGGTTCGCCTTCCCGCGCATGATTTTCTTTTTCCTGATCGAGTTCTTTTTCTTTTTCCCTGCGCGAAAGCGATCAAGAACAGGAGAACGAAAACGAAATAGAGGCCACGACCGATGCTCCCTACCGCTGCAGACCTCGCCCCCGGAGACTCCAAGTCCGCCGAACTCGACCTGGCGGCGTTCGACGTGCACCGCATCCGGTCGATCGATGATCCGCGATTCGAGGCGGCTTACGCGCCGCTGTGGGCGGAGTTCGGCGCGAAGCACGAGATGGAGCGGCGCGAGACGCTCGCCGCGCGCTTCCGCCTCGCGCCAGCGATGACCTTTGAGATGGTGCTCGTCGAGCAGGGCGGCGAATTCGCGGCGGTGCGCGATCACACCGCGATCCCCGCCGAGCGCGAGACGGTGGTGCACCTCTCGCACAATCTCGTCGCGCCCGCGTTTCGCCGCAGCGGGCTCGCCGGGTGGATGCGCGCCTTCCCCGTCGCGCTCGCCCGCGAGTTGCGGCCCGGCGCGCCGGTCACGCTCGCGGCGGAGATGGAATACGACGACGGCACCGACCCGGATCGCGCGATCCGGCTGCGCGCCTATGAAAATGCGGGCTTCCGCAAGGTCGATCCGGCGCGCGTGCATTATCACCAGCCCGACTTCCGCACCCCGTCGGCGATCGACGCGAGCAGTCCGCAGCCGGTGCCTTTCCAACTGCTCCTTCGCCGCGTCGGTCGCGAGGATGAAGCCATCGTCTCCGGCGCGGAAGTCCGCGCGGTCGTGCGCGCGCTCTACGCGATGTATGGCGCGCAATTCCGACCGCAGGACATGACCCACCCCGCGCTCGACCTCGCGCCCTATCCCGCGCCCGACTCGGCGCTCGCTCTCCTCCCGCCGACCGCATGAAGCCACTCGCCGTCTTCTACCATCGCGACTACGCCGCGCCGATCGGCGAGCACATCATGCCGATCCACAAGTTCGCGCTCGTCGCGGAGGGATTGCGCGAGTGGCCCGGGCTCGCGCTCGTCGAGCCGGGCGCCGCGGGCGAAGAAGACCTGCTCCGCGTCCACACGCGCGAATACGTCCACGCCATCCGCACTGGCGAGCCGCGCACGCTCGCGGAATCGCAGAAGTTTCCATGGACTCCGCAGCTCTTCCCCAGCGTGTGCCTCACGAACGGCGGCTGCCTCGCCGCGGCCCGACGCGCGCTCCGCGACGGCGTGAGCGCGGCGCTCGTGAGCGGCTTCCACCACGCCTGCGCCGATCACGGCGAAGGCTTCTGCACCTTCAATGGACTCATCATCGCCGCCGATGCCCTGCTCGCCGCCGGCGAGGCGAGGCGCATCGCGGTGCTCGACATGGACCTGCACTACGGCAACGGCACCGCGCAGCTCGCCGCATTGCGCCCGCACGTCTTCGCGCTCTCGATCTACGGCGCCGACTACCGCGACAACGTGAGCTTCGCCGACGTGAACGAGCGCCATCACGAAGACGGGCCAAACCACCGCTCCCTCGCGCTTCCCGCCGGATGCGACCGCGCGACGCTGCTGCGCACGCTGGAGGAAGCGCTCCCGCTGCTCGCGGACTTCCGTCCCGAGGTGCTGCTCTACCAGGCCGGCGCCGACCCTTATCGCGAAGATCCCTACTCGCCGCTCGCGCTCGATCACGACGACCTCCTCGCGCGCGACCGGCGCGTCTTCGAGTGGGCGCGCGATCAGCGCATCCCCATCGCATGGGTGCTCGCCGGCGGCTACACGGCGGACGTGAGCAAGGTCGTGCGCGTGCATGTGAATACCTTCCACGCGTGGCGGGCGGTGTTTGGCGGGTAGCGAAAAAAGCCCCGCGCGGCGGCAAGTTCCCCATCGACAACGCGCGCCCGGTGGAAGTAATTCGCAATCAACTCTCAGATCAACACCCTCCATGGCCCGTTACGAATACATCGCACTCGACGCTCGCGGACAGGAATCGCGCGGCGTGATCGAAGCCTCCAACCAGAACGACGCCGTCGGGCAATTACGCCAGTCGGGCTACTTTCCGACCAACGTCGTCGAGGAAGGCAAAGGCACCCAGCCCAAGGCGAGCAAGCAGCAGAAAAAGGCGATCGCCGCGGCTGCGGCACCCAAGGCGAAGGGAGGCATCAGCCTTTTCGCGCGCAAGACCGTGAGCTCGAAAGTGCTCATGATTTTCACCCGCCAGCTCGCGACGCTGATCGATGCCGGCCTGCCGCTCCTGCGCGGGCTCAATGTGCTCGCAAAGCAGGAAAAGGATCTCGTGCTCAAGAACGCGATCAACTCGCTCGCCGACTCGGTGCAGGGAGGCAGCACCTTCAGCGAGTCGATGGCGCAGCACCCGAAGATTTTTACGAAGCTTTACATCAACATGGTCAAGGCGGGTGAGCTCGGCGGCGTGCTCGAACTGGTCTTAAACCGGCTCGCGGAATTCCAGGAGAAGGCGCAGAAGATCAAAAACAAGGTCGTCTCCGCGATGGCCTACCCGGTCATCGTGCTCATCATCGCGATGCTGATCATGGTCTTCCTGCTCACGTTCATCGTGCCGAAGTTCGAGGCGATCTTCAAGGACATGCTCGGCGGCAAGTCGCTGCCGCCGCTCACCGAGGCCGTCATCGGCGCGTCAAACCTGCTCAAGAACAACATCCTCTGGGTGGTCGGCGGGGTCGTGTTGATCTTTGTCGGCTACAGCGTGATCGCGCGCACCGTGGCCGGGCGCCGGATGCTCGACCAGCTCATGCTCAAGCTGCCCGTCTTCGGCGATCTCACCCGCAAGAGCTCGATCTCCCGTTTCAGCCGCACGCTCGGCACGCTCGTGACCAGCGGCGTGCCGATCCTCCAGGCGCTCAACATCACCCGCGACACCGCGGGAAACATGATCGTCGCTGAGGCGGTCAACAAAGTTCACGACGCGGTGAAGGAAGGCGAGTCCATCGTCGCGCCGCTCGAGGCCAGCGGCGTATTTCCACCGATGGTCATCTCGATGGTCGATGTCGGCGAGGAGACCGGCCAGCTCCCCGAGATGCTGCTGAAAATCGCCGAGGTCTATGACGACGAAGTCGATAACGCCGTCGAGGCGCTGACTTCGATGCTCGAGCCGATCATGATCGTGTTCCTCGCGTTGATCGTCGGCACGATCGTCATCGCGCTGTTCCTGCCGCTCATCTCGATCATCCAGAACCTCTCGACGAGCGGCGGCTAGGATTCCCGGTGGCGCGCCGCACACGGATGCACTACTCATTTTTCATGAAACGCCGAAGCCCCCACGCCTTCACGCTCATCGAGATGGTCACCGTCGTCGCGGTCATCATCGTGCTCGCCGGCATCGTCATGGGCGTCGCTGGATTTGTGCAGACCAAGGGAGCCCGCGAGAAGGGGCTCACGCAGCTCAAGAACATGCAGTATCAATGCGGCGCCTTCCGCGAGGACAACGGCGGCTACCCGGAGAACCAGGACACGACCAACCTCGACCCACGGGAGCATTTCAGCCCGATCAGCGGCGCCTCCGGCACGCTCTACATCGCGTCGAGTCGCTGGCTGTATTCGTGCCTGAGCGGCGATTTCGAGCCGGCCCTGAAACCCGACGGCCGGCCGGAGGAGAAGTCCTATTATCCGTTCAAGCGCGACGAATTGAACTTCAAGAAGGATGCCTCCGGCGGGATCGCGGAGGTGCGATACCTGCAGGATCCTTTCGGCAACAGCTACGCCTACTCCACGGCCGGCGCGCAGGCCGAGGCGGAGTATCGCAAGAAGCTCAAGCTCGACCCCACCACCGAGCGTCCGACCAAGGCAAAAGGCTACAACCCGACCTACGACCTCTGGTCCACCGGCAACGGCACCACGTCCTCGCACACGGGCAAGTGGATCAAGAACTGGGGGAGCTGAGCCGCGCCACTTCCACGGCGAGCAGGCAGACGTCGTCTTCGAAAATCCCGCTCCCGGAAAAGGTCTTCGCGTCGGCCAGCAGCGCATCGAGCAGGGCGTCGGCCGGACTGTGCAGATGCGCGCGCAGCGTCTGCTCGAATCGCCGGCCTTCGTAGAGATCGCCGTCCGGGCTTTCCACCTCCGACAGGCCGTCGGTGTAGAGCAGCAGCAGATCATCGGGCGCGAGCCGGACCTCGCTCGTCGCGTAGCGCGCGTCGGGCAGGATGCCGAGCGCGGTCGGGCGGCCACCCGCCGACATCGAGAGCTGTTCGCAGCGGGATTCCGCGCGCCGCAGGATGTAGGGCCGCGGCTGGCTGGCATTCGCGCAGCGGAGCACGCCGGTGCGCGTGTCGATCACCGCATACAGCGCGGTCGAGAAAATGACGGTGCCGCCGAGGTGCTTGAAGATGGTCGTGTAGGTCGCGTTCAACTGCGTGAGAAATGCGCCGGGGTCGCCCGCGAGCGGGCGCAGTTGCTCGATCAACCCGCGCACCGTCGCCACCACCAACGCCGCGCGGATGCCGTGGCCCATCACGTCGGAAATGAACAGCGCGACCTCGTGGTCCGAGAGCACGCGGATGTCGAAGAAATCGCCGCCGATCGTTCCACTCGGGAAATAGAGATTGCGAATCCGGAGCTGCGCTTCGCCGGGCGCGGCGCCGGGCGGGAAGACCTGGAAGTCCGCGGGCAGAAAAGCGCGGTGCAACTCGGAGGCGATATTCAGGTCCTCCTGCATCTGCGCGTTTCGTTCGTGCAGCTCGGTTGCGTAGGCCTGGAGTTGCTGCTGCGCGCGTTTCTGCGGCGTCACGTCGAGCACCGAGAAGACCATGCCCACCGGCTCGCCGTCGGTGTTCAAGTTCGCGGCGACGGACACCTGGGCGAAGAACGCCGAGCCGTTCGCGCGCTTCATCTCCAGTTCGCCCGACCACGTCCCGCCCGAGCCTGTCGTGTCGATCACTTCATCGACTGTCTCTGGCACACAGAGGAAATCGCGCAGGTCGTGCCCTTCAACCTCCGGCACCTCGGTGATCGCAAAATACGAAAGGAACGCCGGATTCCAATACTCGATCTGCCCGCCGAGGCCGGTGATAACGACTCCGCTGCTCGCGTTTTGCAGCGCGGTGTGGCCGGTGCGCAGGCGGTCCTCCTGCTCCTTGCGCAGCGTGATGTCGCGGACAAAAAAACTCAGGTGATCCGCCGCGCCGAGGTGGAGCCGGTTCACGGAAATCTCCGCGGGGAAATACGTGCCGTCGGTCCGCTGGCAAAATGCCTGCATGAGCACGAATCGATTCGCCTTCAGCGCCTCGATGATCGTCGGCAGCAACGACTCATCGGTGCCGCAGATCAAGCCGAGCACGCTCTCGTGCGTGAGCTGGCCGGGCGCTGCGAGGAAGAACTGATTCGCGCGCACGTTCACCATCACGATCGCGCCGCCGAGATCCGTGATGATCGCGGCGTCGTAGATGTTCTGGAGGAGCTGCTGGAAGTCCACCCCGCCCGCCGCGGCAACCGCGCGCGGCTTGGGGATCGTGATGATCGGCCCCGTCCTTCGGCGCCCCTCGGAGCGCGGCTTGCCGCGTCTCGCCTCCTCGAGCATCTCCGGCGAAAGATCGATCCGCATCGTGGTGCCGAGCGGATTGGCTGACGGTTCTGGCGGATCGTTGCTCATGGAAGGAGTTCGCTCGCGCGAACGTGATTGAGTGTCTGGTCGATGCCGTCGCGGCGCAATCCGCTTATTGCGCGCGGAGCTGACGGGCGACCGTGTATTCAACCGGGTTGAAGTCGTCGGTGAACCACGCCGCTGGGTCCGGCGCGACGACGGTGTCGATGCGCGTGGCGAGCAGCGCCGCCAGGTCCGGGTGCGCGGTCCGATTCTCCCGCAGCCAGGCGTCGGTGCGCGGCTCGAGTGGCTCCGCGGAAGCGACGATGATGAAATTCTGCTGCTCGGCTGGGTTGTGCGCCTTTGTGCCGTAGAGCTGCGTGTGCGGGAATGCGGCGCGCACGCCATTCATCACTCGCCAGAAAAGCTGCGAGCCCCCGCCCTGCGCCGTGGCGATGAGGTTCATCACGAAGACGCCGCCGGGCTTCAACCGCGCGCCGACTTCGCCGAAAAACTCGCGCGTCACGAGATGCGGCGGCACGAACTGCACGCCGTTGTAGGCGTCGCCGAACACGAAATCGAATCGGTCGTCCGATGTGCGCAGGTAGCGCCGCGCGTCGGCGGCGACGGCGTGGATGTTCGCAAACTCTGCGAGCCGGAAATACCTGCGGCCGACCCCGATCACCTCCGGGTCGATCTCGACCGCGGTGATCCGCGCGTCCGGAAAACGCAGCGACATCCGCTCGGGCATCCCGAACGCGCCAGCCCCGAGGAACACCGCGCGATCGAGCCGCGGGCAGAAGACCTCGGCGAGCCGCCAGTAGTGCTGGTAGCCGAAGACGAGTTCGCCGGTGGCAATGACCTGCGCACCTTCCATCGTCGAGTCGAGGTGCAGCGTGCGCACCGTATCGGACTCGGTGACGCTGATGCGGTGATAGAATGTGTCCTTCGCGAACACGATCCCGGGCGCCAGCGGCGGCTCCTTCGCGCTCCACGCCGCGACTGCAAAGCCCGCGATCGCAATCGCCAGCAGCGCCGCCGATTTGCGCCGCGTGCGTGTATTCACGAGCACGAGCACCACGGCCAGCGCGCACAGCGTCACGCCGAGCCCGACAAAAATATGCCGCACGCCAAAGCGCGGGATGAGCACGTAGCTCGTCGCCAGCGTGCCCGCGAAACTCCCGAGCGCCGCCGCCATCCCGACCGTGCCCGCCGACTGCCCGATATGCTCGTCGCTGCGCGCGCGGCTCAGCAGCCGGATCGACACCGGCGTGATCGTCGCCAGCACCAGCCCCGGCAGAAAAAACAGCGCGAGCGACACGGTGATCGGTCCGGTCACGAGATCGAGCTTCTCAAACGACGGCCACAGCTTCACCAGCCCCGGCACCGCCGCGGTGAGCAGTCCGCCGAGGCCGAACATGAGCGGCAGCAGCGAAAAGCGCGGCACGCGATCGACCAGCCAGCCGCCGAGATAATCGCCGCAACTCAACGCGACGAGGATCACGCCGATGAGGCCGGTCCACGTGTAGAGACTGTTGCCGAAGCCCGGCGAGAGCAGGCGATTGCCGGCGACCTCGACCAACATCACCGCGCCGCCGGAAAAAAAGGTAAGCCCGCGCAGCAGCCACGGGTGCAGGGATTCGGGCGGGGGGGACGACTTTTGGCTGCTCATTCTTGATTGAAAACCAGCCCGATGATCTGCCAGCGCCGTTCGCTGAAGACGAGCGTGAAAAAATCGTAACCACGCACACGCTCGCGCCCGCGGTGCAGCTC
>JBEBGD010000038.1:0-44472 GCA_040081625.1 Chthoniobacteraceae bacterium
TCCCGCCGGCCACCACGAGGCGCGCAGCGCCATTCTTCCTGATTGGCGGCTTCGCCGGCGTGTTGATGGCCGGCGGGACGCCGGCGCTCCATCGTAGCGATGCTCTTCAACTCCTTCGAGTTCCTCGTCTTCTTCCCGCTCGTCGCGGCGCTCTTCTTCGCGCTGCCGCGCGGAAAGTGGGCGCTGCTGCTCGCGGCGAGTTGCATCTTCTACGGGTGGTTCATCCCGGCGTATCTCGCGATCATGGGCGCGGTCATCGTCGTCGATTACTTCGCCGGGCGCGCGATCGAGTCGGCGGGCACGCTGCGACTGCGGCGCATCTTTCTCGGCGTGAGTCTCGCGGCGAATCTCGGCGTCCTCGCGGTCTTCAAATACTACAACTTCGCGCGCGAGAACCTCGACGCGCTCGGTCTCGGCCTGCCGGTGCTCACGATGGCGCTGCCGATCGGGCTCTCGTTTCACACCTTCCAGGCGATGAGCTACATCATCGAAGTCTATCGCGGGCACCAAAAGGCCGAGCGGCACTTCGGCCGGTATGCGCTCTACGTGATGTTCTTTCCGCAGATGGTCGCGGGGCCGATCGAGCGCCCGCAGAATGTGCTGCCGCAACTGCGCGACTGGCGCGGCTTCGACGAAGACCGCGTGGTGAGCGGCTTGCAGCGCGTGCTGTGGGGGCTCGTGAAAAAGGTGATCATCGCCGACCGGCTCGCGATCGTGGCGGACGCGGTGTTCACCGACCCGGCGGCTCACTCCGGCTTCGGCGCGTGGATCGGGCTGTATGCGTTCGCGGTGCAGATCTACTGCGACTTCTCCGGCTACTCGGACATCGCGATCGGCACCGCGCGCGTGTTCGGCGTGAAGCTCATGGAGAATTTCCGGCAGCCGTATTTCGCGTGCGACCTGCGCGAGTTCTGGCAGCGCTGGCACATCTCGCTGAGCACGTGGTTCCGCGACTACGTGTATATCCCGTTCGGCGGGAGCCGCGGCTCGGCGGCGCGGACGTATCGCAATGTCTTCCTCGTCTTCCTGCTCAGCGGGCTGTGGCACGGCGCGGCGTGGACGTTCGTGCTGTGGGGCGCGTGGCACGGCGCGGGGACGCTCGTGCTGATGGCGTGGCAAAAGGTGAGGGGGGACACGCGCGCGACGCCGCTTCGGCGCGCGATCGGATGGGTGCTCACGTTCCACTTCGTCGTGCTCGGCTGGATTTGGTTTCGCGCGCACTCGATGGCCGAGGCGGGCGCACTGTGGCGCGCGCTGGTGGATTGGTCCGGGCCGGCGCGCCCGCTGCCGCTCGACCCGATGGAAGCGGGGATCGCGCTGCTCGGCGTCGCCGTGCTGCTGCTCGGCGACGCGTGGCGGCCTCGCGAACTCACGCCGCCCGTGCGATGGGCGCTGTATCTCGCCGGCGGACTGGCGCTCATTTTCCTCAGCCCGTTTGGCGGAAAGCAGTTCATCTACTTCCAATTCTGATGCGCGCCTTCCTGCTCAAAGCCACGCTCTACTGCGCCGTGCTCGCCGCGATCACCGCGGGCGCGCTCGTGTGGGCGGTCGGCGGATTCGTCGATGCCTTCTACGGGAAGTTCACGCAGCCCGCGCGGTCGCTCGTCGTCGGCTCATCGCGCGCGGCGCAGGGGATCGATCCCGCGCTGCTCGGCGCGGAGTGCGCGCAGCCGTTCCTGAACTTCGCCTTCACGAATGCAAACTCGCCTTACGGCCCCGGCTACCTGCGCGCGATTCGGCGCAAAGTGCCCGCCGACACGCGCGGCGGGCTTTTCATCCTCGAAGTGAATCCGCTGCTCGTGTCGATCGACTTGGAGAAGGAGCGCGAGGACGAGAGCACCTTCCGCGAGCGTGACCTCACTCTCGACCGCCAGTTCGTTTTCGATCTCGATCCAAACTTCGACTACCTGCTGCGCAACTTCCGAGAGCCGCTCTACCGCCTCGCGCTGCCCGAGCATCGCCGCGCGAACCAAGCGCTGCACGCGAGCGGCTGGCACGAGGTGCGGCTCGATGAAAGCGCCAACGCTCGTGCCGCGCGGCAGCGGCTCGGCGTGCAGCGCTACGCGGATGTCTTCGCGCGCTACCGCTCGTCGCCGCTGCGCGTCGAATGGCTCCGGCGCACGATCGCGGAGTTGCGTCCGCATGGGCGCGTCGTGCTCGTGCGGATCCCGACTTCGCCCGGAATGGCGGAGCTTGAGAACGCCTACGCGCCCGACTTCAGCGCGCGGATGGCGACGACGGAAGGTGTCGAGTTTTTCGACTTTATCGGCGAAGGCGCGACCTACGAAACGACCGACGGGAATCACCTCACGGCGGCGGCGGCGCGGAAGTTTTCGGCGGCGCTGGGTCAACGTCTCCGCAAGCCATGAGCCGCAAACGCCGCAAGACTTCGCCCGCGACTTCCTCGCGCCGGGCGTGGATTTTCGCAGCGGTCGCCGTGCTGTGGATGGCGGGGCTGGTGTGGTGGAAGCAGCGTCCGCCGGCGCCTGCAAAGATCGCGGCGACTCCGCCCGCGCCCTTGCTCGAGCCGCAGGAAAAAGTCTTCGCCGAGTATGCGGGCGCGGAGTCGTGTCGGGGGTGTCACGCGGATCAGTTCGCGAAGTGGGCGACCTCGGATCATTTCCACGCGGAGCGGAAGCCGGTGCCTGCGCTCGACGATGCGGCGTTCGTCCCGCCGCACGCGTTCAAGCACGGCACGCAGGAATCCAGCACCGCAAAATCCGGCGCGGACTTCCTGCTCACGACGCCCGGCTTCGACGGCGAACGCGAGGCGTATCCGGTCGCGCGTGTGATCGGGCACGATCCGCTGCGGCAGATGCTGATCGAGCGGCCGCGCGGGCGCGTGCAAAGCTCGGAGCTCGCCTTCGATCCGCACCGCGGCGAGTGGTTCGACGTGTATGGAAATGAGGATCGCGTGCCCGGCGAATGGGGGCACTGGACGGGGCGCGGCATGACCTGGAACACGATGTGCGCGAGCTGCCACAACACGCGGCTGCGCAAAAATTACGACGCGGCGACGGACAGCTTCCACACGGCGATGGCGGAGATGACGGTCGCTTGCGAGGCGTGCCACGGGCCGATGAAGGCGCACGGCGACTGGCACAAGGCGCATCCCGGCGAGGCCGAACCGAACCCGCGCCGCTTCACGCGCGACCAGGTCTTCGACACCTGCGGCGCGTGCCACGCGCGGCGGCGCGAGCTGACCGGCGACTTCGTGCCGGGCGACCACTTCGCGGAGCACTTCCAACTCACGACCGTGGACGAGTCGGACCTCTACTACGCGGACGGACAAGTGCGCGACGAGCTCTACGAATACGGTTCCTTTCACAGCAGCAAGATGCACGCGGCGGGTGTGCGCTGCGTCGATTGTCACGATCCCCACACGGGCAAACGCCGCTTCGAGGGCAACGCGCTTTGCATCCAGTGTCACTCCGGTGCGCCGTCGCAGATTCCGAGCATCACGGTCGTCGCGCCGGTGATCGATCCGGTCGCGCACAGCTTCCACGCCGCCGGCAGTGCGGGCGCGGAATGCACGGCGTGTCACATGCCGGTCACCAACTACATGCAGCGACATCCGCGGCACGATCACGGGTTCACGATCCCCGATCCGCTGCTCACGAAACAGCACGGCATCCCGAACGCGTGCAATCGCTGCCACACCGACAAGGACGCCGATTGGGCGCTCGCCGCGGCGGACAAATGGTGGGGCGTGAAGATGCAGCGCCCGGCCCGCGAACGCGCGCAGCGGATCGCCGGGGCGCGCTCGGGTGCTGCGCGGAGCAGCGCGCCGCTGCTCGCGTCGTGGCAGGCGGAGACTTCGCCGTATTGGAAGGCCGCGATCCTCAAGCTGCTCGCACCGTGGTCCGGCGAGCTGGAAGTGGTGCGCGCGCTCGGCGACGGGCTGGTGCATCCAGACCCGCTCGTGCGCACTGCCGCCGCGCAGCAGCTCGAGCCCGCCGGCCAGTCGCGGACGTGGCTCGAGCGCGGGCTCACCGACCCGAGCCGCAGCGTGCGAGTCGCGGCGGCGTGGACTTTGCGCGAGACGGTCGCTCTCGAATCGCGCGCGGGGCGCGAACTCCAGCACGCGCTCGACCTCGGCGCCGATCAACCGACGGGGCAGCTCCAGCTCGGCGTCTTCGCGCAGGGGCGGCGCGACGACGCCGGAGCGCTCTCCCATTTCCAGCGAGCGGTGTCGTGGGACCCGCGCTCGGGTGGGCTGCGGCACGAATACGCGGTGCTGCTCAGCCAGCTCGGACGCGCGGCGGATGCGCTGGAGGAGATGAAGGAAGCCGTGCGGCTCGAACCGCAAAACGCCGAGTTCCACTACAAGCTCGCGCTCGCGTGGAACGAGGCGGGCAATCTCGCGAACGCGCTGCCGGAGTTCGAGAAGGCGGTGGAGCTCGACCGGCGCCACGCCCGCGCGTGGTATAATCTCGGCCTCGCGCGCAACAGCATCGGCCAGCCCGAGCAGGCGATCGCGGCCTTGCAGCAGGGCGAGGCGGCTGATCCTCGCGATGCGCGGCTTCCCTACGCGCGGGCGACGATCCACGCGCGGCGCGGGCAGAAGGAGGAGGCGCGGGCGGCGGCGCAGCGTGCGCTCGAAATCGCGCCCGGCTACGGCGAGGCGCGCGCGCTTCTCGAATCGCTCGGGCCATAGTTGCCGGGTCCAGCGAGGTTGCCAGTTGCGCGCCCCTTCCAGTCCGGTTAGAGGGAGCGCCGAAATTCTTCTATGAGTTCCGCCTCAAAAACCAAGGTCGCCGAGGATTACTCCAAGGCGCCGATCAACCAAAAGCTCGCCGCCGAGGACAAGCTGAAGCTGCTGCGCACGATGATTCGTGTGCGGCGGTTCGAAACCGAGTCGCTGCGCCAGTTCCAGGCGGGCAAGATGGGCGGCTTCCTCCATCTCTACATCGGCCAGGAGAGCGTCGCGGTCGGCGCCTGCTCGCTCATGGGCGACGACGATCACGTCATCACCGCGTATCGCGACCACGGCCACGCGCTCGCGGTCGGCATGTCGATGAATGAGTGCATGGCGGAGCTTTACGGCAAGGCGACCGGATGCTCGAAGGGCAAGGGCGGATCGATGCATTTCTTCGCGCCGGACAAGAACTACTGGGGCGGCCACGGCATCGTCGGCGGCCAGACGCCGCTCGGCCTCGGGCTCGCGTATGGGCTTAAATACAAGGGTCTCAAGGGCGCGGCGATGTGCTTCCTCGGCGACGGCGCGGTGAACCAGGGCTGCTTTTACGAGAGCATGAACATGGCGTCGCTCTTCGAACTGCCGGTCATTTACGTCATCGAGAACAACAAATACTCGATGGGCACGAGCCTCGAGCGCTCGTCGGCGATCGGCCACTGCCTCGCGGAGCGCGCGGAGGCTTTCTGCATCGACTGGGCGCAGGCGGACGGTGAGGACCTATACGAAGTGCGCGCCGTCACGCAGAAAGCCCTCGAGCGCGCGCACAACGAATCCAAGCCAACAGTCCTCGAGTTCGACACGTATCGCTACTATGGCCACTCCGTAGCCGACTCGAAGCACAAGGGCGGCTACCGCACGCAGGAAGAGCTCGATAAATACAAGCGCGAGCACGACCCCATCCAGCTCTTCAAGCGCCAGCTCATCGACGAGAAGCTGCTGAGCGAGGAGCAGTTCGAGGCGATCGATGAGGAAGCCAAGGCCGAGGCTGCGGCGAGTGCGCAGTTCGCCGAGGAGAGCCCGCTGCCGACCGAGGCGAGCATTTTCGAGGACGTGTATTTCGAGGTCGATCGCCAGACCGAGGCCGGGCGCACGGGAAAACATTTTTTCAGCGAGTGATGCGCCACTGCGCTTAAAAGTCCGGGACGTGATCAAGCTCATCGAACAGAACGGATGGTCGCTCGCCCGCACTCGCGGCAGCCGCCGCCATTTCAAGCATCCTGCAAAACCCGGGCTGGTGACGATCGCCGGGCATCCGTCCGTTGACGTGCCGGCGGGCACCTTGAACAGCATCCTCAAACAAGCGGGACTCAAAGACTGACCATGCGCTACACCGTCGTCATCGAAGAGGGGTCAACCAGCTTCGGCGCATACGTGCCGGATCTGCCGGGTTGCGTCGCCGCTGCGGAGACGCGCGAGGAAGTGGTCGCGCTCATCCGCGAAGCCATGGAATTTCACATTGAAGCGCTGCGCGACGACGGTCAGCCGGTGCCACTGCCGCATAGCTTTGCGGAGTCCGTCGAAGTCGCCGTCGCCTGATTTTTCACCATGCCACTCATCGAATACCGCGAAGCACTCAACCAGGCCTTTGCCGAGGAAATCGAACGCGACCCGAACGTCGTGCTCATCGGCGAGGAAGTCGCGCAATACGACGGCGCCTACAAGGTCACGCGCGACCTGTGGAAGAAATACGGCGACAAGCGCGTCGTCGATACACCGATCAGCGAAGCCGCCTTCATCGGCATGGCCGTCGGCGCGTCGATGCTCGGGCTGCGGCCGGTCGTCGAGCTCATGTTCTGGAGCTTTTGCACCGTCGCCTACGACCAGATCGTCAATAACGCCGGCCAGATCCGCTACATGAGCGGCGGGCTCATCAATTGCCCGATCGTCATCCGCGGCCCGGCCAATGGCGGCACGAGCGTCGGCGCCACGCACAGCCACACGCCGGAGAATTGGTTCGCAGCGATCCCCGGCCTGAAAGTCGTCAGCCCCGCGAACGGCTACGACGCCAAGGGCCTCATGAAGACCGCGATCCGCGACAACGACCCCGTGCTCTTCATGGAAAACACCGTGCTCTACGGCGAGAAGTGCGAGGTGCCCGACGAGGAATACCTCATCCCGCTCGGCAAAGCCGACGTGAAGAAGGAAGGCACCGACATCTCGCTCATCGCGCACGGACGCGGCGCGCTCACCGCGCTCAAGGCCGCGGAACTCCTCGCCGCCGAGCACGACATCAACGCCGAGGTCATCGACCTGCGCACGATCCGCCCGCTCGACGAGGACGCGATCCTCGCCAGCGTCCGCAAGACCCATCGCGCGATCTACATCGAGGAAAACAAGCCCTTCTGCGGCATCGGCGCGCAAGTCGCCTCGATGATCCAGGAGAAAGCCTTCGACGATCTCGACGCGCCGGTTCTGCGCGTGACCTCACTCGACGCGCCCGCCATTTACAGCCCGCAGCTCGAGCAGCGGCAGCTCCCGCGGCCGATCGATGTGGTCACAAAAGCGCTGAGCATCTGCTGATCGGGCGGGCGGGCAGCTGAGGGTTCGGCGGAAAGTCGGTGGCAGCGTTCGGCGCAGCCATGGCGAGTGAACGGCGCGGAGAATCCATGGTCGCGAAATCTATGCGCCCCAATCCCTCGAAGCGGACCACCGGAGGTTTGATTGCTGATTAAGGACATGTGGAGTGAATCCGCATGGTGTGGAAGCGAGTGAGGGCTTCGATAGATTGTGTTCTACTCTCTCATTTCTTGTCATTGGGACTCTTCTTCTCTGGGTTCCGTTTGCGCTCGGGTTGCTGCAGATCGAATTTCTTGCCGTCGCGGTCGGTATCCACGAAGGCCTTGGTCCTGCCATAGGCGGGACCGTCGAGCTTCGTGGCGGTCGCCTTCGGGTCTTCGCGTTTCTGGATCACGGCTATCGCGAGGTTAATTTTTGATTCTGGGTTTCCGCCTTGCTTGGCGACTTCGATTGCGTCGTTGATCGACTCGATCGCATTTGCTTGGCGGCCGCCTTTGTTGTGTTTGGCGTCCTGAATGTGATCCTTCGCCTTTCGGAGAAGCGGGAGGGGCGCTGAATCCGTCTTCGCCGTCTGAAGCAGGCCTATGGCCTTTTCCAAATGTCCCTGTTCAGCGTGGACAATGGTATGTGAGCCGAGCACCGCAAGCGCGATGCAAACAGCGAAGGCGATCTTGATGAGGTATTCGTTCATTGCTGTGGTTAGTGGGCTCAATCTGTTTTTTTGGTGTTTGGAAGAAGTGCATGCTCAGATGCGCCTAACTCTGAATTCAGCGAAACGCGGGGTTCCGTGGAGTGGTGTGCGAGGGCTCGCATAAAACGGATATTGCTTCGGCGGACAGGGAGGCTTTTCGGACAAAAGCGGGCGGGAGCCAAGCGCGAAGTGGGCGCCCGGGTGCGCGGTTTTATGCGAAGGGTGGGCGCGGGGTTAGGTCGGCAGGCGGAAGAGGAGGCCGAGCAGCGTGTTGCAGAACTGGCGCAATTCCTCGGACGCGGGGTCGGCGTAGGGGTGTCCAGCGTGGGCAGGCCGATGGGGTGGCGCGCGGTGCCGGCGATCAGCTCGGGCCGTGGAGCGATCCGGCCAAGGCGACGGTGGCGTAGCCGGCTTTCAGCGCCGCCGCTTCACCGCCCGCTCCGTCGCCGAGGCGCACGCATCGGCGATGATCTGGAGCTTCTCGAGGAACTCATCGCGCTGCGTCTCCGGCAGCGCGGTGAGGATCGTGTGCTGGAGTTCGGACGCGGCCTTGCGCGCTTTTTCGAACATCCGCCGGCCTTTCGGCAGCAGGCGCACGCGGCGCGCGCGTTTGTCGCTCTCGTGCTGGGTCCGCTGCACGAGGCCGGCTTTTTCCATCCGCGCGAGCGTGGAGGTGATGGTGTTCGGGTCGCTGGCCATGAGGTCGGTGATGGCGCGTTGCGTGAGCCCCTGCGGGTCGCCTTCGCTGATCCAGCGGAGGATGGAGAACTGATCGGGCGTGACCTTCAGCCCCGCGACGCGCTGGCGGAAGGCCTGGTTGAGCCCATACCACGCGCGGCGCAGGAGCACGGGCAGGCGCTTCGGGTCGCGCTGCGGGGAGGTGCTGGTGAAGTCGGAGGAGGCGGACATCGGTGGGCGCGCTTTCAAAAGGCACGCACACGTATCAGTCCAGCTTCTTCTTCGGTGCCGCGATGACTGGCACGCCCGGCGCGGGCACGGGCGCGGGCGGCGGCTCTGCGAGCCGGTTCACGTCGAACTCGGTGATGCCTTCCGCGTAGAGCGGGGTGCTGGCGACTTCCCATCCGGCGCCGACGCCCTGCTGGTCGCAGATTTCGCGCGCGCGCAGGTAGTGCTCGAAGCTGTCGCGCGCGACGTGGAACCACACGACGCTCGCGGTGCCCTTGTAGCGGCGCAGGTCGTTCTGGAAGCGCGAGGTGATCTGCATGGCGGCGGCGAGCGGCTCGCCCTGGCCGGCGCGCGGGTGGAGCTGGAGCACGGCGCGCGTGGAGGTTTTGCTGACGACGATCTTGATGTCGAGGTTGCGCAGCGAGAGCCGGCGCTGCTCGAAGTGTTTCGCGACCTTTTCCTGGTCGTAGATGATCTTGGTCGCGCCTTTCGCGTCCTTGGTGCGCTCTTTTTCGAGCCGCGATTTCGCCTGCTGGAAGTCGGCGAGGACGAGTTTCATCGCGGCGTCGATGTCGAGGTAGAAGAGCTGTCCGCCGCTGACGAGGTAGCGCTCGAGCTTGGCCTTCTCGGGAAGCGGGCGGCTGTTCGGGATGCGGACGATTTTCGCCGCAGGCGGCGCGACGACGGGGGTCGTGTCGAGCACGGCCTTGAGCCGCTGCTGCTCGGCGAGCGCGGTGTCCACGGCCTTTTTCTGCACGTCGAGCTGCTTCTTGCGATCCTCGATTTGTTTGCGCAGCGAGTCGAGGTCGAGCAGCGGCGTCTTGGTCTGCGCGGCGGTGGTCTCGGCGACCTTGAGCTGCGGCTCGAGCTTCGCGAGCTCGGTCTTGTCTTTCGCCTCCTGCGCGACGATGCGGCTGATCGATTGCTTGAGCTTCTCGTGTTCGATCTCCTGCTTTTTCGCCTCTTCCTTGATCTCCTGCAGCTCCTCGATGCTCACCGGCGGCAGCTCGCTCACGATCTTCTTGAGCGCCTGCGACACGTTGATCTGCACGAGGATCAAAATGATGATCAGGATGCCGACGACGTTCGTCAGCGTGTCCATGAGCGAGTCGAGATTGACGCCGGCGGCGCCGCCGGATTTGCGTCGGGCCATGGTCAGTTCTTCACGGGGTTGAAGAGGCTCAGGTCCACCGCGCCCTGGCCGGGCAGCGGGATCTTGCCGGTGCGCACCTCGAAGGTGGCCTCGGCCCAGCCGGCCGCGCGGTTGTAGCTGGCGAGGCCGTCGTCGCGCAGGAGAAAGAGCAGCATGCTCTTCGGCGCCGCGGCGACTTGCTTGAGGAATGCGTCGTAGCCGGCGTCGGTGCCGATCGTGCCGGTGGTAAGGCGCAGCGGCTCCTCCCCTTCCCGATGCACGACGATGCCCGAGGCGTTGCACTCGACGAAGAAGAGCTTCGATACCTCGGTGCCCGCCGCGCCGGAGCCCGAGGGCTGCACGACGACCGTGGGCTTCGCGTCGATGTTCTTTTTCCGCGCGACGATCTCGGCCTTGAGCTTCGCGATCTCGGCCTGGATGGGCGGCAGCTCCTTCTTCACCACCTCGAGCTGCGTGATCATGTTCTCGAGTTCCTTTTGAAGCTCGGCGTTGGTCTCCTCCATCTTCTTCTTGTCGTCGGAGGAGACATCGAGCCGGCGGCGGAGCAGCACGTAGCGCTCGCGCTTGAGCTTCAGTTCCTCGGCGATCTGCTTGGCCTGCTCCTCCTCCTTTTTCCACTCCTCGAGTTCCTCCTTCTGCACCGTGGTCTGGCGCCGGAGCTTGTCGGCTTCACGCGCGCGGACGAACTCCTCCACGCTGCGCCCGTCGCCCAACATGCTCTGCACCATCGTGAGGATGACGATGAGCAGCACGAGCGCGCCGATGAGGCACACGAGGATGCTCAGAAACGGAAACAGCGAGATTTCCGGATCGGTGCGCTGGCGGGCCTGGGCCATGGCGGGGCGCTATTTTTTCTCCCCGTCGGCGCTCTTGCCGCCGCCGAAGAGACTCCAGCCGCGCTTGGGCGGCACGTTGAGGACGATCTGTTTTTCGCCGAGCGCATTGAGCGCGCGGTTGAGGCTCTCGATGCCGCTGCTGAGGCTGCCCATGTATTTCTCGACCATCTTCGCGCTCGAGGTCACGGAGTCGCCGGTCTGCTGCATGAGCTGGCTGATGGAGACGTTGAGCTGCTCGTGGACGACCTGCTGGTGGTGCTGCGCGCGCGCCTCGAGATTCTCCGCGGCGTGCTGCACGGTGGCGGTCACATTGCCGATGTCCTCCGCGAGCCGCATCTGCCCGGCGACAAAGTCGGTGAGCATCTGGGTGAAGGCCGCGGGATTCTCGAGCAGCCGGCTCGCCGCCGCGGTGTTGGCGCTGCCGTCGTTGAGGCGCGGGAGCATCTGCTCGTTGCAGAAGGCGTCGATGTCGGTGAGGCAGTCGTCTTCACGCGCCTGCATCGTGCTCATCGGGAAGATGAGAACCATGCTCAGGATCAGGCCGAGCAGCGTCGTATTGAACGCCGTCGCGAGGCCGGAGGTGATCGCGGCGACCGCGCCCTTGAGCGCCTCCATGTCGTTGAGGTCGGTCGTGCCGAAGCTCGCCATGGCGACCGAGAGACCGAGCACGGTGCCGATGAAGCCGAGGATCGGGATCGCCCACAGGAAGACCTTCAGCAGCGCGTAGCTGCTGGCGATGCGGTTCGCATCGACGGTCGATTGCGCGTTGAGCATCGCGGTGACTTCGGTGTTGTTCGTGCGCACCTCGAAAAGCTCGAGCCCCTTGCGGATGCGGTTGACCATCATGCTGTCGCGCAGCCGCTCGGGCAGCCGGTAAACCTGGTCGATGAACATATCCACGTTCGCCGCGTTGATCTCCTTGCCGATCTTCTGCGGGAGCACGTCGAGCAGCAGCGCGTCGTGCTGGTGGCGGGTCTTCCGCGATTTGAGGAAGAGGATGCCGAGGCCCCAGAAGAAGAGGACGAACTCCGCGTAGTTCACCCAGCCGCCGGAGAAGAAGACCTGCCCGATGAAGCTGTTCCTCACGAGGTAGAGCAGCCCGACTGTGACGAGCATCGCGCCCATGCCGTAGCCGAGCGCGAGCCAGGCGTTGACGTTCGAGGGATCGGTCTCCGGCCAGCCGCCGCGCTTTCCCTCCGCGCCGAGGCCGAGCCCGGAGCCGACCGCGCTGGGCGTGGCGGCGGGGATCTGCAGGCGCTGGCCGCAACTCGGGCAATTGACCGTCTGGCCGGCGAGCGACGGCTCTGCGTTCAGCGACATCTCACAATGGGGACAAGCGAAGATCATGGCTCGTCGTCGTTACGTCGCCGCGCGCGGACTTGCAACACGCGTTAAATCATCCGTCCGCGCCCCTCGCGCGCGGGTCTCAGCGCTGCACGGCCTTGAACTTCGCCATCGCCTCGAGCACCGCGCGCGCGGTGAGCAGGAGCGCGCGGCTGCGGTCGGCGTTTTCCGTCACCGACTCCGCCGGCCGCTCGGTGTAGGAGCGCACGACTTCGCCGTAGCCGATCACCGCATCGAGGACGGGCAGCGAGTTCACGTCGAAGTGCGGTCGCGAGGCCTCGAGCTTGGCGATCTCCGCCTGCACCGTCGCGTTCGGGAGCTTGGTGAGGTCGTTCGGGAAGGATGACTGCACGACGGTGAAGATCGTCGGCGCGAGATTTTCGATCGCGTAGAACGTGCCCTCCGCGGAGAGCTTGTCGAACTGGCCCGTCGTCGCGCGCAGCAGCAGTCGCGCGCTCACGCAGCTCGGCATCGACACCATCGTGCTGCGCAGGTCTTCCTTCACCTCGTCGTTGCGGAGCATTTCCTCGGGCTTGGCGCCCGCGGCCTTGAGCGCCTGCTGCACGTTGCCGAAAAAGCCGAGCCCTTTCACCATCTCCGGTGTGAGCGTGGTGTCGGCGATCGGCTTGGCGTCCTCATACGAGTTCACCGCGAAGAACTGCGTGGTGGAAAAAATCGCCGGCCCGGCGCTCACCATCATGTCGGTCACCTGCGCGACCTGTTTCTCGGTCATGATCACGCGACCGGCGCCCGCCTTCATCACCGCGAGCAGGCGTGGGATGGCGTCCTTCACCGGCTGCACGTCGCCGTCGGCCTCGAAGGTGCCCATCGCCATGCAACCCGGGTCGGGCTTCCAACCACCAAGCGCGGCGTCGAGCCCGATGGCGAGGCCGAGGCCCGACGCAGCGAGATCGTTCGCCGCGACCATGCCCGTGAAGGTGATCTCGATGCGCTGCGACTTGAGTTTGCCGGGGTGCAGCTTCTCGATCGCCGCGGTCACCGCCTGGAGCACCTTGCTCGCGTCGGGCGGCACGCGCTGCGTGAAGACCGGCCCGCCGATCCCGCCCGCGAGCCGCACCTCGACATTCGCGATGTCGGCCACCGGCCGCTTGCCCGGCTGCGCCGGCAGAAGCAGCGGCACTTTCACCACGGTGAGATTCGGCGCCGGCGGCGAAGCGGGCACCTGCGCGCGCAGCGAGGTCGCGAGGAAAACAAGCGCGGAACAGAGCAGGACCGGAATCTTCATGAACATGGAAAAGGGCGTGCCGTGTAGTGCAGGCGCGGGCCGCGCGCAAGCTGGAGGCTAGTTGGCCACTGTCACCGTCGCGCTCGCCTCGCCGGTCTGGCCGGCGTCGTCGGTCACGACGATGCGCAGCGTGTGCGGGCCGTTCGTGAGCGCGGTGGTGTCGAAGAGGTTGTGCGCGCCGCCGAGGTGGTAGTGCGCTTCGCGGTTCGTGTCGGTGTGGACGAGCTGGCCGTCGATGTAGAACTCCGCCTTCGCCGTGCCGTAGTCATCGACGCTGCCGCCGAACAACTCGGCGTTCGCGCCGGAGATCGTCGCGCCGTGCTGCGGCTCGATGAGGAAGGCCACCGGCGCGGCATCGGCGCTGACGGTGATCGCGAAGGTCTGGTCGGTCGCTCCGGGCCTGTTGCTCGCGCGCAGCGTCACGGGGAAATCGCCGGTCGCATCCGGCGTCCACGTGAGCGTGCCGGTCGTCGCGTCGATGCTCATGCCCGCGGGCGCGCTCACGATTTCAAAGACTGGAGCGGGGCGCGCGCGCAACTCGGGCGTGTAGCTGTAGAGCCGGTTCACGACGGCCTGCTGCTTCGGCGTGCTGGTGAAAAGCGGGCGGGTCGGGTCGTTGTCGAGCACGCTCACGGCGATCTCGCGATCGAGGTAACCCGTCGCGCGCACGACGTAGGTGATCGCCTCGTCCGTGCGGTTCGTGTCCTGGACGCCGCGCAGGATCACGCGGTGCGGGAGGTTCCAGTTCTTCGCCGTCAGCCGGAGCAACGCACCGCGCACGACTTGCGCGCGGCCGCGCGGACCGCTGCCGGGCCGCACCCGCACGAGCACCGGTCGCGCGGGCGGCGCCGGGAGCGTGTAGGTGAACGATGCATAGCGACCTTCGCGCAGCTCGAGCGCATTTGTCGAGACGACGAACTGCGGGAAATTCTCATCGATCGCGGTGGCGTGGACATCGACGGGCTCGAAACCCGGCGCGGTGACGGTGAAGGTCGCGGTGTCGTCGAGCGTGTCCTCGTCGCTCGCGGCGGCGAGCGTCACGGCCTGCGGCACAGCCCAGTTCTGCGGCGTGAAATCGAAGGACGTGGAGCCCAGAATATCGACGTCGTTCGCACCGGCCACGATCGCGCCCGTCTTGTGAATCTGCACGGTGACGGTGCCGGCCGGCTGCGCGCCGGGGCGCACGGTGAAGCCTGCCCTGGCGCCTTCACTCATCGTGATCTCCGTCGGCGAGACGATGAATCCCGGCACGCCCGTGAACGCGACGCGACGCACTTCGCCGCGGCCGATGTCGGAATAATAAAGCGCGCCGTCGGGCCCGGCCGCCACATCCGTCGGGCCGCCGATGTCGCCGATGAAGCGTGTGATCTTCACCGGCCGCCCGTCCGCGCCGACCTGCGCGCGCAGAAGACCGCCGAGCACGTAGTCGCAGTAGAAAAAGTTGCCATGATACGCCGCCGGGAAGGCGCTGCTGTCGTAGAAACAACCGCCCGTGATCGAGCCGCCCTGCACGAGCGCATCGACGTGGCCGCTGCTGCCGCCGAGCGCGCTGCCCGGCGCCGCGGCGGTGAAGCTCGTCGTCGTCGGCACGGCGCTCACCGTGTAGCTGCCGTCGAGTGTGCCGGTGTTCGTGAGCACGACGGCCTGGCCGACTCGAAACGGATGCGCACTCGTGGTCGTGACGGTGAGCGTGCCTGCTCCGCGCTGGAAGCTCGCGACCGTGCGGTCGAACGCGCCATCGCCAAAGTAGTCGGTCGCATATTGAATCACCGGCCGGATGCTCGCCCGCGGAAAGGGCGTGTTGTAGCGCGGGTTTGCGGGCTGATTCCCCTCGTAGTCGTCGTAGCCGCCGTCATTGCCGCGGCGCACGATGAAGACCTGCTCGTAGCCCGCGGTCGTGCGCGGCTCGGTCTGGCCTTGCGGAGTCGAGCCGACGACGTTCAGCCACAGCTCGCCGCTGCCGGGACGGAAGGTGAGTGTGAACGGATTCCGAAAGCCGGTCGCCCAGATGTAGTCGTTGTTCGGCCCCGCGCCGTCGTTGAACGGATTGTCCGCCGGCACCGTCCCGTCCTTGTTCGCGCGGCCGACCTTCGCCGCGAGCGAGGTGAGATTTCCATCCACGCCGATCTTCGCGCCGAGGTCGCCGATGGCGAAGTAGAGCTTCCCATCCGGCCCGAAACCGAGCGCGCCGCCGTCGTGATTCTGCCCGAGCGTCGGCAGGTTCGTGAGGATGTTCGTGCGCTGCGTGCCGGTGCTGTCCTGGTCGGTGAATCGCACGATGCGCTGCTCGGACGCGCTGACGGTGACGAAGACATAGACGAAGTGATTCGTCGCGAAGTCCGGGTCGAACGCGAGCCCGAGCACGCCGCACTCACTCTGCGTGTAGAGCTGCGGAAAAGTCGCGAACAGCTCCGCGCGCTGGACGCCGTTCTCGATCACCGCGATACCCGAGGTTTTCAGCGAAACGAAAAGCCGGCCCGAGCCATCCGGCGCCCACGCGAGGCAGGTCGGCTGGTTGAGCCCGCCGACGAAGCGCGTGTCCGCGAAATCGGTCTCGAGCGGCACTCCGGCGAGGGCGCCGGAAACAGCGACGAGGAGGAGGAGCAGGCGCTTCATCAGGCCGGAAGTAAGCACACTCTCCAGCCGCAGGCGAACTGCGGCATTGCCCGCGAGCCGCGCTCCCGCTAGCGGCGTGACCGTGATCGAGACTCCGGACTCCCAGCCACCAAATGTCGGCGGACGAAAATGCGAACTCTGCACGACCCACGGCAAGGAAGCGGACATGCTGCGCTTTGGCGAGGTCTGGGTGTGCGCGGCTTGCAAGCCGCTCTATGTTGAGCGGCTCAAGACCGGCATCCCGCCGACGCGCTCAGCGTTTCGCGATCTTTCGTCGCTCACGCGGGCGCTGCACGGACTCCTGATCGCGGACATCGCGGTCCTGTGCCTGGCGGCCGCAAGCGGAGCCGTCGAGCTCGGGATGCTGCTGAAATCGGGCGTCGGAATCGATTTGGAGAATCTCACCTGGAGCAACATCGCCGTGGGATTGATCGGGCTCCTCCAACTCGGCGTCTCGCTCGCGGTCGGCATCGTCTTCCTGCGCTGGATCTACCTCGTGAACGCGAACGCGCGAGCCGTGGGAGCGACCAAGATGCAGTTCACTCCCGGATGGTCGATCGGCTGGTATTTCATCCCGTTCGCGAACCTGTGGAAACCGTATCAGGCGATGAAGGAAATCTGGCGCGCGAGCT
Organism: Chthoniobacteraceae bacterium; assembly: GCA_040081625.1. Taxonomy (GTDB): domain Bacteria; phylum Verrucomicrobiota; class Verrucomicrobiia; order Chthoniobacterales; family Chthoniobacteraceae; genus VFJQ01. The sequence continues at coordinate 16,641 of JBEBGD010000038.1, forward strand.
TCGACCCGGAGAACTGGCGGAGCGTAAAAGTTGCGTCGATTCTCCCGCTGTGGTGGACGCTCTGGATTCTCTCGAGCGTGCTCGGGCAGGCTGCGTTTCGCGCCACGATGCGCGCGGACGAACGGTCGGAATTGATCGCCGCATCCGTCATCATGCTGGTCTCGGACGCGATCGACATCCCGCTCGCGATCGTCGCCATCGCGCTGGTGACGAGGATCTGGGCCGCGCAACGGCAGCGCGGCGTGGGAACGGGTCAGTAAGCCTTCGCAAAAACCACGCGCCGCGTGCTCGGCTGGCCGGTGCGGATGCACTTGCCGTCCTCGGCGGGCGCATCGGTCGGGATGCAGCGGATCGTGACCTTCAGCTCGTTCTTGATGAGATCCTCGGTCTCGCGCGTGCCGTCCCAATGCGCGAGCGCGAAGCCGCCGTGTAGTTCGGGTTTGTCCGCGTTCTTCGGCGTGAAGTAGGCGCGGAATTCGTCCCATGTGTCGATGCGCACGGTGTTCGCGTCGCGCAGCGCGGTGGCGCGGGCGAGAAGGCCGTCCTGGATTTCCTGCAAGGTCGCGGCGCAACTCGCGACGAACTCGCTCGTGAGCGGGAAGGCCTTGTCCTTGTGCGCGCGGTCTCGGCGCGCGACGGCGCACGCGTTCTTTTCCAAGTCGCGCGGGCCGATCTCCACGCGCAGCGGCGCGCCTTTCTTGATCCACTCCCAGCTCTTTGTGCCGCCGGCGATGTCGCGAGCGTCGAGCTCCACGCGGATGGGTTCGCCGGCAAACATTTGCGCTCGCAGTTCGGCGGCGAGCTTCGTGCAGGCGGCGAGCACCGCGTCGCGCGTCTCGGGCTTCGGCGTGACGGGGATGATGACCACGTGCGCCGGCGCGATGCGCGGCGGGAGGACCACGCCGTCGTCGTCGCCATGCGCCATGATGACGGTCCCGATGAGCCGCGTGCTCACGCCCCAGCTCGTCGTCCACGCGTGCTCCTGCTTGTTCTCGCGCGAGACAAACTGGATGCCGCTCGCCTTCGCAAAGTTCTGCCCGAGGAAGTGCGACGTGCCCGCCTGGATCGCCTTCCGGTCCTGCACCATCGCCTCGATGCACAGCGTCTGCACCGCGCCAGGGAAACGCTCGCCCTCGCTCTTCTCGCCGGTGAGCACCGGCAGCGCGAGCCAGTCGCGCGCGAAGGTCTCATACACCCGCAGCATCTGCTCCGTCTCCGCGACCGCCTCCGCGCTCGTCTCGTGCGCCGTGTGGCCTTCCTGCCACAGGAACTCCGCGGTGCGCAGGAACACGCGCGGCCGCATCTCCCAGCGCACGACGTTCGCCCATTGGTTGATGAGGATCGGCAAGTCGCGATAGCTCTGCACCCACTTCGCGTAAGTCGCACCGATGATCGTCTCGCTCGTCGGCCGCACCACGAGCGGCTCGGTCAGCTTCGCCGACGGCGCAGGCCGCAGCCCGCCCTCGCCATCCGCCTCGAGCCGGTGATGCGTCACCACCGCGCACTCCTTCGCGAAGCCCTCGACGTGCTCGGCTTCCTTCGCGAGATACGAGAGCGGGATGAAGAGCGGGAAATACGCGTTCTTGTGCCCCGTCGCCTTGAACATCCCGTCGAGCGCGCGCTGCATGTTTTCCCACACCCCGTAACCCCACGGCTTGATCACCATGCACCCGCGCACATCCGAGTTCTCCGCCATGTCCGCCGCGCGGACGACCTGCTGATACCACTCGGGGAAATCCTGCTCGCGAGTCGGGGTGATGGCGGTTTGGGGCTGGGACATGGTGTTTTGAAAAAGGGCGCGGACGCTAGTGCTCGGGCCGCTGGCAGGCAAGCCACTCCGCTTGCAATCCCAATCGCGCGACGTGCTCCTCAATGAAGGCGCGGTCCACGTCGATCAGATCGAGCACATCGCGAATGTCGCGCGGGTGCTTCTCGCTTCGGCCTTCGCGGAAGAACTCGAGCTTCTTAAGAATCACGACCTCCGGCGGCGCGACCCAGCAGCCGCGTCCGTCGAGTTCGATACGCCGCCGATGTTTCAGTCCCCACCATTGCAACGCATCCTGGCCGATCATGTAGCAGTCCGCGCGATGGCTCGTGGCGTGATGCACGAGGTTGAAATGCCCGCGCTCGCTGCGCGCGGCCTCGGTCAGGAAGGTCTCGCGTGGCGGGCGATGGAAATCTACCTCGGGAAAGGCGCGCTCGAATCGCTGGCAATCGCCCGCCGCGATGCCGAGCACGAGGTCGAGATCTTCCGTCGTGCGATGCACGCCGAACGCCATCGCCGCAAATGCACCGGCGATCATATAGCCGAGCGCCTCGCGCTCGAGCGGCTCAGTGAAGATCCACGGCAGTTCAGTCTCGGGCACGGCGGATCAGGCGCTGTGTCTCCGCGCGCACTTGCTCGTCGGTCCAGTCCGGGTGACGCGAGCGCACGCCTGCGGAGAGAAAGGCGCGCGTCGAACGAAGAAACCGCAGCCCGCGCGCGAAGCGTTCGCTCAAGCTCAGGCGGCGCAGGCGTTCGATTTGCAGCGGGTGGAGACTGCTGTTCATAGCGACGCGAGGAAGCGCCCGAAGAACTCCGACCCGCGCTCCAGCTCCGCAACTTCGATCCACTCGTCCTTCGTGTGCGCCTGCGCGATCGAGCCGGGGCCCATCGCGATCGCCGGTGTGCCGGCGGCGGCGAAGACGGCGGCGTCGCAGAACCACGGCGCCCCGACGCACTTCGCGCCAAGTTTGCACAGGCCGGCGATGAGCAGGTGCTCGGGATCGGTCCAGAGCGGCTGCGATTGTCCGGCTTCGATCTCGAGATCGGCGCAGACTCCGCGCAGGCGGCGCTCGAGGTGCGCGAGAAATTCCGGCGCGTCCTGCTCGGGCACGGTGCGGATATCGACCGTCGCTTCGCAACGGTCGGCGACGATGTTCGTTTTGCTGCCGCCGCGGATGGTGCCGACGCTGATCGTGCATGGGCCGAGCTCCGGGTCGGTGTCGGCAGCGAGTTCGCGGGCGAGCACTTCGCGGATGTAGCGGACGACCTCGGCCATCTTGTAGATCGCGTTGTCGCCCAGCTCGGGGCGCGCGGCGTGCGCGGCGCGACCGTGCGTGACGAGCTTGAGATGCGTGCAGCCCTTGTGCGTGTGGACCACGTCGAGCCCGGTCGGCTCGCCAGCGATCACGAAGTCGAAGCTCTCCTGCGCGGCCAGCGCCTTGGCGCCCTGCTGGCCGGCTTCCTCGCCCGCGAGGCCGGCGAACCAGATCTCCGCGCCGAGCTCCGGCAGCTTCTCGCGCATCCCGCGCAGCGCCCACAGCATCGCGGCCATCGAGCCTTTCGTATCGCTCGCGCCGCGTCCCCAGATGCGGCCCGCACGCCACTCACCGCCGAAGGGATCGATCGTCATCCCGGCGACGCTGACCGTGTCCGTGTGCGGCGCGAAGAGCAGCCGCGGCTTTCCCTCGCGATCTCCGGGCCAGTGCGCGACCACATTTGGCCGGCCCGGCAGCACCTCACGCAGCTCGGCCTGCGCGCCGCAGTCACGGAGGAAATCGACGAGCCACTCCGCGATGCACTGCTCACCGGTCGCGCTGGTGCCGGGATCGCCGTGCGGATTCACGCTCGGGATGCTAATGAGCACCTGCAATAACTCGGTGACGGACTGCGGCTGTTTCATGCGCCGAGAACTTTGCCGCGGTCGCGCCGGGCCGCGAGTTTCTTTTCCGGCTCACGGAAAATTGCTTGCGGTATGGCAGCCATGCCATACTCTGCGGGCGCGATGAAAATGACCATGCACATAGATGAAGACGTGCTCGCCGAAGTGATGAAGATCACCGGCGTGCCCAGCAAGACCAAGGCGGTCGAGACGGCGCTCGTCGAGATGGTCAGGAAGCACAGGTTCAAGACCCTCGCCAAGGCCGGCCTCGGCCTCACGAGCGCGGAGTTGAAGAACGTCTGGGAAGATCCCTTCCCCGAGGAGTCGCTGCGCGTGGCCGAAGACTCACCCGCCCATGCCCGGAAGCGTTCTCGTCGATAGCAGCTACTTCATCGACCGTCTGCGTGCCGGCGAAGACCCGTTCGCGCACTTCGCCGAGCACGCCGACGATACCGACTTCTTCACCTGCGGTGTGGTGATGGTCGAAGTGCTGCGCGGCGTGAAGATCAAGAAAGCGCACACCCGTCTCAGCGCGCTCATGGGTGCGATGCTCTACGTTCCGACGCTCAACCGCGTGTGGGAACGTGTTGCCGCGCTCGCCTGGCAACTCGACCGCGCGGGACTCCCGACGCAGGTGACCGACCTTACGATCGCGGCCTGCGCGCTCGATGCCGATGCCGCGGTGCTCACGCTCGATAGTGACTTCGCGCGCGTGCCGGGACTGCGTGTGGTGCGGACGTTGGGGTGATCCGCGCTCGCGGTGCTGCTGGTGAAGGCGAAGGGGTGACTCCGATTAACTTATCGTGATGCGTTCGCATTTGGCGTGGCGTGCGAACTCACGCTTGAACTACGGATCGCGTCATGGTCCCGCGTGTAGGAATTGAGCAACTGGCGCAGGATTGCTGACACCACGTTGACGTTGACGGCATTCCCCAATGCACGGTAGGCGCGGATGCCCTTCGGAAGGTGTTTCAACGCGTCCATCGATTGGAGGCGCGCACATTCGCGCGCGGTCATGTAACGCCGTTCCCATCCCACGATCGGTATCTGCGTTGTCGTCATGGCGACGAGGGACGGCGAAGTCGAAGGGCGCTTCACGCGCACGCCGGATGCGCGAAACTGGAGGACATATTTCCAGATGTCGCGATCCTCGCCCTGGCAGTTCCACTCGAGCTTTTGAAGGCTGGGTGGAAAGCGGCGCAACTCGGGAAGCCACGTTGAGAGCCATCGCTGGTGTTCAACGTAGAACTCGCGATTCTGTCGAATGAACGTGCGCTTCCACGTCGGGAATGGATCGGACTTTCGCAGGGCGTGGCTTGGCAGCCGCGCCGTCATTTTCTCCCACGAGAGCCGGGCGAGCGGGTCGCCGAAATTGCCGAGTGATCGTCGCAGTTTGGCCAGCGGGAGTTTGTCCAAACGACCGCGATCGGCAGGGTATGTCGCACCGAATTCCATCGCCCAGATCGGGAAGGACGGAAGTTTCGCGCTGGCGGGAATCAGATCGAGGAAGTGCTGCCAAGTATCGAGACAGTCAACGACCTGAGCGCTGAGCGGCATGGCGTCCTTTGGCTTGGCGTCCAGAATCGCGCTCAAGTGTGGCTCACGCTCGTTTGGTTCCGGCCAGGTGAATCCATCGAGCGAGCCGAGTCGCGCGACCATGTAGATGCGCTCGCGGATCTGCGGGATGCCAAACTGGTGCGGCGAATACTGCCGGTAGTCCACCTCGTAGCCGAGTTGCTTGAGGGTGGCGCAGACTTTGCGGTAGGTGTTGCCGTCGTCGTGGTTGACGAAGTGCGCGACGTTTTCCAGGACCACGAGCGCGGGTTGTTTCACGCGCAGGATCTCGGCGAGGTTGTCGAATACGGTGCCGCGAGCTTTGCGGTCGCCCCAGCCCATTTGCTCGCCGGCCTTCGAGAAGGGCTGGCAGGGAAATCCCGCGCAGAGCAGGTCGTGGTCGGGCACGCTGCTCGGTCTTACCTCGCGGATGTCGCCGGCGGGTTCGCGGCGGAAGTTCTGGCGATAGACCGCGCGCAGGTCTTCCTCAATCTCGCAAGCGAAGACACACTCGCCGCCCAGCTTTGCGGCGGCTAGATGGAAGCCGCCAAGGCCCGCGAAAAGGTCCGCAAAACGGAACGCGCGCGCTGGGCGTGCGATCACTTTAGCCACGGCAGGAGCTTGGTTCGCTGCCCGCACCACTTCGCCAGTTCGCGTCCCAACTTGTCGGGCAGCCAATCGCGCAAGTGCAGCGAGGCTGAGAGCAGCCGCATCCGATCGAGCAGCCAGCATTTACCTTGGATACTGTGGTTTTCAAATTCGCGCCTCGGAAATGAAAATGGCGTGGCGAAGGCGCGACGCGGCAGGCTCTGAGGGATGACTTTGAGGAGGTCGTTCCAGATTCCTTCGTTGGGTTCGTCCAGCTTGTCGGTGAAGTTTCGCCCGCTGGCGCATTGCACGAGGAAGGTAGGGAATCCGCCACGGCGATCGCCGAACTCGCGATAACAGACGAGATCGAGCCCGAGTTCCTTCGTCTGCTTTCTCTGCCAGCGTTTCAAGTTGCCTACATCGCCGCAAAGCCGGCGCGCGACTTCCTCGACGATGGCGGGGAGGAGGTCCGGCTTTTTGGCGGACCAGCCGGTGCGGTGGACGGTCCATGTCGGCAGCAGCACCGCGAGCGCAGCCTCGGTGAGTTGCTCGAACAGGGTGCCCTGCTCGTTGTAACTCTTCTCGCTGCGCTGAGGAGTGCCTTCGGGACGATAGGAGAGCAGCAGGCAGAAGGCGTAGGCCGGCCACTCGCGCCACGATTTGGAACGCAGATGAATCTCCTGATAGTCGGCATCGAAAGGCGATCCATCGCCGCACTGGTGGCGGCGCGACGCGAGTTGCCGCCAGACATCCGCGACGAATCGCTCGGCTTTGTCCCGATCTTCGATGATGAGCTTTTCGCGAATTGCATCGATGACCTCTGGCTCGGTCGCGCGCTCATTGGAGAAGAGCACCGAGGCTTCGATCCAATCCGCCGCCGCCTCGATCTCCACTCCCGCGTCGTCGGGAGCGGGCTCCCGCAAATCTCTAGGCGGTTGGAGGAGCATTATTCCGCGCAGAGCCGGTCCTTCATGCCGGGAAAGATTTCCAGGAGCCGTTTCGTGTTCTTGCCCAAACGCTCGGCCGATTTCTGAAGCTTCGCGGACTTCGGAAAATGGTGGGCGCGACTCAGCGCAAGCTCCAGGCTATCCGAGGCATCATCGACCAGCTTGGCGACTTCGACTTCATCTCCGCCCGAGAGCTTGGCCGCGACGTCAAAGCTGGGGTTCTTCGAGCTTTCAAGATACTCCACGGCTTCGCGCGATTCGAGCACGCGGCCAAAGCGCTCCACCTGCCGCGAGTCGGTGAACAGCGGCTCCCGCTCCGCATTGCCAAAGAGCCACAGCGCGAAATTTCTCAGCGCGTCGAGATGCTGCGGCGGCACCGGGCGCTGGGTTTTTTTCGGCGGAGCTTCGATGTCGATGTGCAGGTAGGTGCGGACGCCCGTCGTTCGTAGCGAGAGATACATCACGCTGAAACGGCCTTGGAGGTTTTCCACCGGCACCGCGTCGGCGTCCTCCATCTGAAGCAGCAGGCGATAGGAGATATAGTGTCGGCGCACGGTATCTAGGCGCGAACCGATCTTGCGGCGGACTTGGTCGTAGGTTTGGCCGCTGTCGATGAGCCGCGCGATGAACTCCGCTTTCTCCGCGGGCTTCCACTCCTCGATGCCCGTGACGTGCCGGAAACCAAGGAACGCCTGCACCGATTCGCGATCGTCGGCGAGCAAGTAAGGGATGCGCTCGAACAATCCTTTCGGCGCTTTCTTTTCACCGACGATCTCGGTCCAGAGCCGATCGCCCTTCCGCTTCCCCGCATACGTTTCGTGCAGCGCACGCAACGCGGCGAGTCGGCGATTTCCCTCCACCACGAAGAGCCGCTCGCGGCCTTTGAGTTTCTCCCGCACGCAGATCAGCGCCTCCTGCGTCCAGAATTGCCCGTTCTCGATAAACGACACCGCGAGTTCGTCCACCTTCCACGTCTCGACTCGTTTCTGGAGTTCGCCTTGATCCAACTCCTCCTCGACGATGTGCCGCCCCAGCCGCGGATTTTTGGGATCGAGGAATAGCTCGTCGAGGCTGGTGAATTGGAGGTCTTGGCTGACGGCCATGTGAGCGATGCGTGAGTGGTGACGACTGCCTACCATGCTGCCGCCTTCAGCCGCAAACCACAAAGCATACTACTGGCCCCGCACCGCGTGGAACCACTCCACGAATTTCGGAATCCCTTCCGCGATCTGCGTGTGCGGATCGTAGCCGAGATGCGACTTCGCCTTGGAAATATCCGCGAAGGTCAGCGGCACGTCGCCGGGTTGCTCGGGGAGTTGCTCGATCTGTGCGGTCTTCCCGAGCGCGCGCTCGATCGCTGCGATCAGTTCGTTGAGCGTCGTGGTCTGGCTTTCGCCGAGGTTGAAAACTTCGCACAGCGGGCCTTCGTAGCCGAGGCACGCGGTCATGCCCTGCACGATGTCGTCGATGTAGGTGTAGTCGCGCGCCGTCCCGCCGGCGCCGAATTTCCTGATCGCGCGGCCTTCCCAAATCGCGCGCGTGAATGAATGGATCGCGAGGTCGGGGCGCTGGCGCGGGCCATAGACGGTAAAGAAGCGCAGGTTGATCGTGCGCAGGCCGTAGAGGTGCGCGTAGTTCGAGCAGAGTTGCTCGGCGGCGAGCTTCGTCGCGGCGTAAGGCGAGATCGTTTGGTTGAGGCACATGTCCTCGCGGAAGGGCGCGGTCTTCAGCACGCCATACACGCTCGAACTGCTCGCGCTGATAAAGCGCGGGACGTTCGCCTGCCGCGCGGCTTCGAGCAGGTTCCATGTGCCGGTGATGTTCGTGTCGATGTAGAGCTTCGGCTCCTTGATCGACGGGCGCACTCCCGCGCGCGCGGCGAGGTGCACGATCGTGTCGAACTTCCCGTCCTTCACCACGCGCGTCACGGCCTCGCCATCGCGGATGTCGATCTCGCGGACCGGTGCGTCCTTCGCGAAGGCGGCGACGTTCGCGCGCTTGATCGCGGGGTCGTAGAAATCGTTGAACTCGTCGAGCACGGCGACGCTGTGCCCGAGGGTGAGGCACTTTTCGACGAAGTGTGAGCCGATGAAACCGGCACCGCCGGTCACGAGGATTCGCATGGTCGGCGGAGTGAAGTGCGGCTTGCGCGTGCTGTCCCTCTTTTTCTTGTTCGTTTTCCTGATCGCGCTGCCGGCGGGGGAAAAGAAAACGAAACTGCCTCCACGCCGCCGTCCACCGGGGAAACAGCCGTTGACAACCTCGCCCGCCGCGTGCCATACGCCACCGACTCATTTTCAAATCCCATGGCCGACGAAATTCCTCCAGCCCCATCCGAAGCATCCGACGACGTCACAAAGAGCGAGACGATCCGCATCACCCTGCCGCCGAAAAGCGAGCAGCCCGCGGTGAAACGCGAGACCGTTCGCATCAATGTCCCCGGCAAGCCCGTGCCGCCAGTCGGCACCGCGCCGAAAAAGGAGACGACGAAGCTGCCCAGCGGTGAAGCCCCGACGACGCCGGGCGCGCCACCGCCGCCGAGCACGGCGACCAAGCCTTTCGTCCCACCGCCACCGGCGCCGAGGCCACCCGGCGCTGGACTGCCGACCGCACCGAGCGGCCTCACGCCGCCGCCCAAGCCGCTCTCCGGTGCGATGCCGCCGCCGAAGCCGCCGTCGCTCGGCGCGCGTCCGACCGTGCCACTCAAGCCCGCCCCGATCGGCGCCACCGCTGGCGGCCCGACTCCGCCGCCGGAACCCGTGACCGTGAAAAGCGCGGCGCCGAAAAAGGAAACCGCGCGCATCACCCTTCCACCCGAGGGCGCAAAGTCCCCACTACCCAAAGCGACCGTGAAAATGCAACAAACCGTTCCGCTCTCGAGCCCACGCCCGTCCGGGATTCAGGCCGCGCCGGCGACCGTCATGCAGCATGCGCCCACCCTCACCGCCGCCGCGGGGCCGAAGGCAGATTCACTCGTGGGCGGGCTGAGCATCGTGGCTTGCATCGCGGCCATTGCCGCGGTCGTCACGACCTACCTGGCCTACGCGGAAACGCTGCCGAAGTAACAACGCAACCCGCGGAAAAGGAGACCCATGGCTGGACCAAACACACTCACCATCACCGACTCGAACTTCGCCACCGAAGTCGGCGGTTCATCCGTTCCCGTGCTGCTCGACTTCTGGGCGCCGTGGTGCGGACCGTGCAAAATGATCGGCCCGATCATCGACGAAATCGCCACCGAACGCGCCGGCAAGGCCAAGGTCGGCAAGGTCAACGTGGACGACAACCAGCAGCTCGCGGTGCAGTTCCGCGTCCAGTCCATTCCGATGCTGCTCTTCATCAAGGGCGGTCAGGTGGTCGATCAAGTCGTCGGCGCGAGCACGAGCAAATCGGCGCTCCTCGCCAAGCTCGACGCACTGAGCTGATTCCGAAGTAAACACTTTCACGAGCGTCGCGGGCCGGCTGAGGCGCGCGGCGCTCGTGTTTTTTTTGTGGCGAGACGACTCTCCCATCTCGGTGGCATCCTGAGCGAAGTCGAAGGACCCCGTTGATCGTCATGCAACATATCCGCAAAGACTGATGGCTGCTTGCTGCGGCAGCCGCAGGTCATCCCACGGGGTCCTTCGACTCCGCGCCGCGCCGCCTTCGCCCACCGCGACGCTCCGCTCAGGATGACTCGCTATTTGGGCGCCGTCTCCGTGGCCAGCGGCACCTGCACGGGGTGCATGAGATACGCGATCAAGTCGCGCACCTGCGCCTCGCCGAACGCGAGCAACAGCCCCTCGGGCATCATCGACTGCGCGATCTCCTCCTGTTTCACGATCTCCGCGCGCTCGATCGTCACCGCCTCGGTCGCCGTCTTGAGGGTCAGGGTGCGGTCGGTCTTCGCGCCGATCACCCCATTGAGGACGCGGCCGTCCTTGAGCGTCAGCACGTTCAACCGCATATCCGCGTTCACCACCGCGCCGGGATCGACGATGTTTTCCAGCAGGTAATCGAGGTTCGCTCGCCCGCTGCCGGTGAGGTCCGGGCCGATCTGCCCGCCGCGACCGTAGAGCGTGTGGCACGACGCGCAAATGCTCTCATACACCACGCGCCCGGCGCTCTTGTCCGCCGCTGCGAGCGCGGCGGGCGTGAGCTGCATCTTGAGCTTCGAGAGGAGAACGCGTTTGTCGGCGGGCGACTCGCGCATCTCGCCCCACACCTCGGCGAGGCGTTTGCTCAGCGCGGGATCGTTGAAGCTGCGGATCTGCCGCGCGTGGAAGGCGCTGATGTCCTCGCGCGGGATTTTCCCCGCGGCGATTTCCTCCAGCAGCGCGCGCGCGAAGGCGGGCCGCGAGACGAGCGTGTCGATCACCACCTTGCGTTCGGTGGCGTGAAAGGAGCGGTAGCTCTTCGCGAGCTTCGCGCCGATGGCCGGGTCGTCGAAGAGCGCCAGCCCGCGCGCCGCCACGGCATTGACGAAGCGCTCGCCGAGGAGCTGCTCGCAGATCGCGCGCAGGTCGTCGGGCCGGTTGTCGATGAGCGTGCGCAGCGCGGCGCGGCGCGCGTCGAGCTTCGCGGTCTTGTCGAGCGCGATGCGTTTCACCTCGTCGAGCGCCCGCCCGTCGCCGAAGAGCGCGCTCAAGTCGCGCACCCGTGCCTGCAACTTCTCGTCGTCCCCCGGCACCGCCGCGACGAAGGCCTCCCACGAAGCCGGCTTCGGCGCCTTGCGCCACCCGGTGAAGCCCTCGGCGAGCCCGGCGAGGATGTCGGCTTGGTAAGCCGCGGGTTTCTTCGCCGCAAGCGCGAGCAAGTCGGCGATCGGATGCGGCTGCTTCTCGATGTCTTCGGATAGCCGGCGCGTGATGAGGCGGCGTGTGGTCGGCAGTTCGCAGACGCTCGCGATTTCGACCAAATCGTTCGGTCGCGACTCCGCGAGCGGGATGATTCCATACCAAACCATGAGCGGAATGTTGTGGTCGTTCGCGTCTTCGGCGTGCGTGACGAGGGAGCGCGCCAGGGCTGAGCGGTCGTCGAACGGAAAACGCTGAAGCGACGAAGCGAGCGCCAACCGAATCGCAGCGGATTTTGTCGTTGCGGCCTCAGCCGCGAACATCTCGCTCATCTCGTGAATCGCTTGGTGCGCCTTGTCGGCATCGATGCCTTGAATCGATTCGCGTTTGCTGCCGTTGACTGCATCCAATGAGAAATCATCGGTCAACGCGCGCAGCGCGACGGGACCGGGTTCGGTGGAGCGAGTGGACGTCGCCCATTCCAGCGCACCGAGCACGCCGATCGCGTGCAGCGTTTGTTTCGCCCGTGGGCCGAAAGCCGCATCAGTGCTCATCTTGAAAAGAGAATCGAGAGCCCGCGCTGCAACGCTCTCGGCGCTCTCCGTTGCCCGCTCGACCAACACCCTCCGAGCCATGCGCACGAACCACTCGTTCCTGTGCTCGTGCAGCTTCACGAGCTCGGCGTTCGAGAGCTTCGCGAGGTCGCCATTCACGGCCCGGAGGGCCGTGGCTACAACTGTAGCCGCGTCGCTCTGCGACGCGTCGGGCGTGCGTGCGCCTTCATACGTGATCTTGTAGATGCGGCCGCTCGTGCGGTGGACGCCGGTGCTCTCGTGGCATTCGCCCGTGTCGCTCCAGTCGAGCACGAAGACGCCGCCATCCGGGCCATACGTGAGATCGATGCCGCGGAACCACGGGTCGGCGGAAAAGAACGCGTCGTCATCGTGCCGGCCCACGTAGCCGCTGCCTTGGCGTTCGAGCCGCTCGACGTTCATGCGGCGGCCGTGGAAGTTGAGCGTGTAGAGCTTGCCGCGATACGAGTCGGGCCAGTTGTCGCCGAGATAGATCATCGCGCCGCAGTGCGCGTGGCCGCCGCCGAGATCGTTCGCATTTCCATCACGCGACGCCGCCCAGCCCTTCGCGGTGTCGAAGTGCCAGTGGTCGGCGATCATGTCGATCAGCTCATACGAGTGCGGGTTCGTGTCGATCGTGTGCGCGCGGACGTAGTGCGCGCCGGGGATCATGTGCCAGAGGTGGCCGTTGACCGTGTTGGTGAAGAAACACTCGCCCTCTTCGTTCCAGTCGTGTCCCCACGGGTTCGTGGTGCCGGAGCAGAGCGCCTCGACGACCTTCCGCTGCGGATGGAAGCGCCACATCCCGCCCGCGACCGGCACGCGCTCCGCATCGGGCGTCCCCGGCACGCCGACGCGCGCGGGCGATGAAGCGCCGGAGCGCCCGTAGAGCCAGCCGTCCGGCCCCCAGCGCAGGCCGTTGGCGCAGTTGTGATGGTTCTCCGTCGTGAGCTTGAAGCCGTCGAGCATCACCTCGGCGGGGCCGTCGGGCCGGTCGTCGCCGTTTTTGTCCGGGATGAAAAGCAGGTGCGGCAGCGCGAGCACCCACACGCCGCCGAGGCCGACTTCGACGCTGGTGAGATGCTGCACGTCGTCGGCGAAGACGGTGCGTTTGTCGTGCCGGCCGTCGCCGTCGGTGTCCTCGAGGATGAGCACGCGGTCGCGCAGCTTCGCGTCCCATTTCACCGTGCGCTCGGCGTAGGTGTAGTTCTCCGCGACCCACAACCGCCCGCGCGGGTCCCACGCGCAGGCGATCGGATTCTGCACGTCCGGCTCCGCTGCGAAGACGCTGACCTTGAACCCCGGCGGCACCTGCCACTTCGCCGCCGCTTCCTCCGCCGGCATGGGCGAGCCGGGTGTCTGCTCGGAGTTGTGAGGCTGTGGGAAGTCGGCCGCGGATGCGGCGACGGCGAAGAGGAGGAAGCCCGCGGCGCGCACGGCGCTAACCGCGCAGCCGCGCGACGCCGCTCTCGAGGAACTTACCGACGAAGCTCGTGTCGTATTTTCCGCGAACGAAATCCGGGTCGCGCATGATGGCCTCGTGCAGCGGGATCGTCGTCTTGATGCCGCGGATGATGTATTCGCCGAGCGCGCGGCGCATACGATCGATCGCGTTTTTGCGCGTGGTGCCCATGCCGATGACCTTGGCGATCATCGAGTCGTAATGCGGCGGGATGGTGTAGCCGGCGTAGGCGTGGCTATCGACGCGCACGCCGCGGCCGCCGGGCGCGTAGTAGAGGTCGATCTTGCCGGGGCTCGGCGTGAAGTTGTTGAACGGATCCTCGGCGTTCACGCGGCACTCGATGGCGTGGTATTTGAGCTTCGCGTTGCGGACGAAGTTCGAGAGCGAGTCGCCCCCGGCGACCTTGAGCTGCTCCTTCACGAGATCGATGCCGTAGGCTTCCTCGGTGATGCAGTGCTCGACCTGGATGCGCGTATTCATTTCCATGAAGTAGAAGTTGCCCTTCTCATCGACGAGAAACTCGATGGTCCCGGCGCCGACATACTTCACCGCCTGCGCGAGCTTGATCGCCGCGGCGCCCATCTTCGCGCGCAGCTTCTCGTTCATCACCGCGAGCGGCGACGGACATTCCTCGATGATCTTCTGGTTGCGCCGCTGCATCGAGCAATCGCGCTCGCCGATGTGGACGGTGTCGCCATGCGAGTCGGCCATGATCTGGAACTCGATGTGGTGCGGGTTCTCGATCAGCTTCTCCATATACACGCCCGCATTGCCGAAGGCCTTCTCGGCTTCGTTGCGCGCTGCGTGGAAGCCCTGCACGAGCGACACCTCGTTGTGCGCGGGCCGCATCCCTTTTCCGCCGCCGCCGGCGACGGCCTTGATCATCACCGGGTAGCCGATCTTCTTCGCGACCTTCAGCGCTTCCTGCTCGGTCTCGACGAGGCCATCGCTGCCGGGGGTGACGGGAACACCGGCTTTGCGCGCGGTGGCGCGGGCGGTGTTCTTGTCGCCCATGTTGCGGATCGCGTCGGGGCTCGGGCCGATGAACTTGATGTGGCAGCTCGCGCACACGTCGGCGAAGTGCGCATTCTCCGCGAGGAAGCCGTAGCCGGGATGGATGGCATCGACGTTGCCGACCTCGGCCGCGGCGATGATGCGATCGATCTTGAGATACGATTCCTTCGAGGACGCCGGCCCGATGCAGATGGCCTCGTCGGCGAGCTGCACATGCAGGCTCTCGACATCGGCCTCGGAATAAACCGCGAGCGTCTTGATGCCGAGTTCCTTGCACGCGCGGATGACGCGCAGGGCGATCTCGCCCCGGTTGGCGATGAGGACTTTGTTGAGCACGGGCTTACTTCAGCCGGAAGAGCACCTGGCCGTATTGCACCGGCTTGCCGCTCTCGGCGCCGATCTCCACGACGGTGCCGGAAATCTCGGCCTTGATCTCGTTCATCACTTTCATCGCCTCGATGATGCAGATGACCGCGCCCTCGGTGATGGTGTCGCCGACCTTCACGTAGTTCGGCGCCTCGGGCGACGGGGCGCCGTAAAAGGTGCCGACCATCGGGCTGAGGATTTCCTTGAGGTTCGAGGTTTTCGGCTCACCAGCCGCCGGGGCGGCTTCGATGGTGACGGGAGCCGCCGGCGTCGCCACGGACACACCGGCTGGCAGGGCCACCGGGTTCGACGTGGTGATGATGGGCTGAAAATCAGACCCTCGCTTGAGGGTGATCTTGAAGTCGCCCCGCTCCATCTTGAAGACGGAGAGGTCGTTCTTCCTCATCAGGGCGATGAGGTCTTTGATGTCTTTGAGGTCCAAGTTGGTGTTTTGCTTCGGTTAAAGGCTTCTCTGGCGAAAAGCGGGCGAGAGTAGGCGGCTTCGCGAGGACGGGTCAAGCGGAGCTTACGCCCCCGGCAGCGGGGCGACGGGGTCGGAGTCGGCGGTGTAATCGACCCCCGCCATCCCGAATCCGAACAACCGGAGGAATTCCGCGCGATAGCCGGCGATGTCGCTCACCTCCGCGAGGTTCTCGGTGGTCACGCGCTCCCACAGGTCGGCGACCTGCGCTTGGATCTCGGGGTGCATTTCCCAATCGTCGATTCGCACGCGGCCCTTGTCGTCGGGCTGCGGCGTTGCGCCGTTTGCGAGGCGTTCGGCGAAGAGCCGCTGGATTTGCTCGATGCAGCCCTCGTGCGTGCCGGCGGCTTTCATCGCCTTGTAGAGGAGCGAAATGTAGAGCGGCACGACCGGGATCGCGCTGCTCGCCTGCGTCACCAGCGCCTTGTTCACCGACACGAGCGCGCGTCCGCCTTTCGCGCCGAGCCGCGCATTCATCCGCTGCGCGGTCGCCTCGAGATGGTCCTTCGCCGCGCCGATCGTGCCCGCGCGGTAGATCGCCCATGTGAGGTCCGGCCCGATGTAGCTGTAAGCCACCGTCGTCGCGCCCGGCGCGAGCACGCCGGCCTGATCGAGCGCCTCGATCCACATCTCCCAATCCTCCCCGCCCATCACCGTGACCGTGTCGGCGATCTCCTGCTCGTTCGCGGGTTCGATCGTGATGTCGCTCACGACGCCTTTGTCCGTGTTCACCGTCTTGTTCGTGAACGCCTTGCCGACCGGCTTCAGCACCGAGCTGTGCACCGCGCCCGTCTTCGGGTGCGTGCGGCGAGGCGAAGCGAGCGAGTAGATCACCGCATCGACTTGCCCGAGGTCGGCCTTGATCGTCGCGATGGTCTGCTCCTTGATCGCGTCGGAAAACGCGTCGCCATTGATCGACTTCGCGTAGAGCCCCGCGGCGTGCGCGGCCTTCTCGAAAGCGACCGAGTTATACCACCCCGCGCTGCCCGTGCGGCCTTCCTCGCCGGGCTTTTCAAAGAACACGCCCAGCGTCGCCGCCCCGCCCGCGAAGGCCGGCACGATCCGCGACGCGAGCCCGTAACCAGTCGAAGCTCCGATCACGAGGACCTTCTTCGGCATCCCCGTGAGCGGTCCGCGGCTGCGGACCAGATCGATCTGCTGCTGCACGTGCGCCGCGCACCCGGCGGGATGCGCCGTCGTGCAGATGAAGCCGCGAATCTTTGGCTGGATGATCATGCGCGCACGTTTCGGCGGCGGGTGCGCGTGCGTCGAGGACTTTTGTCGCGCGCTCCCGACCGGTCTAGTTCTTGGTTTTCGGCTCGATCTTTGCCTCGACCTTCTGCCCCGTGCTGTAGGTCACCTCGGCTGTGGCCCGGGATTTATCGATCACGATCGTCGCGTTCGTGCTGGTAAAGGGGACGAAAATCTTCCCGGTGGTGATCATCACATTCTCATGCACCCGCGGCGTCCCACCCTCCTTCGTGGAGAAAAACTGCCGGCCATCGTAGGTGAACCGATTCCGGAAATCCGACAGCTCGCGGATCACGACCGTCGAGAGCCATGCCTTGAACTCTTCGACCGCCATGTTGCCCCCGGCCACCGCACCCGCACCGGTCTTGGGCACGGCACCGGCAGCGCTGGATGCTCCCTTCAAGAGCCCATCAGCCGCCAGCGCCGCCTGCAGATTCCCGGCCCGGGTGTATTCGAGTTTCAGCCGCTCGAGTTCGGCGATGTAGCTCTTGGTCAGCGGGGCCGTGGCTCGCGAGACCGCAGCCTCGTAGTTCGACGTCAGAGTTTTTAGCTTCTCGGTAAGAGGGCCTGCCTCCTGGCAGAATCCTGTGTGAGCGACCAAGAGTAGAGAGAGCAGCGTGCGGATCATGCCTGAAATCGGTTCAGCCTCACAGCCCGAGTCGGCGGAAAGTATCGTCCACGTGGGCGAAGTGGATTTCCAGCGAGCAGAGCCGGTCGATGTCGGCGCGGCTCAAGTGCGCGGCCACGTCGGGCTCGGCGGCGAGGTTTTCCTGGAGCGACACGTCGCCCTTCCACGTGGCCATGGCGGCGCGCTGGACGGCTTCGTAGGCGGCTTTGCGCTCGCAGCCTTTGCGGGTGAGTTCGAGCAGGACGGACTGGCTGAAGTAGAGGCCCTTCGTGAGACGCATGTTGCGCTCCATGTTTTCGGGATACACGAGGAGGCGATCGACGAGCTTCGTGAGCGTCGCGAGCATGTAGTCCACGAGGATGCACGAGTCGGGCATGATGATCCGCTCGACGCTGCTGTGGGAAATGTCGCGCTCGTGCCAGAGCGGGACGTTTTCCAAGGCGGCCATGGCGTTGCCGCGCACGACGCGGGCGAGGCCGGAGAGCTTTTCGCCGGTGATCGGGTTGCGCTTGTGCGGCATCGCGGACGAGCCTTTTTGCCCGGCGGCGAAATACTCCTCCACCTCGAGCACCTCGGTGCGCTGGAGGTGGCGAAACTCGGTCGCCCAGCGGTCGATGCTCGAGGCGATGATGGCGAGCGTGGTCTGGAACTCGGCGTGGCGGTCGCGCTGGACGACTTGCGTGCTGAGCGTCGCGGCCTTCAGCCCGAGCTTGGTGCAGACGGCTTCCTCCACGCGCGGGTCGAGGTGCGCGTGCGTGCCGACGGCACCGCTGAGCTTGCCCACGCGGATGCGCGGCTGGATTTGCTCGAGGCGTTCGAGGGAGCGGCCGAATTCATCGAACATCAGCGCCAGCTTCAGCCCGAAGGTGACCGGCTCGGCGTGGATGCCGTGCGAGCGGCCGATCATCGGCGTCGTCTTGAACTCGACCGCCCGGCGCGCGATGACGGCGCGCAGCTTGCGCAGTTCGGCGAGCAGCAGGTCGGACGACTGCGCCATCTGCACGGCGAGCGTGGTGTCGAGCACGTCGGAGGAAGTGAGGCCCTGGTGCATCCAGCGCGCGGCGGGGCCGACGTAGCCGGCGACGTTTTCGAGGAAGGCGATCACGTCGTGATTGGTCCGCAGTTCGATCTCGGCGATGCCGGCGAGGTCGAACTTCGCCTTCGCCCGGATGGTCTTCGCGTCCTCGGCAGGGATGACCCCGATCGCGGCCATGGCCTCGCAGGCGGCCACCTCGATTTCGAGCCAGATTTCGTATTTGCGCTGGTCAGCCCAGAGGGCGGCCATTTCGGGTCGGGTGTAGCGTTCGATCATCGGAAGCCGCCACACGTCACTCGTCACCCGCCACTCGTCACTCAAAAAACATAAAGGCCGCGCCCTTTCGGAACGCGGCCCTTGGAGATTGTTGCGCCGAAGCGCGGTGGATTAGACGACCCGTGCGCGGATCTTGCGGCCCTGGCTGTTCAGGCAGACGCGACCGCTCTCGAGCAGGTCGGCGACGGCGGCGACAGTTTCGCGATTGTTGCGGCTGACGCTGCTGACGGCGAGGATGAGGTCGCCGAGGCTCGGCGCGTTACGGGTGACTTTTTTGAGGGACTTTTTCATAGTGTTGGGTGCCTTTTTCGGGGCTGTTTTGTTTGTTAAGCGTTTGGCGTGCCACCGCTGTTTCTTCATTTTCTTTGTTCGTAGTAGGTCAGACCGCCGGACCTACCCGTTAGTTCAAAAAAACTTTTATCCGAGCCGCTTTTTCTGTCCGCTACAGAGAGGTTCGCCCGTTGCAAAAGTGCCCCGCACCGGGTCTTCTAGCCGCTTCCGATGTCGATTTACCGCCGCGCGCTCGCCTACTACCGGCCTTTTCTCCGGCAGACCGTGCTCGCGGCGCTCCTGAATGTCGCCGCCATCGTGCTCGGGCTGCTGCGCCCGTGGCCTTTCGCCTACATCATCGATCACGTCCTGCCAGGCACAGTGCTGCCGGTGCTTGGCTTCGACTTCGCCGGCTGGGCGCCTGCCCAAGTCGTCGCCGCGATGTGCGGCGCGATGGTGCTCATCCACCTCGCCTCCGGCCTGCTGAATCTCGCGGCCGGCGTGATGTTCCTGCGCGTCGGACTCCAGGCGCTGCTGCGGCTCCGGACGGAGATCTACGCCTGCCTGCACTCGCTCGCGCTGAAGTTCCACGACCAGCGCCGCAGCGCCGACTCGAGCTTCCGCGTCGCCTACGACTCGCAATCGATCCAGACCTTCTACGCGAAGGCCATCTTCGTTTTTCAAAGCAGCTTCGCGATCGTGAGCACCTTCGCGCTCATGTGGCAGCTCGACACGCAGCTCACGCTGCTCTCGCTCGCGGTCATCCCCTTCATGCTGCTCGTCCTGCTCCGCTATTCGCACCGCATCCGCGCCGCATCGACGCACATCGCCGAGCGCGAGAGCGACGTGCTGACCGTCGCGCAGGAGGGCCTCAGTTCGATCCGCATGGTGCAGGCGTTCGGGCAGGAGGAGCGTGAAGTGGCGCAGTTCCGCACGAGCGCGCGCCAGAGCCTCGAGGCGAACCTGCGCATGAACCTCGTCTCGATGCGCAGTGCGCTCGTGGTCAGCAGCCTCATCGCGATCAGCACCGCGGCGATGTATTGGCTCGGCTCGAATCACGTCCTCGGCCACACGCTCAAGCTCGGCGAACTCATCTGGATTTCCTCGCTCCTGCTCCTGCTCTACCAACCGCTCGAAGCGCTCACGCAAGTCGCGTGGGCGCTCGAGAGCGCGGCGGCGGGCGCGACGCGATGCTTCGAGGTGCTCGACCGCGCGGACGACGTGCCCGACGCGCCCGACGCGAAGACGATCACATCCGCGCGTGGCGAGATCGTCTTCGAGCACGCAGCCTTCGGCTACGAAGAGTCGCGCACGATCCTTCGCGATGTGAATCTGCGTCTCGAACCCGGCCAGACGGTCGCCTTCGTCGGCGGCACGGGCGCGGGGAAATCGACGCTCCTCTCGCTCGTCCCGCGCTTCTACGATCCGACCGCCGGCCGCGTGCTGCTCGACGGCACCGACCTGCGCGCGATCAGCAAAAAGTCGCTCCGAAACCAGATCAGCATCGTGCTGCAAGACACGCTGCTCTTCTCCACGACCGTCCGCGAGAACATCGCTTACGGTCGCCCCGACGCGACTGAGGAGCAGATCGTGGAAGCCGCGAAACGCGCGCAGGCACACGACTTCATCATGGCGATGCCCGACGGCTACCGCTCGCAAGTCGGCGAGCGCGGCGGCCACCTCAGCGTCGGCCAGCGCCAGCGCATTGGCATCGCACGCGCCTTCTTGAAAAACGCGCCCGTCCTCATCCTCGACGAACCGACCAGCGCGCTCGACCCAACGACCGAATCCGCGATCATGGCCACGCTCGAAGAACTCATGCGCGGCCGCACCACCCTCATCATCACCCACCGCATCGCGACGATTCATCGCGTGGACAAGATCGTCGTGCTCGACGGCGGCACCATCGCCGAGGAAGGCCGAGGCCCCGAACTCGTCGCGCGCGGCGGCGTGTATGCGCGGCTCTACCGCTCAGCGAATCTCGAATCATGACCAACGTCCTCCCCGACCGCCGCATCGAACACGACTGGTCGAACCGCCAGATCCCGCCGAACATCACCTGGGGCGACGGCTTCTACTGCGAGAGCGCGCAGTGTTTCCTCCACTTCAAGGGCAAGCGCGAGCCAGCGGTGGAGATCGGCGAGCACGTCTCGGTGTATGCCGCGAGCCAGTTCGCCGTCAGCGAGCATGGGCATGTGAAGATCGGCGATTTCACACTGCTCGTCGGCGCGCTCATCACTTGCGAAACGAGCGTCGAGATCGGCTCGCACTGCCTCATCTCGTGGGGCACGGGCATCGCGGATTCAGACTTCCACCCCGTCGCCGCCGCGCAGCGCCGTATCGATGCCGAGGCGCTCGCCCCTTTCTACGAAGGCAAGCCCGAGCGCCCGCGCGAAGCCGTGAAATCCCGCCCGGTGAAGATCGGCGACAATGTGTGGATCGGCATGAACGCGATCGTGCTCAAGGGCGTGACCATCGGCGACAACTCGATCATCGCCGCCGGTGCAGTGGTCACGAAGGACGTGCCGCCAAACACCGTCGTCGCCGGAAATCCGGCGCGCTTCGCGAAACGGCTCTCATGAGCCGTTTCATCGTCACCGGCTACATGGCGCGCTGCCCGATCGCCGGCGTCATCTGGCAGCACATTCACTACATCGTCGGCCTCCAGCGGCTCGGCCACGAGGTCTTCTACATCGAGGACTCGACCGCGCACCCGTATCACCCGCTCGCCTTCGACTACACCGCGGACTGGAGCTACACCGCCGAGATCATGCCGAAGCTCGCGCGGCAGTTTGGCTTCGAGTGGGGCTACCGCGCGCGCTGGCTCGACGACCGACCGACCGCCGGTTTGAGCGGCACGCGCATCGACGAGCTGTATCGCGAAGCCGACGCCGTGCTCAACGTCTGCGGCGAACAGGAACTTCACGAAGACCTGCTGCAAAGCCGCTGCCTCATCTACATCGAGAGCGACCCCGGAAAAGAACAGTGCGTCATCGACAACGATCCCGCCGCGCCGATCCGCGAGACGCTTTCGCACTACCACGCCGTCTTCACCTTCGGCGAAAACATCGGCACGGAGCACTCGCCGCTGCCCCTGAACGGCGTGCCGTGGCTGCCGACGCGCCAGCCCATCGTCACCGACTTTTGGAAAGCGCACGCGTTGCCGCCGTCCGGCGCCGTCTTCACGTCAGTGGCGAACTGGAACACGAAGGGCAAAGACATCGAGTGGCGCGGCGCGAAATACTTGTGGAGCAAGGCGCTCGAGTTCCTCCGCTTCATCGAGGCCCCGCAGCGTGCCGGCGAGACCTTCGAGCTCGCCACGAACCTGCGCGACGACGCGACGATCGCGCGACTCCACGACCACGGCTGGCGCCTCTCCGACCCGCAACCGATCAGCATCGATCACGATCGCTACGTGGACTACATGCGCGCATCGAAGGGCGAGTTCACCGTCGCGAAGGATCAATACGTGCGGCTCAACACCGGCTGGTTCAGCGACCGCACCGCGTGCTACCTCGCGTGCGGAAGGCCCGTCATCACGCAGGAGACCGGCTTCACTCGCCTCTACGGCGGCGGGCGCGGGTTGCTCGCCTTCCGCACGCTCGACGACATCGCCGAGGCCGTGCGAGCCGTGAACGCCGACTACGCTGCGCACTCGCGCGCGGCCTTCGAGGTCGCCGCGGAACATTTCGAGGCGACGAAAGTCCTCGCGTCGCTGCTCGATCGCACTGGCCTTTGAGTGCGCCTGCCGACTTGTGGTGCAGCTTTTCTTGAACACATTCTCCGAGCGCAGCGTCGCACTTCTCATGAAACCGACCTCCTTTCTCGTTCCCTTGCTCGCAGCCGTCGCGCTCGCTGTCACACCGGCGACGACCTTTGCCAAGGACCGCAAAGTGACCGTCCAACGTGATCTCGACGGCGACGGTCACTACAATAAGAAAACCTACAAGGTGCCGCATAACCGCGGCCACAACTACGGCCACAGCTACGGCCACCACTCGCCGTATTACGGGCACAGCTACCGGCCTTACTCTTACGGCTACGGTTCGTCGTATTACGCTTACCCGCGCACGAGCTTCGGCGTCTCGTTTTACTCGCCGCAGACCGCCACGCGCGTCTATCGCGGCGTCGAATACAACAATAGCCTCGCGACCGACGTCCAGAGCGCGCTGCGGCGCAAAGGCTACTACCGCGGCGCGATCGACGGCGACATCGGTCCCGCCAGCCGCGCTGCGATCCGCGCGTATCAACGCGCTCACGGCCTCTCTGCGACGGGACGCATCGACTCCGCGCTCCTGCGCTCGCTGAGAGTCGGGTAGTTTCGCTTTGCAGCGGAAGGCGGCGAGGCATAGTCGCGCCCGTGCGCGCCAGCCTCGCCACGATTTTTCTCCTGCTCGCAGCCGCTTCCCGCGCGGCTGAAGAAGAGCCGACCCCGACCGTCGCACGCGCACAAGCCGCCAGCGCGACAGTCTGGATGGCTCACGACGACTCGGCCGTGGATCGCTTCACGGAAAACCCGGCGGTCTCGCGCCGCATGGTCGATGCGGTGGTGCTCGCGGCGACCGGTGAAAACGAAATCGGCCGCGCGTGGCGGAAACTCGTCGCGCCGGGCGACCGTGTCGGCGTCAAGGTCAACGCGGGCCCCGGCCGGAACTTCTCGACGCGCATCGGCGTCGTGCGCGCGATCCTCGCCGGGCTCGAGCGAGCCGGCGTGAGTCCCTCGAGCGTGCTCGTCTGGGATCGCGAGGGCGAGGATTTGAAGAATGCGGGCTTCACTTCCCGCACGCTCGGCTGCGCGGTGCGCGGCATCGACCCGCCGAAGGGCTGGGATCGCGCCGCGACCTTCAGCGCGCCCGCCATCGGGCGCTTGATCTGGGGCGACGCGATCTTCGTCGAAAAGAACACCCGCGCGCTCGGCAAGCCGACGACCGATTCCGATCAGGTCTCGTCCACAAGCCACTTCGCGACGATCGTGACCAGGGACCTGACAAAGATCATCAACGTCGCCACGCTCACCGACGACGCAGGCGCCGGGCTCGGTTCCGTCTTCTACAACCTCTGCGTCAAGAACGTGGACAACTGGCGGCGCTTCGCCGCCGTCGAGCAGGGCGCGGCGGACTCTATCCCCGAGCTCTATGCGAGCGCGCACCTCGGCCCGAAGGTCGCGCTGCACATCCTCGACGGCCTCATCGCGCAATACGCCGGCGGCCCCGATGCGAATCCCAACTACGCCTTCACTCACGCCACGCTCTACGCGTCACGCGATCCCGTAGCGCTCGACGCCCTCGCCGCGCGCAAGATCGACGAATGGCGCAAGCTCGCGAAGCTCCCGCCTATCGCGCGCCACGTCGAATGGCTGCGCCTCGCCGAGCAGATGGGCCTCGGCGAATCCTCCGAGTCGCGCCTCAAGCTCGTGTCCGTGACGCCGTGACCACGACCGACCTCGACGGCCCGTTGCTGCGGAGCGTCTCGCGCTCCTTCTACCTCTCGATCCGCCTGCTGCCGCAAAAGCTGCGCGCGCCCGTCGGCCTCGCCTATCTGCTCGCGCGCGCCAGCGACACGATCGCCGACAGCGCCGATCTTCCCGCGATCGAGAGGGAGAAATATCTCGCTGCTTTTCTCGCCATGGTTCGCACTGGCGGACGCGAAGGCCTGGCGGAAATCCGCGAGCACGTCCGTTCGCCGCACGCGGGCGAGAACGAACTCATCGCGCAACTCGACCGCTGCCTTGCGTGGCTAGAGTCGCTGCCGGAGTTCGATCGCGCGGAAATCCGCGACGTGCTCGGGAAGATCATCCGCGGCCAGACGCTCGACGTGCAGCGCCCCGCGCTGAACAACGACGCCGAGTTGGAGGAATACTGCTACCTCGTCGCCGGCTGCGTCGGCGAATTCTGGACGCGCGTCTGCGTGCATCACCTCCCGGGTTACAGCTCGCTCCCGCCGGATCGTCTGAACGCCCTCGCGGGCGACTTCGGCAAGGCGCTCCAGCTCGTGAACATCCTGCGCGACTTGCCGGAAGACGTCCGCGCCGGCCGCCGCTACCTGCGCCCGGATGACTTCGCCCGCTGGCACGAGCGCGCCGTCGTGCTGCTGGAGTCCGGCCGCGAATACATCCGCTCGGTGCGCCCGGCGCGCGTCCGCGCAGGCTGCTTCCTGCCGTGGGATCTCGCCCGCAAGACCCTCGCGCTGCTCACCGCCCCGCCCTCGCATCGCATCAAAGTCCCCCGCTCCGCCGTGCGTGCGACGCTCTGCCGCACCCTGCTCGCCGCCTTATCCAATGCCCCGCTGCGCTAGTTCGCGTTTGCCAAGCCCTGCGCGTGCGCTTGAATCCGCCGCCTCATGAACTCCGCCGCACAACCGCCGGTCGCCATCGTGATGGGCAGCAAATCCGACTGGGACACGATGCAGCACGCCGCCGCGATGCTCACGCAGCTCGGCGTCGCGCACGAGGCGCGCGTCGTCAGCGCCCACCGCACGCCGGACCTCATGGCTGACTTCGCGAAGAACGCCGCCGGGCTCGGCGTGAAAGTCATCATCGCCGGCGCGGGCGGCGCGGCGCATCTGCCCGGCATGATCGCTGCGCACACGCGCCTGCCGGTGCTCGGCGTGCCGGTCGAGAGCAAGGCGCTCCGTGGGATCGACTCGCTCCTTTCCATCGTGCAAATGCCCGCGGGCATCCCCGTCGCCACGCTCGCCATCGGCATCGCGGGCGCAAAGAACGCCGCCCTGCTCGCCGCATCGATCCTTGCGCTCGCAGACGAGAAGGTGCGCGCCGCGCTGGAGGACTTCCGCGCGAAGCAAACGGCTGAGGTGCTCGCCGCCAAACTAGACTCGTGAGCGAACAGAAAATCTTTCTCCCCGGCTCGACCGTCGGCGTGATGGGCGCCGGCCAGCTCGGGCGGATGTTCGCCATCGCCGCGCGCCGCATGGGCTATCGCGTCCACACCTTCTCGCCCGATGAAGACACGCCCACGGGCCAGCTCGCCGACAAGGAAGTCGCCGCGAGCTACGGCGACGAGGCGGCGGTGCGCGAGTTCGCGCGAGGCATCGACGTGCTCACCTTCGAGTTCGAGAACATCCCGAGCGGGACGATCGCGTGGGCCGCGGAGGAATGCACCGTCCGCCCCGCCGGTCGCGTGTTGCAGATCTGCCAGCACCGGATGCGCGAGAAACATTTCCTGCTCGCAGCGCGCCTGCCGCTCCCTCGATTCATCGAGGTGAACTCCGAGGCCGATCTCATCGACGCCGTCGCGAAGCTCGGCACGCCGTGCGTGCTCAAGACCGCCGCTTTCGGCTACGACGGCAAAGGCCAGGCGAAGATCAACGAGGAGACCGACCTCAAGGCGACATGGGCCCGCTACCACGGTGCGCCCGCCGTGCTCGAGGAGTGGGTCGAGTTCGAGCGAGAGATCAGCGTCATCGTCGCGCGCAGCGCCACGGGGCAGATGGTCAGCTACCCCGTGTGCGAAAACCGGCACGAGCATCACATCCTCGATCTCACGATCGCGCCCGCGGAGCTCGACGTGGAAGTCGCGGGCCGCGCGCGCCAGCTCGCCGGCACCGTCGCCGAGGAACTCGGGCTCATCGGTGTGCTCGCCGTCGAGATGTTCCTGCTCGCCGACGGCGAAATCCTCATCAATGAACTCGCGCCGCGCCCGCACAACAGCGGCCATTTCAGCTTCGACGCCTGCATCACCAGCCAGTTCGAGCAGCAGCTCCGCGCCGTGTGCGGCCTGCCGCTCGGCAGCGCGGAACTGTTGCGCCCGTGCGCGATGGCGAATCTGCTCGGCGACCTGTGGGCGAACGGCGAGCCGAACTGGGCCGCGGCAGCCGCATATCCCGAGGTGAAGATTCATCTCTACGGCAAGGCCGCCGCGCGCCCCGGCCGCAAGATGGGGCACCTCGTCGCGTTCGCGCCGAGCACGACCGAGGCCGCCAGCCGCGCGCTCGCCGCGCGCGAATCCCTGCTCGTGCGTCCTTGATGGAAACGATCGTCGCACCTGCGGGAGATATCGCCCGCGCCGTCGAGTTGCTGCGCGCAGGCGAAGTCGTCGCGCTTCCGACGGAGACCGTCTATGGCCTCGCCGCCGACGCGACGCGCGCCGATGCGGTCGTGAAGATTTTCGAGGCAAAAGAGCGCCCGCTCTTTGATCCGCTCATCGTCCATCTGCCCGACGCCTCATGGCTTGGTCGTGTCGCGCGGCACGACGACGTGATGGTGCTCGTCGAGGATCTCACGCAGGCCTTCTGGCCGGGCCCGCTTACGCTCGTGCTGCCGCGCTGGGACGCCGTGCCGGACATCGTCACCAGCGGCCTCGACACCATCGCCGTCCGCATGAGCGCGCACCCGGTCTTCCGCGAAATCTGCCGCGCCTTCGGCAAGCCGCTCGCCGCGCCGAGCGCGAATCGTTTCGGCCGCATCAGCCCGACGTGCGCCGGCGATGTGGTGAAGGAACTTGGCGGACGCATCCCGCTAGTCGTCGATGGCGGCCCGACCGAGCACGGGCTGGAGTCCACGATCGTGCGAGTCGAGCCGGACAAGCTCACGATCCTGCGCGCAGGGCCGATCACACGCGAAGAGCTGGAAACCTTCGCGCATGTGTCCCATGAGACCCATGGGTCCCATGAGTCCCCGCAAGCCCCCGGCCAGCTCGCGAGCCACTACGCCCCACGCACCCCGCTGACCCTCGAAACCCGAAACCCGAAACCCGAAACCCGAACCGCGCTCCTCGCCTTCCGCGCCGCTCCGAAAAACTCCGCCGACTTCGCCGCGATCGAGATCCTCTCTCCGACCGGCGACCTGCGCGAAGCCGCCGCCACGCTCTTCGCGAAACTCCGCCGGCTCGACGAAGCCGGCCTCGATCTCATCGTCGCCGAGTCGGTGCCCGAGCACGGACTCGGCGTCGCAATCATGGACCGCCTCCGCAAAGCCGCCGCACGTGAGTAAACCCGAGAACAAGTTCTCCAC
>JBEBGD010000196.1:0-3459 GCA_040081625.1 Chthoniobacteraceae bacterium
GGCGGGTGGGTCGGGTGGAAGTGGATGCATCGTCCGTGGCGGCCGATGAACCCGGCAGTCGTCGAGCCGCGGCTGGCGCTGGCCGCGGTGCGCGGGCCGGTGATCTTTGGGAATCCGGCGGCGCTCGCGTGGCTCGAGCGCGAGAAGCCGGCGCTGCTTCCGCCCGAGCCTCAGCGGGCGCGGTTGGCGCAGGCGACACAGGATCCGCGGCTCTTTCGCGTGCTGGATCGCGAGCTGCGTTTTGCCGAGGTCTGGCTGCTGGGCGAGCCGGCCGGCTTCAAGCCGCTGGTCGATCACTTGATCGAGACGAAGGACTTCACACTCGCGCACGTGGATCACACGAGCCTGGTCTTCCGCCGCGAGGGAGGGGGATGGTCGGAGGCAGAGCTGGCGGCGGCGATGCGGGCATTTGCCGATCCGCGCGAACGGGCTTACGCGCAGGCGCTCGCGGCGTCGAAGCTGATCGCGGTGCGGCAGGCGGAGCCCGCGCTGAAGCTGCTCCAGGCCGCCGAGGCAGACGGGCCCGACGTGCCGGAGGTGTGGTCGGGCTGGTCCACTTACAAGATGAGCAAGGGCCTGTGGGCCGAGGCGTTCGTCGCGGCGGAAAAGGCGCTTGCGATCGACCCGGAATTTCTGCCGGCGATCGCCTGCCGCGCGCAATGCTACTACGCGACCAAGCGTTTCCCCGCCGCGCTGCTCGAAGCCGGGCGCATGCTCGCCGCGCAGCCGGACGATCCGGCGATGCTTTTCTACCACGCGAAGCTCGCCCACGAGGCGCGCGCATATCAGGCCGAAGTCGGCTCGCTCTCCCGTCTCATCGGGTTCGCGGAAAAGGCGGGCGCGAATGTGTCCGGCTATCGCGTTTACCTCGCGCAGGCCTACGCCTCGGCGAATGACGCCGACAACGCGATGGATCAGGTGACGCTCGCGATGCTCGATCCGGAGCTGCCGCGCGAGCAGCGGCAATTCGCGGATGAACTGCTCCAGCAGCTCAAGCGGGCGTTCGAGGGGAAGTGATCGGCGATCACTGATCACGGTTCATCAGCCGCGCGAGGTGCTCGAGCGTGAGCTCCGGCCGCTTGAGTCGGAAGACCTGCAGGCCGGCGCGCTCGGCGCCTTCCCAGTCGGCGGCCGGTTCGTCGCCGACGTGCAGCGCTTCGTGGGGCTGCACTCCGACGAGTGCGAGCGCGTGTTCGAAGATCCACGGATCGGGCTTGTCCGCGCCGACCTCGCTGGAGATGACGACGTGGCGAAAGAGCGGCGTGAGCGCGAGTTCATCGAGGATGAAGCGGAGGCGGCGGTCGAAGTTGGAGATGATGCCCAGCTCGTAGGTCTGCGCGAGGCGGGTGAGCACCGGGCGCACATCGGGGAAGAGATCCCAAACGCCGGGGCGCGTGAATTCATCGTAGAGTTCGGCGAAATATGCGCGGCGGTCGAACGCGCCGCGGCGCGGGACAGCGCACTTGTCGAGCACGAGGTGGACGAGTGATTCCCACCAGCCGCGGTCGTCGTCGGGGCGGGGGACGCGCGTCGGCTCCGGCGTGGGCATCTCGCGCCAGGCCATGCGGAAGGCTTCCGTCGTCGCGTTCGGATCGAGCGCGAGGCCGTGACGCGCGGCGACTTCGCAATAGTGGTGCGCCACGCCGCGCGGCAGGCCGATGAGCGTGCCGGCGGCATCGAAGAAGATCACGCGGGGAGCGGGCATATGGTGTTGTCGATTTAGATGGAGCGGGCGGGAGTCCGGCCTTGACGCGTCCAATCCCGCTCCTACCTTGGGCCAAATCTTCGGCACCAGAAAAGTGGGCCCCAAAGCCCGCTTTTTTTGTCCCTAGAGACTTCGCCATTTTATGAACGCAGAATTCATCGCCATGCTGGAACACCTCGAGCGCGAGCGGGGCATCAAACGTGATGTCCTGATCGAAGCGGTCGAGACTGCGCTCGTGTCTGCCGCGAAGAAAGCGGTGGAAGCCGGACGCGACCTGCGTGTCGAGATCGACCGCAAGAGCGGGAACATCCGCGCCTTTGCGAAGCTGGTCGTCGTCGAGCGCGTCGTGAACAAGCACGACGAACTCGGCATCAACGCGGCGCGCAGGGTCAAGGCCGACGTGCAGGTCGGCGAGGAGATCGAGATCGAAGTCACGCCGAAGGAACTCGGTCGCATCGCCGCGCAGACGGCCAAGCAGGCCATCATGCAAAAGCTGCGCGCCGCCGAGCGCGACATCATCCTCGACGAATACCGCGACCGCGCGGGCGAGATCGTCAACGGCACCGTGCGCCGTTTCGAGCGCTCGGACGTGATCGTGGATCTCGGCAAGGCCGAGGCGATCCTGCCCAATCGCGAGCGCGTGCAGACCGAGGAGTATGCGATCGGCGATCGCATCCGCGCCTACGTCGTGGCCGTCGAGAACGGCATCCGCGGGCCGCAGATCATTCTTTCGCGCAGCCACCCGAATTTTGTGCGCCGGCTTTTCGAGATGGAAGTCAACGAGATCGCCGACCGCACCGTGGAGATCAAGGGCATCGCGCGTGAGCCCGGCTATCGCACGAAAGTCGCGGTGTGGAGCTCGAACGAAAAGGTTGATCCCGTCGGTGCGTGCGTGGGCATGAAGGGCTCGCGCGTGAAGAACATCGTGCGGGAGCTCAACAATGAGAAGGTCGATATCATCCGCTGGAGCGCGGACTTGAAGGACTTTGCGCAGGAGGCCCTCAAGCCGGCGAAGATCAAGTCGGTGATCGTCGATGAAGCGGGCCGGCGCATCCTCATCAAGGTCGATGAAGACCAGCTCTCGCTCGCCAT
Source organism: Chthoniobacteraceae bacterium (assembly GCA_040081625.1). Lineage (GTDB taxonomy): Bacteria > Verrucomicrobiota > Verrucomicrobiia > Chthoniobacterales > Chthoniobacteraceae > VFJQ01. The sequence goes on from JBEBGD010000196.1 coordinate 2,798, forward strand.
CGGCAAGCGCGGGCAGAACGTGCGGCTCACCGACAAGCTCACCGGTTACAAGACCGTGATCGAGCGCGACGAGACGGCGAAGGAAGAGTTCGAGCACAAGAAGGGCGCCGCCGCGCACTCGATGGCCGACACCCTCGGCATCACCGAAGGCGACACCGCGGCGCTCGTCGGCGCGGGCATGAATTCGATCGAAGTCATCGCCACGGGAGCCGAGGCGAGTGATATCGCCACCATCCTCGGTTGCGACGAGGAAAAAGCCGTCAGGATTTTCGCCGCAGCGCAGGCGGCCCACCAAAAGAACATGGCCTCCGCTTGATCGCGCCATGAGACCACTGGACCGCCTCGATGCCTACGAAAACTACCAGCAAGACCAATCAGAAAAAGACCGCCGGAGCGTCCGGTAACGCCAGGCCGAAGACCACCCGCAAGACTTCCGACAAGGCCGCGCCCGGGCCGGTAAAATCGCTGCTGCCAAAGATCACCGGTCGCGCCGCGGTGCCGCGCGCCGCCGAGAAACCGGTGGAGGTGGCGAAGCCCGAACCGCCGAAGGAGCCACTCAAGCCAAAGGAGGCGCTCGACCTTCTGGCCGAAAAGCCGAAGAAGGCGCGCAAGGTCGCGACCGGCGAGGAGAAGAAATCCTTCTTCGCCCCGATCTCCAGGAT
>JBEBGD010000039.1:0-44426 GCA_040081625.1 Chthoniobacteraceae bacterium
TGGCGCAGGCGCTGTCGATCCACGGATGAACGGCATTTGGTGATTGAGTGTGGCGCGTGTGGGTGAAGAGTCGCGCGATGATCTCCCGCCGCTCCGCTCTGAAGACGTTCGCCGCCGCTTCCGCGCGCGCGGCGGAGCGCGCGGTGAAGGATGGACGGATCAAGCAACCGGTGGTGCCGTGGTGCTTTAACCCGATGCGGGTGTAGCGCGCGACGGTGCTCGATGTATAGCTGCGAATGATTCCGCTCTACGACGACAATCCCACGCATCGAGTGCCGGTGTTCACGTTCGTGATCATCGCGATCAATGTGCTCGTTTTCTTCGGGTGGCAGTTTTCCGATCTCGAGGGGAGTGTGATGGCGGCGGCGTTTGTGCCGGCGGAGCTGACGACGAATGCGGTGGGCTCGTCGAAGTATCTGATCACGTCGATGTTCATGCACGGCGGGCTGATGCACTTGATCGGCAATATGTGGTTCCTGTGGATCTTCGGCGACAACGTGGAGAACGCGACGGGATCGATCCGGTTCGTGGTGTTTTATGTGCTCACCGGCGTGCTCGCGACGCTCGCGCATGTGGCGTTCGATCCGCAGTCGGAGGTGCCGCTGGTGGGCGCGAGTGGAGCGATCAGCGGCGTGCTCGGCGCGTATCTGGTGAAGCATCCGAAGGCGCCGATCCGCACGCTGATCCCGCTCGGCATCTTCACGCGCATCGTGGATATCCCTGCGTGGGTGTTCCTTTTTGTGTGGATCGGGATCCAGGTCGTTTCGCAGGCAGCGATGAGCGGCGGCGAGGGAGGCGGCGGCGTGGCGTATCTGGCGCACATCGGCGGATTCGTCGCCGGTGTGGTGCTGATCTTCGTTTTCCAGACGCGGGACGCGCGATCGATCGAGCGCGTGCCACGCGGGCGGTGAGGCTTAATCCCGCGAAGGCAGGCTCATCTCGAATACCGCCGCCGGTTCGCCTTCCTCGGTGCCTGGGCGGGGGGAGAGTCCCAGGGAGCGGTAGGCGCGATCGAGCGCAGGCGGGTCGTTGCGCAGCTCGGGGAAGACGACGAGCAAACGCTGTTTGATCCAGCGTTTGGCGAGGCCGGCTTCGACCGGGTGCAGCTTCGGTTGCCGCGTGAATGCCCGTTTGATCACTTCAAACAGTCCCTTTTTCATGTCCGCTCATATACCGGCGGGCGCGCGATGTCTTAGCCGGTGTCTGGATTTCTTTGGATGACAAGTGAGCCCGCATCTTCCAAGCTCGCGGCCCTTTTCACTCCAAGACTCAACCAACTCACACCATGGCAACACCCATCATCCTCAAGAATAAAGTCGGCATCAACGGCGTCGGCGCCGGCGTCTGGAACATCGGCCCGGGCAATGATCCGTTCGGCGGGCCGACGCGCGAACCGATCCCGATGCTCGAGCGTCTGCCGAAGCTCGCGGAGTCCGGGATGAGCTTTTACGAGGCGCATGATGTGGAGATCACCGCCGAGATGGCGCCGAAGGCGAACAAGGTGGCGCGCGCAAACGGGCTGAAGTGCGCGATGTATACGCCGAGCTTTTTCGCGGCGCCGATCTTCAAGGATGGCGCGATGACTTCCAACGATCCCGCGGTGCGCAAGCTCGGGATGGAGAATGCGCTCAAGGCCGTGGACACGACGGCGGTGCTCGGCGCGAAGACAATGGTGTTCTGGAACGGCCGCGAGGGTTTCGACTTCGTGCTCGCGAAGAATGGGCGCGATGCGTTCAAGCGACTCGTCGAGGGGTTCAACACGGTCGGTGCCTACGCGAAGAAGAACTACGGGACGAAGATCAAGTTCGCGATCGAGCCGAAGCCGAATGAGCCGCGGGCGAACATGTATCTGGCGAACGTCGGCGAGGCGCTCTACTTGATCAGCCGGCTCGAGAAGAGCCTGCAGCCGCTCTTTGGCCTGAATCCCGAGACGGCGCACTCGCGGATCGCCGGGCTCGACTACATCTGGGACATCGAGATGTGTCTCGAAGCAGGGAAGCTCTTCCACATCCACCTCAACTCGCAGGATGGCCAGCGCTACGACCAGGATCTGCCCTTCGGCTACACCGAGCCGCTCAAGGATCTCGCGCTGCTCGTGGTGCTCCAGGACGCGAAGTATGCGGGGCCGATCTGCTTCGACGTGAAAGCGCCGCGCGTGGACGATCCGCGCAACATCACCGACATCCTGCACGTCTCAGCGCAGAACCTCGTGTGGCTCTGGGACCGCGCGCTGAAGGTGAACCGCAACAAGATCGAGCAATACCGCAAGTCGAACCGCCTCACCGCGCTGAGCGGCTACCTCGCGCAGTGCCTCTACGGGCGCTGAGGCGGGACTAGGCGTCCGGCTTGGTCTTGCGGAGACCGAGCGGGCTGTCGCCGGGCTTGAACTGCCCGCGCTTCTTGAGCAGTTCGACCCGTTCGAAACGCTTCAAGACGTTGCGCTTTGCCGCGATGGTGCTTTGGCCTTTGAGACTACGATGCTGAGACATGGTGATGAGGATGGATTGCTTTGCTGCCGGGGAAAATGAGCCGCCGAGGCTAGCGACGGGCGTTTGCGGCGCAAGTGATTTCCCGGAGGCGCGTCGCGGGTGCGATTATCAGGGAGATTTCAGTTGTCAGGGCATCGGCAGGCGATAATTTGCCGGGACTTTTATCAGTGCCGTCATGAAACTCCCCTCCATTTATCGCCCCCGCCTGGCCTTCACCCTCGTCGAGCTACTGGTGGTGATAGCCATCATCGTGATCCTGATGTCCCTGCTGCTGACGGCGGTGCCGGCGGTAAAGAAGGCAGCGCAGAAAACCGAAGCCCGGAACACCTGCAATCACATCGTTTCGGGCCTCAAGTCCTACTACAACGAATACGGCAAGTTTCCGCCCACCGAGGATCCGAGCAAGGAGACGACTTCGGCGGTCGTGACCGACACCATCGTCGGCGATACGACCAGCGGCGCGACGCTCCCGAACAACACCGTCTTCTACACCCTGCGCAACATCCCGAAAGGTCCGAACCAGGACTATGTCAGCAACCCGCGCAAACTTCCGTTCTACGAAGGCAAGTCCGGAAACGTCAACGCGGCCGGCGTCGTGCGCGGCGGATTTTACGATCGCAGCGCCAACGGCTCGACTCCGCCCTCGACCGAGGAAAGCTGCCTCTACGATCCGTGGGGCCGTCAATTTTTCGTAATCCTGGATGCGAACTCCGATGGGCGAATCGACCTGGACGGTTACTACAACGATTTTTCCGGTGTCGATGACAGCGGGAAGGCGCCGCGAACACAGGTCGGAGCATTCTCAATGGGTCCCGACGAAAAACTTGGCAATAAAGGTGATCGCACATACAGGAACGGCTCAGAGCTTTCCGACGATGTGGTGTCCTGGGAGTAGTCAACTCCCCTCGAATCGCGCCGACGGGCAATGCGGGTGTAGTTCAATGGTAGAACGGCAGCTTCCCAAGCTGCATACGGGAGTTCGATTCTCCTCACCCGCTCCAAACACTGATAGAATCAGGGTTTTCGGGCGATAGAAGTGCCGAAAATCGGGCGACGGGCACAAAAGCGGGAACACTCTCGCGGAGTTGTCGCGATGGTTCGCCGTCGTTCCGGCGGAGTTGCTCGTTACCGTTCGGCGATCCTCTTGTGCGACGCGTGCCTGCTCACGGCATCGCGTCCGCCCGTCGCCGATCACAAAGGCTCCGAGCAGCTCGTCCCGTCGATCCAGCGCATCCGCGACCGGGCGACAAGGCGCGCAAGAATATCGCGGATGCAGAGCAAGAACGAGTAACTTGGGAGCAGATCGGACTCGCTGCTGATTTCACAACAACACCATGAAACCCCAAAAAGCTCCACTCATCCTGAGCGTCGTAATTCCACTGGCACTTGCCCTCTTCTGGTTCGCCAGCACGTCACGCGCTGCAACCGAGAAGCCCGAATACAAAGTCATCCGCACCGATGGTAAGGTCGAGGTTCGCGACTACCCGGCACTCACCGTGGCGACGACGCCGATGGTGGATGGCGACAAGAACAGCGGTTTCCGCCAGCTCTTCCGGTTCATCACCGGGAGCAACGATGGCGCGGAGAAAATCGAGATGACCGCGCCGGTGCTGATCGACAGCGCCAAGGACAAGCAGACGATGAGCTTCATCATGCCGAAGAATGCCGTCGCGAAAGGTGTGCCGAAGCCTTCGGCCAAGAATGTGACCCTCGGAAAAGTCGGAGCGGCGCGATACGCGGTCCTGCAGTTCAGCGGCGGTCGCAATGCGGAGAACGAGACGAAGGCGCTGGCAAAACTGAAGGTCTGGCTCGTCGCGCAGAAAATCCGCGGATTGGGCGAGCCGACGTTCGCGTATTATGATCCGCCGTGGGTCCCCACTTTTCTCCGGCGCAATGAAGTGATGATGCACATCGCCAAAGCACCATGACTGAGACCGTCGTCCGATGCCTGCCCGCCAGAGTCGCGGGCCTCTCCACGACTGGTGCCCGGAAATGCCGTGCCTCCTGCCTGGCGCAGTAGCATGCCTGAAGACCCTGCGCCGCTCGTGCTCGTCACCGGCGCGACCGGCTACATCGGCGGACGGCTGGTGCCACGGCTGCTTGCGGAGGGTTTTCGCGTGCGCTGCCTCGTGCGTGACGCGACCCGGCTCCAGGGGCGCGCGTGGCGGGACGAGGTCGAGACGGTCGAGGGCGATGTTTTGCAGCCTGAATCGCTCACCACCGCGATGCGCGATGTCGCGCTCGCATTTTACCTCGTGCACAGCCTCGGAGCGGGTGCGGACTTTTCCGAACGCGACGCGCAGGCCGCGCGCAATTTCGGCACGGCGGCGAAAGTTGCCGGTGCTGCGCGGATCATCTTCCTCGGCGGGCTGGGCGATCCTGCGGCGGACCTCTCGGAGCATCTGCGTTCGCGGCATCAGACGGGCGATGCGCTGCGGGAATGCGGCGTGCCGGTCACCGAGTTTCGCGCCGGGGTGATCGTGGGATCGGGCAGCCTGTCCTTTGAAATGATCCGCTACCTCACCGAACGCGTGCCGGTGATGATCTGCCCGCGCTGGGTCTATACGCGCATCCAGCCCATCGCCGTCCGCAACGTGCTCGATTACCTCGTCGCCGCGCTGCGCATGCCGGAGAGCGCCGGGCAGATCATCGAAATCGGCGGCGCGGATGTGGTCACCTACGGCGAGATGCTCACCTTTTATGCCGAGGTGCGCGGTCTCCGCCGCTGGCTCCTGCCCGTGCCCCTGCTCACGCCGAAGCTGTCGTCCTACTGGGTCCATTTCGTGACGCCGATTCCCGCGGCCATCGCGAAGCCGCTCATCGCCGGACTGCGCAATGAGATCGTCGTGCGCGACGATCTCGCGCGACGGATTTTCCCCGCGATCCAGCCGCTCGATTACCGGACGGCGGTGAAGCTGGCGCTGGAGAAGCTCGATGCACACGCCGTCGAGAGCGCGTGGAGCGACGCCCTCTCGACCAGCCAGCGAGGCGCTCCGCCGGTCACGCTCACCACGAGCGAAGGCATGATCATCGAGCGCCGCCAGTTGCCCGTGGCCGCGCCTGCGGAGGCGGTCTTCCGTGCGTTCAGCGGGATCGGCGGCACACGCGGCTGGCTCTACATGAATTGGACGTGGCGCCTGCGCGGCGCGATGGATCGTCTCTGCGGCGGGGTCGGCATGCGTCGCGGACGTCGCGATCCGGATGACATCCGCACGGGTGAAGCGCTCGACTTCTGGAGGGTCGAAGCCATCGAACCCGGACGCCTCATGCGCCTGCGTGCGGAGATGAAAGTGCCGGGCAAGGCGTGGCTCCAGTTTGAGGTGAAAGCGCAGCAGGGCGATTCGTGCGTTCTCCTCACGCAGACCGCTTTTTTTGCGCCGAAAGGACTCTCCGGACTCGTTTACTGGTATGTGCTTTACCCGATCCACTCACTCATCTTCCGCGGGATGATCCGACGTCTCGCCGACCGCGCCGTCACCCTCGCATCCGCCGAGCCTTCCCATGCCTGACACCATCCTCGGAATGCATCCCATCAGATTGCCGCTCGATTCCATGAAACGATCCGAAGCGCATCCCGTCCCAAGCGCCGCTCTCGCCGTTGCCCCGCGTGCTGTCGCAGTTTGGGTTCACTCCTGCCGCGGAAACTGAATGGCCGCGTCCATCGCCATCCATTGGTTCCGCCGCGATCTGCGCATTGCCGACAATACCGCTCTCAACGCGGCCATCGATGCGCACGATCAGGTGGTGCCGGTGTTCGTGCTCAGCGGATGGCAGCGCGATCATCATTGGTGCGGCGCGGCGCGTCAGGAATTCCTGTGCGGGTGTCTCGCATCACTCGCGAAAAACATCCAAGCGAAAGGCGGTCGGCTGATCATCCGCGAAGGCCCGGCGGATGCGGCGCTCGAAAAGCTGATTTGCGAGACCGGTGCGACGGCGATCCATTTCGCGCGCGATCCCGATCCACATGGCCGAGGGATGGAGGCACGAATCGCGGCGATGGCGGAGCGGCTCGGCGTGACGGTGCATCCGCACCAGGATCACGCGCTGCACGAGCGCGACGAAGTGCTCACCGGCGGCGGCACGCCTTACCGCATCTTCACGCCGTATGCACGCTCGTGGCTGAAACTCGACAAGCCCGTGCCCGGTCGCACGCTGGCGCGGCTTTCCACTCCACCGAAGGTCGCCACCCTCGACCTGCCTACGCTCGCGACATGGGGGCTCACATCGGATGCGGAAATCATCGAACCCGGCGAAGCGGCGGCGCGCAAGCGGCTCGGGCGTTTCCTCGACGGGCCGGTCTTCGACTACGGCACGCTGCGGGATATTCCCGTGGCGGAAAACACTTCGCGCCTCTCACAGGACTTGCGCTGGGGCCTGCTCTCGATCCGCGAAATCCACGCGCGCTGCACCGAACTCGCCGCGCGGGCCACGGCTGTGCAGCGCCGGAGCATCGGCGTCTGGATCAACGAACTCATCTGGCGTGAGTTCTACTTCCACGTTCTCTGGCACACTCCGGAGGTGCTGAAGCACGAATTCCAACCCGAGACACGCGAATTGAATTGGCGCGATCATTGGCGGCCCGAGGATTGCCCGGGCAGTGCGGAATTCCAGCGGTGGTGCGCCGGGCAGACAGGCTTTCCGATCGTGGATGCAGGGATGCGCCAGCTCGCGGCTACAGGCTTCATGCACAATCGCGTGCGGATGATCGTCGCGATGTTTCTGACGAAGGATCTGCACGTCTGGTGGATGCACGGCGAGAGCTGGTTCATGCGCCGGCTCGTGGACGGCGAGATCGCGAGCAACAACGGCGGCTGGCAATGGAGCGCCAGCACCGGCACCGACGCCGCGCCGTATTTCCGTATCCAGAATCCATGGTCGCAGGCGAAGCGCTTCGATCCCGATGGCGACTACGTCCGCCGCTGGGTGCCGGAGCTGCGTGATGTGCCGGGACGTCTCCTCTGCGCTCCACCGGCATCAGACACACCGATCGCGAAAGGCTATCCGCTGCCGATGGTCGATCACGCTGCGGAGCGGGATGCGGCGCTGGACATGTTCCGCCGTGAATAGCGCGCACCATGGAGGCCCACACCGCGCGCTGCATGGCATTCATTCCGCATCATCCACTTCACCACGATCATGATCCACGTTCTCCACTCATCCCAAATCATCCACGCCACCATCGAGCGTGCGTGGGATTTCTTTTCCAACCCGCGCAATCTCGCCAAAATCACGCCGCCCGCGCTGGATTTCAAAGTCCTCGGCGCGCTGCCTGAGCGCATCCATCCGGGCATGATGATCGAGTATCGCGTGCGCCCTCTGCTTGGCATCCCGCTGCGCTGGCTCACGGAAATCACGCACGTGGAGCCGGGACAATTCTTCGTGGATGAGCAACGCATCGGCCCCTACCGCATCTGGCATCACGAGCATCATTTCAAGCAACTCGACGGCGGACAGATCGAAATGACCGACCGCGTCACCTACGTCCTGCCATTCAGTCCGCTGGGCGACCTCGTGCATCCCTTCCTCGTGAAGCCGCAACTCGAAAAGATATTCGCGTTCCGCGAGAAGACGGTCAGCGGGCTTTTCCACATCTAGTCTGTGGAGCATTCGAGGCGATAGTCCCAGGCAAACTTTTTAGAACGAGAGATTGTCACTTGGGTTGGGCGACAGCTAAAACTGCCGTTCCTGCTGGCGGCGAAAACCTCGCACGCGAATCGAGGAGTCATCCATGATCTCCATCACCGCATAGCCGTTGTTCCCGGCACCCGAGCCCTCAACCATCGCAACGAGCGTGCAGTAATGAATGCCGGCAATCTGCTGGTAGTCGTTCCGGTGCGAGTGACCTTGGAAGACAGCGAGCACATTTTCATTTCTCTCCAATTCGGCGCGCACCTCCGCTGCATTCCGGACACTGTGTTTGGCGGCATCGTCGAGCCGCTGATGAACGAACACGACGGTGGGCAGCGTGGTCTTTGCCAGATCCCCGCGGAGCCACTCAAGTTCCTGGGGCGGAATGTTCGAGTCCGTCCAATCGAAGTTCTTGCGCCCGTAAGCCTGGCCGTCGTGGCGGTAGCAGGCATCGAGCACGATGAAATGCGTCCTCCCGAGGTCGAAGGAGTAGTGTGGAGAGCGATTGGCCGCCGTGTGTGCCGCGAACTCGGCCTTGGTGAGCGTTCCCACGCAATGGTTGCCGAGCACGTAATGGCGCGGCGCCTTTGCTCTCGCAAAGACCTTTTCCACTCGCTGCAGCCAGGCAATTTCTTCATCAACCGACTGAGCCTGATCGATGAAATCACCGAGACAGACTACCGACGCCAGTTTCTCCCGGTTGAAGGCCGTCACCGCCTCCGTCAGTTTGTCGGCGGTCTCCCGATAGAAACGGCTTCCCGCCTCCGGCTTGTCGGCATAGTGCAGGTCCGTCAGGAGGCCAAGAGACACTGCCGGCTTCCGCGTGGCATCCGCAGCGAGCAGCGACGAAGCGACTGCGCCCCCAAGAACAAGGACGCCCCGCCGGAGCAGTGCTCGCCGGGTGGTTTTGTGGTGGTGCATGCGGTGGTATAGAACACTCGCCTTCGTAGTCGCAACACTTGGCGTTCCACCTTTTGACAGGTCACCGAGGGCATGTCGCTCCACGATGAAAAAGCCGCGCGCTCGCCGAGGTTCTTGCCGCCACGGGGGAGGAGATTCTCTGGATGGGACGAAGGTTGGCCTCGCTCGTTTCCGACAATCCGGTGAGCCAGGATCTCGGTTTCGGCGGATTCGACGCGAAGGGCGATTGCACGATGAAGGTGCTGCGCTCGGAGTTGAACGCGGATCGGCCAAAACTGGGCGAGCGGGTCGAATTCCAAAACGCGATCTACCGCGTTCGCGGTTGTCAGTCTTCGGCGCGGTCGCCGGCGGGGCACATCTTCACGAGCTTCGGGTCGAACTGGCCGAGGACTTCGACCAGATCGGTCTGCGCGGCCATGACGGCGTGGATGTCCTTATAGACACCCGGCACTTCATCGAGGCCCGCGGAGAGCAGATCGACGCCGCGCTCGGCGAGCAGCTTCCGCGTCGCGCTCCAGGTGAAGGATTGCAGCGCCTTCGTGCGGCTCATCACGCGACCCGCGCCGTGCGACGCGCTATTCAGCGACTCGGGCGAACCCTTGCCGCGCACGACGAAGCCGGGCGACGCCATCGAGCCGGGAATGATGCCGAGCACGCCGGCACCCGCGGGCGTCGCGCCCTTGCGATGCACGATGACTTCGCGTTGCTCGCCGCCGACTTCGTGCGTTTCCTTCCACGCGAAGTTGTGATGGTTCTCGATGTCGAGGATCACGTCGTCGCCGAGCTTGCGCGCGATGTGGCGGTGGATGAGCGCGTGGTTCGCGGCGGCGTAACGGCCCATCAGATTCATCGCGGCCCAGTATTCCTGGCCGTCGGCGGCGTCGAGCGAGAGCCACGCGAGGTGTTTGAGTTCCTTTGGCAAGGACGCGTGCCGGGCCATCGCGCACTTGCTGTAGAAGTCGCACACTTGCGCGCCCGTGCCGCGCGAACCCGAGTGCGAGAGCAGCGCGAGGTATTCGCCCGACTCGAGACCGAGCGCCGGCGCCTGCTCTGAATCGACGCTGAATGCGCCGAACTCGACGAAGTGATTGCCGCTGCCGCTCGTGCCGAGCTGCGCCCACGCCTTGCCTTGGAGTCGCTCCGTGACGGGCGAAACGCTCCAGTCTTCGTCCATCACGTCGTGCTCGCGCCGCTGCTTGAACTCGCAGCCGATCCCGAAGCGTGTCTCGCTCTCGATGATGTTTGCAAGTCGGTCGCGCTGGCCGGCGAGGGTGTTCGCCTTGCGGTCATAGACGCTGAGTTTCATGCGGCACGCGATGTCCACGCCGACGGCGTAGGGAATCACCGCGTTCTCCGTCGCGAGCACGCCGCCGATCGGCAGGCCGTAGCCGACGTGCGCATCCGGCATGAGTGCGCCGGCCACCGCGACCGGCAGCGCACACGCATTGGTCATCTGCTTCACAGCTTCCGGGTCGAGACCCTCGCCCCACTGGCGCCACGGAGCGAGACTCGCGCGGGGCGAGTGGGTCTGCCGGTGGCTTGCGCCGTGGCGGGTGAAGGCTTTGGAGTTCATGGGTGTGAGCCACGAAGACTAGTGCCGATCCGCGGCGTGAGCCCAACTCTGATTTTCCAGGCGAACGGATGGACCGGGAGCGGCGTGCGAGATGCGTCGGAATCGCATCATGCCATCAGAACGCTCGACCTCATCCCTGAGCCTGCGATTAAGTGCCAACTCCGACCCGGAAACCACCAACTCATCCCATGCAAACAAACCGATCCCTGATCGCCATGGCACTCGTGATGTGCCTCCACCCCGGCACGAACGCTTCCGCGTCCGAAGCACCATCCTCGGAATCAAAAGTGGCTCGCCCACAGTGGGAACATCTGGCGTTCACACATGACCTGCGCGGCGGGTCGAAAGACCCCGGGATTGCGCGGAAGATCGTCGCCTTGGGCAAGGAGGGTTGGGAGCTTGTCTCCGTCGCAAACTTCACCGAGAGCGGGACGACCACGAAGACGACGTATTATTTCAAGCGCCGGTTGTAGGCGCCACGGAAGCAATTTGCGGGACAGTTCACGCTCGCTCGGAGGTGGAGGAAATGAGAGCGGTTCCGGCGGCTCCGAGGAGTTGTTTCGCGGCGCGCGGATGCGATCAGCGAGGTGGCTTGTGAAAAATTTCACAAAATCCCCTTGCTGCTTCCCGGCACCCTTCGCAATCTGAGGGAATCGTGCACCGAATGGCCGTCAGCGCTTTTCTTTTCAGCTTCGCACTCGCCGTTTCCGCGTGCGGGCCGCGTATTACCAACCAGAATCTGGAGGTCGTCGAAATCCAGCGGAAGAACCTCGAGAAGACGGGCAAGGGGATTTCGCCGAAGGAGGTCGAGAGCATCCTCGGTCAGCCGACCCGGATGGAAACAACCCGGCTCGCCCTGGAAACGCAGAAGAAGGAAGTCGATGTGGTGCGGTTTTACTACCGGCAGGACGGCGAAGAGGTCGCGCTGCACTTCGTCGATGGGAAGCTGATTTCCCCGGTGCAGATGCTCGGTCAGTCGAACGCGTTGAGGGAAACCCAGTCTGCAACTCCCGGGAAATAGCTGACCATGTTTTTCCAAGTCCCTGCCGAACTGCTCGCCGCGATCGACGAAGCCAATTCGCATTATCCGGTTTCTAAGCGCTCGGCTTCACTGCCGCTGCTGCACCTCTGGCAGGAGCATTTCGGCTTCATCTCGGACGAGGCAATCAAGTGGATCGCGGCGAAGCTGGAGCAGGAGCCGATTCACATTCTCGAGCTGGTCACTTTCTACCCGATGTTCCGGCGAGCGCCGGCCGGGAAGCGGCACATCCGCGTCTGCCGGACGCTGAGCTGCCAGCTCGCGGGCTCGTATGAGCTGCGCGACGCTGTCGCTAAAGCTGCGGGGATCGACCTCGCGAAGTGGGAGGAAGAAGGCGCGCATCACGCGAATGCCGGCCACGGAAACCCAATCGCGGTGTCTGCGGACGGCGAGTATTCGGTCGAGTTCGTCGAGTGTCTCGCAAGCTGCGGCAGCGCGCCGGTGGCGATGGTGGACGACATGCTCAAGGAGAACGTCTGCGCGGATCAAGCCGCCGACTTGCTGAAGCTCAGGAAGAGCGACGCGACGCTGCCGAAAGTCCTGCCTCCGCACCCGAAAGAGCGGCGCATCGTTTTCAAGAACATCGACCGCAAAGGCTGGACGAACGACATCGAGTGCTACGTGCGCGACGGCGGTTACGCGGAGCTGAAGAAGGCGCTCAAGATGACGCCGGACGCGATCGTCGGCGAGGTGAAGGCGAGCGGCTTGCGCGGTCGCGGCGGCGCTGGTTTTCCGTGCGGGACGAAGTGGGGCTTCATCAAGCGCGGCGGGCCGAAGCCGACGTATCTCATCTGCAACGCGGACGAGTCCGAACCGGGCACTTTCAAGGACCGCTACATCCTCCACCAGGACCCGCATCAACTCATCGAGGGGATGCTCATCTCGTGCTTCGCGGTCGATGCGCGCCTTGCCTACATCTACATCCGCGGCGAGTTCCCCGAGGCCGCGCAAATCGTCGAGAAGGCGCTCGCCGAGGCGCGCGCGAAGGGCTTTCTCGGCAAGGACATCCTCGGCTCGGGCTTCGACTGCGAGATCTACGTGCATCGCGGCGCGGGCGCTTACATCTGCGGCGAGGAGACCGGGTTGATCGAATCGCTCGAAGGCAAGCGCGCGTATCCGCGGATCAAGCCGCCGTATTTCCCCGCCGTGCTCGGGCTCTACATGTGCCCGACGATCGTGAACAACGTCGAGACCCTCTGCGACGTGAAGCACATCATCGCGATGGGCGGCGCGGAGTTTGCGAAGATCGGCAAGCCGAACAACACCGGCACGCGAATCCTTTGCGTGAGCGGCGACGTCGTGAAGCCAGGCTACTACGAAGTCGAGGTCGGCTCGCTCACGATGGGCGAGCTCATCTACGACGTGTGCGGTGGCTTGAAAGAAGGGCGCAAGCTCAAGGCGGTCATCCCTGGCGGATCGAGCGCGAAGGTGCTCAAAGCCGGCGAAACCTACAACGTGAAGGGAAAGACGATCACGCTCGAAGAAATCCCGATGGACTTCGACACGATCGCCGCGTGCGGATCGATGGCGGGGAGTGGCGGCGTCATCGTGATGGACGACTCGCGCGGCATGGTCGAGGCGCTCAACAACATCAACGAATTCTACGCGCACGAGAGCTGCGGCCAGTGCACGCCGTGCCGCGAAGGCGCGCTGTGGATGAAAAAAATCACCGACCGCATCCTCGACGGCGGCGGCACCGAGCGCGACCCGGACATGCTGGTGAAGATCGGCGACGGCATCGCCGGCAAGACGATCTGCGCTTTCGGCGAAGCCTGCTCGTGGCCGACGCAATCCTTCGTCGCGAAATTCCGCGACGAGTTCGCGGGCAAGTCGCAAAAGCAAATCCCGCCGCCGATGCCGCCCGAATACTCGCCGGGCGAACTCATCGCGAATGAGACGATCGAACCCGTTGACGCGCCGCGCGGCAACGGCAGCGAAATCATGGCGCCCGCCGCCACACGCTAAATGAGCACCGCGACCGAAGTCCCCATGCTCAACGTCCAGATCGACGGCGCGTGGATGCAATTCCCGAAGGGCACGCGCGCCATCGAAGCGTGCCGGCAGGCGACGAAATTCATCCCGCACTACTGCTACCACCCGAAGCTCAGCTCGCCGGGCAACTGCCGGATGTGCCTCATCGAAATGGGCCTGCCGAAAATGACGCCTGATCGCAAGCCGGTCGTCGGCACGGATGGCAAGCCGGAGATTTCGTGGATCCCGCGTCCGCAGATTTCCTGCGCGCTCGAGATCACCGAGGGCATGGCGATCCGCACCAGTTCGCCGATGGTCGAGGAGTGCCGCAAGGGCGTGATGGAGTTCCTGCTCATCAATCACCCGCTCGACTGCCCGATCTGCGACCAGGCCGGCGAGTGCAAGCTCCAGGAATTCTCGGTCGAATACGGCAACGCGCAGTCGGCCTTCCTCGACCAGAAAGTGAAGAAGCCGAAGAACGTCGAACTCGGCCCGCGCGTGACGCTCGACGCCGAGCGTTGCATCCTCTGCACGCGCTGCATTCGCTTTATGAGCGAAGTCGCGAAGGACGACTGCATCGGCATCGTCGATCGCGGCAGCTACAACACGATCGCCTGCCACCCCGACAAGCCGCTCGTCTCGAATTACTCGCTCAACACCGTCGATATCTGCCCGGTCGGCGCGCTCACCTCGACCGACTTCCGGTTCAAGATGCGCGTCTGGTTCCTCAAGGAGACCAAGACCATCGACGTGAATTGCGGCACCGGTTCGAACATCATCATCGGTGCGCGCGAGAACGTGATCTACCGCATCACGCCGCGCGACAACGACGCGGTCAACGGCTGCTGGCTGCCCGATTCGCACCGGCTCAATTTCAAATACGTCAACGACGAGCGCCGGCTCAAACAGCCGATGGTCAAGGGCGAGCCCGTCGAGTGGCGCACCGCCATCGCGATCGCCGCCGAGATGCTCAAGGCCCACGCGAGCGACACAATCGCGCTCATTGCCTCGGCGCGCTCGACGAATGAGGAACTGTGGCTCACGCGCCGTCTCATCGAGGAACTCGAGATCGACAAGCAGCACGACGTCATCCCTCGCGCGGGCGAAGCCGACGGACTGCTCGTCGCCGCCGATCGCAATCCGAACACGACCGGCGCGCACTTGCTGAACATCTGCACGACGCGCAGCGGCGCGCGGCTCAAGAAGATCGCCGACGGCGTCCGCAGCGGGCAGATCAAGGCGCTCGTCTGCCTCGGCGAAGACGCGACTAAAGCCGGCCTCACCGAAGACGACCTGCGCAAGCTCGACGCACTCGTCGTCATGGACATCCTCCCGAACAAGACCACCGCCCACGCCACAGTGCTCCTTCCCGCGAGCGCGTGGTGCGAGAAGCGCGGCTCGATGATCAACGTGAAGGGCCGGCTCCAGCGCCTCAACAAAGCCGTGAACGCGCCCGGCCAATCGCGCGACGATTGGGAAATCCTGCGCGACCTCGTCCAGGCCGTCAGCGGCTCGAATGGCCTGCACATGATCGAGGATGTATTCAAGCAGATGGCTGGGAAGGTGAAGGAGTTCGACGGCTTGAGCCTCAGCAAGATCGGCGATCTCGGCGTGCAAATCATCGAAGAGGAGGCCGCGAAATGATGGCGTTCCTCAGCTCGCAGGATTTCTGGTTCCTCGTCGGCACTTCGCTCGCGAAGACGATCTTCCTCATCTTCCTCGTCGTGCTGCCGATGGTCAGCTACACCGTCTATGCCGAGCGGCGCGTCTCCGCGCTCATCCAGGATCGCCTCGGTCCGAACCGCACCGGATTCCCGACGACCCTGCTCGGATTCAAGAGCGACTTCTCGCCATTCCTCGGCGGACTAGGTCAACCGGTCGCGGACGCCGTGAAGTTCTTGCTCAAGGAGGACTTCGTGCCGGGGCACGTGAACAAGTTCTACTTCTGGCTGGCGCCGTGCATGGCGATGATCCCGTCGATTGTCGTGCTCGCGGCGATTCCGTTCGGCAGCACCTTCCTCGGCGTGCCGATGGTGATCGCCGACATGAACGTCGGCATCCTCTTCGTCTTCGCGATCTCGAGCGTTGGCGTTTACGGCATCGTGCTCGCGGGCTGGTCGTCCAATTCCAAATACGCGTTCCTCGGCGGCATCCGCAGTTCATCGCAGATGATCAGCTACGAACTCGGACTCGGCCTCAGCGCCGTGCCTGTGCTGCTCATCGCCGGCGCGACGAGCCTGCCGAAGATCACGCAATACCAGATCGATCACGGCTGGCTGCTCGTTCCGTTTACGGACGGGGCGCTCAGTCTGCGCGATGTCCTGTGCTGGCTGCCGGTCTTCATCGCGTTCATCACATTCACGATCTGCATGTTCGCCGAGACGAACCGCCTGCCCTTCGATCTCCCAGAGACCGAGCAGGAACTCGTCGCCGGCTACCACACCGAGTATTCGTCGATGAAGTTCGCGCTCTTCTTCCTCGGCGAATACACCGCGATGATCGCCGGCAGCTCGCTCATCGTCGTGCTCTTCCTCGGCGGCTGGCATTGTCCGTTCATCCCCAATGGCTCGGCGGGCTGGGTTTGGGGCATCGTGAACATCACTGTCTTCTTCGGGAAAGTCGCCGCGCTGCTCTTCTTCTTCATCTGGGTCCGCTGGACGCTCCCGCGTTTCCGCTTCGACCAGCTCATGCATCTTGGTTGGGTTTACATCTTCGAAATCGCGCTCGTGAACATCTTCCTCACCGCCGGCATCCTCGCCTTCACCAAGTAACGCGAAATGTCCTACGTCGTCCCGCGCCCCAACCTCACCTGGAAGGAAAAAATCTATCTCCCGTCGATCGTCGCCGGCTTGATGACGACGATCAAACACCTGCGCCGCATGCTCGCCGGCGAGCGCAAGGTCGTGATGGAATATCCCGAGCAGAAGTGGGACGCGCACATGCCCGAGCACTACCGCGGCGCGCCGACGCTCGTGACGGATGGGCACGGCCGCGAGCGCTGCGTCGCCTGCCAGCTTTGCGAATTCATCTGCCCGCCGCGCGCGATCACGATCAAGCCCGAGGAAATCCCGGGCGACAGCAAGTGGGCCAAAGTCGAGAAGCGGCCGAAGCATTTCGAGATCGACATGATTCGCTGCATCTACTGCGGCATGTGCGAGGAAGTTTGCCCCGAGCAGGCCATCTTCCTGCGCAAGGAATACGCGATCACCGGCACCACGCGCGCCGAGATGGTGAACGACAAACAGAAGCTCTACGAGATGGGCGGCGTCTTCGACGGGCTCGTGCACAAGTGGAACCCGCTCAAGTAACGATGTCGCCGATTCTGTTTTGGATCTTCGCCTTGATGATGCTGGTCTTCGGCGTCGCGGTCGTCGTGAACCGCAACCCGGTCGCGAGCGCGCTCTCGCTGGTCGTCAGCTTTCTCGGACTCGCCGCGCTCTTCGTCACTCTCGACGCGTTCTTCATCGGCGTCGTGCAAGTGCTCGTCTATGCCGGCGCGGTGATGGTGCTCTTCCTCTTCATCATCATGCTGCTCGATCTGAAGGCCGAGCAGCGTCGCAAGCTGAACCTCGCGGCGTGGGCGGGTGGGGGACTCGTCACCGTCATCTTCGTCGCGCAGCTCTGGGCCGTGCTGAAAAGATTCCCGCTCGGCCAGCAGGCGTTTCCCGCGCTCGCTCCCGGCCCGCACGATGACGTGCGCGAAGTCGGCATGACGCTCTTCTCGACGCACAATCTTCCCTTCCAGGTCGTCGGTGTGCTCATCCTCGTCGCGACGATCGGCGTCGTGATCCTCTCCAAACGCGAACTCAAGTAATGGAGCTGACCCTGAACCACTACCTCCTCGTCAGCGGCCTCCTCTTCGCGATCGGCTTCGCCGGCGTCATGCTGCGCCGGAACATCATCATCATCTTCATGTGCCTGGAGTTGATGCTCAACGCCGCGAACCTCTCGCTCGTCGCGTTCAGCCGGTTCAACGTCGGGGAGAACGGCCTGCCGAATTACAACGCGCAGGTGCTCGTGTTCTTCATCATCACCGTCGCGGCTGCGGAAGTCGCCGTCGGCCTCGCGATCATCGTCGCGCTCTTCCGCGCCCGTCAGACGACGAACGTCGAGGACATCAGCTCGCTGAAATTCTGATGATGTCGCGACACCCGCACGAATTTCACTTGGCGTTTGGCGTTTGGCGTTTGGCGTTTGGCGTTATGCCGCCCGCAGGGCCAGTCGCCGCGGAGGTCGGTTTCTGCTGCGAAGGGCGCCTGCGGCGGGCCAAACTTCAAACGCCAAACGCCAAACGCCAAACACCAAACGCCGTCTGACGCATGGACACCAATCTCGTCTGGTTCGTCCTCATCAACCCGCTCGCCGCCGCCGCGCTGATCCATCTGGTCTTCCGCAAGTCGGCGAGCACCGCGACATTCATCTCCGTCGCATCTTCCGTCTTCGGTCTCATCGCCGCGGTCGGCGTCTTCTCGAGCGGCGGACATCACGTTCCGACGATCGAAGTGCCGTGGCTCGACTTCGGCGCTGCGCTGCGCGTGCCGATCGGCTTGATCGTCGATGACCTCAGCAAGCTCATGCTGCTCGTCGTCACCGGCATCGGCGCGGCGGTCCACATCTACTCGACCGTTTACATGGAGCACGATGAGTCGAAGCCGCGCTACTTCGGCAACCTCTCGCTCTTCATGTTCTCGATGCTCGGCATCGTGCTCGCGAACAACTTCGTGATGATGTTCATCTTCTGGGAACTCGTCGGCGTGAGCAGCTACCTGCTCATCGGCCACTGGTTCACACGCGAGTCGGCGGCCGCGGCGGCGAACAAGGCGTTCATGACCAATCGCATCGGCGACTTCGGCTTCATGCTCGGCATCCTCATGGTCTGGGCGTGGGCGGGAAGTGTCGTCTTCCCCGAACTCAAGTCGGTGATCGATGCGAACACGCTGAATATCAACCAGGGCTACATCACCGCCGCCGTGCTGCTCGTCTTCTGCGGCGCGGTCGGCAAGAGCGCGCAGCTCCCGCTCCACGTGTGGCTCCCCGACGCGATGGAAGGCCCGACGCCCGTCTCCGCGCTCATCCACGCTGCGACGATGGTCGCGGCCGGCGTTTACATGCTCGCGCGCGTTTCGTTCCTCATCGAGTTGAGCCCCGGCGCGCAGACGATCATCGCCGCGATCGGCGGCGTCACCGCGCTGCTCGCCGCGCTCATGGCCACGCAGCAGGACGACATCAAGCGCATCCTCGCCTACTCCACTCTCTCGCAGCTCGGCTACATGGTGATGACCGTGGGCCTCGCGGAGCCGGGCGCGGCGATGTTCCACCTGTTCACGCACGCGTCGTTCAAGGCACTGCTCTTCCTCGGCGCTGGCGCGATCATCCATGCGCTGCATCACGAGCAGGACATTTGGAAAATGGGCGGCCTCAGCAAGTCGATGCGCCTCACCTTCCTCACCTTCGCGTGCGGCTACCTCGCGCTCATCGGCTGCCCCGGCCTCGCGGGTTTCTTCTCGAAGGACGCGATCCTCGTCGCCGCGTATCAGAAAAACTTCATCCTCTTCCTGCTCGCGGTTTTCACCGCGTTCCTCACGGCCTTCTACATGACGCGGCTATTCGTCGTCGTCTTCCTCGGCAAGGCGCGCACGCCCGAAGCCGAGCACGGCCACGACGGGCCAATCCGCATGGTCGGCCCGCTAGTCGTCCTCGCCGTGCTGAGCGTCATCGCCGGTTACGGGATCGTCGCACATGGCGCACTCGGCCACGAGATGAGCGCCGCCATCGAGAAGCTCGAAGCTGGCGGCGGGAAGTTCGTCGCGATGATTTTCGGCACGCTCGCGTTCCTCGCAGGCACGGCGTCCGGCTATTTCCTCTATGTCGGAAAGGACAAGGACCCGATCCTCATCCCGCCTTTCAAACAGAAGTTCTACTTCGACGAAATCTACGCCGCGCTCATCGCCGGCACACAGGACATGCTCGCGAAGGCCAGCGCGTTCGCGGACAAGTGGATCGTCGATGGCCTGCTCGTGCGCGTCAGCAGCGGCGCGGTGTGGGGCCTCGGGTTCGCGCTGCGCTTTTTCCAGTTCGGCAATCTGCAAGGCTATGCCTTCCTCTTCGGCGCCGGTGTGGTGGCGCTGATCTACTTCATGGTCTTCGCAGGATGAACATTCTCGTTTCTCATCGTTTGGCGTTTGGCGTTTGGCGTTTGAAGTTTGGAGTTAAGCCCGCCGCAGGCGCTGCTCGAATCGGAACCCGCCTCCTGCAGCGGCGTGCCCTGCGGGCGGCCAAACGCCAAACGCCAAACGGGAATTCTTTGCGCCGTGCTTAACCTCCTCGTTCTCGTCCCCATCGTCGCCGCGTTGCTCGTGCTGCTCGGTGCGCCCGCGCGAAAGACTTCGCTCGGCGCCGCCGCGATCCAGGCGTTCGTCGCTCTGGTCTGCCTGCTGACTTACGACAAGGCCGGCGCGCCGTTCCAATTCGTGCAGTCGTCGCCGATCGCGCCCGAGTGGGATCTCAAATACCTGCTCGCCGCCGACGGCCTCAGCCTCGTGATGCTCCTGCTCACCGGCCTCGTCACGCTCGCCGCCGTTTGGGTCACGCCGGAAGTCAGCAAGCGCCCGAATCTCTACTACGCGTGCGTGCTCTTCATCTCCGGCGGCGCGGCGGGTGCGTTCGCGTCGCAGGACTTGTTCTTCTTCTACGCCTTCCACGAACTCGCGCTCATCCCGACCTTTCTGCTCATCGGCATCTGGGGCACCGGCGAACGGCACGCCGCCGCGTGGAAGATCACGATCTATCTCGCGCTCGGCTCGTTCGTGCTGCTGATCGGGCTCATCGATCTCTACCTCGCGATCCCGCAGCAGTTCCGCACCTTCGACATGATGAAGCTGCAGGACCTCGCCCGGCAGAACGTCATTCCCGCCGCCGCGCAGACCCGGCCATATCTCTTCCTGCTCATCGGCTTCGGCACGCTCATCTCGCTGTTCCCGTTCCACTCGTGGGCGCCGACCGCATACGCGAGCGCGCCGACTCCCGCCGCGATGCTCCATGCGGGCGTGCTGAAAAAGTTCGGCCTCTACGGACTCATCCGCGTCGCGATCCCGCTGCTGCCGGAAGGCGCGCAGCACTGGGCGAATCTGCTGCTCGTGCTGCTCGTCGGGAACATCATCTACATCGGCCTCGTCACCATCGCACAGCGCCGCCTCGACATGATGCTCGGCTACTCGAGCGTCATGCACATGGGCTACATCTTCCTCGGCATCGGCGCGCTGAACGTGATCGGAGTCAGCGGCGCCGCGCTCCTGATGTTCGCGCACGGCCTCTCGATCGCCGCGCTCTTCGCCCTCGCCGGCAAACTCCGCGAGCGCTCCGACTCGCTCGCATTTGAAAACTTCGGCGGCCTCGGAAAGGCCGCGCCCTTTCTCGGCGCCGCATTCGGCTGCGCCGCGTTCGCATCGATCGGCCTGCCCGGCTTCGCGAACTTCGCCGCCGAGACGATGGTCTTCTTCGGCGCGTTCAAGCCCGCTGTGCATGACGCGCTCGTCGGCAATTTCCGCATCGCAACCGGCTTCGCGCTGTGGGGCGTCGTGATCAGCGCCGTCTATATGCTGCGCGCCTACAAGGCGATCTTCATGGGCGAGCCGGGCAAGGCGACCACCACCGACATCGCCGGCGCCGCGCGCTGGCCGGTGCTCATGCTCATCGCCGCGCTGATGATCACCGGCTTCGCGCCGAAAACCCTGCTCAACTACGTGAAGCCCAGCGTCGAAGCCCTCGTGCCGAAAGCGAAATGAGCGCGCTACTCGTCCCCGCCATGCGCCGCCGACGTGACGTGCAGTTCTTCGAGAGCGGTAATCAATGCCACGTCGATGCGAATCAGCCGTTCATCCGGCATCACGACGAATGCAATTCGGCCGGTCGGGGAGAATGCCAGCGTCTCGGGATGCAACACCTCCACCGGAGTCCCGCCGGGGTAGTGGATGCGAAACGGCACGAATGGCTGCCGAGCCCAGGATTCGCGGATCTGTTGAACGGTCATGCCTGCCAAGTAGCCGCACCTCTTTCCTGACGCAAGCCACCCGATGACGCCGCAGTTCAGCCCCATCACTCTCGAAGTCACCGTCCTCCTGCTCGGCTTCTTCCTGCTCTTCGCCGAGTCGTTTTCGAAGAGCGCCGACAAGGCCTGGATGCCGAAGGTCGCGATCTACATCCTCGCGATCGTCTTCGCGTGGACGTTCTTCACGACCGGCAATGCCGGCGTCGATCTCACCAAGTCGTTCTACTCCGCTGACGCCACCGCGCTGTTCTTCAAACGCATCGCGCTGCTCACCACCATCGTCGTGCTCGTGATGATGCGGGAGTTCCAGGGCACGCTCGCGAAGTTCATCCCGCAGGGAAAATCGGGCGGCGGTGTCGGCGAGTTTTACTGCCTGCCCATCTTCACCTGCGCGGGGCTCATGTTCATGGCGTCGGCGATCGACTTCCTGCTCATCTTCGTCTCGCTCGAACTCGTCACGATCAGCTTCTACGTGCTCGTCGCGTATCTGCGGCGGAGCATCGCGAGCCTCGAGGCGGGCGTGAAGTATCTCATCCTCGGAGCCCTCAGCACCGGCTTCCTCGTCTATGGCATCACGTGGATCTTCGGCCTCACCGGCGAGACGAATCTCGTGCGCATCAACAACGCCCTGCCGAGCCTGCTCGCGGAAGGCGGACGGCTGCACGGCAGCGAGACGGCGCTGCTCTTCGGCCTCATGCTCGTGCTCGTCGGACTCGGCTTCAAAGTCGCCGCCGCGCCGTTTCAGCTCTGGGTGCCCGACGTGTATCAAGGCGCGCCGACCCCGATCACCGCGTTCCTTTCGGTGGGAAGCAAAGCCGCCGGCTTCATCGTGCTCATCCGCGTGCTCGAGCCGTTCTTCGCCTCGCCGATCGTCCACGACAAGCTCGTGCTCGTGCTCTCGATCGTCGCCGGCGCGACGCTCATCTACGGCAGCCTCGCCGCGATGCCGCAGGACAACTTCAAGCGTCTGCTCGCCTACTCGAGCATCGCGAATGCGGGCTACCTCCTCGTCGCCGTCGCGAGCATCGGTCCGTCTGAAAGCAGCTTCGGCTCGAGCGGCGTCGCCGTGTCGTTCTACCTCGCGGGCTACCTGCTCATGACGCTGCTGAGCTTCCTCGTCATGCTCATCGTCACGAACTATTCGCGCGGCGACGACATCCTGCACTTCAACGGCCTCGCCAAGCGCAGCCCCTTCCTCGCCTTCGGAATGCTCACCGCGATGCTTTCGCTCGCCGGCATTCCCTTCACCGCCGGCTTCTACGGCAAGTTCCTCGTCTTCGCCGCCGCGGTGAAGGAGCAGCAGTTCGTGCTCATCGGCATCGGCATCATCACGGTCGCCGCGGGCTTTTACTATTACCTGCGCATCGTCGCCGCGATGTATTGGCAGGAGCCGAATGACGACACGCCGATCCGGATGCGTGTGCTCACGAGGCTGACCGTCGGCGCGCTCACCGCGCTCATCTTCATCGTCGGCATCTTCCCGGGGCCTGTGCTCGAGATGCTGCGCACGCCCGTCCATCGCGCGATCCCCGACGTGCCGGTGAAGCCGATCGTCCCCGCGTCGCATCCTGCGCCATCTCGCGGTTGATCCGTGCGCGGCGGCGCGGTCGCACATCTCTCGCAGCGCGACGACTGTGCGATTCCACATCACCCTCATACGCAGTAAAGATGCGCATAATGGACGCCCCGAGCTGCGCCGCGATGTGGCCAAGTGACTCGACATAGCCGAGCTGAATCTCGATCTTGGGCACATCGGCTGCGCCCCTGGGAGCGAGGTTCGTGTAGGTGCCGGTCACATCGCAGCGGACACGTGCGGCGGCGAGTCGCTCCCGCAGCGTCTTGCAAAAGCTCCGGCGTGGCGTCGAGCGGCGGGAGGTGCGGACGCTTGCCCATGAGCATGACGGCCTCGAAGCCAAGTTGGCCGGCGCGTGTGATAAAGTCCGCCAGCGGCAGTGCGGCTTGTCCCCAACGGCCGGCTTAGCTGACCTAGAAGAGCGCGGAATTCATCGGGAGGAGTAGGGCATGCATATAGGGTTCGAAGCTGTGACGCTTACTGTTTTATGGCAGGCGAGGGGTTCCCGAATCACGCGAAAGTCCGCATCAATTAATGCGGTGGCCATTGACGTTTCTAATCGTCTCGACTACCCACGGGCCATGCCCACCCCCACCTCGTCTGTCAGCCAACTCCAGCGTGCCATCCAAATTGCCGAGCAGATTGAACGACTCCAAGCCGACTTGAATCGCATTCTCGGAGCCGTCGGGAGCAACGTTTCCATCGCTGCGCCGGCGACTGCCAAAGCCGGGAGGGCGGGCAAACGGTCATCGGCAGCCCGCAAGCGAATGGGAGACGCGCGGAAATCCCGGCGGTCAACGCTCAACGCGACGAACGCTCCGGCAGCAGCGCCCAAAGCCGCGAAGCCCGCGAAGAAGAAGGGCAAGATGTCAGCAGCAGGTCGCGCCGCGATTGTGGCTGCGCAGAAAGCCCGGTGGGCAATCATCAAAGCGAAGGCAGCGCCGGAGGCGGTGGCTCCCGCGAAAGTTGCTGCTGCTCCCGCACCCACTGCGAAGCCAGCGAAGAAGCGGAAGATCAGCGCCGAAGCCCGCGCGAAGATGGTGGCGGGCGCAAAGGCGAGATGGGCGAAGAAGGCCGGGGCTTGAGACGCTGGACCTTGCTGGGCTTACTGACGACTTTGTCGCTGGCCAGTTGTGCCACTGACGATCCAGAGGCCGATGCGTTCTTCAACCGCGGCTGGATTCTGCCCAAAACGCTGGACCAACCCTACGAGAAACCTCCAGCCACTGAGGATTCAGTGCCGGTGAAGACTTAGGCTGACGACGATCCCGCGTGACGAGGCTGTTACGCCTTCACATGCCCTGACACGAGCTTCGTCATCTCAAACATGTCCACCTGGCTCTTGCCGTTGAACACTTTCTTCAGCGCGTCGTCGGCATTGATCTGACGTTTGTTCGTCGCGTCCTGAAGGCCGTTCTTCTTGATGTATTCCCAAAGTTTCTTGGTCATCTCGCCGCGGGGCAGCGGAGTCGAGCCGACAACGGCCGAGAGAACTTCGTCAGGTTGGACCGGTTTCATCAGGGCCGGATTTGCTTTGCGGGTAGGTTTGTCAGGCATGGGTCGAGTAATTCAGATGTGGCGCCACGTGTCGAGCAGTCTTTTTCAATCTTTGTGCGCCACGTCCTGATCGCGAAATAGTTCCGGGGAGCCACGGCGAGAAACGGCATGAGGATTTAGAGATGGCAGGGCTCGGCGATGAGGACGCCACGGTGACACCCGGCTGCTTTCAGCGCGTGCCGCGCGCGGCGAACCAGCGCACGGCCATGTCGGGGAAGTCCGTGAACAGCCCGTCCACGCCCGCTTCGCGAAAGAGCACGTCGAGCGCGTCGTCCATCGAGTCCGCGAACTTCGGCAGCTCGTCCGCGCGCAGCGTGTAGGGATGCACGAGCAGCTTTGCGGCGTGTGCGTCCTTCACGAGATCGGTCACTTTGCGATCGGCCTTCGACTTGCCCGCCA
Organism: Chthoniobacteraceae bacterium; assembly: GCA_040081625.1. Lineage (GTDB taxonomy): Bacteria > Verrucomicrobiota > Verrucomicrobiia > Chthoniobacterales > Chthoniobacteraceae > VFJQ01. Next base: position 25,198 of record JBEBGD010000039.1, read on the forward strand.
CGATCGCGCTGAGGGCGGGGCCGATCCCGTCGGCCACCTGCGCGACATCCGCGAGGTTCACGTCGCGTTCCTTCCCGGCGCCGGAGAGCAGGAGCAGGCGCCCTTCCCAGCCCAGCTCGGTGCGGATGCGCTTCACCTCATCCCACTCGAAGCACTGCACCCAGCAGTCGTCCGCCTTTCTCGCGTAGCCGTAGCTCCGCAGGATGGGCAGCACGATGCGGCTGATGTCGTGGCCTTGTTTGCGATGCCAGCCCGGCTGCTTGATCTCGGGATAAATCCCGGCGGCGCGCCCTGTCGATGCGTTCAGCCCCTGGATGAGTTGGAGCTCTTCCTCGAGCGTCGGGATCTCGAACGACGAACGCGCGAGCGGGAACCGTTTCGGAAACACCGCCTTGCCCGTCTTCGGGTCGATGCGCTCGTGCGCGCGGAGCTGCTTGATCTCCGCGCGGGTGAAATCGATCGCGTAATAGCGGCCGTCCGCGCGCTTCCGATCGGGAAATTTCTGCGCGACGTCGCACGTCGTCTCGAGATGGATGTCGTGCATTACGATCGGCACGTCGTCTTTGGTGAGGACGATGTCCTGCTCGAGCAGGTCCGCGCCCATCGCGTGCGCCATCGCCTTGCTCTCGAGCGTGTGCTCCGGCAGGTAACCGCTCGCGCCGCGATGCGCGATCACGACTGGTTTCGAGGGTTGGGCGAGGATTGGCATGGTCAGGGTGATGAGCAGGAGGGTCGTGAGTTTCATCGTCAGCGCGGCGCGCGTTTCCAGATTGGCACATCCGCTTTCAAGCGATCGATGGATTCGGCGAGGAAGCTCAGCGCTCCGCCGCGATGCGCTGCGAGCACGCGGATGAAGAGGGACGCCTCGCCGACGGGCACAAAGCCGAGGCGATGAATGAAAAGGACCGCGGCGCACGGGTGCGCGGCGTGCAGTTCTGCGAAGTGACGATCGAGAAGCCGGCGCGCCATCGGCTCGTGCGCTTCGTAGTCGAGGCCGGCGAGCGGCTGGCCTTGCTCGAGTTCGCGGACGATGCCGTGGAACTCGACGCACGCGCCGATCTCGCGCGACGGGAGCGCGGCGGGCGGGACGACGATCGGCGAATGCGTGAAGACGATCTCGGTCTGCACGGCTCAGCCTCCGGAGACAGGCGGGATGATCGCGACTTCGCGCGCGTCGCCGACGGGCGCGTCCCAGTCGGCGTATTCCTGATCGACCGCGACGCGCATCGTCTCGAGCGCGGCATCCGGCGCGAGGCGGCGGATGAGCACGCGCGGCGAGTCCGTCGGGGCGCACTCGACGACGCGCTCGGCGAACCCGAGTTGATCGCGGGCTTGGGCGAAGGCGAGGAGAGTGAGCGGCATGACGCGATTGATACCACACGCGCGGCACGCTACGTCGAGCGCATGATTTCACTCGAAGAAGCCCGCCGCATGATCGCCGAAGCGATCCAGCCGCGTGCGTCGGAGCAGCTTTCGCTTGCCGACGCGCGCGGCTGCGTGCTCGCGGAGGATGTGAAGGCGGACGCGGCTTATCCATCGGCAGATCGTTCGATGATGGACGGCTACGCGATCGGCGACGATGACGCGCATGAGTTCCGCGTGACGGGCGAAGTGCGCACGGGTGCGGTGCCGGGGTTCGTGATCGGGCGCGGCGAGTGCGCGCGCATCTTCACCGGCGCGGAGCTTCCGGCGGGCGCGGCGTTCGTGATTCCGCAGGAGGATGTGGAGCGGGTAGGGGAGGTGATCAAGGTGCCGCGACGACCGGCGAAGACCTGCATCCGCCGACGTGGAGTGGAAGCGCAGCCGGGCGACGTGGTGCTGGTGCGCGGCAGCCGGCTCGGTGCTGCGGACCTTGCGATCCTCGCGCAAGTCGGCGTGACGCGAGTGCCGGTGCACCCACCCGCACGCGTGGCGCACATCGCGACTGGCGATGAATTGATTGCGCCGGATGGGGCGCTCGCGGCCGGACAGACTCGCGACACGAACTCGACGCTCATCGCCGCGCTCGTCGCGGAGTGCGGCGGGCGGATCGCGAGGCAGGATCGGTGCGGCGACGATCCGCAGAAGCTCGGTGAATGGGCGCGCACTGCGAAGGGAGATGTGCTGCTGATCTCGGGCGGCGCGAGCGTGGGCGACTACGATTTCGGCGCGCGAATGCTGCGCGACGCCGGATTCACGATCCACTTCGACAAAGTGAACCTGCGCCCCGGCAAGCCGCTCACGTTCGCCACGCGCGGCGCGCACGCGGCGTTCGTGATTCCTGGAAATCCGGTGTCGCATTTCGTCTGTTTCCACGTGGCGATCCGGCTCGCGCTCGAGCTGGTGCAAGGCGCGCAGCCGCTTTGGGAGACGGTGCTCGTCGAGCTCGGCGGCGAGCAGGCGCTCCGCGGCGATGCGCGCGAGACGTGGTGGCCCGCATGCGTCGCGGTGCGCGAAAGCCGCCTAGTCGCGGAGCCCCGGCGTTGGACGAGTTCCGGCGACACTTTCTCGCTCGCAGGCACGAACGCGCTGCTCCGCGTGACGGGCGACGTGATGCCGGGCGCGCAAGTTCCGGTGCTGCTGCTCGACGTGCCGCGCGGTTGATGCCACACGTCCCGGCCATGACTCCCGACTTTTCCCACCTCGACGCGACCGGCTCGGCCCGCATGGTCGATGTCGGCGCGAAGCCTGCGCAACGCCGCATCGCACGCGCCGAGGGGTTCGTGCGGTGCCGGCCTGAGACGATCGCCGCACTGCGCGAGCGCGCGTTGCCAAAGGGCGACGTGCTCACCGTCGCGAAGATCGCGGCCATCCAGGCGGCCAAGCGCACGGATGAGTTGATCCCGCTTTGTCACTCGCTGCCGGTCGATGCTGTGGAGGTGGAGTTTGAGGTAGAAGATGACGCGGTGCGCATCCGCGCGAGCGTCTCGACGACGGCGAAGACGGGCGTGGAGATGGAGGCGCTGACCGCGGTGAGCGTCGCCGCGCTGACGATCTACGACATGTGCAAGGCCGTGGACAAAACGATGTCGATCGACGGCATCCGTGTGACCGAGAAGATCAAGGAATGAAGGTCGCGCGCGTGACCCTTAGCGACCGTGCGAGCGCCGGCGAATACGCGGATCGCAGCGGACCGGAGATCGAACGCGTCCTTACCGCGTGTGGGTTTTCCGATGTGGAGTGGGTGCGCATCGTGATTCCCGACGAGCGCGCGCAGATCGAGTCCACGCTGGTGCGACTGTGTGACGAAGATGCGTGCGAACTGGTGCTGACGACCGGCGGGACCGGCCCGGCGCCGCGCGATGTGACGCCCGAGGCGACCCGCGCCGTCATCGAGCGCGAACTGCCCGGCTTCGGCGAGATCATGCGGGTGCAATCGTTCGCGAAGGTGCCGACGGCGATCCTCTCGCGGAGCACCGCCGGCACGCGCGGGCGCTCGCTGATCGTGAACATGCCGGGCAATCCCAAGGCGATCGGCGAGTGTCTGCCGCTGGTCGTGCCGGCCATCCGCGAGGCGCTCCGGCATTTACGGGGAGACGAATAAGCCACGCCCGGGGTCCAAAAGTCGCTTCCCAAAATGCCCTGCCTGCGCTATCCGCCGCGCTCCCATCGCGTAATCTCCCTATCCTCGTGTCTGCTTCCGTCTCCACTCGCAAACCACTCCTTCACCGTCTCGCCATCACCGTTCGTCAGTGGTTTGATTCCGACTACTTCCCCGATGGCCCTGAGGTCGTAGCGAACCGGCCCGATCGCTTCGAGTGGCGCCGCTGCCTGCCCTTTGTCTTCATTCACATCGGCTGCATCGGCGTGATCTGGGTGGGCTGGAGCTGGACCGCGGTGGCGCTCGCGGTCGGCCTCTATTTCCTGCGGATGTTTGCGATCACCGGCTTTTACCACCGCTACTTCTCGCACCGGACCTTCAGCACCTCGCGATGGATGCAATTCGTCCTCGCCGTGTGGGGAAACCTCGCCATCCAGCGCGGCGCGCTCTGGTGGGCATCGGTGCATCGGCACCATCACCGGCATTCGGATACCGATGAAGACGTCCACTCCGCGCGGCTGAAGGGCTTCCTCTGGTCGCACATCGGGTGGATGACGAGCAGCAACAACTTCCCGACCGACTACAAGGTCGTGCGCGATCTCGCGCGGTTCCCCGAGCTGGTCTTTCTCAACCGCTTCGACATGATCGTGCCCGCGGTCTTCGGCCTCGCGCTCTTCGGACTTGGCGCGCTGCTCAACTGGCTCGCGCCCGGTCTCGGCACCAGTGGCGGGCAGCTCTTCTTCTGGGGTTTCTTTGTCAGCAGCACCTTCCTGCTGCACGGCACGCTCTTCATCAACTCGCTCGCCCACGTCTGGGGCGGACGCCGGTTCGCGACCAGCGACGACAGCCGCAACAACTTCTGGCTCGCGCTCATCACCCTCGGCGAAGGCTGGCACAACAACCACCACCGCTTCATGGGCTCGACGCGGCAGGGTTTCTTTTGGTGGGAAGTGGACATCACCTACTACCTGCTCAAGGCCATGGAATCGGTCGGCCTGATCTGGGATGTGAAGCCCGTGCCGCCCAGCGTGCTCGCGGAAGCGCGCCAGCTCGACAAGGCGGCCTGAGGCAAAAGCGGCAGTTGTCAGCGTGAGCCCCTCGGGGCTAAATGCGTGCCGCATGAAAACTCTCACCCTCTTCCTGCTCACGCTTGGTGCGTGTGCGTCCGCCGCTGACCCGGTCAGCCTTTTCAACGGCAAAGACCTCGCCGGCTGGCAGCCGCCGCTCGGCACGTGGAGCGCGGTGGAGAGTGTCACGCTCGATCCTGCGAACCCGAAAGCCTTTCTGTCCAAGCCGGGCGCGGGCGTGGTCATCAACAGCACCGGCGGCAAGACCGTCAACATCACGAGCACGGGCGAGTGGGGCGATTGCGAGATGCACGTCGAGTTCTGCGTGCCGCAGGGCTCGAACTCCGGCATCTACCTAATGGGCCTCTACGAAGTGCAGGTGTTCGACAGCTTCGGCAAAGCCAGCTTCGCCGAGCACGATTGTGGTGCGATCTACCAGCGCTGGGATCCGGCCCGCGGCAAGGGCAAGGAGGGCTATGAAGGCCACGCGCCGCGCGTGAACGCGAGCAAGCCGCCGGGCGAGTGGCAGAGCTTCGACATCACGTTCCGCGCGCCGCGTTTTGACGCCGCGGGGAAGAAGATCGAGAACGCGAAGTTTGTGAAGGTCGTCCACAACGGGCAGGTCATTCACGAGAACGTGGAGATGAACGGGCCGACGCGCGGCGCGAAATTCCCCGAGGCGAAGCCGGCGGGACCGATCGTGATCCAGGGCGACCACGGCCCGGTCGCGTATCGCAACTTCAAGCTCACGCCGCAGTGAAGCTCGGATTCCTCGGCTCGGGAAAGATGGCGTCGGCGCTCGCGCGCGGCGTGGTGCATAGCGGCGACTTCGAAGGCTCGCAGCTCATCGTGAGCGACGTGGTGAAGACCGCCGCGGGCAAACTCGCGCGCGCGACCGGCGCGAAGGTCGCCGCGAACAACCGCGAGCTCGCCACTTCGTGCGACGTGCTCGTGCTGTGCGTTAAGCCCGCGGATGCGCTCGCCGCCTTGCGCGAAGCCAGCGTGCCCCTCGCCGGCAAGCTCGTCATTTCCATCGTCGCCGGCCTCCCGCTGCTCGCGCTCGAGGAAGCCGCCGTCGCCACCGCGCGGCTCATCCGCGTGATGCCGAACACGCCCGCGCTCATCGGCCAGGGCGCCGCGGCTTACACGCTCGGCCGCAGCGCCACTGCCGCGGACGCGGCGCTCACCGAGCGGATTTTCAGCGCCGTCGGCTTTGCCGTGCGCGTGAAGGAGGAACTGCTCGATGTCGTGACCGGGCTCAGCGGCAGTGGGCCGGCGTTTATTTACACCGTCATCGAAGCGCTCGCAGACGGCGGCGTGCTCATGGGCCTGCCGCGCGATCTCGCGCTGCGGCTGGCCGCGCAGACCGTCGCCGGCGCCGCCGGCATGGTGCGCGAGACCGACAGCCATCCCGCGGTGCTGCGCGATCAAGTGACCAGTCCCGGCGGCACGACCGTCGCGGGGCTCGAGGTGCTCGAGACCTTCGGGCTTCGCGCCGCGCTCATCTCCGCCGTGCGCGCGGCCACCGAACGCTCGCGCGAACTCGGCCGGATCACCGCGGATGCCGCGGAGGACTGATTCGCGATTGCGACGACCGACGAGATGAAGACGCCGCGCCGCTTGTTCCTGACTGCGCTGATCTGCGCCGCCTGCGGCTTCCCCGCAGTCCACGCGCAGTCGCCGCGGTTCCGCATCGGCCCGAGCGCGGACATCCAGGAGGAGGGGAAGAAGAAAGTCTCCGACGAAGCTCAGGCGACCTCGAAGGCCGCGATGGCCGCGCTCGAGAAAGGCGACAGCGCCGGCGCGAAGAAGCTCTTCCAGAAAGTGCTCGCGCTCGCCCCGGCGAACGCGCCGACGCTGATCAACCTCGGCCTCATCGAATACCGCCAGAAGCGCTACGCCGACGCGGAGACGCTGCTCAAGAGCGCCGTCAAGAGCGCGCCCGAATCCGGCCTGCCATGGCTCGTGCTCGGCGTGCTCCAGTATGAGCAGAACAAGCTCGACGCCGCATTCGCCTCGCTCGCGATGTCCGTTTACCTCGACCCGAAGGACGCGCGCACGCATCACTACCTCGGCATCGTCGTCGGCAGCAAAGGCTGGTATTCCGCCGCCGAGGACGAGATGCGCAAGGCGATCGAGATCGAGCCGGGCTACGCCGAGGCACACTACAATCTCGCCGTCTTCTACCTCGAGCGGAAGCCGCCCTCCATCGAACTCGCCCGCCGCCATTACTACAAGTCTCTCGACCTCGGCGGCGCGCCCGATGCGGATCTCGAGAAAAAGATCGAGGCCAGGTGAGCGCGCACCGTCCCGGCGCGATCCTCTGGCTGACCGGCCTCAGCGGCTCGGGCAAAACGACGATCGCCACTGGGATCGAACAACTTCTCGCGTCTGAAGGCGTGCGCGCGTGCGTCCTCGATGGCGATGACCTTCGCCGCGGCCTCAGCTCCGATCTCGGATTCTCCGCGGAAGATCGCGCCGAGAATATGCGGCGCGCCGCCGAAGTCGCGCGACTGCTCGCCCACGCGGGCCTCGTCGTCATCGTCGCGCTCATCAGCCCGATTCGGGACGAACGCCGCCGGGCACGCGAGACCGCGCGTGCGGGCGGCGTGGAGTTCGCGGAGATCTTCCTCGATTGCCCGCTCGCCATCTGCGAGCAGCGCGACCCGAAGGGCCTCTACAAAAAAGCGCGCGCCGGTGAGATCGGGGATTTCACAGGGGTCAGCGCCGCCTACGAACCTCCCGATCGCGCGGAGTTGGTCGTGCGCAGCGGCGAGGAGCCGCCGGAAGACAGCGTGTCGAAGATCATGGCCTGCCTTCGCAGCCGCCTTCGCGAGGGGTGAAGTCGATGCGCGGTCTTGCGCGTCGCCCGCTTTTGCATATCACACGCGCCCCATGATCCGACGCAGCGCAGTTTTCCTCATCGCCACGGTCCTCGCCCTGATGCCCGCGGCGGCGGCCACGAAGAAATCCACCACCCCGACGAAGAAGCCCGCGGCACCGGCGAAGAGCCCCGGCATCGCGGAACCGTTCGCCGTCCAGGGCGACGGCCGCCCGCCCGCCGTCGGCGCGCGCGCCTACATCGTGCTCGATGCGCGCACGGGCAGAGTGCTCGACGAAAAGAACGCCGACCAGCAGCGCCCTGTCGCCAGCACGCAGAAGCTGCTCACCGCGCTGCTCGTCGCCGAGAGCGGGGACCTGGACGTGAACGTGACGGTGAAATCCCCCGACACCTGGGCCGAGCCCTCGAAACTCTACCTCAAGCCGGGCGAGATCTACCAGCGCTACAAGCTGCTCCAGATTCTCCTCGTCAAGAGCATGAACGACGTGGCGCGCTGCCTGGCCCGCGACAATGCGGGCAGCGTCGAGATCTTCGCCGCGAAGATGAACGCGAAGGCGCGCACACTCGGCATGGTCAACTCAAACTTCGTCAACCCGAACGGCCTGCCCGCCTCGGGCCAGTATTCCACGGCGCGCGACATGGGGAAGGTCGCGATGGCCGCGTATCGCAACCCGATCATCCGCAGCATCGTCAAGATGAAGACCTTCACCTGGACCTACAGCGACGGGCGCAAGCGCACGTTTGAAAACACGAACGTGGTCCTGCGCAACTACGCGCTCTGCAACGGCATGAAGACCGGCTACACCGAGGCTGCGGGCCACTGCCTGATCTCGAGCGCGAGCTATGGCGGCAGGGACGTCATCGTCGTCGCGCTCGGCCATCCGAAGTCGGTCTGGAACGACTCGTATCGGCTGCTGCACTGGGCGCTCTCGTCCTAGCAGGCCGCCCTGAGAATCATCCCGAGGGCCTTCAGGCCCAGCTCGTTCAAGTTGTATGGCTTCGCGACGAACTCGATGCGCTCTCCCTTGATCGAATTCAGGCGCTCCCTCGCGCTGTTGAGGCCGCTGACGAACAGGATCGGGGTCTCCCGATGGTGTTCCATCTGGCGGACGCGCTCGAAGATCTCGAACCCGTCCATGCCCGGCATGTTCACGTCGAGGATGATGAGATCGCACGGCACAGCCGCCAGCTCGACGAGCGCGATCTCGGGCTTCGACGCATACTTGGTGAAGAGCATCATCTTCTCGAGCCCGGCGGCGATGCACTCGCAATTGTCCACGTCGTCGTCAACCGAATAGACAAGCCCGCCGACAGGGTCGGGAATCGCGGCGCGGTCGCCGGTCGTGGTGAGCATGCCGAGCAGATCGAGCGCTTCGTTCAGGGTCGGAAGCGTGACGGCGATCTTCTTGGGCGACTTGCGGAGCCAGCGCGTGAGCTCGCGGCACCCCACGGCGTATCGATGCACGGCGGCGAGCTCGGCGGCGTGGGCTCCTTCGGAAAAAGCGCGGAGATGATTGTCGAGCGCGTCGAGTGGAGTCAGGTCGTCTGGATGCGCGGCCAGCCCGGCCAGGCAATCGCGCATGGTCGCCAGTGCGGCACCGGCTTCAGCGCAACCCAGCGGGGCTGGCGAAACCGGATCCGGCGAAGTCGCGGGACCGGCGAGTCGCAACCCGCCGGCCGGGGATGCGCCCGAAGCGCTGGCGGTGACTGGCTGCGGCTGTGCCGTGGCGAGCTGCGCGCGCAAGGCCGTGAGCTGCTGCTCGTGCGCGTTCTGGGCGGCGGCGAGCTCCGAGCGAAGTGCATCCCGGTCGGCTCCGATGCGCTCGGATTCCGCCTTCGCCTTCTCCAGCGCCTTCAGCGCGATGGTGCGCGCCTGCTGCGCGGCGGCGAACTGTCCGGCCAGGACCGCGAGATCGCGCTTCTGCGGGGCGCCGCCGCCATCGGCCTCGCTCTCCGGCGCATTGGCGCGGGCGGCGGCGAGTTCCTCGGTCAGTTCCGCGATGATTCGTTCCGCGTCGGTCGAGTCGGCCGCGTATTTGGTTTCGGTGGCGGTCAGCGTGGTGATTTGCTGGCCCAGCTCGGCGGCGATCCGGCGCAGTTCCACGCACTCCTCGATGTAGCGGTCCCGCTCCCTGATCGCGGCGTCGCGCGCGGCCACGGCATCCTCGCATTCGGATTCCACCTCCGCGACCTTGTCATTGGCGCGCGCCAGCTCGGCGATCAGTTCGTGGTTTCGCGTCAGCAAAAGATCGCGCGCCTGGCGGATGGAAAGATTTGTCTCCTCGAGCTTCACCATGCGAGTCGCGAGCTCGCGCGACGCACGGGGAATGCCGGCCAGCTCCTGCGACAGTCGCTCGCGCTCACGCGCGACCTCGAGCTGATCGCGCAGCAGCGACGCGTGGAGCAACTGCAATTCGGCTGTCGAAATCTCGCTGTCGATGTTCACGGCTGCGGCATCCGGTGCCGGCCTGCTGCGGCGGCTTCGCGGTGAGACTGTGTTGGCGGAGTTTCTACGTCCGGAGCGTTCGCGGTGCGTGTTGTTTGCATGGGCGGTGCTCGATTGAGGTTAGCAACGCCCATGCCGCCGCTCGCTGGCTCGGAGAAAAATCTCTTCGCCGCCGGTCCGCCGCCGGTTACTCACACGGCCACCGCCCGCTTCCCCACCATGTCCGCCTTCGACTCCGAACTCGACCAACTGCGCGCCCGCTCCCTCTTCCGGCGCCTTCGCGAGTTCGACTCGCCCGCCGGCACCGAAGTCTCCCTCGGCGGCAAGCGCCTCCTCAACTTCGCCTCCAACGACTACCTCGGCTTCGCAGCCGACCCCGTCCTGCGCGAAGCCGCCAAGGCCGCCATCGACAAATACGGCGTCGGCTCCGGCGCCTCGCGGCTCATCTGCGGCACCCTCTCGCCGCACGCGCGGCTCGAGGAAGCCCTCGCCGACTTCAAGCGCACCGAAGCAGCGCTCACCTTCTCCAGCGGCTACGCCGCCGCCGTCGGCACCCTCGGCGCACTCTGCGGCCGCGACGACGTCATCATCCTCGACAAACTCGCCCACGCCTCCCTCATCGACGGCGCCAAGCTCTCCGGCGCCGTCCTCCGCATCTTCCCCCACAACCACCTCGGCAAACTCGAGAGCCACCTGCGCTGGGCGCGCGAAAACTACCCCGACGCCCGCATCCTCGTCGTCACCGAATCCGTCTTCAGCATGGATGGCGACTGGTGCCCGCTCGCGGAAATCGTCGCGCTCAAAAACCGCTTCGGCGCCCTGCTCCTGCTCGACGAAGCCCACGCCCTCGGCGTCATCGGCGACCACGGCCGCGGCCTCGCCGACCACCTCGGCCTCGCCGGAAAAGTGGACATCCACTTGGGCACGCTCAGCAAGGCACTCGGCTGCTCGGGCGGCACCATCTGCGGCACACGCGCGCTCATCGACCTGCTCATCAACCGCGCCCGCGCCTTCATCTACTCGACCGCCCCGCCGCCCGCGCTCGCCGCCACCGCGCGTGCCGCGATTGAGCTGCTCCTTTCCCCCACCGGCGAGATGCGCCGGCAGCGGCTGCGCCAAAACCTCGCGCAGTTCGCCGAGGGCATGCCGCAACTTTTCGACGCCGAGCGCAAAATCCAAAGCGCCATCATCCCCGTCATGCTCGGCCCCGCCGACGCCGCGCTCGAAGCCGCGCGCCGGCTCGCCGACGCCGGCTGCTTTGTGCCCGCCATCCGCTATCCCACCGTCCCGAAAGACGCCGCCCGTCTCCGCGTGACCCTCAGCGCCCGGCACCTGCCCGACCAGATCAGCGCGCTGTGCAAAGCCGTGGCTCACGTTGTCTCAACGTGAAGTCTGCCTGCGCGCGTAGCGCCAAACCTCCTGTCAGCGCGCTCCGTGTGGACGGGCTTTCAATTGTCGCCGTGTTTCCGCCTCGACCTGCCTGCGGCAGTCACGTTGGGGACCACGTGAGCCACGGCCAAAATCTTCCCGAAAAATTTCGTTGCCACATCTCGCGCCGAGTCCTACACCCACCCTCGCTGAACATGCACTCGATTCTGCACATCGCGCCCGCCGCCGTTAGTCATCGGCTCATCGGCTCGTAGCGGCGCGCCGGCACAATACGCGGACATGACCAGGGGCCGCCGGACCATTCCCGGGAATGACTGCGCGGTCCGCTGCCATGACGGAGCGACACGCTGGCATCATGGCGCGGTGCCGCAGGATGATTCCGCGATACCGCAGAATGATTCCACGGCGCCGTGGAAGCCCTGTCTGGCGCGCCATAAGGCCGATTATCGCGCCAGGGAACCCCTCCACGGTGCCGTGGACCCGTCGCGCGGTGCCGTGCAGCCAATCTCACGGCATCGCGCAGCCCTGCCAGCGTGCCGTTCAGCACCTGCTTAGCCATGAAAAAATCTCCATTGGGACGCCATCAACCCCTTCACCGGCAAGCCGTTCACCTGGGACGACCCGAACCTGAAATTCGTCAACGGCGTCGGCGTCTATCTGGAGCCCGGCGATCCGGGCTTCACGCCGTATCCCGGCCAGGTCATTTCGGTTCAACCACAGCAACCTAGAAAACACACCATGCCCAAATCCGACTACATGCCCACGGACGACGATGGCAAAGCCAAGCTCTTCGTCCAGTTTCGCGACGATATCGGCGCGCAACTCGCCGCGCTCGGCATTGCCGCCACCGACCCCGACATCGTCCAGCAAGCCGCCGACGCCACCCGCTTCCGCGCGGTGGTCGATTTCAGCGGCTCCATGCAGCAGGCCGCCCACGGCTGGACGGCGGAGAAAAACTACGAGCGCGACGGCGGCGGCACCGCCCCTGCCAGCGAGGCCTTGCCCGTGCTGCCCGCCGGCTTCCCCGCCATGGTGCCGCCGGGCATCGTCGGCCGCTTCCGCGCGCTGGTGAGGCGGATCAAGGCGATCAAAACCTACACCACCATCGGCGAGAGCCTCGGCATCGAAGGCCCGGAGCAAACCGGCCCGGACTTGATCACGATCCAGCCGGATTTCGATGCCATGATCAAAGGCAACAATGTCCTATTGGATTGGGATTGGGGCGGCCACAGCGCCTTCCTCGACATGATCCGGCTGGAAGTCGATCGCGGCGACGGCCACGGCTTCGTCTTCCTCGCCAACGACACCACGCCCGGCTACACCGACACCATGCCCTTCACCGCCACGCCGACCAAGTGGACCTACCGCGGCATCTACATCGTCGGCGACGCGCAGGTGGGCGTATGGAGCAAGTCGGTGGTGGTGACGGTGGGGGGATAGGAGATGCTGCAAGTATTCACGTTCACGAAGTTCAGACCATGAAAACCGATTCACCAGTTATCCTCATCACTCTGCTCTACGCATTCGCCGCTGCGTCCTATGGCGAGTCCGCTTACGAACGCGAACTGAAAGAACTCATCGACCAACGCGACAAGGCGATTGCGGCTGCGGCAGTGCCGATTTCCTCTCGTTTCAAAGCTTCAGCAGAGCAGTTGCTTCAACGGGCAACTCGGAACGGCGATTTGGACGCGGCCACCAAAATAAAAGCTGCCATCGCGGCTGACACTGCCCCCGACAAGCCGAGTTCGACCAGAGACTTCATCAAGAACACCGTTTGGGGATGGTTTTTTCCCGATGGGAAGAAATACGGCACCGTCAAATTAGAAGAGAATGGAAAGGTAACTACCGGGCTTCCATTTCCGACACGCTGGGAGTGGGCTGGAGCCGCGCAATTCAAGATTTTTGACGACAAAAACGGGTTCTGGGTCTTCCACTATGACCCCGCCACCAAAGAGGCCACCAATATCAAATTCGCCGGAGGCAAGTCCGAGGGTAAGTTTCTTCGTCCGGAGAGTAAGTGAAAGGATCGGTTAACTTGCGGGCCAAGGCGCGAAGGGGTCGTGAGAGAATGGCATGAACTTAAGCGCACCTACGGAGGAACGTTTCTCTGTCAAAGGAGCCGTTGTCCTTGTTGAGTGCAGCTTGTCGATCCGGGTGGAACCGAGCCGCCATGCTGCGTGGTGAGTTGCGCCGCATCAACTCACGCATCCCGCGGGACGTGGCCCGGACGGGCGCAGCCAACAGGGTAAAAATCATCCCGAATCGCCTTAAGTTCATGCCATTCGGGTCGTGAGAATATTCATGCTGTCCCCCATGCGTTGACGTTCCGCGCCGCCGCGTGCAACCTGCGGGCATGAGCATCACCGCCATCGTCGAGAACGACACGATCAAGCTGCTCGTTCACGTGCCCGACGGGACGCGGGTGGAGATTGCGCGACCGTATGCCATGCGTATCCTGCGAAGATGATCGAAGACATCCGAAGGCTTCTCGACGCGGCGCCTTTCCGCTCGTTCACCATCCATTTGGCGGACGGGCGAACCGTTCAAGTGCGGCATCCGGACTTCGTCTTCCCCGGCCACTTCGGCAGTGTCGTGATCGAAGGTGAACGTGGCGGCTTCGACATCGTCTCGGCCGGAATGATCACCGGCCTGAAGATCGAGGAAGAAGCGCCGCGGGCCTGAGCAGGCCCTACCGCACGAACCCGCGCAGCTTCAGCCAGAAGAGGAGGTCCTTTGCCCACGGATGCACGTCGTCGGCGGGGATGCCGTTCTTTCCCTGGCTCAGGCCGATGCCGTGCGGGCCGCGCTCGTAGATGTGGAAGTCGAAGGGGACGCCGTTGCGGCGCAGCGCGGCGACGAACTGCATGGAGTTCTCTACCGGCACGGCTTTGTCCTCGAGCGTGCTCCACACGAAGCAGGGCGGGGTGTCCTTGGTGACCTGCTTTTCGTTGGAGAGGTTTTCGACGAGCGCGGGGTCGGGGTTTTCGCCGAGCAGGTTCTTCTTCGAGCCCTGGTGCGTGAACTCGCCGAGCGTGATGACTCCGTAGCAGACGATGCCGATGTCGGGGCGCGAACTCTGCCGCTCGATGGGGTCGGTGTCGTTTGGCTTCCCCGCGTCGAAGTGCGTGAGCAGGGTGGTGGTGAGGTGGCCGCCGGCGCTGCTGCCCATGATGCCGATGCGCGCGGGGTCGAGCTTCCACTCGGCGACGCGGGAGCGCACGAGCCGCACAGCGCGGGCGGCGTCGCCGAGCATGATGGGATGGCGGTAGCCTTTCGAGCCGAGCCGGTATTTGAGGACGAAGCAGGCGATGCCCTGCTGCGAGAGATACTCCGCATAGCCGGGGCCTTCGTGCGCGGCGAGTCCGCCGTAGCCGCCGCCGGGGCAGATGACGATGGCGGCGCCGGTGGCTTTCTCCGGCGCGGGCAGGTAGGGGGTGATCGTCGGTTTGTCGTGATCCTCGTCGCCGAGGGCGCCGGGGGCTTTGTCGGGCCAGAGCAGGATGGGATCGAGCGGCGCGGCGTGGACGGCGGTGGCGAGGACGAGCAGGGCGAGGAGGCGCATGGTGGAAGATTACTCGACGCGGCGCAGGCTCAGGTGCTGGAGCGCGAAGCTCTTGTCGGGGAGCGTGAGGCGGACGGTGATCGTCTGTTCGCCGGGGGTGAGGTTCACGCGACCGAGGGAAAGCGCGTGCCATTCGGAGTCGGGCGACTCGCTGTTGCGCGGCGCGCGATCGGGCTGGGGGATGGCCTTGGCGATCGCCTGTGGCACGGCGACTTCGACGGCCTGGCCGCCGGTCTCGGCGCGCAGCTTGAGCGCGGGTTCGGCCAGGTCGCGGTTGAAGGAGATGCCGATTTCGTAAGGGCCGGGCTGGGCGACGGCGACGGTCCACTCGGCGCGGGCGTCGGCGCCATCCCAGCCGATGATCCACGCGTTGTTCGGCGCCTTGGTGTTGTATTTGAGGCCGCCGATGAGTTCGGCTTGCGCGGCGCTGGCCTCGACGATGGGCTCGGCGCGATGGCCCACGGGCACGGGCGGGCGGTCGCGGGTGACGCCGGCGGAGGTGAGGCTCCACCAGCGCTCGAACTTCGCGGAGAGGTCATCGACGATCATGCGCGCGTCGCCGTTCTTCGCGAGGTCGGTCTGCTGGCCGGGATCTTTTTGGAGGTCGTAGAGTTCCCAGTCGCGACCGTTGTTCACGGCGGTGAAACGCTGCGTGATGACGGTGCCCTGCGTGCGCTGGAGGTCGCTGCGGGCGCGGTTCTGGATGAAGATCTCGCGCTCGGGCCAGACGCCGGGGCTGCCTTCGAGCAGCGGGACGAGGCTGCGGCCATCGATCGGGAAGTTGGTCTTCGGCTTCGTGCCGGTCAGCTCGCAGACGGTGGGGAGGATGTCGATGGCGTGGGCGAGCGTGGAGACGACGCGCGCTTCCTTCAGCCGCGCGGGCCAGCGGACGAGAAGCGGAGTGCGTGAGCCGCCTTCGTAGAGGCTGCCTTTTTTCCCACGCAGGCCGGCGGTGTAGCGGTCGCCGTTGGGGCCGTTGTCGGTGAGGAAGATGACGATGGTGTTCTCCGCGAGCTGCCATTCGTCGAGCTTGGCCAGCGCGCGGCCGATGTTGGTGTCGATGTTTTCGACCATGCCGTAGATGCACGCGAGCGCGTCATCGAGGCCGCGGGCCTTGTATTTGGCGAACTCGCGGTCGGGGCACTGATACGGAGTGTGCGGGGCGTTGAAGGGCAGGTAGCAGAGCCACGGCTGCGCGCGGTTTTTGCCGATGAACTCGATGGCGGCGTCGGTGAGCACGTCGGAGATGTAGCCGGTGCCTTTGGTCCAGCCGGCGTTATGGCGCAGGCGCGGGTCGAAGTAGTTGTTCCAGTGGCCGAGGTTGAAACCGAGGGCTTCATCGAAGCCCTGGCCGTTCGGGGTGTAGGGGTAGTTCTCGCCGTTGTGCCACTTGCCGAAAAGGCCGGTGCGATAGCCGGCCTTGCGCAGGATCTCGGCGATGGTCGTTTCCTCGCTGCGCAGCGTCTCCTCGCCGCGCGCCACGCCATGCACGCCGCCCTGCAGAGGGTAGCGGCCGGTGAGCAGCGCGGCGCGCGTCGGCGCGCAGAACGGGGTGACGTAGAAGCGGTCGAAGCGGACCGACTGCGCGGCGAGCTTATCGAGGACCGGCGTGTCGAGCTGCTTGTTGCCGGTGAAGCCGAAGTCGCCGTAGCCCTGGTCGTCGGTGATGATGAGGAGGACGTTGGGTTGCGCGGCGGAGGCCGACTGCGCGGGGCTGAACGCCAAACGCCAAACGCCAAACGCCAAACACCAAAGGAGTGCGCGCGCCACGCGTCTTCCGCTCCGCCGCCAACCATTTAAGGTTTGGCGTTTGGCGTTTGGCGTTTGGCGTTTAGCGCCGCAGGCAGGGTCGCTGGTCTTCATGCGATGAGCGTCTCCGCGCGCGTCGGCAGAAACGGCCTACACTTTCTCCGGCACCACGTAAGGCTTTCGATAATCGCGCGTGAGCATCTTGTCGGCGGCGGCGTTCTTCACGAACTTCTCCGTCTTCGGATCCATCTTGAGGAACTCGCCGAGGGTGAGCTTGTCGGTCTTCACATCGACGCCATTGGCAGCGAGATGCTCGATCATGCGGCCGAGTGAATCGGTGGCTTCCTTGTCGGCCTTGAGCTTCTCGCGGATCGCGCCCTGGTCGGCTTTCGCGCCGAGGCGATACGAGATGTTGCCCGTGTGGCAGAGCGCGCTCGAGAGGTGGCCTTCGAGAATGTCGGCATTAAGGTCGGTGTGCTTCCGGCTCTTCACCGCGTCGATGAAGTTCGAGAAGTGCGTGTCTTCCTTGTTGGTCTTCTCGGGTCCGCCGGGATCGGTCTGGCCTTTCGGCGTCTTGAAGCTGCCGAAGCGCTTGATGAGCTTGCCTGAGTTGTCGAAGACGCCCGCGCCGGTGTAGCTCGGGATCACGACGTAGCCATTCTCGCACTGCACGATCACGCCGATGCTGGCGTCGCGGTATTTGTCCATCTCCTTGGAGTCGGTCTTGTCGGGCAACCCGCGCACTTCGAAGATGAGCGGCGCCTTGTAGCCGTGCATGATGATCTGCGTGTTCGGCGTCTCGCCGTCGTCGATGTAGCTGAGGCGGCCGCCGACGCTGAGGATCGAGGGGGAAAGCTCGGGCTCGTTGAGAAACCAGCGCGCGATATCCATCTGGTGGATGCCCTGGTTGCCGAGGTCGCCATTGCCGTAGTCCCACTGCCAGTGCCAGTCGTAGTGGAGCTTCGTGCGCATGAGCGGCTTGATCTGCGCGGGGCCGAACCAGAGATCCTTGTCGATGGTCTGCGGCCACGGCGTTTCCTCGGTCACCTTGCCGATGCTCGGGCGGCGTTTGTAGCAGAGCCCGCGCGCCCACTTGATCTTGCCGAGGTTGCCCGCCTTCACCCACTTCTGCGCCTCGCGCAGTCCGATCGACGAACGGCTCTGCGTGCCGGTCTGGCAGATCTTGCCATACTTGCGCGCGGCCTCGACGACCTTGCGACCCTCGAAGACGTTATGCGACACGGGCTTCTCGACATACACGTCCTTGCCCGCCTGGACGCCCCAGATCGAGATGAGCGAGTGCCAGTGGTTCGGCGTCGCGGTGCTGATCGCGTCGATGTCTTTGTTCTCGAGAAGCTTTCGGACATCGGTGTAGCCCTCGACGTTGATGTCTTTCTTCGCGAGCGAAGCCTTGCCCTTTTCGAGCACGCCGTAGTCGGCGTCGCAAAGCCCGACGATCCGCACACCTTCGATGCCGCTGAAGCCGGCGATGTGCGAGTTGCCGCGACCGTTGAAGCCGATGACGGCGATGCGGATGGCGGAGTTCGAGCCCGGCGCTTGCGCGTAGATCTTGGCGGGCAACGACAGCGCGGCGCCTGCGGCGAGGCTGCGCTGGAGGAAGGAACGACGGGTCAGTTTTGGCATGGTAGTGGGGTGGGTTTAGTGAGTGTCCTTGGCGTAAGCTTCGAATCGCGCGGCGAGCTTTGCCACATCGGGTTCAGCTTGCTGGATGAGGAAGCGATACTTGAGCGTGAGCGTCTGGCCGGGCTTGAGGGTGACGTTGCCCGTGCCTGCCGGCAAGGCCTTGTCCATCGTGCTTCCGGCAAAGGGATTCGCGGCGAAGAGACCGTAGTCGCGCGCGTGCCAGCGCGTCGGGTGGCTCGCGTTCTTCGGGTGATCGAACATCGCGATCGAGTAAGGCTTCCCATCGATCGGCCCGCTCATCACCACCCACTTCGCTGGCTTGCCCCACGCGTCCGCATTCTTGAGTCCTTCGCTGCTGAGGATCTGGCCGGAGCCCGCCGGATG
This sequence comes from Chthoniobacteraceae bacterium, assembly GCA_040081625.1. GTDB lineage: Bacteria > Verrucomicrobiota > Verrucomicrobiia > Chthoniobacterales > Chthoniobacteraceae > VFJQ01. Next base: position 43,801 of record JBEBGD010000039.1, read on the forward strand.
ACCCTTCGCCCGCTTCACGCGCATCGATTCCGCGATGCGGATCGCCATCGTGCCTTCCTTCGTTTCGCCGAAGACCACGTCCTTCTCACCGGCGGTGAGCGCGACCTCGAAGTCGAACTGCCGCTCGGTGTCCGGTGTGGAGAAAACCACCAGCCGCTGCGTGCTCGTGAGCGGCACGCTCTTGTCGGGCGCGATCCATTTCATCGTCGAGAGCACTTCGCCCGACTTCTTCCCGCCCTCGGCCTTCACGACCTTTTCGTGGACGATCTGGCCGACGGGAATCTTGGGCGCCTTGTTTCCGAACGTCCGCGCCTCGCTCCAATAATCGACGCCATTGACCAGCCCGTGCGCGAACCACACCGAGCGATGGTGGATGTGATCGGTCTCCTCGCCGGGCACTTCATCCATCGGATACGCGCGCGTCATCTTCGCGGCGCTGGGACCGATGATCGGGTAAAAGCAAACGTGCGGCGTGCCCGTGTAGCGCAGCTCGGTGAAAAGTTTGCCGTCCAGCTCCACGCGCACGCGGTCGTCGAGTTGCTTGACGCTCACCTCTGCCAGCGCGGACGACGCGGCGACGAGGAAAAGGGCGGGGAGGAGGCGGGCGGGATTCGGCATGGGGTGCG
>JBEBGD010000135.1:0-12876 GCA_040081625.1 Chthoniobacteraceae bacterium
GGTGGCGGGGTTGAGGGGGGCTTGGCTTCTTCGGAACGCTTCCGCTTCGAGGGGCGTGTTTCGGCTGCTTTCCCTCGTTCCCGAACTCCGTTTAGGGATGCCGGTGCTGGCGAAACTGCGTTTCGTGCGGGCGGGGAACCGGGCAACGGAATTGCGGAAACAAGGGCGTTCCAAAACTGAGCCTGGGAGCGAGGGCGCTGAACGGGCGCGCTGACTCGCCGCACTCCCGGCTTGCGCAGCGGCGATTCTGGCTCATAAGCGGCGGCTCTTCATGAGTCTGAATCAGCACACGCTGGCAAAGCCGGCATCGCTTAGTGGGTCCTCGTTGCATACGGGGGAGAAGGTCACGATCACCCTGCATCCAGCCCCGGTGGGGCATGGGCGGGTGTTTCGTCGCATGGATTTGCCGGACGCGCCGACGGTGCGCGCGCACTTCGCCAATGTGAAGGAGGTGGAGCGGCGCACGACGCTGGTCGAGGGCGCGGCGACGGTTCACACGGTCGAGCATGTGCTCGCGGCGTTGAGCGGGCTGGGGGTGGATAATGCGCTGATCGAGATGGACGCGAGCGAGCCGCCGATCTGCGATGGGTCGGCGCAGCCTTTTGTGGAGCTGGTGAAGAAGGCGGGCGTCGCGGATCAGGGTCAGCCGCGGACGCCGTGGGAGATCACCGAGCCGATTTATCTCGAGACGAAGGGCGGGTCGCTGATGGTGGCGCTGCCCGATCCGGGGTTCCGGGTGTCTTGCACGAATGTGGGGCCGGAAGGGCGGTTCACGCAGTTTCAGTCGATGGCGATCACGGCGGAGAATTTCGAGAAGGAGATCGCGCCGGCGCGGACGTTCGTTTTCTACGAGGATGTGAAGCCGCTGATGGACAAGGGGCTGATCAAGGGCGGCTCGCTGGAGAATGCGCTGGTGGTGCGCGGCGAGCAGGTGCTCTCGAAAGAGGCGCTGCGGTTTCGCGATGAGTTCGTGCGGCACAAGATCCTCGATATCGTCGGCGATCTGGCGCTCTTCGGGCGGCCGATCCGCGGGCACATCGTGGCGGTGAAGCCGGGGCACGGGCCGAACTCTGAGCTGTGCGCGGCGATCGCGAAGCAATACGCGAAGGCGCTCGCGCTCGTGCCGCCGTCGGTGACGCCGAAGGGCGGCGAGGTGATGGATGTGAACGATGTGATGAAGCTGCTGCCGCATCGGCCGCCGTTCCTGATGGTCGATCGCATCGTGAGCGTGGAGGGCGAGAACAAGGCGACGGGCGTGAAATGTCTGTCGATGAACGAATGGTATTTCGCGGGCCACTTCCCGAATCACCCGGTGATGCCGGGCGTGCTGCAGCTCGAGGCGATGGCGCAGGTCGGGAGCATCCTGCTGCTGCGCAAGCCGGGGAATGCGGGGCGGATCGGGTATTTCATGTCGGCGGACAGCGTGAAGTTTCGCAAGCCGGTGGTGCCGGGCGACACGCTTTTCATCGAGGTGGAGCTGACTGCGACCAAGAAGGTGATCGCCAAGGCGAAGGGGCGCTGCCTCGTGAATGGCGAAGTGGTGAGTGAGTCGGAACTAATGTTCGGGTTCATCGATTAGCGTGAGCGCGACGATCCATCCGACGGCGATCATTCATCCCTCAGCGGAAATCGGGGCCGGTTGCGAGATCGGGCCTTATTGCGTGGTCGGCGCGGGCGTGGTGCTCGGCGAGGAGTGCTGGTTGCAAAGCCACGTGGTCCTCGATGGGCCGTCGCTCATCGGGCCGCGCAACCGGTTCTTCGCGTTCGGGTCGATCGGCCAGCGCACGCAGGATCTCAAATACGCGGGCGAGCCGACGCATCTCGAGATCGGCGAAGCGAACACTTTCCGTGAGTTCGTGACCGTGAACCGCGGCACGCTGCCCGGCGCGAAGACGACGATCGGCAGCCGGGGAAACTTCCTCGCCTACTGCCACATCGCGCATGACTGCACCGTCGGGAACGACGTGATCTTCTCGAACAACGGCACGCTCGCCGGGCATGTGGAGGTGGGCGATCACGTCGTGCTCGGCGGGCTCACGGCGGTGCATCAGTTCTGCCGGCTCGGCGCGCATGCGATGACGGGCGGCTGCTCGAAGATCGTGCAGGATGTGCCGCCCTACCTCATCGCCGACGGCAATCCCGCCGCCGTGCGCGGCATCAACAAGGTCGGTCTCGAGCGCCACGGCTTCACCGAGGAGCAGCTCCGCGTGGTCAAAGAGTGCTACCGCACGCTCTACCGCAAGAACCTCAACGTCGGGCAGGCGGTCGAGCAGATACGCGAAAGCTTCGGCGACTCGCCGGTCGTCGAGGCGTTCGTGAACTTCGTCGGCAACTCGCCGCGCGGGATCATCAAGTAATCGGTCTAAGTCGCGCGTGCGCCCGTCCGTGTAGCGAATGAATAGGGCGGGAAATATCCGCCCTGACCGTTGACTTGCCACCCGCCGCCCGCAACACTCTCCCTGCCATGGACCCCACAGACTCCCAGCCCGAACCGTTCATCAAGCGCCTCCAGCAGCGTCTTGCCGCATCGCGATTCTTCACCTTCTCGCTGCTGCTGCACATCGGGCTGGTCATCATCATGAGCACGGTGGTGCTTTATAAGTCGATCACCGAGCCGCCGGACTTCACCGCGCAAGGCGGCGACCTGCTCGGCGACGAAGCGGCCGTGCAAGCGCCGCCCGAGGACAAGCCGGACCTGACGCAGACCTTCACGCCCGAGACCCCGCAGGTGAATGCACCGACGATCGAAGCCATCACCACCACCTCCGCGGTGCAGACCAGCTTCAAGCTTTCTAGCATGCCCTCGCCGGTGAAGCCGGTGAACGCGGCCGACATGTCGAAGAGTGTCGCGAGCGCCGCGAGGAGCGCGATGAAAGGACTCGGCTCGGGTGTGCCCGGCGCGATGTCCGGTCGCATGGGCGGCACTGCGCGCGCCTCGGCGATGGCGAAATTTGGCGGCAAGGAAAAGGCGGAGAAAGCCGTGATGGCCGGCCTGCGCTGGCTCAAGAAACACCAAAGCGAGGACGGCTCATGGAGTCCGCAATACAGGCCGTCGATGACAGGCCTCGCGATCCTCTGCTTCCTCGGCCACGGCGAACTTCCCGACTCGCCAGAATTCGGCCCGACCGTGAAGCGCGGGCTCGACTGGATGCTCGAGAACGGGACCAAGAACGAAGGTCGCATGAACATGGGCCCCATCACCGGTGGTCCGGCCACGTATGAACACGGGATCGCGACCTACGCGATCTGCGAGTATTACACGATGACCAAGGACGAGCGCTTCGCGCCGCTCATCCAGCTCGCCGTCGGCCACATCATCCAGGGGCAGAATCCCGTCGGAGGCTGGGACTACGGCTACGCCAAGGGTCCGCGCAACGACCTCTCCGTGGCCGGCTGGCAGATTCAGGCGCTCAAGGCCGCGCATCTCACCGGGCTGAATATCTCCGGCGTCGATGAGTCGCTCGACAAGGCGATGCTCTTCCTCAAGGCGTTCCAAGGGCCGAAGGGTGGCTTCGGTTACACGGGCCCGCAGGACAAATACAGCCTCACGGGCGTGGGCGTGCTCTGCACTTATTTCTGGAAGCAGGACAAGGATGCATCGGTTCGCAAGGGCATCGAGTTCATCCTCGACGAGACGGAGAAGAACAAGCCGGTGAAATACAAGGACGCCAACGCCGACCTCTACGCGTGGTATTACCACACGCAGGCGTGCCTGATGTTTGGCGGCAGTGCGTGGACGAAATGGAACCGGTGGTTTCAGGACGAAATCTGCGACAACCAAGGTCCCGAAGGTGCGTGGCCGCCGGTGCCCGGAAAGGCTCACGGTCCGCAGACCGCAGCGGAAGGCGCCGGGCCGTTCTATCGCACGACCCTCTGCGTGCTGATGCTCGAGGTCTTCTACCGCTACATGCCCATCAACAAGTAGCGGGCGCGCGCACCGGTCGGTGCGCTACCCCTTCACCTTCACCCGCTCGATGTGCGCGCCGAGTTGGTTGAGCTTGTCGTCGATCGACTCGTAGCCGCGGTCGATGTGATAGACGCGGTTCACTTCCGTCACGCCATCGGCGTGCAGGCCGGCGAGCACGAGCGCGGCGGAGGCGCGCAGGTCGCTCGCCATCACCGGCGCGCCGCTGAGCCGCTCGACGCCCCGCACGATCGCGGTCGCGTTGTTCAGCTCGATGTCTGCGCCCATTCGCTTCAGCTCCGACACGTGCATGAAGCGCTGCGGGAAGATCGTCTCGGTCACGTTGCTCACGCCGCTGTTCTTCGCCAGCAGCGCGCACATCTGCGCCTGCATGTCGGTCGGGAAGCCCGGATACGGCTCGGTCGTGATGTCGAGCGACCTCGACCCGGCGCCGTTGTGATGGATCGTGATCGTGCTCTTCGTGGTCTCGATTTTGAAACCGGCGGTCGTGAGCTGGGCGCTCACCGCCTCGAGATGCTCCGGGCACACGCGACGCAGCGTCACCTTCTCGCCGGCGATCGCGCCTGCCACGAGATAAGTGCCCGCCTCGATCCGGTCGGGGATGACTTCGTGCTCGGCGCCGTGCAGCTCCGGGACGCCTTCGATGATCATGCGCCGCGTGCCCGCGCCCTCGATCTTCGCGCCCATCGCGATGAGGAAATTCGCGAGATCGACGACCTCCGGCTCCGTCGCCGCGCTCTCGATCACGGTCACGCCATCGGCGAGCACGGCGGCCATCATCACGTTGTCGGTGCCGAGCACCGTCGGGCCGAACTTGCCGCGCAGGTTCACCACGCCGCCTTTCAGCTCGCCGGCGAAGACCTTCACATTGCCCGCGTCGATGCGGTGCGCCGCGCCGAGCGCGGCGAAGCCCTTGAGGTGCAGATCGATCGGCCGGTCGCCGATCACGCACCCGCCCGGCAACGAGACGGTCGCCTCCTTCTCCCGCCCGAGCAGCGGCCCGAGCACGCACACCGATGCGCGCATCTTGCGCACGATCTCGTAAGGCGCCTCGGTTTTGATCTTCTCCGCGCGCACCGTCACCGTGCCGCTCGCGCGCTCGACCTCGCAGCCGAGCGAGGCGAGGATTTGCAGCATGTAGTGGATGTCCGAGAGGTCCGGGACGTGATGGATCGTGACCGTTTCCTTGGTGAGCAGGGCTGCGGCGAGGATCGGCAGCGCGGAGTTTTTCGAGCCGGAGATGCGGATCGAGCCGTTGAGTTTCTGGCCACCGTGGACGAGGATTTTATCCATACTTTGCGAAGACGAATCGTTCGCGCCCCTCGTAGTCCGGCTCGACGCGGATGTCTTGGAAATTTCGCGCCGCGAGCAATGCGGCGACATCCGCGCCCTGTCCGGCGCCGATCTCCAGCGCCAGCCGTCCGCTCAGCACGCGCGGCGCTTCGTCGGCAAGCCGCTCGATGAGAGCCAGCCCGCTCGCGCCGCCGTCGAGTGCGAGCAGCGGATCGCGTTGCACTTCGCGCGCGAGTCCGGCGATCTCCGCGCTCGCGATGTAGGGAAGATTCGCGACGAGCAGATCGATGCCGCCCTCGACTCCCGCGAGCAGATCGCTGGGCGAAAAGCGCACGCGCCCGGCGAGCGCGAGGCGCTCCGCGTTTGCGCGCGCCAGCGCGAGCGCGTCGTCGGAAATGTCCACGCCTTCGACCTGCGCGTCGGGGATCTCCGCCGCGAGGGTCAACGCGATCACGCCGCTGCCGGTGCCCACGTCCACGATGCGCGAGGCGCTCCCTCCGGCGATGATCTTTTCACACAGCAGCTCCGTCTCCGGCCGCGGCACGAGCGCGCGCGCATCGCACGCGAACACGCGCCCGTAAAACTCGACGGTGCCGAGCAGGTGCTGGAGAGGCTCGCCCGCGGCGCGACGCTTCACCAGCGCGCGCAGCGGCTCCAGCTCGCGCTCGCCGAGCGGGCGGTCGAACTCGAGGTAGAGCTCCATCCGCTTCTTCCCGAGCACGTGCGCGAGCAGGTGCTCGATGTTCAGCCGCGGGCTCTCGACATCGTGCTTCCGAAAAAAGTCGGTCGTGGACTGGATCACTTCGAGCACGGATTTCATCAAGGCGCCGGATGGTTGCACGCTCGCGCACTTGCGCAATGGCGGCCCCGGCCCCTACGGTCGCGTATCGTGAACTTCCGCTCCATTTCCTTCGCCATCCTCGCGCTCGGGTCCGCCGCATTTGCAGAGCCGATTCGCGTCTCTTCCTTTTCGACCATCCTCACCGAGGTCGCGCAGCAGGTCGGCGGCGATCTCGTCGCCGTCACCGGCCACATCAAGCCCGGGATCGACCCGCACGACTTCGAGCCGAAGCCCGCGGACCTGAAGATCGTGCAGCAGAGCCAGCTCGTGCTGCTCTCGGCCAAGCACATGGAAGGCTACGTGAACAAGCTCAAGGAAGCGACCGGAGGCAAAGGCAACGTCCTCGAGGTCGGCGACAAATTCCCGTCGCTGAAGATGAAGTCGGACCACGATCACGGCCACGGGAAGGCGCACAGCCACGGAAAAGGCCATGGCGATGTGGTTGACGATCCGCACTGGTGGCACTCGATCGCCAATGTGGAACGCGCGACGAAGATCGTGCGCGATGCGCTCGCGAAGATCAGCCCGGGGGACAAGGCGGTCTTCGCGAAGAATGCCGACGCCTACCTCGCGAAGCTCGATGCACTCCAGGACTGGGTGAAGGCGAAGGTCGCCGAGCTGCCGCGCGACCGGCGCAAGCTCGTCACTTCGCACGATGCCTACCAATACTTCGCGAAGGAAAACGGCTTCACCATTTACGCCATCGAGGGCCTGTCGAGTTCCGACCAGCCGTCGTCGAAGAAGGTCGCGGAGATCATCACCGCCATTCGCGAGCAGAGCGTGAAGGCGATCTTCACCGAGAGCATCGAGAACCCGAAGGTGCTCACCGAGATCACGCGCTCGACCGGCGCGAAGCTCGGCGGCGCGCTGCTGGCCGATGGACTCGGCAAGGGCGCGACGTCCACTTACGAGGGCATGATGAAGCACAACGTCGCCACGATCGTGAATGCGCTGAAGTAGATGCGAGGCTCGCCGCTGCTCAACGCGCTCATCGCCTTCATCGCCATCGCGCTGGTCGGCATTCCCGTGCTGCGGCTCACGCGCGCGACCGGCGTATCCGCGCCCGCGCTCCAGCCGGCTGCGGTGGTGGCGGAGGCGAAGGCGCCGATCGAGATCGCGTTCACCACGCCGCCTCAATCGGTCCGCGTGAGTCACCTCGGCAAAGTCATCTGGTCCGCCGATGTGCCGGGCACGAGCGTGGAGGCCGAGCTGGCGATGCCGTGGCCGGCGGAAGGCGTGGACCTGCTCGTGGAGATCGCGTGGCCCGACGATGCGCCGCTGTCCGCCGCGCGCTTCGTGATCACCGATCCGGACGGCGAGGACCAGATGCGCAGCATCTGGGGCCGCGGCGCGAAGAGCGAAGTGCTCACCTTTCCCTGACGCACCATGGCCGATCACCAGCTCGTCGTCAGCGATCTCACCGTCTCCTACAACCGCATCCCGGCGCTGCACCATCTCAGCTTCCATGCGCACTGCGGCGAGTGTGTCGCGTTGCTCGGGCCGAATGGCGCGGGCAAGAGCACGCTCATCAAGGCGCTGTGCGGACTCATCGCGCGCGAGACCGGCGCGATTTCATTTCATGGCCACGCCGTGCGCGGGCCGAACCGCGAGTTCGCCTACCTGCCGCAGCGCGAGCAGATCGACTGGGACTTTCCCACCACCGTGCGCGGACTCATCGAGATGGGCCGCTACGTTCACGCGGGATGGTGGCGCTGGTTTTCGCGCGAGGATGTCGCCGCCGTGGACGAGGCGATCCAGATCATGCAGCTCGAAGACCTCGTCGATCGGCAGATCAGCGCGCTCTCCGGCGGCCAGCAGCAGCGCGCCTTCCTCGCCCGCGCGCTGGCGCAGCAGGCGCACGTGTTCCTGCTCGACGAGCCTTTCACCGGCCTCGACAAGCCGACGCAGGACAATCTCAAGCAGCTCCTGCGTGAGCTGCGCGACCAGGGCAAGCTGCTGCTCATCTCGCATCACGACCTCGCGACGGTGCCGGAGATTTTCGACTCGGTGCTGCTGCTCAACGGCGAACTCATCGCGAGCGGCGCGGTGAGCGAAGCCTTCACCGAGGAGAATATCCAGCGCACCTACGGCACGCGCGCCTTCACCGGCCCGAAGTCGCGCACCGGGCTGTGGAAGGCGGAGTGAGCGGCGGCACGCCGATGCGCCCGGCAAATCGCGGAGTGATGCTGAAAGCGCATTCGCTCCTCATGTCACCCTGAACGAGCGAAGCGTGAGCCCGCCATGGCGAAGCTGAAAGGGAGAACCTCGTGCAGCTTTGGTTCAGGAAAGGCGTGGCAGCAGGAAGCGAGGACGAGGGTGGTTGCTTGTGCCGCGTGCTTTGCTCTTGCCAGTCCGGAGCGCGTTCCGCAGCTTGCGCGGCTTTTTATGTCCAGCCAGCTCGGCCAGATTTTCCGAATCTCAACGTGGGGTGAATCCCACGGTGGCGGCGTGGGCGTGGTGATCGACGGCTGCCCGCCGCGGATCGAGTTGAGTGAAGCAGACATCCAGCGCGACCTCGACCGGCGCCGGCCGGGGCAGAGCGAGATCGTGACGCCGCGCGACGAGAAGGACGAGGGGCGCATCCTGAGCGGGGTCTTCGAGGGCAAGACGCTCGGCACGCCGATCTGCATCGCGGTGATGAACAAGGACGCGCGGCCCGAATCGTATTCGGAGATGGAGACGAAGTTCCGTCCGTCGCACGCCGACTTCACCTACGAGGCGAAATACGGGATCCGGAACTGGCAGGGCGGGGGACGTGCGTCGGCGCGCGAGACGATCGGGCGCGTCGCTGCTGCGGCGGTCGCGAAGAAGGTGCTCGCGCAGTTTTCGCCCGCACTGGAGATCGTCGCGTATGTGAAGACGATCCACGAACTCGTCGCGGAGGTGGACGTGGAGAGCGTGAAGTTCGAGCAGGTCGAGGCGAACATCGTGCGCTGCCCGGATGCGGCGATGGCGGAGCGGATGATCGAGTTCATCAAACAGGTGCGCAGCGACGGCGACTCGGTCGGCGGCGTGATCGAGTGCGTGGTGCGTGGCGTGCCGGCGGGGCTGGGCGAGCCGGTCTTCGACAAGCTCGAGGCTGAGCTGGCGAAGGCGATGCTCTCGCTGCCGGCGACGAAAGGCTTCGAGATCGGCAGCGGCTTCGAAGGGACGAAGATGCGCGGCAGCGAGCACAACGATGCTTTCGTCATGGAAGGCGAACGCGTGCGCACGACGACGAACCGCAGCGGCGGCGTGCAAGGCGGCATCAGCAACGGCGAGCCGATCTTCTTCCGCGTGGCCTTCAAGCCGACCGCGACCATTTTCAAATCGCAGCAGACCGTGACGACGACCGGCGAGGACACGGAGCTGAAGGCGCGGGGGCGTCACGACCCGTGCGTGCTCCCGCGCGCGGTGCCGATGGTCGAGGCGATGACGGCGCTCGTGCTCTGCGATCACGCGCTGCGCCAGCGGGCGCAGATGGGCCGATAGATGGATCGCTGGACGCTCCTTTTCGGAATCGGCGCGGTGACGCTCGTGACGCTCATGACCTGGCGCGGGTGGCGGCTCGGCGTGGTGCGGCAGGCGGTGAGCATGGCCGCGCTGGTGCTCGCTTACGCGGCGGCGTGGTGGCTCGGCGGGTTTCTCATTCCGGTGCTGCGTTGGATGGAGTTTCCCGATCGCATCCTGGCGATCATCGGCGCGGTGTTCGTCGGGATGGTGGTCTATCTCGCGCTGTCGATCGCGGCGGGGATCGTCTTCAAGCGCACGTCGCAGCAGAGCGTCGGCGTGGTGAAGGTCGGGTATGGGATCTCGGGCGCGGCGCTCGGCGCGGTGTTCGGCGTCGTCCTCGTGCTCGTGTGCGCGGTGGCGATCCGGCTGCTCGGCGCGATCGCGGAGACCGAGAAGCATCCGCGGCCGGTGATTGCGAGCCTCGCGGCGATGAAGCAATCGATCGAGGCGGGCGCGACGGGGGCGATCATCGAGAAGGTCGATCCGATGCCGGAGGCTGTTTACGACACGCTCGGGAAGGTCGGCCAGCTCGCGTCGAGCCCGGCCAGCCTTGATCGTTTCTCGAGCAACCGCGACGTGCAGCGCGTCTCGTCGCATCCGAAGTTGCTCGCGCTGCGGGACGACCCGGAGGTTCAGCGTGCGATCATCGAGGGGGATTTCTTTTCGCTGCTGCGGCATCCGCTGCTCGTCGAGGCGGCGAACGATCCGGAGGTCGTGAAGCTGCTCGGCACGTTTGATTTTCAGAAGGCGCTTGAACACTCGTTGCGCCCGTCGCAGAAACTGCCGGCGCGGTAGCGCCCGATCAACTCCTTCTCCTTCTCCTTCTTCATCTCCTTCCATCACTGGGGAAGCAGATGAAGAAGGAGAAGAAGAAGCAGACCGCCACCTTTCCCATGTCCCTCGTCCCAACCATCGGCCTCGAAGTCCACGTGCAGCTCAAGACGCGCAGCAAAATGTTTTGCGGGTGCGCGGTCGAGTTTGGCGCGGAGCCGAATACGCGCACGTGCCCGGTGTGCCTCGGCTTCCCCGGCGCGTTGCCGGTGATGAATCGCACGGCGCTCGAGATGACCGCGCTCACGGGGCTCATGCTCGGCTGCACGGTGCCGGCGGTCTGCAAATTTGACCGGAAGAATTACTTCTACCCGGACATGCCGAAGAACTACCAGATCACGCAATACGACCAGCCGATCTGCCTCGGCGGCGGCGTGCCGCTGGAGGAGTTTGCGTATCCGAAGGACGCGCAGAAGAGCATCGTGAATCCCGGCAAGACGGTGCGGCTCACGCGCATTCATCTCGAGGAGGACGTGGCGAAGTCGCAGCACTTCGAGAGCAGCAGCGGCATCGACTTCAACCGCGCGGGCACGCCGCTCATGGAGATCGTGAGCGAGCCGGACATCGCGTCGCCGGAGGAAGCCTTCGCGTATCTGACCGCGCTCCAGCAGATCCTCATCTACGGCGGCGTGAGCGACGCGGACATGGAGAAGGGGCAGCTCCGCTGCGATTGCAACGTGAGCGTGGCCGAGCCGGGCGCGCCGCTGGGCGTGAAGATCGAGATCAAGAACATGAACTCGATCAGCGCGGTGCGGCGCGCGGTGGCTTACGAGATCGTGCGGCAGACCGAGGCGGTGGAGAAGGGCGAGCGGCTCATCCAATCGACGCGGCGCTGGGACGACGACGCGGGGCGCACGTTCGAGATGCGCTCGAAGGAAAGTGCGCACGACTACCGCTACCTGCCCGATCCCGACCTGCTGCCAGTGCATACGGACGCCTTCATGGATGAAGTGCGCACGCGCCGCCCGGAGCTGCCGCATGAGAAGCGCGAGCGGTTCGTGCGCGACTTCGGCGTGACGCCTTACGACGCCAGCGTGCTCGCGAGCGAGAAGCCGCTGGCGGATTACTTCGACGCCGCCGCGCGCGGTGCGAAGAAACCGAAGAACGTCGCGAACTGGATCATCAACGACGTGCTCAGCTCGCTCGCCGCGGCAGGGAAGACGATCGCGGAGTGCCCGGTGAGCGCGCACGCGCTCGACGAACTGGTGAACCTGATCGACGACGGGACGATCAGCTCGAAGCAGGGCAGGGAAGTCTTCGCGGAGATGTTCGGTGCCGGAAAATCCGCCGCGCAGATCGTCGGGGAGCGCGGGCTTAAGCAGGAGAGCGACACCGGCGCGATCGAGGCGCTCTGCCAGCAAGCGATCGCGAACAACCCGAAAGCCGTGGCCGAATACAAGTCGGGCAAGGCGCAGGCGATCAACGCGGTCAAAGGCCAGGTGATGAAACTCTCGCAAGGAAAGGCGAACCCCGTCATGGTCAGCGAAATTCTCGAACGACTTCTCAACCAGTGAACATCCGCGCCATCCTGATTCTCCTCTTCGCCTTCGCCCTGGATGCCGCCGCGCAGTCCGCGCCAAAGCGCATCCTCAGCAGCGACCTCGGAGGGCGTGAGCTGACCTACCTGAACCGCTCCAACGAGCAGGATCTTTTGCTCATGAATCTCGCCGGGCTCGGGAAAACAAAGGGCCACAGCGAGGCGGTGCGCGTCCTCGCCGACCTGCTCGGCACGACGCAGGAGAAGGAGCACGCGCAGCTCCTCGCGCTCGCGCGCGACAAGGGTGTGAGCCTTTCCAACTGGCCGCCCGGCGCGCTCGACCGGCTGCGCTCGCTGCTCGATCCGTTGAAGGCGGACGCCTTCGACAAGGCGTGGCTGCGCGAAGTCACCGACCTGCTCAAGACCAGCGTGCAGAATCTCACTGCCGGGACCGGTTCGGGCGACGCGGAGATCAAGAAGGCCGCCTCGGCGGGGCTTGCGCTCGCGGAGCTGAAGCTCGACGCCGTCGGCAAAGTCGCCGCGCGATGAGCGTGCGGGTGGATGTCGTCTATCGCGGCGAACTGCGCACCGAGGCCACGCACGGCCCGAGCGGCAGCACGCTGGTGACCGACGCGCCGCTCGACAACTGCGGACGCGGCGAACTCTTCTCCCCGACCGACCTCGTCGGCACCGCGCTCGGCACGTGCGTGCTGACGATCCTCGGCATCTACGCGCAGAAGCATGGCCTCGAAGTGCGCGGCGCGACGGCGACGGTGGAAAAGGAAATGACGGCCGTGCCTGTGCGCCGCATCGCGAAGCTCGCGACCGAGATGCGCATCCCGCTGCCGCCGGACCATCCGCATCGCGAGCCGATCGAACGCGCGATCCTGAGCTGCCCGGTCCACGCGAGTCTTCACGCGGAGATGGAGAAGCCGGTCCGCTTCGTGTGGACGGCGTAGCGCCCGCCCGCTCGCGGCGCGCGACGATCTGCCTGCGGATCGTGCTCGGCATTTACGC
>JBEBGD010000136.1:0-12667 GCA_040081625.1 Chthoniobacteraceae bacterium
GGCGGGCCACCGAAGTCACGACGCGGCGGACCACCAAAATCACGACGCGGAGGACCGCCGAAGTCACGGCGTGGCGGTCCACCAAAATCCCGGCGCGGGGGACCGAAGTCGCGGCGTCCGCCACCGCCGCGAGACTGCGCGTCGTATTGCGGATAGGGCCGGCGCTCGGGACGCGGGTCGTCTTCGAGGATCTTCTCGGCTTCGCGCGCGGTCTCCTGCGAGAGGAGGTGCATGGCGGCGTTGGAGATGTCGGTCGCGGAGAAGCCGGCTGAGAGCAGTTCATCGACGACGGCGTCGTAGCGCTTGAAGTCGCCCTTGGTGAGCGTGTCGCGCAGCACTTCGAGGAAGGCGGCGCTGCGCTTCTCGGCGAGTTCGTTGATGCTCGGGACTTTTTCGCGGCGGATGTTCGCGCGGGTGAAGCGCTGGATCTGCTGCATCTTCCAAATCTCGCGCCCGGCGACGAAGGTGATCGCGCGGCCTGCGCGGCCTGCGCGGCCGGTGCGGCCGATGCGATGGACGTAGTCCTCGGCGTCGTTGGGCAGGTCGTAGTTGAAGACGACTTCGATGTCGTCCACGTCGAGGCCGCGGGCGGCGACGTCGGTGGCGACGAGCAGCTCGATCTTGCGGTCGCGGAAACGCTTCATGGTGCGCTCGCGCATCTGCTGGCTCATGTCGCCGTGGAGTTTGTCGGCGCTGTAGCCGCGGTTGGTGAGCGCCTCGGTCAGTTCGTCGCACATCATCTTCGTCGCGCAGAAGACGAGGCCGTATTTTACGTCCTGGATGTCGATCAGCCGGCAGAGCACCTCGATTTTCGAGCGGCGTTCCACTTCGTAATAGACCTGCTCGATCATCGGCGCGGAGATGGTCGCGGACTCGATGTTGATGTGCTCCGGCTCGCGGGAGAACTTGTTGATCATGTTGCGGATCAACTTCGGGAGCGTGGCGGAGAAGAAGGCGGTCTGGCGGTCGGTGGGCGCGCTGGCGAGGATGCGCTCGATGTCCTCGGCGAAGCCCATGTCGAGCATGCGATCGCACTCGTCGAGGACGAGCATCTTGAGCTGGTCGAGCTTGAGGGATTTGCGGTCGAGGTGGTCGATGATGCGGCCCGGGGTGCCGATGACGAACTGGACGCCGGCATCGAGGCCGCGGAACTGGCGCTCGTAGCTGGCGCCGCCGTAGATGGGCAGCTCGCGCACGCCTTTCTTGAAGAAAGCGAGCTTGGCGACTTCCTCGGCGACCTGCATGGCGAGTTCGCGCGTGGGGCAGAGCACGAGGGCCTGCACGGCGCGGTTGGCCGCGTCGATTTTCTCGATGGCCGGGATGGCGAAGGCGGCGGTCTTGCCCGAGCCGGTTTGGGACTGGCCCACGAGGTCGCGCCCGCCCAGGAGGACCGGGATGGCGGCGGACTGGATCGGCGTGGCTTCCTCATAACCGAGCTTCTCGACGGCCTTGAGGATCTCCGGTGAGAGGCCCAGCTCATTGAAAGGCTTCTTTTGCATAGCCGACTCACCTAGCGCACATCGGGTCCCGAAGCCAACGGATTAACCGGCTTCGGTGCTCAACTCGGCGTCGCTTCGTCCGGCGTGAGCACGTAGCGCATCGGGATCATCTTCGATTTGTAGAAGCCGTGGCGCTCGAAAAACTGCTGGCCTTGCTCGTTGAGCCGGTCGGTCAGCAGCGTGATGCGCAGGAAGTCTTTCTTGCGCGCATACTCGATGGCGTGCGTGAGCAGCTTGTCCCCGTAGCCGCGGTGGCGGAAGTCGTGATGGACGATCACGTCCTCGAGCATGATGACGAAGCCGCCTTCCGCGGTGCTGATGGTGAAGAGCAGGTTGATCATCCCGAGGATGACTCCGTTGTTCCGAAGGACAAAGATGCGGCCACGACTCGGCTGCTCGAGGATGAGACGCAGCCCGCGCATCTGCTTGGCGCGGTTCGGCACGAAGTCGCCCTCGATGGTGAACAGCTCGTGGAGCAGATCGACCAACTGCGGCAGATCCTCGAGTGTGGCTTGTTCGATGACCGGTTCGTCGTTCATGCGCGCAGTGTCTATCGCACAACCGCGCTGGGCTTGGAAGTGACGACTTCGTGCCAAACAGCCGGCGCGTAATACCAAAGAACTATACCGCCCACTCCGCGCCCCTCCATGTTCGCGCCGTGCCTTCGCTTCCATCCAGCGCACCCTCTTCGACTCGTCCCGCGAGCGCCGGCCCGCTTGCCTCGCTCGTCTTGCCATGACCGTCGCACGCCGCATCCTCGTCCACGTCGCGCTCGGCACCGCATTCGTCGTCGCCGTGGTCAGCGCGGTGACCTACGCGCTCGTGTATGAGGCGCTGACGCAGAGCGGTCTCAAGCAACTCGAGACCTATGTGGCCGAGCGCGCGGAGCACGAAGAAGCGCGCTTCCAGCAAGTGCAGGCGAACCTCACGCTCGTGCGCGAAATGTTCCTGAAACGGCTCGAACAACCGATGGCGCCCGAGCGCGTCGAGGAACTCTTCAACCGCTGGAACCGCCGCTACGACGACGGCGCGTGGCGCACCCGCGAGCAGTTCCCCGATGGACGCAGGAACGCCAGCATGTGGGCCGATCGCGACTGGCCCGGCACGCCCGAGCAGCGCCGCATGGCTGTCATCGCGCAGGAGCTTTGCGACGAGATGCTGCCCGGCTGGGTCGATGCTTTCCCGAGCTACTACTTCCAGTTTCCCCACCCCGGGATGCTCAACGCCGGAGTCGATGTGCTGCTCTCGGACTGGTCGTGGAAGATGCCCGCGAAGTTCGACACCACAGGCCTCGAATGGATCGCGCTCGCGCTGCCGGAGAAGCGCGACGAGCCGGATCGCTTTTCGTGGACCGGCTTGCAGCAGGACGACGTCGTCTCCGAGCCGCTCGTGTGCGTCTATCTCCCGGTGGTCAAGGGCGGCGTCTTCACCGCTTCCGTCGGGCACAACATGTCGATGCGCTTCATGATCGATGCCGCCGCGCGGAGCGAGATCGCCGGCGCAGCGCACTACATCTTTCGCACCGACGGACGCCTCATCGCGCACCCGACGAAGCGCGCGGAGATCCTCGCGAGCAAAGGCCTGCTCAAGGCGCAGGAGTGCGACGACCCGGTGCTCGCGAGCCTCGTCCGCATCGCCAGCGCACGCGGCGAACGGCGCTTCTCGGGCTTCGATCCCGCGACCGACACCTACTTCAGCATCGCGTGACTCGCCGGGCCCGAGTGGCTCTACGTCACCACGATGTCGCGCGACTACCTGCGGAAGAACGCGTTCGCCTCCGCGCAATGGGTGCTCTGGAGCGGCCTCATCTCGATCGCGCTCGTGCTCGGCTCGATCGCCGCCATCCTCCGCAGGCAGGTCTCTCGACCGCTCGCGGAACTCACGCGCGCGACGAAGGCGATGAGCGCCGGCGTCGATGCGCACGCACCCGCATTTCGCGCGGATGAACTCGGTGAACTCGCGGGCTCATTCCGCGAGATGGTCGCGAGGGTCGCCGCGCGCGAAGGGGATCTGCGCCAGCTCAACCTCGACCTCGAACGGCGAGTCGCCGAGCGAACCGACGACCTCAACCAGGCGCTCTCCCGCGAGCGCGAACTCGGAGAGATGAAGAGCAATTTCGTGTCGCTCGTCTCGCACGAATTCCGCACGCCGCTCGGCGTCATCATGTCCGCCGCCGACGTGCTCGACCGCTACTTCGAGCGCCTGCCCGCGGAGAAGCGCGCGCGGCATCTCCAGATGATCCAGCGCAGCACGAAAAGCCTCGCCGCATTGATCGAGGAAGTGCTGCTGCTCAGCCGTGTCGAGGAAGGCCGGATGAAATTCGCACCCGAGCCGCTCGATCTCGACAAGCTCTGCCGCGCGCTCTGCGACGAACTGCGCTCGGCCACCGGCGACGCATCCCCGATCCTCTTCACCGCCGCCACGCCGCTCGATGGCGCGGTGAGCGACGAGGCCGTGCTGCGCCACATCCTGAGCAACCTGCTCTCGAACGCGTGCAAATACTCCGAGCCCGGCAGTGCCGTCGATTTCGCCGCCGAGCGGCGCGGTGGCGACGTCGTCTTCACCATCCACGACCGCGGCATCGGCATTCCGGCGGAGGACCAGCCGCGGTTGTTCACGTCCTTCACGCGCGGCGGAAATGTCGGCACGCGCCCCGGCACCGGCCTCGGCCTCGTCGTCGTGCAACGCTGCGTGCGGCTCCACGGCGGGACGCTCCGACTCGATAGCGAAGTCGGCGTCGGAACCACTGTCACCGTCGCACTTCCGCTATTCCAAACCTTATGAAAACCATCCTGCTCATCGAAGATCAGCCCGACATGCGCGTGAACATCGCGGCCATCCTCGAGATGGAAGACTACGCCGTGCTCACTGCGGAAAACGGCCGCGAAGGCATCGACCTCGCGCGCGACGAAAAGCGCGACCTCATCCTGTGCGATGTGATGATGCCGGTGATGGATGGCTACGACGTGCTGCACGCGCTTCGCGGCGACGCGACGATCCGCGGCACGCCTTTCGTTTTCCTCACCGCGAAGGGCGAGAAGCGCGACCTGCGCGCGGGCATGAACCTCGGCGCCGACGACTACCTCACCAAGCCCGTGAGCGCCGAGGATCTGCTCGCCACCGTGCGCGCGCGGCTCGACCGCGAGCTGCTGCGGCCCGGCTTCATGCCGGGCTTCGAGTCGCACGCGCCACTCGAGACGCTCGGCCTCACTCCGCGCGAAGCGGAGGTGCTGCTGTGGGTCGCGCAGGGGAAATCGAACCCGGAGATCTCGACGATCCTCGGTGCGGCGGAGAACACGATCAAAGTCCACCTCGGCCGAATCTTCGAGAAGCTCGGCGCGGACAATCGCCACGCGGCGATGCTCATCGCGCTCGAGAAGTTGAGCGGGAAGTAGCGCCGGCGGGCGGCATATTCGCCCGCAAAGCAAGGATTCAAGCGGCTCGCGGGGCGTAATGCTGTCCCGCTATACCGGGATTCGGCGGGAGGGCGCATCGTCGCGGCGCCATGAATACCGCACTTCTCTCACTCGACCGGCCCTCCGCGTTCAGCGCCGCGCCGATTCACTTCACCATCGCCAGCCGCGACGCGCGCCCGCTTTGCGCGGACACCGACGTGTTCGCGCAGCTCGCCGCGTTCTGCACCCGCGTGCTGCTGCTCGGCGGACGTTCGCCGATCGACCAACCGTCGCTCGCCCGCGTGCTGCTCGCCGCGTATGCGGCCGACGCACTCGAGGCGCTTGGCGATGATGCCGCGCTCGAAGTGAGCGAGCGCTTCGATCTCGCGACGCGCTTGATGCGCGACGTGCTGCAAATGGAGTCGGCTGAAGCCGAGCGGCACGCCGCGGTGCTCGTAAGCCCGGCCGGCGCCGCGAGCCCGCGCCTCGGCGAGATCATGCGGCGCGGCGCGGCGGCCTTCGCGCAATGGCAGGAGGAGTCGGCGGAGTTCGTGCCGGACGACTTCCGCGAACTCGTCGCCGCCTGCGCCGCGCGCCCGGCGATCCGTTGAATTCAACACATCACCCACATGAAAACCAAACTCATCCTCGCATTCCTCGCCGTGCCGTTGCTCTTCATCGGCGCTGCGCAAGCCGGCCCGATCCGCAATGGCGGAGTCGTCATCACCAAGCCGGGAAAATATGTGCTCCTCCGCAATCTCGTGGTGAAGACGCCGCCCGGCGGGCTCGCGCCAGTCGGCATCTCCATCGCGGCGAGCGATGTGGAACTGGACCTCGCCGGCTTCACCATCGCGCCAGCCCCGGGCAATGAGGGCTTCGGGATCGGGATCAGCATCGCGGGCGGCGCCGAGCGGGTGCGCATCCACAACGGTCGTGTTCGTAACTTCGAGATCGGCGTGCAGGTCGGCACGGCGCAGACGTTCGCCAGCGACTGTGAGATCGAGCGACTGCACCTCTCGCGGATCGCGAAGCGGGGCATCGATGTGCATGGCGACAGCCACATCATCCGCGCGTGCTCGATCATCAAGTTGGCGGACAACGGAAATGGAATCGTCGTCGATAACCCCGTGCTGGGTCTGTGCGAGGTGAGCGACTGCACGATCGGCGCCGCTGTCTTCGGAGCGAACGGGGTTTTCTCGTTCTCGTCGGGCGCGCTGATCGTTCGGCGATGCGTGGTCCAGCGCTTCGCGATCGGCTACAACGTGACGCAGAATGGCAAGCTGTTCGACAACCTGACGAGTGGGTGTGGGACTGCCGTCAGTGGCAACCCCGCTCTGGTCGGCGCGAACAACTGAAATCGGTGCGGACCGGATGCCGCCCGCGATCAGCGCGTGCCGTGGACCTGCGCGGCGACTTTGAGGCGGAGCGCGTTGAGGGCGATGAAGCCGGTGGCGTCGCTCTGGTTGTAGGCCTTGGTCGGGTCGGCTTCCATCGTGGCGATGTGCGGGTTGTAGAGCGAGACGGGCGACTTGCGGCCGGCGGCGATGATGTTGCCCTTGTAGAGCTTCACGCGCACGACGCCGCTCACGTTTTTCTGCGACTCGGTGATGAGCGCCTGCAGCGCGTCGCGCTCGGGAGCGAACCAGAATCCGTTATACACGAGCGAGGCGTATTTCGGGACGAGCGAGTCGCGCAGGTGCATGACTTCGCGATCCATCGTGATGCTCTCCATCTGCCGGTGCGCGAAGTGGAGGATCGCGCCGCCGGGTGTCTCATAGACGCCGCGCGATTTCATGCCGACGAAACGGTTCTCGACCATGTCCACGCGGCCGCAGCCGTGTTTGCCGCCGAGTTCGTTGAGGACTTTCATCACCCACAGCGGGCTGAGGATGGCGTGGTTGTCGGCGTTGAATTTAGGCTCGCCGCCATACTCGAGCGCCGTGAGCACGACGCCGATATCGGGATTGCCGATGGCAGTGCAAAGGCCGCGCTCAAAGGTCAACTCGACGTATTCAGATTGGTCGGGTGCTTCCTCGGGCGAGACGCTGAGCACATACATGTCGCGTGCCTTCTCGGCACTCGCGTCGAACCACGGATCCTCAAGGATGCCGGCCTCGAAACTGATGTGCAGGAGATTGCGATCCATCGAGTAGGGTTTCTTCGCGCTGGCCTGCACGGGAATTTTTTTCTCCTCGCAGTAGGCGATCATCTCGGCGCGTCCGGGGAATTGCTCGCGGTAGCGCTCCTGCCGCCACGGCGCGATGATTTCCAACTCCGGCGCGAGCGCGGCGCTGGTGAGCTCGAAGCGGACCTGGTCGTTGCCCTTGCCGGTGGCTCCGTGCGCGATGGCGTCGGCGCCTTCAGCGCGCGCGATCTCGACCATGCGCCTGGCGATGCACGGGCGGGCGATGCTCGTGCCGAGGAAGTATTGGCCTTCGTAGATCGCGCCGGCCTGCATCATCGGGAAGATGAAGTCGCGCGCGAACTCCTCGCGAAGGTCGTCGATGTAGATCTTGCTGGCGCCGGTCTTGAGCGCCTTTTCTTCAAGCCCGTCGAGTTCCTCCTCCTGCCCCACGTCGGCGCAGAAGGCGATCATCTCGGCGTCGTAGGTTTCCTTGATCCATGCGAGCAGGACCGAGGTGTCGAGGCCGCCCGAGTATGCGAGAAGGATTTTCATAAGGGCGCGGTTTCTAGCCGCACGCGGCGCGGGCGCAAACGGCGATTTTCCGGCGGCCCCATTCCTTTCGCTTGCGGATGATGTCGGCGGTGTGGCTCGCTGACGCCGCCGGTGCCGGGGTGGATACGCGCCGCTAGGGCGCGACGATTTCCACCGCACCGGTGCGCAGCCCTCGGCGAAAAAATCCCGCGGCGCGACTTAGCTTTCGTCCGACGACTATGCCGCTCGACCGCACGAGCGTGCCATTTTCGGTGAATCTGCCGGTGAAGAATCCGGTGACCGGGTTGACCGAAGTCTGCACTCCATCGATCGGTGCGGGCGGCGCGCCAAATGTAAATCGGTTGTCGATGCCGAGGGTCGTGGCGAGGGTGGCTTGCAGCACGGGCAGCGCTCCGTTAGCCGGGGCATTGAGGGTCAAGTTGCCCTCGCCGCTGGAGGGCCCAAGAAAAAGCCGCTGCCCGCTGAGGGGTCGCGTGTGTTTCGCGCCGAGCATCGTGCTCTGGCCGCTGAACCCCTCGGGATGGACGGGAATGCCGGGGACATTCGCGGGCCGAAACCATGCGAGCGAGCCGGAGAGGTCGTGCGCGGGATTGGCGAGGTCGAAGGCGACGACGCCCCGGATCGACCCGCGCTTTGCATACAACGCTCCGAAGAATGGCCACTCGCCATTCGCCGAGAGTCGGGCGGCGGCGTTGAAGGTCGGGCCGGTGCCGGTGCGCCCAATGAAACGGACATGGCCCGCGGGCGTGACGGTGACGCGACCGAAACCGATGCCCGCAGGATACAGCGCGGGCTGCGCAGGGTCGGGCGGGATGATGACGTTGTAGGTGCCGGCTTGCAGCGCCGGGTTGGCGTTCTTGTCGAAGGGCGACAGGCTCGCAACGATCGTCACGTTCACATTTCCGCCGGTGACGGTCCCGGTAATCTGCCGCGCGCCAGTGCCGGTGACGTTGAGCGTAAGGTCCACGGTATAATCGACGCGACGCACCCGGATCTGTTTCGCGAACCGCCCGGTGTTGGAAAACTGGCCTTTGAGCTTCAGCGTCAGGGCTCCCAACTTGAGCGAACCGCTGAAGCCGCCGTTGCCGGCGAGGGTCACCGCAAAGAAGCCGCTGTTCTCGGGCAGCGCGGCAGTCGCGAGCCCGTTGTAGTAGCCCTTCACCGGCGTGAAGGGATTGATGAGAAATTTTGCGGTGAGCACCATGTTCGGCTGGTGCTTGAAGCCGAGCCGTGGCGAGGCGAGCTGCGCGGCGGTCAGCGTTTTGTTTGTGGTCCATCCGTCGAAGACCGAACTCGGCCCCGGCACCGCGCTGATCACGAGGGAAGCGCCATCCATTTGCTTGGTCACGACACTCGGCGCGGCAGCCGACGGATCGAAGATGATCGGCGGGAATAAGGCCGACGTGATGCGTCCCGCGGAATCACCCGCGGCGGCGACGGTGAGATTGCTGCGTGCGGAAAAATAACAACGCACCGTCGCGCTGCCGTAGTGCCCGTCGAGGTCGGTCGCGCGCACCCGGACATCGTTGGCACCGGGCCTCAGCTCGATGCCAGGCACCGACCATTTGCCATCCACCGCGACTTCTCCCGGCAACCAGTCGCCGCCATCGACCTGCGCCTCGATGGCCAGGATACCGTGCGAGTCCGTGAACCAGCCAGTCGCGGTGATCGGCCGATCGGTGATCGTCCCGCGCGGCGTCGGGTAAGTGATCACCACTTTCGGCGCGTCGGTATCGATCCCGCCGGTGAGGTTCACCTTCGCCAGGCCGTAGAAAGTCTGCGCGCTATCGCCTGTGCCCACGGTCTTGTCGAAGACGCTCGCCGTCCCTCTCATGTAAAGCGTCACGCCATCCATGCCGTATGGCCCGACGCTGAAATTGAGCACCAGTGCGCCGTCCTCGATCGTCTCTTCCGAGCCCGCCGCCTGCAGGGCGTAGAGCGAGAAATCCTGCGGCGCGTCGTCCGCGTTGATCGTGAGCTTCAACTCCGTGGCGTTATATTGGAGCACCACGCTGCCGACGCTCAGATCCTCGCCCGTGTATGGGCTGATGCTCGTCAGCGGCCATGTGTAAACCGTGTAGGTGCCGGCGACAGTTTGCTCCGCGTCCACCAGCGACAAATAGAACTGAAGATTTGCCACATTCACCACGAGCGCGCTGTCCTCCGCCGTCAGGTCCGCCACCACCACGTCCTTCATCGACACGCGCGCGTTCACCACCAGCGCGCTGTCGGGCCTCTGCTCGTATTCGAAGTCCCCGAGCACCACCGTGTCGGTGTATCGTTCGGTGAATGAAAACGTCGGCAGAAACGCCGACCCGAAGGGCAGGGTCTGGGCGCGAGCACTCACTGCGGCGAAGCAGCAAAGCAAAGTCAGGAGTAGGGTGCGAGGGCGGGAACTCACGGACGGGCGATAGGTCAGCGGGATTGCAGTCTTTATCAAGCGATGGATTGCGGTTTGTGCGCGGCGGGAGGGAGCGCGCCAAGAGGCCCATCCTCAGCGGGTTGGATGCCACACGCGCCCGTCGTATGACACACCGCGCCTCCGTCGCGCTACTTCCCGCTTCCAGACCGGCCTCCCCTCGCTACGTTCGCGCCCCATGCCCGAACAGCTCACGCCCATGATGCAGCAATACCAGGGCATCCGGCGCGGTCTTCCCCCGGATACCCTGCTGCTCTACCGCCTTGGCGATTTCTACGAGATGTTCTTCGACGACGCGAAGACCGGCGCGGCGATCCTCAATGTCGCCCTCACCAAGCGCAACGAAGTGCCCATGTGCGGCATCCCGCACCACGCTCTCGACAGCTACCTGCGCCGCCTCATCAAGGCCGGCAAACGCGTCGCCATCTGCGACCAGACCAGCGAGCCGGTGCCGGGAAAGATCGTCCAGCGCGAAGTCACCCACATCGTCTCGCCCGGCACCATCGCCGACCTGCAGATGCTCGACGCGAAGCGGAACAACTTCCTCGCCGCCATCTTCGCCGATGAGAAGACCGGCCGCATCGGGTTCGCGTTCGCCGACACGACCACCGGCGACTTCCGCCTCACCGAACTCGCCGGCGAACGCGAACTCGCCGACGAACTCGCCCGCGTGCAACCCGCCGAAGTCCTCGTAAGCGACGAGCAGGCCGCGCGCTTCCGCGAAGTGAACGGCCTCGTCGCGCGCGAAGGCTACATCTTCCTCCTCGACCAGGCCGTGTATCTCCTGCGCGAGCAGTTCAAGGTGCAAAGCCTCGACGGCTTCGGCTGCACCGACCTGCCGCTCGCCTGCGCCGCCGCCGGCGCGATCGTCCACTATTTGAAGAACGAGCTGCGCCGCGCGCTCACGCACTTCACGCGACTGCAGGTGTATCGGAACACGCAGTTCATGGTGCTCGACGCCGTCACGCAGGCGAACCTCGAACTCGTCCCCGCCCGCGGCACCGCGCGCGATACGTCGCTGCTCGGCGCGCTCGATCGCACCGTCACGCCGATGGGCGCGCGCAAGCTGCGCGACTGGATCCTCCACCCGCTCTGCGATCTCGGCGTCCTCTGCGCGCGGCAGCAAATGATCGCCGACCTGCTCGCCGAGCCCTTCATCCTCGGCCAGCTCCGCGAGAGCCTCAAAGGCGTGCGCGACATCGAGCGCACCATCGGCCGCCTCGCGCAGACCGGCGGAAACGCGCGCGATCTCCAAGTCCTCCGCAGCGCATTGGAACAAGTCCCCGCGCTACGCAGCGACCTCGCTGCACTGTGCCCGTCTGCTTCTGCTTCTTCATCTGCTTCCCTCAGCACCCGAAAAGAAGGAGAAGAAGATGAAGAAGGAGAGGGAGACTCGCTCGCAGGCTCGCTCGCTCGCGACCTCCACGAACTCCCCCACGTCGTCGATCTCCTAAAGACCGCCATCGTCGAAGAACCGCCCGCCGAGACCAAGGAAGGCGGCATCTTCCGCGACGGCTACTTCGCGCAGCTCGACGAACTCCGCAGCGCCTCGCGAGAGGGCAAGACGTGGATCGCCGAGCTACAGGACCGCCTCATCGCAGAGACCGGCATCAAGTCGCTCAAGATCCGTTTCACGAGCGTCTTCGGCTACTTCATCGAAGTCACCAAGTCGAACCTCGCCCACGTCCCCGCGAGCTGGCACCGCAAGCAAACGATCGCGAACGGCGAGCGCTACATCACCGACGAACTCAAGCAGGTGGAGAGCAAAATCCTCGGCGCCGACGAGCGCAGCAAGGCGCTCGAGCACGACCTCTTCGTCCAGCTCCGCGGCGAAGTGCTCAACGATCTCGCCGCACTCCAGGCCACCGCCGCTGCCATCGCGCAGCTCGACGTGCTCGGCTCGCTCGCCGAGACCGCGCGCCTCTTCGGCTACTGCCGCCCCGTGCTCAGCGACGAGCCGTGCGTATCGATCACCGACGGTCGCCACCCCGTCCTCGACCAGGCGCTCATCGACGAAAAATTCGTCCCCAACGACGTGCAGCTCGACAGCGAAAAGAACCGCCTGCTCATCCTCACCGGCCCGAACATGGCGGGCAAGAGCACCTACATCCGCCAGGTCGCGCT
The DNA here is from genome assembly GCA_040081625.1 of Chthoniobacteraceae bacterium. Taxonomy (GTDB): domain Bacteria; phylum Verrucomicrobiota; class Verrucomicrobiia; order Chthoniobacterales; family Chthoniobacteraceae; genus VFJQ01. The sequence goes on from JBEBGD010000136.1 coordinate 12,115, forward strand.
GCTCGTGCTCATGGCGCAGACCGGGAGCTGGGTGCCCGCGAAGCAAGCGGACATCGGCCTCGCCGACCGCATCTTCACCCGCGTCGGCGCGAGCGACGACCTCTCGCGCGGCCAGAGCACCTTCATGGTCGAGATGAACGAGACAGCCAACATCTGCCACAACGCCACCGCGCGCAGCCTCGTCATCCTCGACGAAATCGGCCGCGGCACGAGCACCTTCGACGGCCTGAGCATCGCGTGGAGCGTCGCCGAGTATCTCCACGACGAAGTGAAATGCCGCACGCTCTTCGCCACGCACTACCACGAGCTGACCGAGCTGGAGATCACCCACGCCGGCGTGAAAAACTACAACGTCGCCGTGCGCGAATGGAACGACCAGATCATCTTCCTGCGCAAAATCGTGAAAGGCGGCGCCGACAAAAGTTACGGCATCCAGGTCGCCAGACTCGCCGGCCTGCCCGCGAGCGTGATCGCGCGCGCGAAAGAAATCCTATCGAACCTCGAGCAGCACGAACTCAACGCCGAAGGTCTGCGCGGGCGGGGCTTCGGCGAG
>JBEBGD010000040.1:0-43047 GCA_040081625.1 Chthoniobacteraceae bacterium
TCGATGCGTGGCGGCAGATCGATTTCAACGCGAACCCGCTGATGAGCGGGCTGGACCTGCGGCTCTCGGGCGACGTCGGCAGCGCGGGCCGGTTCGGCTCGGACTTCGACTCGCGCGGCGGTCGCCTCCAGGCGGCGCTGGAGCTGGACACCCCGCTCGACCGGCTGCGCGAGCGCAACGACTACCGCGAGGCGCAGCTCGGCTACCAGCGCGCGCGGCGCGACTACATGCTCTTCGAGGACAACGTCTCGCAGAGCCTCCGCAATACGCTGCGCATCATGGATCTCGCGCAGCTCAACTTCGAGCTGCGGCGCTCGGCGGTGAAGAGCGCGCTGGCGCAGGTGGATCTCGCGCGGCTGCGGCTCGAGGAGCCGCCGCGCCCCGGCCAGGCCGCGCAGATCGGCGCGACAGCGGCGCGCGATCTCGTGAGCGCCTTGAGCGATCTGCTCAGCGCGCAGAATGAATTCCTCTCGCTCTGGGCCGGCAACGAGGTGCTCCGCATGGTGCTCGATTACGAGCTGGGGCTCATGCAGATCGACCAGAGCGGCCATTGGGTCGAGCCCGGCCCCTTCACTCACGACCAGGTCTCACGGCGCCTCGCGCAGCGCAGCGCGCCGCCCGAACAACTGGCCACCGCTTCCACCGCAACACGAACCGCCGTCCGATGAAAATCCAACTTCCCATCTTCTCCCGCCGCCAGTGGCTCATCTCGGGCGCGAGCCTCGTGCTTCTCGTGGTCGCAGTAGTGACGGTGCGCGCGAAACGATCCCCGCAGCGGGCGATGATGAGGATGGATGGCAGCGCGGAGTCGATGATCGCTACGGTGACCTCCGGGCCATTCGTGCAGGAGGTCGTCGAGCGCGGCGAAGTGCAGAGTTCGCACAGCGTGGAGATCCGCTGCGAGGTGGCGGCGCGTGGGAGCGGCGGGGTATCGATCATCGAGATCGTGCCGGAGGGCAGCTACGTGAAGGAGGGCGATTTCCTGGTGAAGCTCGACGACTCGGCGCTGCAATTCGAACACAACCAGCAGGAGATCTCCAGCAACACCAGCCGCTCGATGGTGGTCGAGGCGCAGGCCGACTACGACGGAGCGAAGCTCGCGATGGATGAATACTTGAACGGACCGTTCCGGCAGGATGAGCAGATGCTCGAGAGCGAGGAGTTCGTGCAGCAGGAGGACGTGCGGCGCGCGGAGGAATACTTCCGCTACAGCCAGAGGCTCGCGGCGCGCGGCTACACGACCGAGGTGCAACTCGAGGCCGATCGCTTCGGGGTGGAGAAGGCGCGCAAGAGCCTCGCAGTCGTGCGCACGAAGCTCGAAGTGCTGCGCAATTTCACCAAGGTGAAGACGACCACGCAGCTCAGGGCCTCGGTCGAGACATCGGAGGCGCGCCTCCGCACGCGCGAGAACACCTACAACCTCGACACCGAGCGGCTCGCGCGCATCAAGGACTACATCGCCAAGTGCGAGATCAAGGCGCCGTGCGCGGGCCAGGTGATCTATGCGAACGACGGCGCGTCGGCGACCAATGGCGACCCGCTCATCGCCGAGGGCAAGACGGTGCGCGAGCGGCAGGTGATGATCCGCCTTCCCGACCCGCAGCAGATGCGCGTGCTGGCGCGCGTGAACGAGGCGCGCATCGACAACGTGAAGAAGGGGATGTTCGTCCACGTCTCCGTCGATGCCTTTCCCGACGGCCAGCTCTACGGCGTCGTGCAAAGCGTGGGCGAATATCCGCTGCCGGCACACATCCCGTATAGCACGGTCAAGGAGTATGCGGCCGAGATCACGATCAAGGATCCGCCCAAGGCCTTGCGCTCGGGGATGACGGCGAAGGTCGCGATCCAGGTCGCGACCATCGACCAGGCCGTGCAGGTGCCGCTCCAGGCGGTGCTCAACCGCGACTCGCGCTACTTCTGCCTCGTGCCCGATGAAGCCGGGCACATGGAAGTGCGGGAGGTCGAGCTCGGGCTCGCGAACGACGCGACCGTCGTGATCAAGAAAGGTCTCGCGCCCGATGAGCGCGTGCTGCTCGCGCCGCAGAACTACGAAAGCCAGGTCGCGCTGCCGCCGCCCAATGCGAGCGCCGCGCAAGTGGCCGACGCGGGCCTCGGCGGGTGAGCGCGATCGCTCCGCAGCCGCAGCAGCTCGAACACATCGCCCTCCGGCTCGGGAATCTCCGCAAGGAGTATCCGCTCGGCGAGGAATCGGTGCTCGTGCTCAAGGGCATCGACCTCGAAGTGCCCGAGGGCGATTACGTCGCGATCATGGGGCCATCGGGTTCGGGCAAGAGCACGCTGCTGAACATCCTCGGCTGCCTCGACCGGCCGAGCAGCGGGCAATTCTACCTCGCCGGCGAAGATGTCGCGCAGCTCGACGACGACCAACTCGCCGCGATCCGCGCCACTCATCTCGGCTTCGTCTTCCAATCCTACAACCTCATCCCGCAGCTCACGGTGCATGAGAACATCGAGGTGCCGCTCTTCTACCAGGGTCACGTCGCGGCGGAGGATCGCGCGCGCTGCGGCGAACTCGCGGGGCTCGTCGGGCTCGGCGATCGGATCGACCATCGACCGCAGCAGCTCTCCGGTGGTCAGCAGCAGCGCGCCGGCATCGCGCGCAGTCTCATCAATAATCCGCGCTACATCCTCGCCGACGAACCGACGGGCAATCTCGACTCGGTCACCACGCAGGAAATCCTCACGTTGCTCGACCGGCTCAATGCGGAGGGCAAGACGATCGTGCTCGTCACGCACGAAGATGAAGTCGCGCAGCATGCGCGGCGCGTGGTCCGGCTGCGCGATGGGATGATCGTATCCGACGAACGCCGCCGCCCGCCCGCGAGTCCGGCACACGACGAAGCGAACCCGGTCGCGCCGCCGCGCATGAAAATCGAAGGCACGGCGGTCGCGCTGCAAGTCTGGCGCACTTTGCAAATGGGCGTGAAGAGCCTGCGCCTCCATCCGCTGCGCTCGGCGCTCACGATGCTCGGCATCTTCATCGGCGTCGCGAGCGTCATCTGGCTGCTTGCGATCGGCGAGGGGATCAGCGCCAAGGCGCAGGAACAAATCGCAGCGCTCGGCGCCAATAATCTCATCCTCACCTCGGTGCAGCCGCCGCAGCAGGGCACGGCGCGGCAGCCGCGGCGGTATGGCGTCACGCAACGCGACGCTGAATTGCTCGCCGGGACGCTGCCCGGGCTCGGCACGGTCGTCGCCACGCGCGAACTCGAGCGGCGCGAGCTGGGCTACGGCAGCAAGCGGCTGACGGGCCGTGTCGTCGGCACCGTGCCCGAATACGCCGCGCTAAAGCACCTCGAACTCGAGCGCGGACGTTTCCTCACCGCCGCCGATCTCGACGGTCGTGCGAAGACGTGTGTGCTCACGCCGCAACTCGCCGCGGAGCTTTTCGGCTATCGCGACCCGGTCGATGACACGATCCACGTCGGTGCCGATTACTTCCGCGTGGTCGGCGTGCTCAAGGCGCCGCCCACCGCCGCGACGCTGCCCGGCGCGAAGACGCCGGAGGACTTCACCCGCGACGTGTATCTGCCGCTCACGACGATGCAGCAGATGGTCTATGACTACTACGGACGCACCGAGGGCGGCGTGCCGATCCTCAGCAGCGTCACGCTTTCGCTCATGGACACGCGCCACGTGCTCGACGCCGCGGCCGTCGTGCGCAAGACGCTCGAGCGCACGCACGAGCAGGAGGATTACACGCTCACAGTTCCGTTCGAGCTGCTGCGGCAGGCGCGAAATACGCGGCTGCTCTTCATCGCGATGATGGGGATGATCGCCGCGATCTCGCTGCTCGTCGGCGGCATCGGTATCATGAACATCATGCTCGCGACGGTGACCGAGCGCACCCGCGAGATCGGCATCCGGCGCGCGCTCGGCGCGCGAAAGCAGGACGTGACGCGGCAGTTCCTCGTCGAGACGATCGTGCTCTCGACCGCGGGCGGACTGGTGGGCGTGCTTGGCGGGCTGACGTGCGCGCCGGCGTTCAAGGCCGTGCTTTATCTCATCACCAGCGCTTTCCCGCAGGCGGTCGCCGCGATGCCGGATTCGATCCGCGGCATGACGCCGCTCATCGTCCCATGGTCGCTCCCGCTGGCTTTCGCGATCTCGGTCGGGATCGGCGTGGTCTTCGGCCTCTACCCCGCGCGCCGCGCCGCGGCGATGAACCCGATCGAAGCGCTGCGGCACGTGAGCTGAGCCGCCTACACTTTTCTCCGCATCTAAGAACTCGCAGCGTGGCGGCGTTTGCTCTTACATCCCGCGCGCTCCCCTTCCTGCGCCCAGCCCGATGAACGCCCTCAACGATTCTCCCGATACGCCCGAAGCCGATTCGTTCGGCGCGATGATCACGCGCTGGATCAATCGTGCGCGCTACATGACGGTGTCGGCGCTGCTGCACATCATCCTCGTCCTGATCCTCGGCGGCACTGTGCTCTACAAGCAAATCAGCGAGCCGCCGGATTTCGCCGCACCGCCGGGAGGGCTGCTCGGCGACGAGGCGGAGGTCCCGCGGCAGCAGGAGAATGTGGAGATTCAAAAGGCGGACTTTTCGCCGAACTCGCCCTCGACCACGTCGTCGGCGCCCGCTTCGCAGATCGCGACGATCACGACGAATTCGACGAGTGCGAACAGCTTCACGATGGCGCCGATCACGAATCCGACTCTCGGCGTGAAGCTCGAGAAGCCGAGTGCCGCGCCGGTCAATGTGCCGTCGGTCGGGGCGAAGGGCCTGAGCAAGGGGCAGGCGTCGCGCATCGCGGGCTTCACTGGCGGCTGGGCGAAGGGCGGCACGGCGAGCATGAGTCAGCCGCTCAAGAGCCGCGCGTTCGAGTTCACCGCCTACCTCGCGAAGTATGCCGGCGGCGATTGGGATTCGACCGTGTGGCTCGAGGCGGACAAGAGCGTGCGCGGCGGCAGCCTGCACAATCTGCTCTTCATCATCTCGCGGCTCTCGCACAAAAAGATCCACGCGAACCCGCAGCCGGTGCCGCTCGACCTGGCGAGCAATGAGATCTTCGAGAAGAAGCCGCCGTTCATCTGGTTCACGGGGCATCGCGATTTTCACCTCACCGACCAGGAGGTGAAAAACCTTGGCGAGTATCTGCGCTCGGGCGGTTGCATCTGGGGCGACAGCTCGCTGCCCGGCAATCGTTCGCGCTTCGACATCGCCTTCCGCCGCGAGATGCTGCGGATCCTGCCGGAGCTCAATCAGCAGTGGGCGCCGCTGCCGGCTTCGCATCCGATCTACACGAATACCTACTACCAGGAGATCAAGGGCGTGGTGCCGGGGATCAATTATTACAAGGAGCCGATCTATGGGCTAAAGGGTTTCGCCGACGAAGTCGCGGTGATCTACACGGCGAACGACTATGGGGACATGTGGCAGTTCGGGCTCGATGAGAACGGCGACTTCGATATGTCGCGCGACGAGAAGCGGCGGTTCGTCGCGATCAACGAGCAGATGTGGCACCGGAAGAATCTCTACTTTCGCAACGTCGAGCCGAAGGCGCTCATGGATACCTACAAGTTCGGAACCAACATCATCATCCACCTGCTCACGCGCTGGGAAGCGCACGTGCGCTTCGCCCCCCGTGTGTCGAGCAACCCCTGATGCGACCATGATCCAGCGCTTCGTCACTCTGAGTTTGATCGGTCTCGCGACCGCCGTATTCGCCCAGACTCCCGCGACCCCCACGCCGGCACCGGGCGGAAACGCCGTGATCAACGGCACGTTTCTAAAGTTCAAGGGGCAGGAGAATCTGTGGGACGGCGTGGACGCGCAGGGCTTCCTGGCCGGAAATGCCGTCGGTGCTTACGCGGTGACCGAGAGCGGAAGGATCGGCACTCTCGCGATGCCGATGACGGCTCACTTCACCGACATGAACGGGGACAAGCTGCCCGACCTCGTGAGCTGCGATCCTTCGGGCATCCTGCGCGTTCATTTCAACAGCGGGACGCCGACCGCGCCGAAGTTCACGCATGCCGAAGTGGTCCCGCTTTTCCCGCCGCAGGTCGCCAAGGACGACAAGTGGGATCGTGGCTGGTGGACGTGGCCGCACAGCATCCCAAAGATCACGCTCTTCGACTGGCGCAAGCGCGGCACGCTCGACTTGTTTTTCGGCAACTACACGGGCGACGTCGTGATGGTCGATAACACCGGCAGCGCAACCGAGCCCGCCTTTGCCCAGCCCACGACCTACGCGAAGGCCCGCGTGCCGATCGGCGAGAAGCCGTGGGGCAATCTGCTCGCGCCGTGCGTGTATGACTGGAACAAGGACGGCAAGCCGGACATGCTCATCGGCGAAGGCTCCTACTCGGCGAACGCCGTGTATGTGCTGCTCAACCAGTCGAACGGCTCGGAGCCGAAGTTCACCGACGAGCGCCACTACCTCTGCTACGGCGACGGGCGCGAGCAACTCGTGCCGACGGTGGTCGATTACAACGCGGACGGTGAGCCCGACGTGATCGTCGGCGACCGACTGGGAACGGTGGGCGTCTATTTGAACCCCGGAAAATGGAAGCCCGGCACCGAGCTGCCGCTCGCGCAACTGATCACCTTCGGCACCGTGCAGAAGCTCGGCGTCGGCGTCGCGCCGCATGTGTGCGATTTCAACGGCGACGGCCTTTTCGACCTCATGCTCGGCAAGAGCAATGGTCGCGTCGCGATCGCGCTCAACACGGGCACGAAAACCGAACCGAAGTTTGGCGCCGCGACCGAGATCAAGGGCGTCAACATGTGGAGCAACGACATGCGGCTGCCGGACAATTGGACCGTCGATCCCGGCAACACGCGGGGCAACCTCTACGCATATACGTCGGTGCAGGAGGAGACGACTCCCGGTGGCGGCAAGGTGCTCAAGTCCGGCTATTATCCGACGCCGAACAAGGTCATCAAGATGGTGCCGCTCGGGGTCGATGGCGCGGACTCGACCGACTTCTTCCGCTACTGGTGGGACCAGTGGTATCCGATCTCATCGGGCTGGGCTGGCTCGACGCGGACGACCGAGTCCTTCCTCATCCGCCAGAACCTCATCCCGCTCAAAGTCGGCGCGACCTATCAGCTCAGCTTCAAGGTGCGCGGCACCACGATCAAGGAGGGCGTCGCGACCGTCGCCTACCTCGGTGCGAACGAAAACGTGCCGACGAAATTTGCCGCCAACAGCGGAGGCCGTGGCTCGAAGGCGCTCAAAGACGAAGCCCACGAGGAAATCCACGAGGTCGAGAAATTCACCAGCAGCGCGCAGTGGAAGACCGTGGAGAAAACCTTCTCGGTGCGCTTCCGCGACAAGAGCATCAAGGCCTTGGACACGACGACGCTCGCGATCATTGAGTTCAAGTTCGAGCTGCCGCAATACACCGGAGTCTGCGAGATCGCCGACGTGCAGGTGATGCAGAAGCCTGCGGTCAAGTGACCCCGCTGTAGCCGAGGCTCGCTTTCCGGAAAAGTGGCACGCACAGTCGATGCGCTTCGATGCGCATTCCTGTCCGCTGGCCATTCACGCTTTTCCTCGCGCTGCTCACCGTCGTGCTGAGCGTGGCGGGGTATTATTTTTTCCCGCACGGGCGCGCGCCGGGTCCGATCGAATGGCTCCAGAGCACGATCGATCTGTTCAAGATGTCGTGGAAATGGGATGGCACGCACGCGGCGCCGTGGCCGCTGGAGCTCGCTCGTTACACGGGCGCGGCGTTCACACTCTCGGCGTTGACGAAGGTGTGGATGAAGTTTTTCGGCGAGCAGATGCGGCGCTTTCGCCTGGGTTTTTGGCGCGGGCATGTGGTCGTCTGCGGGCTGGGCCGCAAGGGGCTCGATCTCGCGCGCACTTTTCGCCGCCTGCGGCAACGCGTGGCTGCGACCGATTCACGGCCTGATGAAGATGACGCGGAGGCGTGCCAGTTCGAGGGAGTGTTGCTCGAGACTGGCGATGCGACGCGCGATCACACGCTGGCGATGGTGGGCGTTGAGCGGGCGCGGTATGTCTTCGCGGTGTGTCGCGACGATCATACGAACATCGAAGTGGCGATGCAGACCCTGGTGAGATATCGCGAGTGCGGACGGCGCTCGCGGCTCAACTGCTACGTGCATCTGGTGAATCTGCCGCTGAGCGTGCTGCTCCAGCGGCACGAGCTTTTGCGCTCGCGGCCCGAGGGGTTCGAGCTGCGCTTTTTCAACATCTTCGAGAACACGGCGCGCGCGCTTTTCGCGAAGCATCCGCCCGAGGATCCGGCAGGCCTCCAGCGCGTGCACCTCGTGGTGGTGGGTCTCACGCGACTGGGCGAAGCGGTCATCACGCAGGCGGCTCGCGTGGGGCATTATGCCGACCTGCGCAAGGTGCGCGTGACGATGGTCGATGCGCAGGCGACGGCGCGCGCGGAGAGTTTTCTCGCCCGGCAGCCGGGAATCGCCGAGACGTGCGAGGTGCGGGTGGTGGAGATGAGTTTCCTGGATGCTCGCTTCGCGCGGCTCGAATTCGTCGAGGCGGCTGCCGATGAGCGGACGACGGTCATCTTCTGCCTCGATGCGGATGATGAGAACATCGCGCTCGCGCTCGCGGTGGCGGAGCGGGGGAACGGCCCGGGTGCGCTGCTGGCGCGCGTGAGCGAGCGCAAGGGCCTGGCGAAACTGCTCAACGTTGCGCGCCCCGAGTTGAGCACGCGGGGCATCCATCCCTTTGGCTCGGTTGAGGATGTGTGCAGTTGGGATCTGCTGCGCGAGGAGAAGCTCGACGTGCTCGCGAAGACGATCGCCGATTTCTACCGCAAGACCTACGGCGGGCCGGCGTGGGAGGAACTCCCCGAGGATCTCCGCAACTCGAACCGCGCGGCGGCGGATCACATCGACGTCAAGCTGCGCGCGGTCGGCTGCGAGCGGTGCGAGGTGCTCGCATCCGCGGAGCCGGCGTTCGCTTTCACCGGCCCGGAAGTGGACCTGCTCGCGAAGATGGAGCACGAGCGGTGGTGTGCCGATCGCAGGCTCGCCGGCTGGACGCCCGGTCCGCGCGACAACGAGCGGCGATTGCATCCGAACCTCGTCGCGTGGGGCGAACTGAGCGCCGACGACCAGGGCAAGGATCGCGCGCAGGTCGTCGCGCTGCCGGCGGTGCTGGCGGGAGCGGGATTCGGCATTCGGCGCGTCGCCGGGCACACGGCGCGGGGTTGATGCCGCCTTCGCGCTCGACACGCGCGCGCCGCGCACGAAAACTTTCCCCATGCCAGAAACCCGTTCCGAAAAAGACTCCATGGGCTCCATGGAAGTGCCCGCCGACGCGCTCTACGGAGCGTCCACGCAGCGCGCCGTGCTCAACTTCCCCGTCAGCGGCTACCGATTCGGTCGCGAGTTCATCCGCGCGCTCGGCATGATCAAGTGGGCCGCCGCGGAGGCGAACTTCGAGCTCGGCCGGCTCGACGAGGAGAAGACCACGCTCATCGCGAAAGCCGCGCGCGAGATCATGGAGGGAAAGCACGACGCGCAGTTTCCGATCGACATTTTCCAGACCGGCAGCGGCACCTCGACGAACATGAACATCAACGAGGTGATCGCGAACCGCTGCTCGCAGCTCGCCGGTCAACCGCTCGGCAGCCGGCGTCCGGTTCACCCGAACGACCACGTGAACATGGGCCAGTCGAGCAACGACGTGATCCCGACCGCGATCCACGTCGCCGTCGGCGAGCGGCTGCGAAAGTTCGTCGCGCCCGCGCTCGATCAACTGCACTCGGCATTGGAAAAGAAGGCGTTCGAGTTTTGGGACATCATCAAGATCGGCCGCACGCACCTCATGGACGCGACGCCCGTGCGGCTCGGGCAGGAGTTCGGCGGCTACGCGAGGCAGATCGAATACGGCAGGCTGCGCGCGGGCAACGCGATCGCGGCGATCGAGGAACTGCCCATCGGCGGCACCGCGGTCGGCACCGGCCTCAACGCGCACCCGGACTTCGCCGGCATCGTCGTGCGGCATCTCGAAAACCAGACCGGCATCGCTTGGCGCGAGGCGCGCAATCACTTCGAGGCGCAGGCCGCGAAGGACGCGCTCGTGCAGGCGAGCGGACAGCTCAAGACGATCGCTGTCTCCCTTTTCAAGATCTCCAACGACATCCGCTGGCTCGGCAGCGGTCCGCGCTGCGGCATCGGCGAGCTGCTTCTGCCCGAGACGCAGCCGGGCAGCTCCATCATGCCGGGCAAGGTGAACCCGGTGATCTGCGAGAGCGTCATGCAGGTCTGCGCGCGCGTTTTCGGCAACGACGCGACGGTCACGTGGGCCGCGGCGAACGGAAACTTCGAACTCAACGTGATGATGCCGGTGCTCGCGCACGCGATGCTCGAGAGCTGCCGCCTCATCGCGAATGTCTGCGACGTCTTCCGCGAAAAGTGCATCGAGGGCTTGCAGGCCAACAAGGAGCGCTGCGCCGAACTGGTTGAGTATTCGATGGCGATGGTCACGAGCCTCGCGCCGATCATCGGCTACGATAAAGCCGCCGAGATCGCCAAGATGAGCGCGAAGACCGGACGCACGGTCCGCGAGCTCTGCCGCGAAATGAACGTGCTGCCCGAGGCTGAGCTGGCCAAGGCGCTCGATCCGGTCGCGATGACCAAGCCCGGCGGCGAAGGCAGCGCCGGCGGCTAGCGATCACCGGGCCGGCGGCGCGACTTCGCGCACGAGAGCCCCGTGATTTTCGCTCAGCACCAGCACCGAGAGCCGCTCGACCTGGTCGAGTTCGCCGGGCCGCAGCATCTGCGTGTCGAGACTGCCCTCTCCGCCGCCGCCGCTGCCCGGGATTGGAACAAGCGCCACCGCGTCGCTGCTATTCAGGCTCGCGTAGTCGAACTTCCCGCGCAGGTCCGTGTAACCATCCTTGAAGAAGCGCACGGTCCCGCCGCGCAGTCGCGCATAGACTTTCACGTAAGCCTTCGCGACCGGTTTCGCCGCCGGGTCGCGCAGCTCGATGCGGCCGTAATTCTCGGCGAGCGTGAGCGCCAGCGTGTTGGCGTGATACGTCTGCGCCTTGCGCTGGCCGGCGCCCACGATCTCGACTAGCACGTTGGCCTTCGCGAACTCCGCCGGCAGCGCCACGTCGAGCGCGTCCTTTTCCGCCGGCAGCGGAAGCCGCACGCTCTGCGTCGGCTTGATGATCGATGAGCGTCCCGCATCCGCGCTCACGAACGGATTGCTGCTGAAGCTGAACTCCGGGTCGATCAGGTAGTAGTTCAGCGTCACCTCGCCGAGGTTCCTCCACGTCAGCGCGATGGTGCGGTTCTCGACTTTGAAGTCGAACGTCGGGTCCTTGCTCGCGAGGCCGGTCGTGTCGCGTTCGCGATCGGGCTGCGTGCCGTCCTGCTTCACGACACCGGCTTTTCCCTCGATCTCGTCGAGCTGCACGAGCACCTCGCGAAACAGATTCCGCCAACGCTCGACGGGATGCTCCGAGTGCTGGTTGGCGATTCCGCGCGCGGCGGCGACGTCGCTTTCGTAGAGAGCCGCATAGCAGCGGAAGTAGTCGTGCTGAAGCCGCGTCGGCAGTGCGGCGGCGTCGATCGTCTTGAACCTTGCGAGCGCTTCGTCCACGCGGTCTTGCAGGAAGAGAAAGCCGGTCACGCTCAGCGAGTCGTTTGCATCGAGCGCGGGCTTGTGTGCGAGCTGGGTGAGGAGCGTGCGATATTGTCCGAGCACGACGTTGTTCGCAATGCGCTGCTCCGCACCGAGCCGGTGCACGCGCTGATTGATCAGCGGCGAATACTCCAGGTGCTCGAAGCTGCGGCGCTCGGTCGGATCGAACCGGACGAGTTTGCTGTCGAACCATGCGCCGCACAGAGCCGGCAACTCATCGCGATGGCGCAGCCACTCGCGCAGTGTGGCGGTATCGCGCTGCTCGACCGCGTAGCTGTAGATCGTCGCGTCGAAGCGATGCCGCGCGCCGAGCAACGCCACGAGCCGGCGGAAAAAGTCCGCGCTCTGGCGGCAGCGCCAGGCGATGCGGGTGAGATCGATCCGCTCGACGTTGTTCTGGTCGAGGTAGGTGAACACGTTCGCTTCGCTTCCGTTCTGCGACACGAAATCCCACGAGGCCTTGTCCACCTGCGTGAGCCGCGCGACGACGGGAAAGGAGAATGCCTTCGCCGCGCCGACGATTCTCTCATCGCTCGCCACATGGACCGGGTAGTGCGGGAACTTCGCGCCAGTCGCCTCGGGCGCTGGAAAGTAGAACGCATACTCGAAGCTCTGCGTCGTGAATGGTTCGAGGCGGATGCGCCGGCTCTCGGTCGCCTTTGCGCCGAGCACCGGCAACGCGCCGCGCGGGATTTGCAGGAGCAGTTCGAGCTTTTGCGGCGACGACGATGGATTTGTCACGACCACGTTCGCGCCATACACCGCGCCCGCGAGGAACTCGTCGGTCACGTATTTGTCGAACTTCTCATTGCCTTCCTGGCGGTAGCGGTCGCCGTGGCGGTAGAAGTTTTGCGACACGAGCAGCTCGGTCTGCCCATCCGCCGGCGCCGCTGGCAGGATCTCCTTGTGCACCACGACGAGCGGCCCGCCCGCGGTGAGCGTGAAGCGCGTGCCTTCGGTTTTGGTGACGTGCTTCGGCGCGTCGAACGGCAGATCGAGCACGGCGAGCGCGAGCATCATCTCGGCGAAGTTGCGGTGGGCCTCGGCGAAGTGCGCGGAGAGGAACGGCGCCTTCGCCCCGTCGGCGATCCACGCCGCGAAGTCCCGCCAGAACACATTCACCGGGATCAACTCCGGACCCTGCTGCTCGATCGCCAGGTGGTAGTAGTTGTTCTCAGCCCATTCCTTTGTCGGACCGAGCTTGCGGTAGTAGGCCTGTGCCTTCGCCTGCGCGCGCTGGAGTTCGGCTTCGCCGACCGCGACGATGCGGAAGGCAAAAGCATCGGCCTCGCCGAGCGTGACGTCCTTGCCCGCTTTCAGGCCATTTATCTCGCGCTTCGCTTCCATCGGCATCGTGGTGTCAGCGAGATTGGCCATCTTTCGCGCTGCGAGGCTTGAGGCCGGCGCGGGCGTCGGAGCACTTGCCGGTCTTGGCGCCGAATGCGCCTCGAGCCTGCCAGCGGCATCGGCGGTTCGCTGCATCAGTTCGACCGCAGCGCCTGCCCGCACGCCTTCCTCCATCGCGCGACCGCGGAGCGCCGTCTCGAACCAGCGGTTGAGTTCCGCGGTCTTCGGGGGCACGAGTTCCCAGCGCTCGCGCAGATGCCGCGCGACGTTTGCAGATTCCGCCGCGAGCCGTGCGGCGAGCAGCGCGCGCTCGGCGGCGTTGAGTTGACCGAAGCGCCATGGCTCGAGATACCGGCGCAGATCAACGGCGAGCAGGTAGTCGTCGAGGAAGGTCTTGTCCTTCTTGTTGCGCAGATACGGCAGCACGATTTTCGCGAAGAAGTCCGGATCTTTTCGGGCGAGGAAGACGTTCAGTTCGTGGCAGGCAAACTCGCCATACTTCGCGCGCTTCTCCTCATCCTTGAGCCGCGGCCATTCGAGCACCCACGCAAACTTCGCGAGCGTCGCATCGCTGCTCAGCGTCCGGTAAAGCGCGAAGACCGATGCGAGGGAATCGTAGGTTTCCAACTCGCTCGTCCGTCCGTCCTCGAGCGTGAGCGTCTGCCCCTGCGTCAGCGCGCTGAAGCGCTTCTTCTCCGCGAACGGTTTCGCCGGGTCGAGGTTCCGCGCAAGCCGGAGGTCGCGAAGCTGCGCGGGCGCTTCCGGCAGCGCGATCTGCCGCCAGTCTGCGTCGCGCAGGTCGGTCGCGAGCACTTGCACGAGCGGACGATCCCCGAGTTTCGCCCGATCGATCCGAACCACGCCGTTTGCATCCGGGACGAGGTCGGTAAGCACGGGCGCGACGTTGGCGAGGAAGTCGAGATTGGTGCCGCCCTCGGGTGCCAGGGCGAGCGCTGCCGCAAGCGCTGGCATTGGGTTCGCCGGAGCCTTGTCCTTGGACATGGCGCCGCGTCCGCCCGCGGTTCCGGGCGCGGGTTGCGTGCCCTTCTGGTCGAGCGCGCGTTGGTCGGTGCTTCGCTTCTCCCATGGATTAAGCAGCAGGCCCGGCCGCGCGAGCATGTTGCCGGGGAACTTCAGCGCGTAGCGCCGATCGAGGATGTAGCGATACTCGTCGCCGATATCGCGCCCCGCCGCGAAGAGGTTTGGGTTCCGCGCTGGGCGCTCCTCGGCGCTGCTGAAACGGGTGAAGCCGCCGAGCGTGATCAGGCTCGTGTCGGGATTCACGTATCTCGTCGCCGCGACGTGAACGCGCGTGAACGTGTTTGCGTTGGCGACGGTGACGACGATTTCCGTCCCGCCAGTCTCGATGCTCGCGATCCGCAGCGGCTTCGCGGGGGGAAGCTCGAGGGAACGCGCAGGCCCGAACACCCAACCGCGTGCCGTGTCCCCGGCGGTCACTTTCAGCGCCACGTTCCGACCCTCGTCGGGCAGCAGCAGCGAGTAGTCGCCGGGCGGCAATCCGGCGACGCTGACGTGGGGCGCGCGGCCGTCGTTGTGCAGCGCCAGGCGACTGCTCAGGTCCGCGGTGTATCCGCTTGCCCGAGTCTCGAGCAGCGCCGCGCGATTTCCCAATGCGGGCCGCTCCAGCGGAATCTCTAAGGGGCGATTCGCGACGACGTGAATCGTCCCGTCATGCGCGCGCCATGCATCGTCGAGAGGCCACTGCAGCTTCCGCTCGTCCGGCAGGTGAACGAGCACCGCCGCCATCTGCGGCAGTGCGCCGAGCGCGACTCGCCCACGCTCGTCCGTCCGCAGAGGGACGTGGACGGGATGCGAGAAGTGCTCGTGGGTGAATGCAAAGACCACCTGCCGGTCGGCGACGCTCTCGGCGTTTTTTCCGAGCAACTCGAAGACGTAGCCTCCATCAGCGCGGACGAGGTGACCGTCGAAGGTCGAGTCCGTGCGATCGATGCCGTTGAGTTGCCATTGCTGCGAGGCATCGAGCGGCATCTTCGCGTTCCCGGCGCTGAGTTGCTCGACTTGTGCGCTGAGCGTAGCGCTCACACTCGCGAGACGCTCAGGCACGGGAAAGCGATGGGTGAAGAGCGCGGTGGCGTCGAGCTTGAGATCCTTCACTTCGCGGGTCGTCTCGATCCCTTCGAGCGTTCGCGTCGTGAGCGTGAGCCTCGGTTGATGCAGCAACGAGAGAGGCAGCACCGCCTCGTGCAGACGCAACGCGACGCGGATCGACAGCGTCGCCTCGCGCCCCGCGAGAAGCTGCTCGCGCTCGATGTGAAACTGCGTGTCGAGGGCGTAGGACTCCGCGTGATGCTCGAACTCGGTGAGCGTCGCGAAGGTGCCGCTGGCGTCGGAGACGATCACCGGTTTGCGTCCGGGCTGCGCGGTGAAGGGGACGAGCGAGGCGCCGGTCTTTGCGTCGGGCGTGAGCTTCCGTCCGTCGAGCCACACCGCCGCATCCGGCACGGGCGCGTGATTCTCGTCGAGCACAGTGAGCAGGTCGCCGGCGGCGCCGGTCTGTTGCACGACGCTCCACTGGCCCTTCCGGACGAGCGCGCGACTCGACCTTCCACCGCCGATGAACTCAACGATCCACGCGCCGCGCCGGCCCTTCAGCTCAGGGAACTTGAACGTGCGGCGCACGCGGCGCAGCGGCGGCTCTGCGAACTCGTGCGTCGTCTCCGCGTTCGCGACGAGACCGTCGAGCGGCAGATCGGTGTTGAGCTGGCGCTTGTTGGTGAGGAAGTAGTTGAGCGCATTCAGCTCATAGACTTTCACGATCAGCTTCGGCGCATTCTTCACCTCGAGATCTAGGCTTACGTCGTCGGCGGGCGGCGAGAACTGCGGGTTGGTGGGCAGGAAATCGAGATCGACGCGATCGCTCAGCCGCTGGAAGTCGGCGGGCGTGAGCAACGAGGCGAGTTGCTCCGCGTTGCCGAGCCCGCGCACGAGCAGCGCCTCGGCGTAGACCGGCCGCAGCCACGTGTCGCGCACCCACTCGGCGAAACTCTCCCAACCGGCCTGCGGCTTGGCGGCGAAGCGGTGCAGGAAAAACTCGCGCACGAGCGGCTCGTCATTGCCGATGGGCGGGAAGACGAGCGCGGCTTCGTCGAAGCGCGCGTTAAGGTCGCACCACGTCGTGTTCGCGTTTTGCAACCGCTCGATCCAGCGCGGCGCGACGTAGTGCGTCTGGCGCGGGAGCTTGAGGTATTCGGTGAAGCGCGCCTCGTCGTAGATGCCCTCCTTCCGGTCGTGATCGAGGCGGCGATAGAGCAGTGCGGCCTTGAGCGAGTTGAATGCGGCTGGGAGCGACTTCGCGTAAGTCCACGTCCGCTCCAGCCACGCCTCGCGCGCCGCGGCGTCGAACTCCACGTCCTCCTCCGCGCTCGGAGCGAGATGGCGCAGGCGGGCGAAGACGAAAGCCTGCTCGCTCGCGAGCTGCGGGCGCAGCTTCACGAGCTGATCGAGCTGCGCGGGCAACAGCAGCCGGTGAATGGGATGCTCGCCGAAGCCGCGGCTTTCCTGTGTCGCGAGATCGGCGGCGATCAGTTCGAGCAGCCCCGGCACATTCGGTCGCTCGATGCGCGAGAGCAGCGCGCGACGTTGTGCGGGACGCAGCGGGGCCTTGTCCACGACGAGCCGCGCGAGCGCCTCGCCGCTGCACTTGCCGAGGTCGTCGTCGCTCAACGCCGCACGCACGAAGACTTCGCGCGCGATCCGTTCCGGGTCGAGTTGCGTGGGCAGGTTCGGCTTTGCGTCCGGCTGTTCGCGCACATGGTTGAAGTGCAGTTGAAAATGGTTCCGCAGAAACGTGAGCGTGCGCTGCGGGTCGCCGTCGTAGGCGAGCAGCGCCTCGCGGTTCTCGATCACCCGGCGCTGCGCCGAGCCGGGGTTGCGCTTTCTCCACTGGTCGAGGATCGCGGCGAGCTTCGTGGGCTGTTTGCTGTTCTGAAAATGGAGCGCGTGGAAGAAGTAGTAGTCCTCGGTGCCGGGGACGAGTTCGGTGAGGACGCTCTCGCGGTCCGGCGCGAGGGCGAATCGTTCGATGAAGCCGATCTCGTTCTCTGCTCGCAGGAGCGAGGCGGCGGCGATGAGCGGGAGGAGGATGCGCGGGTTCATGGCGTGACGATGCTCCGACTCACAGTGGCGCGAGGCAACGCAGCGGTTGCAAAAGAATTGTCACGCGAGTCGGCGTGGCGAACCTCAGCGGCCAACGGTCGCAGCCGCGGGCAGGACCGGGATCGCGAGCAGCCGTGTCGCTTCCTCGAGCAGCCACTTCGCATCGTTGAACGGCTGATACGAAATGTTCTGCCAGCGCACGTAGCCCGCGGCGTCGATGAGGAAGGCGCCGTGCAGCGGCATCGACTCGAAGTCGTCGAATGCGCGATAGGCGCGGAAGGCATCGAGCGAGTGGTCGCTTGCGATCTTGAACGAGAAGCCCGCCTTGTCCTTCGCGCTCTCGAAGGTCTTCGCGAGCCCCGCGGTCGAGTCGGTGCTCACGGCGATGATCTCGATGCCGGCGTCGGTGTAGGCTTTGGCGAGCGGGGCGAAAGTGTTGAGCTGCGTCATGCAGCCGGCGCAGCCTGCACCGAGGTAGAAGACGACGAGCACCGGTTTGCCGCGCCGGCTTTGCAACGAGACTGGCTGCAGATCGCGATCGGTGAGCGTGAAATCCGGCGCGACATACGGGCGCCAGCGGAAGGGGCCGAGGTCGGCGAGTTGCGGGCGCTCGCCGGCATCGCGTGAGACGGTCCGCGGAACGCGCCAGTCTTTCGGCAGATTCAGTTGCTCGGCGATCGGCGCGAGCCGGGCGAAGGCGGGCGCATCGAGATCGAGGTCGGCGCTGCGCTCGCGCAATTGCTGGAAAGTCTTGCGCGCGTCATCGGTCTTGCCCGCCTGCGCGAGGATGTGGGCGAGCAACGCATACGGCAGCACCTGTCCGGCGTCCGCCTTGATCAGGTCCCGCGCGAGTTGCTCAGCCTTTGCATGATCGCCGAGCGCGAGATGGATGCGTGCGAGCCGGCGCGACGGCAAATCCTTCGCCTTCGGCAACTGCTCGCGGACGTCGGCGAGATTTCCGCTGGCGAGCGCGCGAGTGATCTTCAAGTCGGCGATTGCGTTCTCGAGGCCCGGGACGCGGCTTGCGGGTTTCTTCGCGGCGGGCTTCGGCTTGGCGCCCGGCTCGGGCTTCTCGACTTTTGCGGGCTTTTGTTCCTCCGGCTTTTTTTCCTGGGGCTTCGCATCCGCTGGTTTCGCTTTCTCATCAGCCCGGACCTTCGTGAGTTGCTGCTCGAGCGCCGCGAGTTTCTCGTCACCGCGTGTGGTGTCGCCCTTGGAATACCACGCGACTCCGAGGGCGCGCAGGCGGTCCGCCTCGCGCGGTGCGTCGGGGTCGGGCGCGAGGAAGGGCGTGGCTTCGAGCATGGTGAGTTCTTCCCAAAGCTCGAAGGTGACGCCGAACTCGAGAAGGCGGTCGCGGCCCATGCGCCAGCCTTGCTGCTTGCCTGAACCGAGGCGCGGAAGCTCGATGAGGTTTTTCGCGAGGTCGATCGCATCGTGAACGCGACCGACGTAGGCGAGATCCTTCACCAGCCAGTCGTTGTTGTGTGCGTAGTTGTGGATCTGCTCCGGCATGACCCGTGCCGCCGCGATGTAGGCGTGATCGACGCGTGCGCTGGCTTCCTGCTGCCACGCGGCGTCGGCGTAGCGCTTGAGTTCGGAGAAGGTGTGGCCGCTCATGTGCCAGAGATGCGCGATGGCCGGCGCGCTCTGCCCGCACCGCGCGGCGCTGGCGAGGGCGCGCGGGTCCTTCCCTCCCTTGTTCCAGAGATGGATCAGATAGTGGTGGATGCCGGGGTGCATCGGCGCCTTATCGAGCACCGACTGAGCGAGCGCTTCGACGGCCAGGCGGCTTTGGAGCGGCACGCCGTGGCGTCCGTTTTCCCAGAGCTGCACGATGTAGAAAGCGCGCGCCTCGATGTCGTCGGGGAAGCTGTGGATCAGCTCCTCGAACGCCTTGGCCAGCGCTTCGCGCCGCGCTTTCTCGTCCTTCTTCAAGTCAGCGTAATAGGCCGACCACATGTCGATCCATCGCTGCTCCCGCGGGCTGGCCTTGTCGCGGCGCTTGGTCGCTTCGTTGACGAATCCGGCCGCGCGCTTCTCGTTGTTCACGTTCGCCATCGCCATGCCGCAGTAGGCCATCGCGCAGTCCGGGTCGAGATACGCCACCTGGCGGAACGAGCGCTCCGCCTCGAAATATGCAAATCCGTGGAGTTGCGTGACGCCCTGATTGAAGAACTTCTGCGCGTCCGGGCTTTTCGTCGTCACGGCGAATTGCACGCTGCTCGCGCCGGGGATGAGCGTGGCCGATTGCCGCGGCCCCTCGTTGAATGCCTCGCCGTGTGCCGAGTGGCCGGGCGTCGGCGCATCTTCGGCGCGCAGTGGCGCGAGCAGGAGAGCAGCGAGTGAGAGGCGGGCGAGGGCGTTCACGGGACGGGAGAGTGCGCGAAGATCGCCCGCGATGCACGCGGACTCGCTCATACTTTTGAGCGGGCGTCAGCGCCGGGGAGCATCGAGGACGACGTGATGCTCGCGCAGGCTCGTGCCGGTCTGCCGATGGTATCCGCTCACGGCCTTGTTGAAGTCGGTGTGTGCGCGCAACTCGGCGGACTCGGCCTCGGCGAGCTTCTTCTGAAGCTCGAGCACCTCGAAGGTCGTGCCGGTTCCTGCGCGCAGGCGCTCTTCGCCTGCGTCGAGGCTTTCCTTCGCAAGCGCGCGCGCCTCCTGGGTGGAGGCGATGCGCTGGCGCGCGGTGACCACGGACCCGTTGGCGTTGTCCACCCTGACGACGATTTCCTGTTCGAGCTGCTGGAGGCTCACGAGCGCCTGTGCGGCGGCGAGCTTCGCGCCGGCGACGGAGGCCCGGCCTTCGCGGTTGGGAATCGGCACGCTGAAGATCGCACCGACGGTCCAGGCCGACTCGTCGCGCTTGGGCACGCGGCTGAGACTCGTGCCGAGATCGTTGTCGATGCCGAGCAGGTGCAGGCTCGTGCTCAGATCGAAGCGCGGTAGCGCGGCGTTCTTTGTGAATGCGAGTGTGATATGGCGGCGCTCGATCTCGAGCATCGCCTGGCGGTAGTCGGGCCGGAGCTGGAGCGCCTCGGCGACTCCCGCGCGGACGTCGGCAGCGAATCCCGGCGTGGTCGGCGGAGCGATCTCGACAGAGATGTCGAGCATCGACTCGAGATCGCGCGTGATGAGCTGCTTGAGGAAATTCTCGCGGTCCTTGATCTGTCGCGCGGCGAGGATCACCGCTTCCTCGCGCGCAGCAGCCTCGGCGCGGGCGGTGGTGATGTTCAGCGGCGACATGACGCCGATATCCATGCGCTTGGTGTTGTCGTTGACGAGCTGGAGTGCAAGCGAGCGGTTGCCGCGAGCGACCTTGAGGTTTTCGTGCGCGAAGTGCAGCTCGTTGTAAGCAGCGACCGTGTCGTCGATCACGTCGATGACCTGCTGGCGCAGCCGCCACTCGGAGACGAGCAGGTTGTTCCGCGCGATGCGGAGTTGGGCGAGGTTTGCGCTCGGGCCGGCACCGCGGAGAAGCGGTTGATTCACGCTGAAACTCGCCTCGCCCGTCCAGCGCTCACTGAGGCCGTCGAGAGAGTCGATATTGCGCACGCCCAGCCGCAGGTCGTATTCGAGCCCCCACGGAGTGGTGCCGCCGAGTCCCGTGCTTACGCGGCTGCTCTGCGTCACGCCGCTGGCGAGAAAGTGCGAGAGGCCGCTGAAGGTGTCCGCGGCGATCTCGGCTGAGTTGGCCGGCGTTTCGCCGAAGCGCGCCCGCGGGCGGAAGACGTCGCGCAGCGTGTCTTCGCCGCGTGTGGCGGTGATATCGAAGACCGGATCGAAGCGCCCGCCCTCCTCCGTCACGCGCTCGGTCGCGATCTGCGGCGAGAAGCTCTCGACCTCGATCGAGAAGTTACGCGCCAGCGCCATCTCGATCGCCTTGTGGAGCGTGAGCCGCAGCGTGGTCGGGCGGAGCGCCGGCTTTTCCGCGGCGCCCGCCGCGAGGGCGAGAGTGAGAGTGAGGACGAGGTGACGAAACACGTGGAGGGCGAAAGCGCATTTCGGCGCAAGTTGCAAGGGAGACACGCCTCTCCAACCGCGTGATCGTCGGCGCGTTAGGCGCCGGTTCGCGAAACAGGGCGCACGGGCAGCGGCGGCGGGCGCAGCCCGGCGGGCTTCGCGGAGCTGCCGAGCGCGGTCTGGATCATCACGAACTCGCCGATGTTTTCAGGCGTGAACAAGCCGACGAGTTTGCCGGTGCTGTCGATCACCGGCAGCGCGGGTGTCCGGCTTTCCTGCATGATGGCGAAGGCGCGGTCGCACAGCATGGTGTCGCGCACGCTCGGCACATCGGTGCGCATGATCTGGCCGATCGGGGTGTCCGGGCCGGTCTTTCGGAGACCGGCGATGAGATCGTCGCGCGTGAGCA
Organism: Chthoniobacteraceae bacterium; assembly: GCA_040081625.1. Taxonomy (GTDB): domain Bacteria; phylum Verrucomicrobiota; class Verrucomicrobiia; order Chthoniobacterales; family Chthoniobacteraceae; genus VFJQ01. The sequence goes on from JBEBGD010000040.1 coordinate 21,481, forward strand.
CGCCGCAGACGGCACTGGAGCCATTGACCACGGGGAAGTCGCCCTGCGACGTGTGGAGCACCGCTTCGCAGGCGGCGTGCAGTGTGGCGGTGTGGTCGAGCGCCTCGAAGCGGGTGATCATCGCATCGCGCACGCGCAGGCCGTTGGAGATCGAGCGCATCTGTGCGTGGGCGGCCTCGCTTTGCGCGCCAAAAAAAACGAAGAGCGCGACGAGCGCGAGGAGGGGCAGGCCATTGAGCAGGGCGAAAAGTCCGCCCATCGCCGCGAGGCCCTGCCCGATGGACGCGGCGATGTTCGTCGCGCGGACGTAGTCCATCCGCATCGCGAGCAGCGATCGCAGGACCCGGCCGCCGTCCATCGGGAAAGCGGGGATGAGGTTGAAGATGACGAGCGCGGCGTTCGCGTAGGTCAGCTTGGCGAGCAGGCCCGAATCGAATCGTTGCAGCGCTTCGGGATCGAGCAGGTCGCTGCCCGCAAACGGAAACAGGATCGCGAAGATGACGACGTTGACCAGCGGCCCGCACACGGCCACGACGAGCTCTTCGCCGGGCTTGTCCGGCATCCGCTCGAGCCGCGCGAGACCGCCGATCGGCAGCAGTGTGATGTCCGGCGTATGAATGCCGTAGCGCCGCGCGGCCATGGCGTGGCCAAACTCGTGGAGCAGCACGCAGAGAAACACGAGGCAGATGAATGCGACCCCGTGAATCGCCGCGCCGATGCCGCCCTGGCCGAAGAAGAGGAAACCGTAGAAGGCGACCAGCAGCGGAAAGGTCGCGAGAACCCGCACTTCGATGCCCAGGATGCGGGCGATAGTAAAAGACCAGCGCATGAGCGACCGACCTTAGCGGTCCCTGTGCACACAGCAACGGTGCACGCGTTTGTTTTCCGCGGGGAGGATGCTTCAATGCGCGCCGATGGATGCACCTTTCACCTTTTCACCTCCCGGCCGGCTCATCGACTTCATGCGTGAAGCTGGCGAGCCGGGCCTCATCAATCTCGCTGCCGGCGTGCCCGGCACCGAGTCGCTCCCCGCTCAGGAGCTCAGCGAAGCGATGGCGCGCGGATTCGCGACGGATGGCGCGGCGATGTTTGCGTATCACCATCCCGACGGCGATCCGCGGCTGCGCGAGCTGCTCGCCGAGCGCCTGCGCGAGCGCGGCGCGGACGTGCGCGCGGAGCAGGTGCTCACCGTCACCGGCTGCCAGCAAGGCCTTCAGCTCATGCTCGATGTGCTCGCGCAGCCGGGCGACATCGTCGCGTGCGAAGTGCCGGTCTATTACGCGCTGCTCGAGCTGATCGCCGTGCGCGGCTGCCGCATCCTGCCGGTGCCGGTGCGCGGACCGGAGAGCTTCGATCTCGATGAAGTCGATGCGCTGCTCGCGCGGTGGAAGCCGAAGTGCCTCTTCGTCTGCACCACGCTCTCGAACCCGACCGGCGCGACGATCCCGGAGGCGAACCGTCCGAAGCTCGTCGAAATCTGCCGTCGCCACGGCGTGCGCATCGTCGAGGACGACATCTACGCGAAGCTGGTCGAAGGCGGCGCGCCGCCGCCGCTGCGCGCGTTCGACGACGGCTCGACGGTGAGCTTCGTGAGCAGCTTCTCGAAATCCATCTCGCCCGGCCTGCGCGCCGGCGTGTGCGTGCCGGGCACGATCTACGAGCGCGTCGCCGAGCGGAAGGTGCAGCAGGACATGCACGGCTCGGTCGTCAGCGAAGTGACGCTGCGCTGCTTCCTCGAATCCGGCGCGATCGAGCCGCACCTCGCCACTCTGCGCGAACGCAACGCGCGTCGCCGCGCCCTCGCGAACGCCGCGATCGAGCGTGCCTTTCCCGCCGGCACGCGCGTATGGCCGCAGCGCGGCGGCTACATGGTGTGGGCGGAGCTGCCTGGCTTGTTTGATCTCGCGAAGGCGCGCGACCTCGCGCGCAAAGAGCGCGTGGTCTTCGCCGCAGGCACGGTTTTCTTTCCGGCGCCGCCGGACCGCTCGTTCATGCGGCTGAACTGCGCGAAGGCCGGCGAGGATGAACTCGTGCGAGGATTGGAAATCCTCGGTGCGGTGCTCTCGGACTGACGGCGTTTACTTCAGCCCTTCGACCGCATTCAGCACATCGGCAGCGTGCGTCTCAGTGCTCGCCTTGAGCATCGTCCACGCGACCTTGCCGTCCTTGATGAGGAAAGACTGCCGCTTCGTGAGTCCCGCGACGGGGATCATCTCCACCTCGAATGCTTTCGCCACTTTGCCGTCGTGATCGGCGATGAGCGGGAAAGGGAAGCTGAACTTATCGCGGAACTTCTTTTGCGCGTCGGGCTTGTCCTCGCTCACGCCGAGGACCTGGATGCCCTTGGCCTGGAGCGGCGCCCATGAGTCGCGCAGGCTGCAGCCCTGCTTGGTGCAGCCGGGCGTGTCGGCCTTCGGGTAGAAGTAAACGAGCGTCACCCCCTTCGCGTAAACGTCGGCGAAGTTTACGGCTTTCCCGTCCTGATCGACGGCGCTGATTTTCGGCGCGGGCGCACCGACCGCGAGCGGATCGGCCTTCGCGGCGAAACCGAGGATGGAGAGGAGAGACATGGCGAGGAGTGTCGTTTTCATTAGTGGAGAATTGAGGCAGCGCGCTGCTCAATACTCAACACTCAACTCGCATCTACCTTAGCCACTCCAGCACGCGCTGGATCTGTGCATCCCAGTAGCCCCATTCGTGCGCGCCGGGGCTCTCCTCGTAGGTGTGATCGTAGTGGACCGTTTCGAGGTGGCGGTGAAAGCCGCGATTGTCGGTGAGCAGTTCGTCCTCCGTGCCGCAGCAGACGAAGAGCCGTGGCTTCGGCCCGCTCGATCCCGCGACGCGACGCGCGAGTGCGTGCAAGTCGGCGTCGGTGCCCTCGACGTTCAGCTTCGAGCCGAAGATGCCGAGCAGCTCCTCCTTGCTCAGTCGTCCGCCTTGCTTGGCCGCGTCGCGCAGGCGGCGGTTGATGTCGAGCGCGCCGCTCAAGCTTGCGGCAGCGGCGTAGCCCTCCCGATTCGCAAGCGCCATCCGCAGCGCGCCGTAGCCTCCCATCGACAGGCCGGCGACAAAGTTGTCCTCGCGCTTTGCCGAAAGCGGAAACCACGCGCGGCAGAGCACCGGCAGCTCCTCGGTGAGGAAGGTCCAGTATCGCGCGCCATTCGCCATGTCCTGATAGTAGCTGCGTCCCGCCGCGGGCATCACGACCGCGATGTTTTTCTCCGCCGCGTAGCGCTCGATCGAAGTGCGCCGCAACCAGATCGTGTGGTCGTCGCTCAGCCCGTGCAGCAGCCAGAGCACGGGATAGTGTGCGCGAGTCTCGCCGGATGCGACGCCGATCTGTCGCTGCGCCGACTGCGGCAGGAGGACGTAGAAATTGACCTGCAAGCCGAGCGAGTCAGAGAAGGCGTGAACGTCGAGGAAAGCCATGCGCGCAGTCTCTGCGGGCGCGGACGCGTTTGTCTAGCGCGGCCCGACCGTGAGCACGACCGGCTTGCCGTCGAACTGCTCCTTGCTCGTCAGCTCGAAGCCGTGCTCGGTCTTGCGATAAGTCGCGCGGTCGGCGGGCAGCGCGGATTCGCCTTTCGCCTGCACATCGAGCGCGGCGCGGAGGAGCGCGAGGCGCGCCTCGCCTTTCAGCTCGCTCTCTCTCGCCTTGAGCACAGCGGGCGCGAGCAGCGCGATGAAGACATTGCGTTGAGCGTCAGTCTTCGCCGTCTGCTCGAAGGCAGCGGCTTCCTTTTTCATTTCCTCGCGCGGCAGGCCGATGATGCGTGCCAGTTCGGTCATCTGCGTCCGGTAGTCCTCGATGAGTTTGCGCACGCCGGCTTCGTCCTTCGGCAGCGTGCCGAGTTGCTTGAGCACTTCGTCGGAGTTCTGGTCGATGGGTGCGAGGAGCTGCCCGAGCCACGCGCGCACATCGAGCGCCGCACCGCTCTTTTTCACCTCCGCGTCGAGTTCGACGGAAAGCCACGCGCTCATGTTCTTGCCTTCTGCCGCCACGCACTCGGCGATGCTCGGCGCCGGCTCGACGTATTGCACGACGTAGACGAGAAAGTCGGGTGTCTTTTCATCCCACTGCGGCAGCATCGCCGCCGCCGACTCGATCGCCATCGTCTCGATCGAGATGCCGACGAGCCGGCTGATGAGCAGCGGCGTTGCCGCGACGTGCCGCGCCATCAGCAGCACCTGCGCATGCTGATCGGACGCCGCGCGCGCATCCCCGAGGCGTGCCTTGAGCAGCGCGAGCTTCGCGATGTCGCGCAACGGGCCGAGATGCGGCAGCGCGAGCGACGGACCTTTGGCGAGGTCGAGATTCCACTCGCAGAAGTCCGCGCGGCTCGCCTCGGCGAACAGCTTCAGCGCGGCGTCCGCCTTCGCCACGAGAGCGCGCTCGGCGTCGCCCGGTGTGGGCGACTTCGCGTCGAGCAGCCTCTTCTCGGCGTCGTCGAGCTTCGGCATCGCCGCAAAGGCCTGCCAGTAGAGCGGCGAAGCGTTCACCGGCACATGGTTCTTCGCCGTGATCTGGATCGTCAGCATCCGGTCCGAACGCGCCGAGGTGGCTAGCGGCAGGTCGCGCGGCTCGCCGCTCTTGAGGCGCAGGACGAAGGGCACTTCGTCCACGCGCAGGTGCGCCCACATCCCATCGCGCGCCGCCTTCATTTCGCCGTCGAGTTCGCGCATCGTGGCGATGCCGCGCAGGATCACGTCGTCGCCTTCCATCCATGCAGTAACGTCGAGCACGATGCCGGTCGTGAAGTCGATCAGCGCGTCCTTCACCGCTGTCTCGGGGAGAGCTGCGTGAGTCTCGCGGGTGATTTCGATTGTTGCCCTGCACCCTTCGCGAGTCGTGATGCGCGGCGCACTGAGCAGATCGACCTTGCCCGTTTTGGCGTCGGTTTCGGTGAAGCGGCTTGAGATTTCGATCAAAGTTTTCGGCGTGTCGGCCGCGAAAGCCGAGCAGACGAGGGCGAGGAGCGGGAGGGTGTGTTTCACGGCTGGAGTCTGACTGAGGTGAGGAGTGTTTCGTTGGTGGCTGAAAGGCGTTCGTCGAACACGTTGGCGTGCTCACGGAGCAGCGCGTCGAGCGCTTCATCGCTGCGGGCGGCGGCGCGCTGGTAGGCAAACCAAGTCGGGGGCTGGGGCTCGATTGGTTGCGGCTCAGGCGAGGAGGGCCAAAGCGCGATGAGCACGCTTGCGGCGATGGCGAGCGGCCATATCGCGCGCCGGAATTCGAAGCGCATGACCGGCTCGAAATCGCGCAGCGCATGCAGCGCGTCGCACAGCGCGAAGAAGTCCGCGTGCCGCGCACGGCACGCAGGGCACGTGGCGAGGTGTTCGTCCACACGCGGCGCGTCCTCGCCCGCGGCGTGCAGCGGGAGGTCTTCGGCGATGGCGGCGCAGGTGGTCACGCTCATGATTCCCGCGCCGCGGCGAAAAGGTTCATGCCGCGCAGTTTTTCCAGCGCGTGGTGGAGGCGCGACTTCACCGTGCCGAGCGGCACGTCGAGCGCGGCGGCGATTTCGTCGAGCGCGCAGTCGGCGAAAAACCGCAGCTCGATCACCGCGCGATGTTCCCCCGGCAGCGCGGCGACCGCGTCGCGGAGTTGCTCCGCTGCTTCGCGCTGGAGCGCTGCGTGAGCGGGCGAATGCGGGTCGATCGCCTCCGGCTGCGACCCTTCGTGTGGGGTGGGCAGGCGCGGACGACTTGCGGCGTGGCGCACGGCCTTGTAGCTGCGGTGGACGAGGATCGCGTGCAGCCAGGTCGTGAAGCGGCAGCGTCCGTCGAAGCGCGCGAGCGACCGCCACGCCTCGGTGAACGTCTCCTGGACGATGTCCTCGGCGAGGTGCGCATCGCGTGTGAGCGTGAGCGCCGTGCACAACAGTCGGCCTTCGTGTAGGGTCGTGAGCGTGCTGAAAGCGTCGGCGTCGCCGCTTTGCGCGAGGGCGATGAGTTCGCTATCGATGGATTCGGGCTGGGACAACGTGCGGATGATTGCCGCTGCGCAGCCGGAAAGTTCACTCGAAATCTTCGCGTCTATTCCCTCGGTCGCGCGTGGCCGAAGAACGCGCGCTTCCTGATGCAGTCGGCGACCTGCTCCGGCACCATGGCCTCCCACGCCTCGTCGCCGGCGGCGATGCGCTGGAGCACGTCGCGGCTGAAGATGTGCAGGTAGTCGGGGTTGAAGTTGTCGAGGTTCACGAAGCTGCCGCGATCGGTGAGGTAGCCGTAAAGCTGGGCCAGCGGGCCGGTGACCGGCACGTCGCTGATGGTCGTGAGCGGCTCCTTCCGGTCCTTCCGCACGGGATACACAAAGAGCTTGAGTTCGTTTTTGAAGAGCCGGCCGAAGCTCTCGAGGATGCCGCCGGGCAGGTCGATGTAGTATTTCTCGTCGAAAAGCTCCACGAGGCTCGGCACTCCCATGACGATGCCCACCCGCTCCTGCGTGAAGTTTTGCAGATACGCCGCGAGCCGGTAGTAGCGGAAGAAATCCGAGATCATCACCGTCATGCCACACGCGCACATGAGGTCGGCGCGCGCGAGGAAATCGCGCCGGTCCACTTCGCTGCGCTCGGTGAGCAGATTGCGCATCGTGATTTCCATCAGCTCGAGGATCGGCTTGCCGGCGTTCGCCGGGTCGGCGGCGAATTTCTCCCGCGCACAACGCATCATGTCCACGTTCACGTGCGTCACCGGCCGGAAGCTGCCGCGCTCGACGAGGATCGCCTTTTTATAAAGCACCTCGCTCGGCTGGAGCACGTCGCCTTTCGGCCCGAACATCGCGACGCCGGAGAGGCCGAGTTGCACGAGCTTGAGCGCCATCACGCGGTTGTCCACGTAGCGGAATTCGATCCCGTTAAACTCGATCACGTCGATCTCGATCCGGCTCGTGCCGAGCGAGTCGAGCAGGCCTTCCACGATCTTGTCCGGGTCGTGGTGGAGGAGGAAGGCGCCGTGGAGCAGGTTCACGCCGACGATGCCGAGCGCCTCCTGCTGCTGCGCGGCGCCTTCGTCGAGCATCCGCACGTGGAGCAGGATCTGGCTCGGGTCGTCGTGCGGGTGGGCCTGATACTTCACGCCCATCCAGCCGTGACACTCATTGCCGCCCTTGAAGCTGCGCGCGACTACGGTGTCGGCGAAAGCGAAGAACGAAGTCGTGTCGCCGCGCGCCCCGCCGAGGCGCTCGAGATTCAGCGAAAACTCGTGATCGAGCATCGACTGAAGCCGGTCGCGCGAGACGTAGCGCCGGGCCGGCCCGTAGATCGCGTCGCTGACCTGCATGTCGTAAGCCGACATCGACTTGGCGACCGAGCCCGCCGCCGCGCCGACGCGGAAGAACCAGCGCACGACTTCCTGCCCCGCGCCGATCTCGGCGAAGCTGCCATACCAGCGCGGATCGAGATTGATCTGCAGCGCCTTTTGGTGCGTGTCGGTCTGCGGTGTGGTCTCGGTCATGGGCCGGGAGTGTCGGGGTTGACCTCGATATAATCCAGCGCCCACTCGCGCATAAACCGCACGCGCCCGGGTCGCATCCGGTAGATGATCAGCTCGGGATTGTCCGGCGTGCCGAGGTAGCGGCGCAGCAGCGGATTGCCTTCCCAGATCGCGTCGAGCAGCGCGCGATCGGTGAGCACTTCAGCCGTCGCGGTGATGCGGACCTGGTCGTGTTGCTCGTCGAGGTAGCACAACTCGCAGCGCGGATTCGCCGCGAGTTCGGCGGTCTTGCCGTAGCTGCGCAGGTTCGCGACGAAAACGGTGAACTCCTCGGTGCGCACCGGCGAGACCGGTCGCAAGCGCGGCTGCCCCGCAGGATCGACGGTCGCGAGCATCGGGAACTTCGCGCGCTTGATCGTCTCGAGGGCGGCGGCGCGGGCGTCAGCAACGGGTGCGGGTGCAGGCATGGGTCTGACCGTAGTGAGGCGTCGTCCGGATATCCAGCAGCTTGCCATCGCGCGGGCGGTGGCGGATTCTCCGGTCATGTCCGCCCATGCACTGAAACTCGAACCAACTCGATAGACTATGGCTCAAGCAATCATGGATCCCGAGGAGGTGCGGCGCTTCGCCAAGGAGCTAAAGCGCTTCAACGAAGACGTGCAGACGCGCGCCGCCGCGCTCCATGCGCGCTTCACGAACCTGAGCAGCACGTGGCAGGATCAGGAGCACGAGAAGTTCGCGGAGGAGTTCGTCTCGACGATGAAGGTGCTGCGCAAGTTCATGGAGGTCGCCGAGAAGCACACGCCCTTCCTTCTCCGCAAGGCGCAGCGGATCGAGGAATACCTCGACCAGCGGTGACCCATGGCTGATCAGGCGAAAGTCACATCAATCGATGTGCTCGAATCCTTCCGGGTCGCGCTCATTTCGTTCCTGAGCGAGTCGCGGCGCAGCCTCGATGAAGTGACCGACGCCGTGCGGCGCACGCGGATGTGGCTGGAGACGGATCAGCGCACGCATTGGGAAGGCCAGATCCGCCGGCGCCAGAAGGTGCTCCAGGAAGCGGAGGCGGAGCTTTTCGGCGCGAAGCTTTCGCCGCTGCGCGAAGTCAGCGCGAAGCAGCAGGAGGCCGTGCGTCGCGCGCGTCGCGCCGTCGCAGAGGCGGAGGAAAAGCTGCGCAACGTGAAGAAGTGGAACCGCGACTACGACAGCGTCGTCGAGCCGATGACCAAGCGACTCGAGGGGCTGCGCTACTTTCTCGATCACGACATGATCAAGGCGCTCGCCTTTCTCGTGCAGGCGCAGAAGACGCTGGAAGGCTACGCCGAAGTGCAGCTCCAGAACCCCGCGCCCGCTCCCGCCGAACCGCTGCCGGAGGACGCGCCATGAACGTCGCGGGCTGCGCCGAGAATCTCGCGCAGGCTTTGAAAGAGCTGCGCATCGAGTGGGAACGCGTGGGCGGTTACTGGCGCGACGCGAAGCGCGACGAGTTCGAGCACAAATATCTCGAGACCCTGCCCAACGACGTGCCGCGCGCGGCGCTCGTCGTGAAGGAAATCGCCGCGGTGCTCGAGCGGGTGCGAAAGGATTGTGAGTAGCCGGATGGATTTGCGCACCAGCCGCAGCCTCGAACTGCTTGCCAGCTTCGTGCAAACCGTCGGCGAATTCGCCGCGCGCGAGGAGCAGTTTGCGAAGACGTTTCGCACGCGCCGGCAGGCGGCGAATCGCAAGCGCAACGACGCGCTCGCGCGGATCGATGCGCACCTTGCGGCGCAGATCGAGGAGGCGGACGCGGATTTTTCCCGGCAGCTTGAAGCGGCGCATGCGCTTCATGCGACCCGCGGCGAACGAATCCAGCGCACGCACAACAAGTGCATCCGCGATGTGCTCACCCTCGCGCGGCGGAAAAAGGAGAAGTGGCTGAACGATCTTCAACTTCGCCATTTTCACGCGAAGCGGCAGCTCCCGCTCGACTTCAAGGCCGCGGACTCGGAGCTGGCTGCGTTTTTCGAGCGCCTCGCGGTGGAGCGCGCCGCGCTCATGGAAATCCGCGACCGCACACAGCGCGCATTCGGCGGGTATCCGTCCTTCTCCCGTTTGCTGAGCCGCGGGGCGGAAAGCTCGGCGGCAGGCGGCGCGGATCGCGATCGTCTGCTCGACGAGCTTCGCGCGGCCATCGAGACGACCGGGCGGCACCTCGTCGAGTTTCGTGCGCTGGTCCTCCCGCGCCTGTTCAGCATCGTGCCGCCGATCCTGATCATCGTGCTGCTGCTCATCGGTGGCGGCGTCTTCGCGTTTCGGCTTGGGTTCGATCCGGTGGCGTTCGGTATCGCGGGCGCAGTCGTCGCGGCGTCGCTCGCGGTGATCTTTGCGATTCATTTCGCCGGCCGCCGGCAGGGGATGGCCTCGGCCACGGCGGTGGCGGATTTGCTGATCGAAGCGGTGCGCCTTCACGACGCCTGTGCCGCCGCGGCGCAGGCGAAGGACGCCGACGACCGCGCGCGCATTCAGCGCGGCTACGATCAGCTCGGCACGGATATCCGCGAACAATGGAGTCGTGGCGACGAGATCGAGACGGAAATCTCCGCCGCCGCGCGCACGAAGATTTCCAGTCAGGTCCCGCGTCTTCTTTCGAAGAATGAAGCGCTGCACCAGGCGCGATTGCAGCGGATCGAATCGCTCCGCGCGGCCCGCTTTGCGGAGATCGATGCCGCAGCCGATGTGCAGCGCGCCGAGTTTGCGGAGGTTGGCGACGCTGGCGTCGCCGAAGTCGGGGACGAAGAGCACGAGCAGTGGGCAGCGATCGATCGTGAGTGGAGGAGCCGCATGACGTCGCTCCACGAAGCGGTCGCTGAAATGAATGCCGCCGCGCATTTCCCCGCGTGGGGCTCGGGCTTTGTCGAGACGTGGAAGCCGGCGACGGACTTCGTCGCCGCGACGAAATTCGGCCGGCTCGATCTCGACCTGAGCGCGCTGCCCGGCGGGCATCCGCAGCAGCTCGAACTGCCCGGCGACCCGCACGTTTCCATCCCGCTCGCGCTCGAATTTCCCGGGCAGGGTTCGATGCTCTTCGAGATGGGCGCAGGCGATTCGATCAAGCCGACGCTCAACAGCGTCGTGCTGCGGCTGCTCGCGGCGATGCCGGCGGGCAAGGTCAGCTTCACCGTCATCGATCCAGTGGGGCTCGGGCAGGATTTCGGCGGGCTCATGCACCTCGGCGATTACGAGGAGAGCCTCATCAACCGCCGCATCTGGACGCAGCGTGATCAGATCGAGGACCGTCTCGCCGAGCTGAACGAGCACATCGAGAAAGTCATCCAGATGTATCTGCGCGACGAATACGCGAGCATCAGCGAATACAACGCGCAGGCCGGCAGCGTGGCGGAGAAATACTACTTTGTGGTCATCGCCGATTTTCCCGCGGGCTTCAGCGAGATGGCGGCGAAGCGCCTCCAGAGCATCATCGTGAGCGGCCCGCGCTGCGGCGTCTTCACGCTCATTCACTGGGATGTGCGCCAGCCGTTGCCCGACGGTTTTTCCGCCGATGAGCTGCGCAAGAGCGGCGTGCGACTCGTGCGCGAGGCGAATGGATGGCTGCTCACGCCGGAGCAGGCGGCGGTGAGCGCGCTCGTCTTCGATCCGCCGCCGGAGCAGGAGGTCGCGCTCGCGCTCGTCCACAAGATCGGCAAGGCGAGCATCGACTCGAATCGCGTCGAGGTGCCGTTCACGCACGTCATCCCGAGGCCGGACGACATGTGGACCGGCGACACGACGACCGAGGTGCGCGTCGCGATCGGGCGGACCGGCGCGACGAAGCTCCAGTATCTCGCGATCGGCAAAGGCACGAAGCAGCACGCGCTCTTTGCGGGCAAGACCGGCTCGGGCAAATCGACGCTCTTCCACGTCATCATCACCAACCTCGCGCTGTGTTGCAGCCCTGATCAGGTCGAGTTCTACCTCATCGATTTCAAGAAAGGCGTCGAGTTCAAGTGCTACGCCACGAGCGGCCTGCCGCATGCGCGTGTCGTCGCGATCGAGAGTGACCGCGAGTTTGGTCTCAGCGTGCTCCAGCGCGTCGATGACGAACTCAAGCGCCGCGGCGACATGTTCCGAAAGCTCGGCGTGCAAGACATCCCCGGCTACAAGCGCGTCGGCGGCACCGAGCCGATGCCGCGCGTGCTGCTGATGATCGACGAGTTCCAGGAGTTCTTCACCGAGGACGACGAGATCGCGCAGACGGCGTCGCTGCTTTTCGACCGGATCGTGCGGCAAGGCCGCGCGTTCGGCATCCACGTGCTGCTCGGCTCGCAGACGCTTGGCGGCGCTTACACGCTCGCGCGTGCGACGCTCGGGCAGATGGTCATTCGCGTGGCGCTCCAGTGCAACGAAGCCGACGCGTATCTCATCATGGACGAGAACAACTCCGCGCCGCGCCTGCTCTCGCGCCCCGGCGAAGGCATCTACAACGACGCGGCTGGCGCGGTCGAGGGCAACAGCCCGTTCCAGGTCGTGTGGCTCTCGGATGAAGAGCGCGACCGCTGGCTAAGCCACGTGAGCCTGCTCGCGGCGAAGCATCACGACACGCATCCCGGCCCGATCGTTTTCGAAGGCAACGCGCCCGCCGAGATTCGCGAGAACCGTGCGCTCGCCGCGGCGCTCGAATCAAAGCCGCTCGCACTCCCGCCCGCCGCACGCGTGTGGCTCGGCGCGCCGAATTCGATCAAAGGTCCTACCGAAGCGGTCTTCCAACGGCAGGCGGGGAATCACCTGCTCGTCGTCGGCCAGCGCGAGGAATCGGCGCTCACGATGCTCGGCGTCGGTCTCATCAGCCTCGCGGCGCAGCATCCCATCGGCACGGCAAAGTTCATCCTGCTGCACAGCGCAACGCCGGGCTCGTCGGACGCGGAATTCCTCGAACGCATCTGCGCCGCGATCCCGCACGGCGTGCGCGCGATCGGCGGGCTGGAAGTCCCTGCGGTAATGAGGGAGGTGGCCGAGGAGTTGAAGGCGCGCGGCAACGGCGAGTCGGTGCACGGAGTCTCAATCTTCGTGCTCATCCACGGATTGCAACGGTTCAAGAAGCTGCGGCAGGAGGACGACTTCGACTTCTCGAGCGACGCGGGCACGAGCCCCGGCGCGCAGTTCACTGCGCTGATCACCGAAGGCAGCACCCACGGCATTCACCTCATCGCAACGGTCGATACCTACAACAACGTGACCCGCTTCCTGAGCCGGAAGGCGCAGAGCGAAATCGAAATGCGGGTCGTCTTCCAGATGAGTGTGAACGACTCCGCGAGCCTCATCGACACGCCGAAAGCGAGCACGCTCGGCCTCCACCGCGCGCTGCTTTACAACGAGCAGCAGGGAACGCTCGAGACGTTCCGGCCCTACGCGATGCCCGACGCGGAATGGATCGCGGAAGTGGCTGCAAAGCTCGCGCACAAGGCGATGTAGATTTTTACGTGCGCCATCGCTCGGCAGCGACGACGGTGCGCGCCTATGTCATTTCGTGCCCTCGGGCTTGGAGAAGAGATCAATAAAGCCATTCAGGAAGCCGGTTACACCGAGCCTACTCCCATCCAGGCGGCGGCGATCCCGCTCGTGCTTGGGGGCGAGGACGTCATCGGTATCGCGCAGACTGGCACCGGCAAGACCGCGGCTTTCACGCTGCCGATGCTCGCGCTGATGCGCGGCAAGGTCGGCGATGGAGGACGACGACAGACGCGTGCGCTCGTGGTGGCGCCGACGCGCGAACTGGTGGTGCAGATCCACGAGAACGTGCAGGCTTACGCGAAGCACCTGCCGCTCGAAGTTGCGACGGTCTTCGGTGGCGTGAGCGAGCGCCCGCAGATGGCCGCGCTGCGGCACGGGGTCGATCTCGTGATCGCGACGCCCGGACGCCTGCTCGACTTGATGAACCAGCGGTGCGCGGATTTCACCCGGCTCGAGTTTCTCGTGCTCGATGAAGCCGACCGGATGCTCGACATGGGCTTCCTCCCGGACATCCGGCGCATCGTGAAGGCGCTGCCGCAGAAACGGCAGACGCTGATGTTCTCGGCGTCGTTCTCGCCGGAGATCGAACGCCTCACGCACGACTTCCAGCGTGCGGCGAAGGTCGTGCAGATCGGCCGGCGGGCGAACCCGGCGGAGACGGTGACGCAGCTCGTCTATGAAGTATCGAAGGGGCTCAAGCCCGCGCTGCTCGCGCATCTGCTGCGCAATCCGGCGATGAACATGGTGCTGGTCTTCAGCCGCACGAAGCACGGCGCGGATCGCATCGCGCGGCAGCTCGAACGCGAGGGCGTGACGACTGCCACGCTGCACGCGAACCGCTCGCAAAACCAGCGGCTGCGTGCGCTCGAGGACTTCAAGAGCGGCAAGGTGCGCGTGCTCGTGGCGACCGACATCGCCGCGCGCGGCATAGACGTGGACGGCATCTCGCACGTCGTGAACTTCGATTTCCCCATGCACTCCGAGGACTACGTCCACCGCATCGGCCGCACCGGCCGGGCGCAGGCGGTGGGCGATGCGATCAGCTTTGTGACGTCGGAGGATCACGGCCCGCTGCGGACGCTCGAGCGGTTCATCGGACGCGGAATCGTGCGGAAGAAGGCCGAGGGATTCGACTATGCGGCGGCTGCACCACCACCGCCGCCGCGTGAACCCCGTGGTCCGCGCGGGCAGCAACAGCAACGCCGAAATCAACCGCAGCAGCAGCGGCGGGATGGCGGTCGGGGTGGGTGGAGTTCGAGGGGGCGGCGATGAAATACGCGATCGTTTTCGTCGCGTTGCTGGCGGTTTGCGCGTGGTCTGCCGAAGCCGAATGGCCGCAGTTCCGCGGACCGACGGGGCAGGGGATTTCCGCGGCGACCGGGGTTCCGGTGAAATGGAGCGCGACGGAGAATGTCGCGTGGAGTGTCGAGGTGCCGGGGCGTGGGTGGTCTTCGCCGGTGTTCTCGAATGGGCGGCTGTATCTCACGAGCGCGGTCGATGATGGCGGCGTCATCACGCTGCGCGCGCTGTGCTTCGATGCGGTGGACGGGCGCACGCTTTGGGATACGACGGTGTTCACGCCCGAACCGGGGCCCGCGACAAAGATGCATCGCAAGAATTCCGCGGCGAGCCCGACGCCGATCGTGACGGAAGACCGGCTCTACGTTCACTTCGGCCACATGGGCACGGCGGCGCTCGATCTTTCCGGAAAGGTCGTCTGGCGGCAGACGGAGCTCGCATACCCGCCGGTGCATGGGACCGGCGGCTCGCCGATTCTCGCCGAGGGCGCACTTGTGTTTAGCTGCGATGGGCAGAGCGATCCTTTCGTGGTCGCGCTGGATGCAGCGACGGGCGCGGTGCGGTGGAAGGCGCCGCGCAATTCGCCGGCGATGAAACAATTTTCCTTCTCCACGCCGCTGGCGGTGAAACGCGGTGGCGTGACGCAGATCATCAGCCCCGGCAGCGGGCTCGTCGGCGCGTATGATCTCAAGGATGGGCGCGAGCTGTGGCGGGTCGCATACGGCGAAGGCTACTCGGTCGTGCCGCGCCCGGTCTTTGCGCACGATCTCTTGTTCGTGAGCTCGAGCTTCGACAAGCCGACGCTCTACGCGGTTCGGCCCGACGGGACAGACGTCGCGTGGACGATCCCGAAAGGCGCACCGCACACCGCGTCCACGATCGTCGTTGGCGACGAGATCTATTTCGTCTCGGACGGTGGCATCGCGACGTGTGCGGACGCGCGCACTGGCGACGTGCATTGGACGGAGCGGGTCGGCGGGAATTTTTCCGCGTCGCCGATCGCTGCCGAGGGGCGCATCTATTTCCAGAACGAAACAGGCATCGGCACCGTGATCGCGGCGGGCCGCAAGTTCGAGGTTCTCGCGACGAACGATCTCGCCGAGCCGACGCTCGCCTCGCCCGCCGTTGCGGATGGCGCGATTTTCATCCGCTCGGAGAAACGCCTCCGCCGCATCGGTCGCTGAAGTGCGGGAGTGCGTGATCGACTGCGCATCGTGTAAAAGGGACGCGTGATGCGGTCCCCAAGACTTCCACTTTCGCTCGTGCTTTGCGGGTGGATGCACGCCGTCACATCCGGCGTGTGTGCGCAGACGACGCCGGGAAATTTCGCGGAGGTGCCGTTCGAGCGGCTTTCGGAACGGACCATCGCGCCGCTGGGCGCGCGCGCTCTCGCGATCCGCAAGGCGGATTGGAAACACGCGGAGTCCGCGCACTTCGTGTATCACTTCTTCCAGTCTTTCGTGGCCGCACCGGTATCGGTCGAGGCGGAGTTTTTCTACACGGTCGTCGCAAAGGAACTCGGGCGTGACACCTCGCAGTGGGAGCGCAAATGCCACATCTACATTTTCGAGAAGCCCGCCGACTGGACGCAGTTCAAGGTGGCAGGGCAGCTCGATCCGTGGACCGGCGGGCTGTGCGCGGGCGGCGAGCTTTTCATAGTTCGCGATCCGCAGGTGAAGTGGAAAGGCGACACGCTCGGGCACGAAGTCACGCACCTTGTGCTGCATCGGTTCTTTGGCCCCGGCATCCCGCTGTGGCTCAATGAAGGCTTCGCCGAATACGCGGCGGCGCGCGGCTATGCGGCGTTCTGGCGGGCGAGGGGATTCCAGGCGCGACCGCGTTCGCAGGCTGTCGATCCGGCGCGCTGGATCCCGCTTGCGGAGATCATCGGCGCCGCCGGGTATCCGGCGGATGTGACGAAGGTCGCGACGTTTTACCACCAGTCGGAGCGGCTCGTGCGCTTCCTCTCGAGCGTGGACAAGGCGGGCTTCCAGCGTCTGCTGGAGGCGCTCGCGCAGGGCAATCGCTTCGATACCGCGCTCGGCAAAAGTTTTCACGGAAAGTTCGCCGACCTCGCCGCGCTCGAACGCGCCGCAAAGGAATACGCCACTCGCGAGCACGGCACTGCGATCCAGGATCGGTAGCGTCTCGGGGTATTTCCGGTCCGAATATCAGTAGTAATCCGAGGGCTCGGACGAACGGCGCCTGCTTAGTCGGTGTGGTATGAATCAAACCAAGATCCTGATCGTGGACGATGACCCGAGTATTTCGCGCATGATGCGCGTCGTGCTCGAGCGCATGGGCGGCTACCTGGTCCGTGAAGAGAACCGCGCGGCTGCCGCACTCGAGACGGCGTGGGAATTCGCACCGGACCTGATCGTGCTCGACGAGCATATGGACGGCGTCCACGGCGGTGCGGTCGAAGCCGCGTTGCATGCTGAGCCGGTGCTGGAGTCGGTTCCGGTGCTTCTCGCGACCGACCGGATCAAGCCGACGATTTCCGTGCGCTGCGGTGGCGAAACGGTGCTCACGCGGGCGATCGATCCGAATGTGCTGCTCGCGCGAGTGAGCGCATTGCTCGCATCGCCGCAGCAGGTGAGACTCGCGGCTTAGCGGATCGGCGGAGCTTTCCCGCAGCGAGGCGGGGCGGATCGGATTTTGCGCCGCTTGACCTTCCTTGTCGGTCGCGAACACTCTCGCGGCCGATTTCCATATGCCCGCCGCCAAGACCGCCACCGCCATTTCCGCTCACGCCGTCGTCGGGTCTGATGATGGCGGCGTGAAGGCCGCGGCGAAGGAACTCGCGGCGAAGCTTTCGCCCGGCGGGGACTTCGGCATGGAGATCATCGACGGTGCGTCGGCGAATTCCGATGAAGCGGCTGATCGGATCGACTCGGCCATCCAGGCGCTGCTCACCTTTCCCTTTTTCGGCGGCGGCAAACTTGTGTGGCTCAAGAGCGCCAGCTTCCTCGGCGACGACCCGATGGGCCGCTCCGAAGCGGTGCTCGCGGCGTTGGAGAAACTTGTCGCGACGCTCGAATCGGGCCTTCCCGACGGCACCGTCTTTCTGCTCAGTGCGACGCCCATCGACAAGCGGCGCTCATTTTACAAGACCCTGCAAAAGGTCGCGAAGGTCCAGATCATCGAGGCGCTCGACACGTCGCGCTCGGGCTGGGAGGAGGACGCCGCGCGGCTCGTGCGCGAGGCGGCGGACCAGCGCGGACTCACGCTCGCCGGGGATTGCTGTGAGCTCCTCGCGCTGATGACCGGCGGCGATCGGAGGCAGATCGAAAACGAGATCGAAAAGCTCGATCTCTACCTCGACAAAGAGCGGCGCGAGGTTCGCGAAGAGGACGTGCGCCTGCTCGTGCCGATGTCGCATGTCGGTGTCGTCTTCGAGCTCGGCAACGCGCTCGCCGCGCGCAAAACGGGGCGTGCACTCGAGTTGCTCGAGCAGCTCGTGTTTCACGGCGAAAAGGCGATCGGCATCCTGCTCGCATCGATCATCCCGACGGTGCGGAGCCTTCTGCTCGCCAAGGATCTCATGGTGCGCCACCGGCTCAAAGCGCCGGCGCAGCCGTTCTACTTCGCCAAGGATCTCGAGCGTCTGCCGGCTGCCGCGACGGCGCACCTGCCTCGGAAGAAGGACGGAACCGTGAACGCATTTGCCCTCGGTCTCGCGATGAAACAGGCGCACCGATTCAGCGAATCGGAATTGCGCACCGCGCTCCATGCGTGCCTCGAGGCGAACGTGAAGCTGGTCACGTCGTCGCTGGATGCGAAGGTCGTCCTCACCGAACTCATCGTGCGGATCGGCGCGGGCGCGCATGCCTGAGCTGACGGCGGTCCAGTGGCTCCTCGCCATCGTCGCCGCGATGGGCATCGGCGTGGCAAAGAGCGGCTTCGCCGGCGTGAGCCTCGTGCACGTGCTCGTCTTCGCGTTCCTCTTCGGTGCGCGCGATTCGACCGGCGTCGTGCTGCCGTTGCTCATCGTCGGCGACATCTGCGCGTTGCTCGCTTTTCACCAGCACGCGCGGTGGGATTACGTGCGCCGGATGCTGCCGCCCGCGTGCATCGGCGTGATCGGCGGCTGGGCGTTCATGCAGCGGATCGATGCGGCCGCGTTCAAGCCGCTGATCGGCTGGATCATCCTCGTCCTTACTGCGCTGCAAGTCGCGCGGATGCGGCGCCCTGAGTGGTTCGCGCACATCCCTCACTCGCGCTGGTTCGCGTGGACTGTGGGCCTGCTCGCCGGCTTCACCACCATGCTCGCGAATGCCGCCGGGCCAATCATGGCGCTCTATTTCCTCGCCGTCGCGTTGCCGAAGCTCGAGTTCGTCGGCACGAGCGCGTGGTATTTCTTCATCGTCAATTCGTTCAAGGTGCCGTTCAGCGCCGGCCTTGGCTTGATCCGCAGCGATACGCTCCTGCTGAACGCTATGCTCATCCCCGCCGTCGCGCTCGGATTGGTCGCGGGCCGCTGGCTCGTGAAGCGCGTGCCGCAGCGGCTCTTCGACGGTCTGCTCCTCGGCTTCGCCGCCATCGCCGCGTTACGATTAGTCGGACTCTTTTGAGCTTCCGCCGCTGCGAGCAGTCGATAGCGTCGCGCTCCATGCTTCTCAAATTCCTCGGCAAACATCGCGACACCGGCCTGCTCATTCTGCGCCTTGGCGTTGGAGCTGCGTTCATCGTCCACGGCCTTCCGAAGCTGACAGGTGGGCCGGAGGACTGGGTAAAATTCGGAAAAGCGATGAGTCACATCGGGATCGATTTTTTCCCGGTGTTTTGGGGTTTCATGGCTGCGGTGACCGAGGGGATCGGAGGTGTCTTGCTGATCATCGGCGCCTTCTACCGCCCGATCTGTCTCCTGCTCGCCTTCACGATGACGATGGCGACGCTCACGCTGGCCCTGCCGAAGAATGGAGAGTTCAAGCTTTATAGCAACCCACTGAAGCTGGCATTCGTCTTCGTCGGTCTCGCCTGCGTGGGCCCTGGCCGCTTCTCAGTGGACAAAGATTGAAATACCGCTTGCAGGTCCGAGCCTGCTCCCTAACCTGCGCTCACTCAAAACGCGGGGTGGAGCAGCCTGGTAGCTCGTCAGGCTCATAACCTGAAGGTCGCGGGTTCAAATCCCGCCCCCGCAACCACCTCTCTCGCTTGGTTGGCTTCGTTGTTTCAGCGCGTGCGGTTGACGCACCGAAATATTCGCCGGCTTCCGGCTACGCTCCAGCCGCCGAAGGGGGGCGACTTCTGTCCGATGCATGGCTGCGCGGAACAGTGGATTTTTCCTCCGCGAAACCTGCGGCTAGCGCCGATTCCAGACGCCGGCTTGCGTGACCACGCCGAGCATCTCGCGGGCGCCATTGATCACTGAATCGAGCGGCGCGGGCGCGACGACGATGGGAAGCCCGAGACGTTCGCCGAATCGCGCCGGAACGCCGGGGATGAGGGCACCGCCGCCACTGAGCAGGACGCCGGATTCTGCAACGTCGGCAAGCCAGCGCGGTTCGAACGCTTCGACGAAGGTGGCTGCGGCATCGAGCATTTCGCCGACTCCCGCCTCGATCGCGTCGGCGATGACTCCGGCCGAGATGGCATGGCGGCGGGGAAGGGTGGAGTCCGGGCCGAGTCCATTCGCGACGACGATGCCATCAATGCGCCGGCTCTGGGCGCGCACGCCGACATGGCGGATCAAGCGCTCGATCTCCGTCTCGGCGAGGAGGAATCCGGTTTCGCGCTGGACGGCTTCGAGCACGGCGGCGCGCAGCGCGCAGCAGCCGCCGCGGACAGCGAGGCAAGTCTCGATGTAACCGTCGGAGAGCACGGCGTAATCGGTGACGCCTTCGCCGAAATCGATGACCATCGACGCGCGGTGCGCGCCCACGTCGGCGCCGGCGCCCATGGCGGCGGCGAGGGGCTGAGGGACCACGAAGACTTCGTTCGCGCCCGCGCCGCGCACGGCGATCTCGAGGGCGGCGACTTCCTCCTCGGTGGCATCGCTGGGAGCGCAGGCGAGTGCGCGTGCGCCGCGCCAGCCGAGTCGTTGGTAGCGGCGGAAAAGGTGCCGAAGGATTTCCGAGGCCATCTCGACTTCGACTACGACGCCGTCGCGCAGGGCGGGGGTGGCGCCGACTCGGGCCGGGGCTTCGGCGAAACCGGTGCAGCGCTCGACGCCGACGCGCGCCATGGCGGTGCCGAGGTCGATTGCCAGGTCAGGGTTCTGGACGGAAGGCATCGGGGCGCTTGGGCGTTTCAGGCTGCGGCTCTTAGCCGGTCGCGATGGATTTTGCAGGCGGTTTTCATCCGGGTGAGGACGTAATAGACGGTCTGCGAGCGAATACGCACAAGCTGACCTCCCACTACTTGAGGCACGAAGTTGCTGGGTAAATCAAGGATTTCTTCGAGGGTGCAGCCATCGAGGCCGCGGCAGAGGATGGAAGTCATGGCCTTGGTGAGGGTCTGGACTTTCTCGCCGAGGGTGACTTTTAGATGCACGCGGCGATCGGGTGAGGTGCTCAGGAAGACGCCGACAGTGTCGGTGCAATCCTCGTCTTTGCGGATATCCTCGAGGTCGAACTTTTCGCCCGGTCGCGGCTCGTGCTTCCGCGCCTGCGCGGCGTAGGCGATGAGGTTTTCGCGCTTTTCCTCCTCGGGCAGCGACTCGAACAGCGCGATGATGGCTTGGAGCTTCTCGGGATACATCTGGCAGGGCCGGGCGGAGTAAGCCCCGGATGCCGCCCCGGCGCAACCTTCCTTTGCGTCCGGGCGGCTTGCGGTAAGGTGCGCGGCTGATGCCCCTCTCTCCCGCCGTTTTTCTCGATCGCGACGGCACGCTCATCGAAGACGTGCGCTACTGCAAAGACCCCGCGCTCGTGCGCGTGCTGCCGGGCGTGGTCGTGGCGCTGCGGCAGCTGCGCGAGGCGGGCTTTCTCACGGTGATCATCACCAACCAGAGCGCGATCGGGCGCGGGTGGATGACGGTGGCGGATTACGAGGCGGTCCACGCGCGGACGATGGAGCTGATCGGGCCGGGGCTGCTCGATGCGGCGTATTTTTGCAGCGATGCGCCGGAGGTGGCGAGCACGCATCGCAAGCCGGCGACGGGCATGGTGCTCGATGCGGAGCGCGATCTCGGGATCGATCTCGCGCGGTCGTGGTTTGTGGGCGACAAGCGGGCGGATGTGCAGTGTGGACACGCGGCGGGCACGCGCTCGATCTTCGTGCTCTGCGGCCAGGGCACGCGCGAGGACGGCGCGGCGGCGGATTTCATCGCGCGCGATCTTGCGGAGGCGGCGGAGTTCATCCTAAAGCAACCGGATGCCGGCTAAAGCTGCGGTCATCATT
>JBEBGD010000137.1:0-12378 GCA_040081625.1 Chthoniobacteraceae bacterium
GCATCGTGATGCCGCCCGGCAAGGCCGGCGTGATCGCCAACCTCGCCGTGCTCCTTGCCGACCGAATCCCGGTGAACCTCAACTTCACCGCGGGCCGCGCAGCCCTCGAGTCGAGCCTCGCAAAGTCGGGCGTGATCGACTGCCTCACGGCGGGACCGATGCAGAAGAAGCTCCCGGATTTCCCGTGGCCCGAGCGCATCGTGCTGCTCGAGAAAGTCCTGCCAGCGCTCAAGACACAGATCATGCTCTGGCGCGTCCTGGTCGCGCTTCTGCCGTCATCGGTGATCGCGTGGTTGCTCGACGTTCCGAAGGTCGGCGACCGCGGCGAGGCGCTGCTGCTTTTCACGAGCGGCTCGAGCGGCGAACCGAAGGGCGTCGCGCTCACGCATCGCAATCTGCTCGGCAACGTCGCGCAGTTTGCCGAGATGCTCTCGCTCCAGTCGCGCGATCCGATCCTCGGGTGCCTCCCGTTTTTCCACAGCTTCGGCGCGACGGTCACGATTCTCTTTCCGCTGATCGAGAGCATCCCGCTCGTCACGTATCCGAGTCCGCTTGAAGTAGGAAAGCTCGCCGGGCTCATCGAGCGCTATCGCGTCGCGCTCTTTGTCACCACGCCGACCTTTCTGCGCAGCTTCCTGCGCAAGGCGCAGCCGGAACAACTCGCCAGTCTCAAACTGCTCGTGACTGGCGCGGAGAAGCTGCCGCCTGATCTTGCCGAGGCGATCTTCGAGAAGTTCAAAATCAAGACGCTGCAGGGCTACGGCCTCACCGAGACGAGTCCTGTCGCCGGCGTGAATCTGCCAGACCCGCAGCCGAGCCGTCCCGGCGACGCGGTGCAGGCGAGCAACCGCGAAGGCAGCGTCGGCAAACTAGCGCCCGGCGTCGCGGCGCGGATCACGTGCCCCGACACCGGTGCGCGCCGGAGCCTGCACGAGACAGGGATGCTTTGGCTAAAAGGCGTGAACATCTTCGAAGGCTACCTCGGAGACCCGGAGCGCACCGGCGCGGTGTTTGAGGACGGCTGGTTCAAGACCGGCGATCTCGCGCGCTTCGACGAAGACGGCTTCCTCTACATCGAGGGACGCCTGAGCCGGTTCTCGAAGATCGGCGGAGAGATGGTGCCGCACGAAACGGTCGAGCAACGCATCATCGAACTGCTCGAACTGCCGCGCGACGAGCGCACCATCGCGATTGCCGGCGTTCCGGACGAAGCGAAAGGCGAAGCGCTCGTGGTGCTGACCACTCGCGAACTCGACGCGCGCGAGCTGCGCGAAAAGCTCGCCGCGGCGGGCGTGCCGAACCTTTGGATTCCAAAGATCATCAAGCGCATCGAAGCCATCCCGCACCTCGCGAGCGGCAAGCTCGACCTCGCGCGCTGCAAGGAACTCGCGCTCGAACAATCCTAGCGCGGGCCGGATTGAAACGCCTCGTGCTCCTCGCGCGTGAGGAAGCCGTCGCGGTTCGCATCGAGCCGGCTGAAGAGCGGCGCGGGGCCGCTGAACTCGTCTTTGCTCACCTTCCCGTCATTGTTCTTGTCGTCGCGCCCGGTGATCGCCGCCCACGGGATGCCGCGCCGCGGGCCGCCCGGCGCGTTCGCTCGCGGATCGCGCGCCATCGCCGCGGCGTCGGCGGTGCTCTCAGTCGCGAGCGCTTCGCTTTTTGCGTCGCCGAGTTTTAGGCGGGCGTCGAAAAACGTGCTCACCATCTCGTCGATATTCTTCGCCGAGAAGCCCGGCCCGCCGTGCCCCGCACCGCGGATCGTGTGGAAGTGCGTGCTCACGCCCGCCGCTTTCAGCGCGTCGAAAAGGAGCTGGCTTTGGTTGATCGGCACGGTCGGATCCTTGTCGCCATGCACGATGAGGAAGGCGGGATCGTCCTTGCTCACGTAGTTGATCGAGTTGGCGCGCGCGGCCTTCTCCTTGTTCTCCATCACCGCGCCGCCGATGAGCTTCGCCTCCGGCGATGAAGCCGTCGCGTGGCTCTCGTAGCCGGGTGTGGTGACGAAGACGCTGAAATCCGTCGGGCCGAAATAATCGCACACCGCCTGCACGCGGCTGGATTGATCGAGGTTTGCGCCGACCTCGAACTCCTTCACGTCGCCACTCGAGCCGATGAGCGCGACGAGGTGTCCGCCCGCCGAGCTGCCCCACACACCGAACTTCTCCGCATCGAGATTGTATTCCTTCGCGTGCGCGCGCAGCCAGCGGATCGCGGCTTTGCAGTCCTCGATCTGCGCGGGGAAAACGGCGTGGCTGCTCAGCCGGTAGCCGATGCTCGCGACGGCGTAGCCACGATCGAGATAGCCGCCGCGCAATGGCGGGCACTGATCCTTGCTCCCCGCCTGCCAGCCACCGCCGTGAACCCAAATGACAAGCGGCAACGGTCCATCCGCCTTCTGCGGCACGTAGAGATCGAGCTTCTGCCGCTTGTGAGCGCCTTCGACGTAGGCGAGATCGCGATGCGCCTTCACGCCGTCCGGGAGGCGCGGCTGCTGCGCGATGGCTGCGGTTGTGAACGTGGCGAGGATGAGCGCGAGTCGGGCTTTCATGCGGCGCGGTTTAGCGCCGGTGGCGGGGAAAAGTTGCGCGTCATTCGAGTTCAGCGCTGTGGCACGCGGGAGAGCAGTTTCTTGAGAAACGAATCCTCCTGCCCCGGCAGCCGCGGCGGCGGGGGCGCGATCCGCGGCAGCTCGATCGCGCGCCCGCCGGGCGCGATGACGATCTCGACGTGATCGATCTCCTCGTCAGGATCGACATGCACTTCCACGGCCCAGGTCAGCGTGATGAGCTGGCCCGAGAAGCTGTGCGGCTCGGCGGGCGCGGTGAATCGAAACGCGTGTTCACCCGACGGCATCGGATTCGCGACGGTCGCTGTGGCGACGACCTCGGAATCCACGTTGCCCTTGCCGCTGGTGCTCCAGACGAGGGTGATCTCGACATGGCCGGGCGCCTCCGGGCGCTGCCAGCGCGCGGTGCCGGCGATCGTATCGCCGGGGCTGAAGGTGGTGCGGTTTTCAGCGAGGACGAGTTGGAGCATTGGTCAGCGGGGATTCGGGAGCACGGTGAAGTCGAAGTCTTCGCTCACGTCGGGATAGCGCGGGATTTCGCCGCGGACCTGGAGCTGCCAGATGATCTTGTTGTCGCCGCCATCCCACGAATGCATGACGTTGTCCGGCACGACGAACTGCGCCTGGCCTTCGCGGATTCGACCCGGATCGTCGGTCTCCACGATCGCGAGTTGCGCAAAGACCTTCCGGTCGGTGGCCGCGTTCTTGCCACTCCGGTAGCGGGCCTCCTCGCGACCCTCGAGGACGATGCGCAAGCTGCGGATGCGCGCCACGGCGCCTCGAAAGTTCCAGCGAAAATCGATCGTCCCGCCGAGCGGCGCGGACTGCGAGCTGACCACCAGCGCGATGCGCGGGTTGAAGAGGTTCAGGAACATCGCCACGGAGACTCCGACTAGCGCGAGCCCGACGAGCAAAAACGGAATCATGATCAGCGAGAGGAAAATCTCCGGCGTGCCGCTCGACCACGACTTCACCGCGCTGACGACGAAGACGCTCGTGATGCCATTCCAAAAGAGCGCGACGATGACCGCGCCGATGAACTTCGCTTTCGGCGACGCGCTCGGTTCGAGCACGGCTGGTCCGGTCGCGATGCCCCCGGGGACGACGGACTGCGCGAGCGGCACGGACTGCTGCCCCGGCAGTGTCGGCACCCCCGGAATCGTGACGGTGCCGCTGGACTTGAGCATCGTGCGGACGGTGGCGAAGAGCCCGATCACGCCGATGAGCAGGAACACCGCGGGCAGCAGCCCGATGAACATAACCCCGCTCAGTTCGCGATTGAGCAGCGCGTCGGTGGGATCGTTCGGGTTGACGAAGCACACGGCCTTCGTGCCCGGACGGTGGCGGGCGACGACCGCCGCCTTTCCGGCGCGTCCACTCGATGAACCGCCCATGATCCCGTAGCGATCCGAGCGATACTCGCGCCGGCCGACCACGTAGCTATAGACGATATCGACGCTGTATGTGGTGCTGGTCTTGCCGTTGCTCGTGCTGCGATGGCTGCCGACGCTGCTGCTCACGATGGTGCATGGCGTTTCCGGCCACGATCGCGCGTCGAAGTAGAGCTTCATCGTGCGCAGCGTGAGGAAGTAAAAGAGAACTCCGCCGACGATCGCGAAGATGCCGAAGAAAAAGATCGGCCCAAACTTCTCCACCGCACCGCCGCCCTTCCGGCGCGTGGTGATGACTCCAGCAAGGCCTTTCTCCCGCCATACGCTGACGATGCCGAAAGCACCGATGGCGACGAAGATCAGCGGAAAGAGCAGCACGAGCCCGATCCAAAGCGAGCCGCGCTGAAGCACCGCCTCACCGGGCTTCTTCAGGTTCACGTGGCAGAGCGTGTTGCCCCCGGCCGGGTAACGCGAGATGAGGCGCTCGATCTTCGACGAGTCGAGCGACTCCTTCATCCCCATCGTGTATCGGCTCGACGTGTAGCTGCGGCCTTCCACCATGTAGCGATAGCGGACGATAAAATCGTCGTCCGCGCCCGCCTCGAGCCGGCGCGCCTCGAGGATGGTGCACGGCGTTTCCTCCCAAAAATAGGTCCGCGCCGTCTCGACCAGCGACCTGGCGATCACCGCAAAGATCAGCACGCCGAACAGCGCGAACATGCCGAAGAAGACCGTGCCGCAGCCTTTCTGGGCGATCGTCTTCGGGGTGGAAGCTGCGGACGTGCGAGTGCGGCGCATGCAGAACCTTTAAGCGGGCGCGACTGGGCGCGGCGAGACGGAATTGCACCGGGCGCGCCCCATGCCGTGCGACAGCCCACCCCTTTTCTCTCGGCTGCCGACGGCGTCCTGCCTTATCATCGCCGCCCAATGAAAGCCCATCCAGCAATCCTCCCGGCCATCGCGCTCGGCTTCCTCACCGCCGCTCCCGATGCACACAGCGCCGACGACCCCGCGCTGCGGCGATTTCTCCTCAGCACGAAAGGCACATATGGCTGGAGCCCGGTGCAGGGCACGATCAGCTACGACTTCTTCCCCGACGGTCGCCTCCACATCGAGGGCCCCGATGGCGAGGCGACGATGTGGCAGGGCAAGTGGAAGCTCACCGGCGACAAACTAACGATCACGAACAGCGACCGGAAGACGACCACGACCGTCACCGTGAAGATCGACGGCGCGGACCTGTTGCTCGATGGCAAACGCTACAAGCGCTACCGCCCGCAGTAGGCAGCGGTGCGCAGCCTGCGCGAGGATCGGCAGTCAATCGCCCCCGGTTGGAGCTGGGCCCTTACTTCAGCGGACGGATCTTGATATTCCGGAAGGCGATCTCATTGCCGTGATCCTGCAGGCAGATGTGGCCGAGCGGCGTCTTCGCGAAGCCGGGGAACTTCGAGAACTTGCTCTTCGCGTAACGCTCATTCCAATCCGCCGAGCCGATCTCGTATTCGCAATACTTCACCCCGTTCATCCAGTGCTCGCACTTGTTGCCGTTGATGAGGATGCGCATCTGGTTCCACTCGCCGGCCGGCTTGGTCGCGTCCTTCTCGGACTGGTAGAACTGGTAGAGCCAGCCGGCCTTTTGCGGGTCGTGGCCTTTCGCGTTGTCCTGGATCTGCACCTCCGGTCCGGTGTGCCACGGCGCGCCGTCGGTCTCCTGCACGCGATACATCAGCCCGCTGTTGCCACCTTCGCTGATCTTCCAGTCGAGCGAGATCTCGAAGCTGTCGAACTTCTCCTTGGTGATGATGTCTCCCGCGCCTTTGCGCTTCCACACGATCGCGCCGTCCTCGGCTGCCCATCCGTCGGAGATTTTGTCCTTCTTGTAGTTGCGGAAATGGGCGCCCGGATCCTTGCCGTCGAAGAGTAGTTTCCAGCCGGCTGCGCGCTCGGCATCGGTGAGGGTGTTCGGTTCCGCCGCGATGGCGGGCGAAGCGGCGACGAGTGCGACGAGTGCGAGGGAGCGGAGGTTCATGCGCTGCCAGTAGCCGCGCCGGCGGCCAGTGCGCAAGCACAGAGCGCGAACGATCCCCGACGGAGCTGACGCGGAGGTTATGCGTGCGACTCAGCCCCGGATGCCGGCCTCACACATCGCACACGCGCACTCCGTGGCGGAGAGCGGCGAGTTTGTCGTCCCACGTCGGGATGAACTCGTGCGCGACATAGCCCTGGTAGTCGAGCTCGAGCAGCGTCCGCATGATCGGCGGGTAGTTGACCTCCTGCGTGTCGTCGAGTTCCGCGCGACCGGGCACGCCGGCGGTGTGGATGTGCGCGATCACATCGCGGTGCTGCTTGAGGCGGCGGATGACATCGCCATCCATGATCTGCACGTGGTAGATGTCGAAGAGCAGCTTCATCCGCGGCGAGCCCACTCGCTTGATGAGCTCCACGCAGAAATCGACGTGATCGCCGAAGTAACCCGGATGGCCTTTCATCGGGTGCGTGTCGTCGCGCGAGTTGAGATGTTCCAGGCACAGGTTGACGCCCTTTTCCTCGGCGTATCCGACGACCTCCTTCCAGCAATCCACACAGTTTTTCGCCATCTGCTCGTCGGTCAGATCCTTCTCGCGCATGCCGGTGAAGGTGATGACGCCCGGTGCGCCGAACTCGACAGCTACGTCGATGCACTCACGCAGCTTCGCGATGCACACCTCATGGTTGGCGCGACTGGATGGGCCGGTCTTGAACCCGTGGCTGCTCACCAGCGATGGCTTCATCCCGAGTTCGCGCAGGCGCGGGTAGAATTTTTTGTCGATGCCCTCCATCGCCGTCATCCCCATCGCGTGACAGCCGGCGATCAGTTCCTCCGTCGGCATCGGATTCAAGCACCAGCCCATCACCGAGTGCCGGATGCGACCGTTCTTGATGCGGTAGTCCGGCGGCGGGACATCGGCGCGCGTCGGCACAGCCCGGGCGGGACCGGCAGGGAGCGCGAGCGATCCGGCGGATAACGCGGCCCCCGCGATAAAGTCACGTCGGGAAATGCGGGAGAGGGATTTCATGATGGGAACTCTACAAGCTCGCCAACGAGTGCCACAACCTTCATTCCAGCAGTCCCCAAGAATCCCACCCCTCGCCGAATCGTTCGCTTGGCAAACTCTCCATGAAACACACCACCATCCCCATCACCCTCCTGCTCGCATCGTTCACGGCGCTCCACGCCGCCGATCCCGCGCCCCCAAAAGGTTTCCGCGCCATCTTCAATGGCAGGGACCTCACCGGCTGGCACGGCCTGAATCCACACACCGGCGCGAAGCTCGAGGGCGAAAAGCGCGACGCGAATCTCAAGCAACAGCGCGAGGAGTTCCCGCAGCACTGGCGCGTGGAAAATGGCGAACTGGTGAACGTCGGCACCGGGCCTTATGCGACGAGCGACGAGCAGTTCGGCGACATCGAACTGCTCATCGAATACAAGACCGTCGCGAAGGCCGACAGCGGCATCTACCTTCGCGGCAATCCGCAGGTGCAGATCTGGGACAAGTCGCAGGTCTTCGATCCGAAGAAGCCCGATCGCAAACCGCACCTCGGCTCCGGCGGACTCTTTAATAACACGCCGAACACGCTGGGCCGCGATCCGCTCGTCGTCGCGGACAAGCCATTCGGCGAGTGGAATGCGTTTCGCATCCGCCAGATCGGCGCGCGCACCTGGGTGTGGCTGAACGGCAAACTCGTCGTCGATGGCGCGGAGTATGAGAACTTCTGGGAAAAGGGAAAACCCTTCCCGGCGAAAGGGCCGATCATGCTCCAGACGCATGGCGGCGAGATTCGCTGGCGCAATATCTTCGTGCGCGAGATCGACGCCGCCGAGGCGAAGAAGACGCTCGCCGCGAGTCCCAGCCTGCCGAGACCGACGCTCGTCGATGTGCCTTACGGCCCGCACGCGAAGCAACGGATTCACTTTTGGAAAGCCGAGTCGGACAAACCCACGCCGCTGCTCTTCTTCATCCACGGCGGCGGCTGGCAGGGCGGCAATCGCTTCAGTGGCCTCGCGGCGCTGCTCCCGGCGATGCTCAAGGAAGGCATCTCGGTCGCGTCGATCGAGTATCGCTTCATCGCCGAGGCGACGGCGGATGGCGTGGTGCCGCCGGTGAAAGGTCCGCTGCACGATGCAGCGCGCGCGCTTCAGTTCGTCCGCAGCAAAGCCGCCGAGTGGAACATCGACAAGGCGCGCATCGGCGCGAGCGGCGGCAGCGCGGGCGCGTGTTCGTCGCTGTGGCTCGCCTTTCATCCCGACATGGCCGACGCAAAAAGCAGCGACCCCATCGCACGTGAATCCACCCGACTGTGGTGCGCGGCGGTGAGCGGCGCGCAGACGACGCTCGACCCGAAGCAGATGAAGGAGTGGACGCCAAACAGCCGCTACGGCGGTCACGCGTTCGGCTTCGCCGGCGACCCCGCGAAGAAGCTCTCGCAGTTCGACGACTTCCTCGCCGGGCGCGAAAAGATCCTCGCATGGATCGCGGAGTATTCGCCCTACGCGCTCGTCACCAGCGACGACCCGCCGATCTACATGACCTACAACACGCCGCCCGCGCTCGGGCAGGACCAGACGGACCCGACGCACACCTCAAACTTCGGCGTGAAACTCCAGGAGCATTGCAAAACAGCCGGCGTCGCCTGCGAACTCTTCTACCCCGCTGCGCCCGACGTGAAGCACGCGACCGTGCAGGACTTTCTCATCGCGAAACTCAAAGCCGCCAAACCATGAACCGCATCCCCCAACTCCTCACCGCCCTCGCCCTCGTGACCTCCGCACACGCCGAAAAAGTCACTCGCGATGTTCCCTACATCGAGAACGCGAACGAGCGCCAGAAGGTCGATGTCTACGCGCCCGACAATGCGAAGAACCTGCCCGTCGTCTTTTGGATTCACGGCGGCGGATGGACGCAGGGCGACAGGACGAGCGTGCATCTCAAACCTCAAGCCTTCGCGGCGAAAGGCTTCGTGCTCGTCTCCACGGGTTATCGCCTGCTGCCCGATGTGAACATGGAGACGCTCACGCGCGATGTCGCGAAGTCGCTCGGCTGGGTCCATAAGAACATCGCCAAGTATGGCGGCGACCCGAAGCGCATCATCGTCGGCGGACACTCCGCCGGCGCGCAGCTCGCCGCACTGATGTGCATCGACGATCGTTACCTGAAGGCCGAAGGCGTTTCGTTCGACGTGCTCAAGGGTTGCTTCCCCGTCGATGGCGACACCTACGACATCCCGGCCATGATCGAGACCGCCGAGACCCGCCTGCGCGTTCACGGCTTGCCGCCGCCGAAGTTCGGGCACCGCGCGAAGTTTGGCGAGACCCCGGAGAAACATCGCGACTTCTCCGCCGTCACCCACGTCGCCAAGGGCAAAGGCATCCCGCCCTTTCTCATCCTCCACGTCGGAGCGCATCCCGATAACAGCATCCAGGCCCAGCGCCTCGGCACTGTGCTGAAGGAGGCTGGCGTGCCGGTGAAAGTCTTCGGAGCAAAGGAGACCGACCACACGAAGATCAACGCGAACCTCGGCCAGGAGGGCGATCCTTCGACCGTCGCGCTTTACGAGTTCTTCGACGGAGCACTCAAGAAGTGAAGACTTCCACTTTCCTCGTCGCGCTCACACTTCTCGCCGGTTCGTGCCTCGCCGCCGACCCGACTTTCCGCGCCGGCGCAGCCGCGGTGGATGTGACCCCGAAGCTATTCCCGTTGAACATGCCCGGTGGGTTCAGCGCGAATGCCGCCACCGGCGCGCACGATCCGCTCCACTCGCGAGCGATGGTGCTCGCCGATGGGAAGACCACGCTCGCGATGGTCGTCGTGGACAACCTCGGCCTCGCCCGCGAGACCATCGACGAAGCGAAAGCCATCGCCGCGAAAGCCACCGGCATTCCCGTGGAGCGGATGATGATCAACTCCACGCACACGCACAGCGGCCCGTCGTCGAACTCGCGCGAGAGCGACACGAATGGCTTCGCTTATCGCGGGCTGCTCGTGCAAGGCATCGCCGACTCGATCATCCGCGCGCATGGCAAACTCCAGCCCGCCGCCATCGGCGCCGCCGCGCATCCGCTGCCCGACGAAGTTTTCAACCGCCGCTGGTATCTCAAACCCGGCAAGATGCCGCCGAATCCCTACGGCAAGCTCGATCGCGTGAAGATGAACCCCGGCACGAACCCCGACGTGCTCGACCGCCCCGCGGGCCCGACCGATCCGGACATCTCCGTCATCTCCGTGCAGAATGCGAAGCGCCGGCAGCTCGCGATCTTCGCCTGCTATGCGCTCCACTACGTCGGCAGCCCGCCGAAGGGCCTCATGTCCGCGGACTACTTCGGCGAGTTCGCGCGCCTCATGCCCTCGCGCGTGAAAGCCGGCGACGATTTCGTCGCGATGATGTCCAACGGCGCATCGGGCGACATCAATAACATCCCCTTCGGCGTCACGCGCCCGCCGCGCGAGCCATACGAGCAGATCCGCATCGTCGCGCAAAAAGCCGCCGACACCGCGTGGCTCGCGCTGAGAAAAATCGAGAAGCACCGCGCCGACGCGCCGCTCGCGATGATGCAGCGCGACATCACGCTCAAGTATCGCAAACCCAGTGCCGAGGCCATCGCCGACGCGAAAGCCGTGCTAGCCATCAAGGACCCCGCTGCAAAAGAGAACCTCCCTCGTCTCGCGGAGAACTACGCCCGCGGCACCATCAATGCCGCCGAGCGCGGCGAGGAGACCCTGAGCGTCTGCCTGCAAGCCATCCGCATCGGCGACCTCGCCGTATGCGGCATTCCCTTCGAGACTTTCGTCGAGATCGGACTCGACCTCAAAAAACGCAGTCCCTTTCCGCAGACGATGGTCATCGGCCTCGCCAATGGACGCCACGGCTACCTCCCCACGCCGGAGCACCATGAGCTCGGCGGTTACGAGACGTGGCTCGGCACGAACTATGTGCAGGAAGACGCGTCGGTGATCCTCGCGAACAACCTGCTCGAGATGCTCGCCGAGCTGCGCAAATAGCGCGCTCCGCGTGCGTCCGCGGCAATAGTTATCGCCGTGCGGCGAGGATCAGCTCATTGAGCCTCTGCCACAGCTCCTCCTTCTCCGGATCGGCATAAGGCGTGTCGAGCGTTGGCACCGCGTTCGTATTGGCCGAAGTGCCGGCGATCGCGGCAGTCAAGGCGGCGGTCGTCACCTCGCCGGGTGGCCCTTGCGGACCGGGCTCGCCCTGCGGTCCCGGCGGCCCTGGCAAGGTCGAGTCTATCTTATCGTTGAGCGCATTGAGTTGCGCCCGCATCGCGACGGCGTCGGCGAGCGTGTTAGCGGTGGGGAAGTTCGGATCGAAAGGCATGGCGGGGTGGTGGTGGGCTTAAAGACAACCTGTCATCCTGAGCGAAGCCGAAGGACCTGTAACATCTGTTCCCCGCTGCCTGTCTGCTCCAGCCCGATGCCAAAGATGTTACAGGTCCTTCGACTCGCTTCACTCGCTCAGGATGACAGCATGGGCAGCATCGAGCCACCGGACTCCGACTTCTCTTTTCCCGAGGTCCACCTCTCCTTTCGTGAAGTCGAGTGCTCCTCTCCAGAGCTCCACCTCTGTTTTCCAGAAGTCGGGTGCTCTTCCTCTGAGGTCGAGTGCACTTTTCAGCACTCGACCTCTCATTAGGAGGACTCGACTCCTCCTTTCTTGAGGTCGGGTTCTGTTTTCCTGAGGTCGAGTGCTCATTTTCAGAGGTCCGCTTGCGGATCTACAGAGTAAACCGCCCCGGATCAGGGTATCGGCGGGGTCGGCGGCGGCGTGGGCTCTTCTTCTTCGTCCGGTCCTCCGAACCGCTTGAACCAATCCAGATACTCGCCGACCTGAATGTTGCTCATTCCCGTCAGCTCCGCGCTCGCCTCGATGAACGGCCGTCCCTTGCGAACGCGCTGCACGATATCGCAGCTCACCGCCTGAAGCGTGTCGAAGTAGAGCTCGTGCACCTGCATGATCTTGCTTTTGCCCTGCAACCACAGCTCCCGCGCGGGCACATCGGCAAGCAATTTCGCCCGGTTGAATGTCCCCGGAAACCACCCCGCATTGTCCCGGATCAATGCCACCCCGTCATCCACCATCGAGCCATTCTCCGGCCCGATACCCTTGTGTTTCCTTCGCTGCTCATCAGTCAGCGAAACCGCTTTGGTCAGCAAATGCGTGAGCAGCGCATCCGCCTTCGTGTTGAGTTCGTCGATCCAGGTTTGATCGACCGTGATGTTAGTGAGGTCAGGTTCAGCCATGGGAGTGTTTGAATTTGGATTTTGCGCCACCGGCGTCCACGAACTCTGGTTCCAGAAAGACTGATTCCAGATCATGGGTGTCGCTGGCATGAGCGCGAAAAGAGCACCCACCCCCACCCCCGCCAACGGC
>JBEBGD010000138.1:0-12291 GCA_040081625.1 Chthoniobacteraceae bacterium
GTCCTGCGCCGGCGCGCCGATGATCTCCGCAATGATCCGGGCCGGGATCGCACGTCCGAAATCGTCGAGAAAATTGACGGGGCCCTTGCCGCGATGCGCTTCGATCACTTCGGCCGCAATCTCGCGAACGCGCGGCCTGACGCCGTCCATCAGCTTATAGGCGAAGGTTCGCACCATCGGCGCGCGCCGGCGCTTGTGAACGTCGCCGTTCGCGAACGGCGGCCCGTCGTGCAGCACAAAGAGCGGCGCCTCCGCGCGCGCAGCGAGCACCTTCCGGTAAAGGCCGGCCGCCTCCCATTTCGCGAGCCGCTCGGGTTCGCGCTTCACGAGATCGGCCTTCATGGGAAAGTCGGTCTTCGGCAGCAGCAGGGTGTCTTTGTAGTTGGCGCTCATTGGGAAAAAGAGCGCGGACGCTAGCGGCGGTCGCGGTGGGGGTCAACGGGGGCGCGACTCGACGAGACTCCGCGGCACCTCAGCACAACCGCAGACCCTCGACGTGTTCGAAGTGCGCATCCGAGCTGCACAACTCCAAGTCGTGCTGCAATACCAGCGCCGCGATCCACAAGTCATTGGTCGGAATTCCCACGCCCTTTCGCCGAAGCTGCACGAAAACCCGCGCGTAGTGCTCCGTCGTCGTTTCATCCGGCACGAGCACGGATGCGCGCGGGCTGGCGAGAAATTGGCGCAACGTCTCCACATTCTCCTCCTCACGGCTACCCGCGGCGAAGCCCGCTCGCAATTCGCCGAGCACGATCAGCGGCAGAAAAAGGCGCTCCGCAGCCTGCACCACGCGCACCCGCCCCGGGACGCCTCGCAGGAAGTCGCTGTAAGCATTCGTGTCGAGCGCGACCCTCATTTCCACATCGCCTCATCCACCTGCTCAAAGGCCCGGATCGCCGCGTCGAACCCCGGATCCTCCCGCCACGAGCCGATCAGCGCGTCGAGTTCGTGATGTTCGCCCCCGCCAGGGCACAGCGTGATCTCCACCCGCGTCCCATCCGGCACGTGCACGGGCAGCTTGATCGTGTCGTTCTCGACGATGGCGGTGATGCTCATGCCCGCAGGCTACCGGCGCGCGGCAGTTCGGCAAGGCTGCGCTGCCGGTCTCGGACCAAGAGTCAAGGACCGATCCCGCCGCCTCCGGGACCGCGCTACTTCTTCAGTAACAAGATCGGCGCGGCATTTTTATCCGTGCGGTAGGTGAATTGCTCGCCGGCCGTGCACATGCGGGAGAAGACCACGAACGAGATATTGCCATCGCCGGTATCGATGTCCCCGCGGCGAATGCGGGTCCATCCCTCAGCTAGCAGATCTTTTTCGGTCTTGAGTTCGCGCCGCGTGACCGGATCCGCCGCTGATCCCCAGCGGGCGGTGCATGCCATATAGACCAGGCCATTGCTCAGCACTTTAAAGCGTAGATAGGGGCTGTGGGCGTTGCTGCGCGTGTATTGGTAGCCGTGCCAGCCCGTGATCTTCTTGAACTTGTAGTCGCGGTCGTTCCACACGCGTTCGCCTTCGCTAAGCGGGGATAAGACGATGTCCTGCGCCTCGACCTGCGCCAGCGTGGCGATGGTCGCCGTCCCGAGCGTCGGCTTGGGCGTCGGCGCGGCGACCTTGACCACTGCGCGTCCGTCCGCCGTGGATTCCTTCGTCGCCACCAACTCCCGGTTCTTGTGTCCGATCACTCTCGTTCCGACCGGTTTGAGTGGAAGCTCAAAGCGCTCCTGATACTTCTCCATGTTTGCCACGAGCGTTTCACCGATCACCTGCCACGTCCCCGCGCCGGCATCGGAGGAATCCATCGTTCCGTCGGCCTTGAAAGTGCGAGTCGCGACCCAGCCATTGTTCGGCCATGTCACCTTCCAAGTGCCGAGCAGCTCTGCCGGCGCGCTGGCGGTGGCGGGAGCAGGCACGGTCTCGGCCGTTTTCATTTTCTCCGGTGCTGCCGCCGCTTCCTGAACCAACCACACGGCCGCGATTTCATCGCGCCTTTGCTTTACCAGCAGCGCGTCCTCGATGCGGTGTTTTTGCGTGAGCGCGGTCTGCGCCTGCGCGAGCACTTGATCATAGCGCGCGTGGACGGATTTCGCGCGCGCCGCTCGCTCCTTTGCTAACCGCGCCATTTGCGTGCGCCACGTGGCGCGCAACTGCTTCAACTCCGGAGGTGCCGCTGCATCGTCCGTCGCAGCCACGGTTTTCTCCAAGGCAAACTCGTCGCGCTCCCCGCGCCACAACAGCGTCGCATCCAGGTTTCCCGCCGCGGCCGCCTTCGCCAGATTCGCTTCGACGGCCGCGCCGTATTGCTGGGCGGCCTTGGCCTTCTCGGTGTCGAAGGGAATCGTCACTTCCTGCGAGAAGGTAGTTTGCCACTGCGCATCGACGGTCGCGATCCACTTCACCATTTCCTCGTTCGGCTTCGGCGGCGGCTGCAGCGCGCCGTCGGGCGCAGGGGCGGGATTCTGCGGCCAGGCCGCGGAGGTCATGGATACGAGGAGAGCAAGAAAGGCGGATGTTCGTTTCATGGGAAATTGAGGTAAGGCTACCTCCGCTGCGCGTTGATGAGTTCATCCAGCTTGTCCGCGATGGGCTGCACTTCCCATTGCTGCGGCGGGTTGTTATTGATCGTGAGGTTCAGGGTCGCCACCGCGTTCGTGTTACTGCTCGATCCGGCGATGGCGGCGGTGATCTGCGCTTGCAGGTCGGCGATCTGCGCGGCTTGGGCGTCGATCAGCGCCTTGAGCGCGTTGAGTTGGTCGCGGACGAGCACGGCGTCGAGGTCGTCGCCGGGGGCGGGTTTGGTGGGGTCGAAGGGCATAAGGGATTTTCGATTTTCGATTGCCGATTGAACTGCCGCCGAGTGCCTCCAATCGGCAATGGCTCACGTCACTACGATCCTCGCCGGGTCGCTCCAGTCGCCGAGCTGGCCGCCGGCGCCGACGGTGGCGAAGCGCACCCAGACGATGCTGCCGACGGTCAGGCCGGTGATGACGGCTTTGCCGCCGTTGAAGATGAGCACTTGCTGCCAGCCCGCTTCGTTGTTCGGATCGCCGGTGGTGATCTGCGCCACGTTGGTGCTGTTGGCCCGGTCCGGCTTGCAGCGGCCAGTGACGGTGCCGCTGCCGTCGCCGTTGCGCAGCTTCACATTCTCCGGCGCGGCAGGGTGAGCGGGCAGCGGCGTGGGTGTGCTGTCGTAGGAAGGGAAACCGCTCTTTTCCAGGATCATCGGATCGCCTTTCGCGACGAGGTTCACATAGATGCCGAGGTCGTGGAGCGCTTCCTCGAGGCCGGTGCGGGCGACGTGGAAGGCGAGCACGTCG
Source organism: Chthoniobacteraceae bacterium (assembly GCA_040081625.1). Lineage (GTDB taxonomy): Bacteria > Verrucomicrobiota > Verrucomicrobiia > Chthoniobacterales > Chthoniobacteraceae > VFJQ01. Next base: position 3,318 of record JBEBGD010000138.1, read on the forward strand.
GCGGAGGCGTTGCTCGCGCGCGCGGTCAGTTTGGTATCGTAAGTGGTCACCAGCGTCTGGAGCGCGGCCATGCTCGTCGGCGGGGCGGTAAAGGTGGCGGCGTTGGTGGTCATCTTGTCGTGGATGAGCTGCGCCACGGGGCCAAACTCGGCGGCGGTGTAGGGGCTGAAATCAATGATGGCGTTGGTCTTCATTCTTCGTGGGTTCGTGTTGATCGTGCCGTTCCACTTCAGGCCCGCGTTGTAGCGAGCCCCGGCCATGTTCCATTTCAGTGGAACTTCCATGAGGTTGGGCGTGTCGGGTTTGGGTTTACTGAAAAAAGGGCGCCTTTTTGCGCCATTGGCCCGGTTTGCCCCCGTTTTTCGCCGCCCGGATGCCCCATTCGGGCGCCCGAATGCGCCGTCGGGGCGCCCGGATGCCGCCCAGCGCCGCCCGGTTGCGGCGTAGCGCCGCCCGAAAATGATTTCCGGTCGCCCCGGCGCGGCACAGCGCCTCCCGAAAACCGCGTCGCGCCGCCCGGATGCCAAATTGCGCCGCCCGAAAATGGCGTAGCGCCGCCCGGAAACGATTTTGCGCCGGCCCGAAAATCCGCCGCGCCACCCGAAATTCGCCTGCCGCAGACCACGCCCAAGAATCGGCCTAAGACAATATCCGCCGAGTCGTCGTTAGAACGCTCGACGCTCGCGGGAGCGGCGAGGTGTCTTTAATGCTCAGCTTGTTCGAGTTCATGTTACGGAGGAACAAACGCGGGTTTAGCGGCTCCCATGGCGCGAGCAAAGAAAAAAATCTTGCCCACTTCGCCATTGTCCACTCACCCGCCGAGTCCTAGCGTTTGCGCCGCCATGAGCACTCAAACCAAATGGAACCTCGAGGGCGACTTCCTCCAGGCGTGCAACTGCGACTACGGTTGCCCGTGCGAATTCTCCGCGCCGCCCACGCGCGGCGACTGTCAGGGCACCGGCGCGATGCAGATTCGCACCGGCCGATGCGGCGATCTGAGCCTCGACGGTCTCGGCTGGGGCTTCATCGCGCATTGGCCGAAGGCGATCCATCTCGGCAACGGCACGCTCTGCCCGCTCGTCGATGAACGCGCGACGCCGGAGCAGCGCGAGGCGTTATTGAAAATCATGTCAGGCCAGCTCGGCGGGCTGCCGTTCGAGATTCTCGCGACGACGTTCACGACCGTGCTCGAGCCGCGCTTCGTGCCGTTTGCGTTCGAGTGGAATGGCCGCAACAGCCGCGTGACCGCGGGCGATTGCCTCGTCGTCGGACTCGAGCCGATCAAGAACCCGGTGACCGGCAAGCCGGAGTCCGTGCGAGTCGAGCACGCGACCGGTTTCATTTTCAAAGGCGCCGAAGCCGTGTCCGCCGCGGAGATGCGTGCGAATGTGGACGGGCTGCGCTTTTCGTGGCCGGACAAGGCGGGGTTCGTCACGCAAGTGAGCTACGCGAACTGACGTGCTCGAAGCCGCGCTCAAGCGCGATCGGTGGATCGTCGCTGCGGCGCTCGCCGGCATCACGGCGGTCGCGTGGGCCTACATGGTTCACGAAGCGCAGGCGATGACCGCAACCGGCGTGTGCCGCTGCCTCGGCATGGAGATGTCCGGGCCGGACACGCGAGCGTGGGATGCGGCGACGCTACTGCCGCTCTTCGCGATGTGGGCGGAGATGATGGTCGCGATGATGCTGCCCTCCGCCGCGCCGATGATCCTCATCTTCTCCGCGACGAGCCGGCGGCGCCGCGAAGCCGAGCGGCCGTTCGTGCCCGTCGCGTATTTCGTCGGCGGATACTTCGTCGTGTGGACGCTCTTCAGCGCTGCTGCCGCGGTGCTGCAGTGGCTGCTCCACGGCGCCACGCTGATCTCGCCGATGATGGCGACGACGAACCGCTGGCTCGGCGCCGGCGTGCTGCTCGGCGCGGCGGTCTTCCAATGGACACCGCTCAAGCGCGCGTGCCTCGACCACTGCCGCTCGCCGCTCGCCTTCCTCATGACCGACTGGCGCGAAGGCCGCGGCGGCGCGTTCGCGATGGGCTGGCGCCACGGGCTCTACTGCACCGGGTGCTGCTGGGTGCTCATGCTCCTGCTCTTCGTCGCCGGCGTCATGAATCTCGTCTGGATCGCAGCGCTCTCGCTGCTCGTGCTCGCGGAAAAACTCGCGCCGCGCGCGTGGCAGCTCGATCGCTGGACCGGCGCGACGCTCGTCGTGTGGGCGCTTTTCATCGCGACTCGCAGCGCGTAGGAACGCCGCCCGATGAAGCTCCTGTTCCTCCTTTTCGCCTCGCACTGCGCGCTCGCCGCCGACCTCATCGTCCATCACGCGAAGATCCTCACGGCAGACGACGCCTTCTCCACGCACAGCGCGATGGCGGTGGAAAAAGGCCGCATCGTGAAGCTCGGCGGCGATGCCGAAATCCTCGCGCTCAAAACGCCGGACACGAAGGTGCTCGATCTCGGCGGGCGCACGGTGCTGCCGGGACTCATCGATTCGCACGTGCATCCGAGCGGCGCTTCGATGACGGAGTTCGATCACCCGATCCCGGTCATGGAGACGATCGCGGACGTGCTCGCCTACGTGAAGGCGCGCGCGACGGTGCTCAAGGAAGGCGAGTGGATCGTGCTCAGCCAGGTCTTCATCACGCGGCTGCGCGAGCAGCGCTACCCGACGCGCGCGGAACTCGACGCGGCGGCGCCGAAAAATCCCGTGCTCTTTCGCACCGGACCGGACGCTTCGGTCAACACGCTCGCGCTCCAACTCAGCGGGATCGATCGCGACTTCAAGGTGACCAACGGCAGCGGCGGCTTCGCGGAGAAAGATCCCGCGACGGGCGAGCCGACGGGCATCCTGCGCAACTGCACCGGCTCCGTGAAAGTGAAGTCGTCCGCGAAGTCGGGGACTGACGACGAACGCCGCGCGCGGCTCAAGGCGCTCTTCGCCGACTACAATTCCAGCGGCCTCACCGGCATCTGCGACCGCGACGCGAGCCTCGACTCGATCGAGCGTTACCGCGCGCTGCGCGACGCGGGCGAGCTGAGCGTGCGTATCGCGTGCTCGCAGGGCGTCGGCTCCACCGGCGAGCTCGCGAAGACCGTCGCGCAGATCCAGAGCATCGCGCGCAACCCGCTCCACACCGAGCGCGACGAATGGCTGCGGATCATCGGCATCAAGATGTATCTCGACGGCGGGATGCTCACCGGCAGCGCCTACATGCGGCAGCCGTGGGGCGTGAGCGCGATCTACTCGATCACCGACCCGGCCTACCGCGGCGTGCTCTTCATCCCGCGCGAGCGGCTGCTGCCGCTCGTGCGAGCGGCGGTCGGGAGCGGGCTCGCCTTCACCGCGCACTCGGTCGGCGACGGCGCGGTTCACACGCTGCTCGACGTGTATGAGGAGCTGGCGAAGGAAGGCCTGGCCGTGCGCGGGACGCGCAGCTCGCTCACGCACTCGAACTTCATGAGCGCGGAGGCCGTCGCGCAGGCCGCGCGGCTCGGGGTGATGTGCGACATCCAGCCCGCGTGGCTCTACCTCGACACGCACACGCTCGCGAAGCAGTTCGGCAACGACCGGCTGCGCTACTTCCAGCCGCTGCGCAGCCTCTTCGCGGCCGGGGTGAATGTCGGCGGCGGCTCGGACCACATGCAGAAGATCGGCTCGATGCGCTCGGTGAATCCCTACAATCCCTTCCTCGGCATGGCCACGGCGGTGACGCGGCGCGCGCGCCATCACGACCAGCCGCTGCACCCGGAGGAAGCGCTAACCCGCGAGCAGGCGCTCCGTTTCTACACGATCAACAACGCGCGCCTGCTGCACTGCGAGGATCGCACCGGCTCGCTCGAAGCGGGGAAGCTGGCCGACTTCATCGTCATCGACCGCGACTTCCTCACCTGTCCCGACGCGGACCTCGCGCAGACGCAGGTGCTCCAGACCTTCCTCGGCGGCCGTGAAATCTTCCGCCGCTGAACGCGGTTTGAGCATTGCCGAGGCGCGAGTCCTGCATTAGCACGGCGCCGCAATGGGTCTCCTTCGCTCCCTCTTCTGGTTCATCATCTTCCTCGCCGCGACGTTTTGCTTCACGGTGATCTTCGAGCATGGCTTCTCGAACTTCGGCGCCAACGCGCAGAAGGAGTTCGACACGCTCAGGGGCTACGTCGTTGGCGGCGGGGCGAAGCCAAAGTCCGACAAAGGCGTGCAGTAAGTTTGCTCGCGCGGATTGCCAAACGCACGGAGGTTGTTATTGGGTTGCCTCGATTTTTCCCGCCATGCCCATCATCACCGACAAGGAACTCTCAGACGAAAAGCGCACGTTGTGGCTGAAGGCGTGCAGCGCCGTCGAGCTGCGCAACTACGGCTACGCCATTTCGCTGCTCAGCGCGGTGCTTAAGGAGTCGCCCGCCTTCCTCGAAGGCCGCCGCATCCTGCGCCGTGCGGAGATCATGGCGACCAAGGGCCGCAAGAGTTTCCTCTCCGGCCTGAGCACGGCGTCGCTCAAGGGCTCGAGCTTGATGAAAAAGGATCCGCTCTCCGCGATGGAACTCGCCGAGAAGACGCTCGAGACCGATCCCTACAACGTGCAGGCCAACCAGCTCCTGCGCGACGCGGCCAAGGCCGCCGAGCTGCCGGAGATCGCCGCCTTTGCGATGGAGACGATCGTCGAGGGCAGCCCCAAGGACACCAAGCTCCTGCACGAACTGGCCGAGCAGTATCTGGCCATGGGCCTCGCGGACAAAGCCGTCGCCGTCTATACGAAGATCGGCGAGATCAACCCCGCGGATCTCATCGCCCTCAAGCGCGGCAAGGACGCGAGCGCGCAGGCTTCGATGAAGAGCGGCGGCTGGGAGCAGGCGCAGAGCTACCGCGACCTCATCAAGAACAAGGACCAGGCCGTCTCACTCGAGCAAAAAGGCCGCGTCGTGCGCGATCTCGACATGCTCACCGCGCAGATCGCCGAGGTGACGCCGGAGTGGGAGCTCGACCAGACCAATGTCGATCTGAGCAAGCGCCTCGCGAAGCTCTGGGACGAGCAGCTTGAGCAGAAGCAGGACGAGGAAAGCCTCAACGGCGCGCTCTACTATTTGATGCACATCAACACGATCGTGAACGGGGCGGACCCGACGATCACGCGGCGCATCAGCGATCTGCAGCTCCAGCAGATCGACCAGCAGATCAAGCAATACGAGGACTGGTTTGCCGCCGGCGGCGACCAGCACGAGGACGCCGCGCAATACCAGGAGACGCTCGCCGAGCTCAGGCGCCAGCGCGCCAACACGCAGCTCGACGACTGCAAGCGGCGCGTCGAGCGCAACCCGACCGACCTCCAGCTCCGCTTCGAGCTGGGCGAGAAACTTCTCGAGGCCGGCAACTTCAACGACGCCATCCCCGAGCTCCAGCGCGCGCGGCAGAACCCGAACGCGCGCCTTCGCGCGATGTCGCTGCTCGGCCGCTGCTTCGTTCACAAGGGGATGCTCGACATCGCCGCCGGGCAGTTCCAGTCCGCCGTCGCCGAGATGACCGGCATGGACAACGTGAAGAAGGACACGCTCTACGAGCTCGCGCTCGTCTATGAGACGATGGGCAAGCGCGACGAATACCTCGCCGCGCTCAAGCTGATCATCGAGGTCGATTACAGCTACAAGGACGCGGCGAAGCGGGTCGAGACGAGCTACGGGTCGTAGCCGCGCTACTTCTTGATGAGCTGCACGCCGTCCACGATCACGTGGCCGTCGGTGCCGGCGTTGGAGACGGTGATGGTGACCGACTTGCCCGCGCCGAGCGCGAAGGTGCCGAGCGTGGCTTCGTTGTTTTTGCCCGCTTCCTTTTCGTTCACCTTCACCGTCTTCGCCGCGCCGCCTTCGGGCGCAATGGTCACGGGCACGTTGCTCGCGCGGTTCGCAAGCGGCGGGTAGAGGAGGAAGATTTCGTAGGTGCCGGCTTCGGCGATCTCCGGGCGGAAGGTCGCGGTCTTCGCACCTTTGTCGGCGTTCCCGTCGTGCTGGTAGCCGCTCCCTATGAAGTGCGAGGCGGTCGAGTGCGCCCACTCGCCCGTGAACTCCGCCTGCGAGTCGTCGAGCACGATGCCGGGCAGCGTCTTCGGGTCGATCGCGGTGGAGGATTTGCGCGCGGGGCCGGTCCAGTCGAGCACCTGGCCGTCGGCGAGCAGGCGCGTTTTTAGCGCGGCGTAGTCGAGCTTCTGCACCGTCGTCTTCGCGTCGATCGCCTGCACGGCGGCGGTCGCGGCGCTCTGGCCCATGGCCATGAAGACCGGCTCCATGCGGATGCTCCCATACGCGATGTGCGACGCGGCGAGCGCGACGGGGACGAGGAGGTTTTCCGCGTGCGCGGCCTTCGGGATGATGGAGCGATACGAGACCGGATACGGCCCGGCGACGCCGACCTGCACGTCGCCTTCATTGCGCACGAAGCCGCCCTGCACGAGACGCTGGCAGTTGTGCGAGTCCATATTGTAAGCGCCCATGCCCACGGGGTCGTCGCACTTGCGCTGCCAGCGGCAGTCGGCCTCGGTCATGACGTAATCGGAGATCATGCGGCGGCCTTCGCGCACATACATCTGCGTGGGGAAGTGGCCATTGGCGGCGAACTCGTCCTTCGCGAGGCCCCACGTATTCATCTCCTCGTGCAGCGCGGCGGGCACGCGCGTGCTCGATGAGAGGAAGTAGAGGAAGCCTTTGATGTAGTCCTCGTGCTCGCGCCAGATTTTCGCGCGCGTGGCGTAGTCGGCGTCGGGGAAGGCGTAGTTTGCCCCGATGAAATCCGTGCTGAAGGCGCCGTTGTTGTTCGTGTCGGTCTTGTCGTTGGGCATCATCACCGGGTTCATCACCGCGCCGACCTTGAGCGGCTTGCCGGCCTTCTCGTGCGCCTCGAGCAAGCGCGCGAGCAGCTCATACTTTTTCTCGTCGTAGCCCTTCGGCTTGATCTGCGCCCACGGCACGCGGTTCGCCGCGGTGCGCGTCATGCAGAGGCGGAAGTTGTAAGCCTGCACGCTCGCGTCGCCGTCGCCCGGCTTGCCACCGTCGCCCGGCTGGATGAAGGGCAGCAGCCCGCTCGCTGGATCGCCCGGCTTCACGTAGGGATCGACATCGACCTTGAACTGATGGCTCGGCGTGACCGCGCGCACGCCGTTGATCTGCTCGCCGTAGGTCGCGTTCGCCTCACGCCCGACGTGGTAGCTTACGCCCGCCTTCGCCATGAGGTCGCCCTCGTAGCTCGCGTCGATGAACATCTTCCCGCGATACACGCGCCCGCTTTCGGTCGTGAACTCGACGATGCGCGCGCCGTCCTTCTTCACGCTCTTGAGCTTCTCGCCGAGATGCACCTTCACGCCCGCGTCCGCGAGCCAGCGCTTGTAGATCGCGCTCGCCACGTGCGGCTCGAAGGTCCACTTCGTCGGCTTGCCCGTCTTCTCCACGAGGGGATCCTTCCCGCGCTCCTGCCCCGAGGCGAGCGCGGCGGAAGTCTTCGGCTTCTCCCACTTCCACGCGTCGGGCTTCTCGTAGTGCGCGGCGATCTGCTCGTAGAATTCGCGGGCGATGCCGCCGATCGCGGCCTTGTTGCCGATGTCCGTCGCGCCGAGTCCGCCGGTGGTCAGCCCGCCGAGATGCTGCGTCCACTCGGCGATGACGACGGTCTTTCCCATCCGCCGCGCCTGCACCGCCGCGGCGATGCCGCCGGACGTGCCGCCGAAGATGACGATGTCCGCATTGATGGGCGCCGGTTTTTCTACGGCGAAAGCGAGAGCGGTCGTGACAAGGAGTGCGAAGAAGAATTTCATGGTGGGACTGTGATGACAGTTGGCATGTCTCCGTGGCAGTTGTCACCTTTCCGTTTCATCGATGGCCCGAAAATCCCGTTCACCGAAAAAGAAGTCCAATCCACCCGAGCCGGGCCCGGAGCCCGCCGCCGCGCCCACGACACCGGAGCCGCAGCCTCAAACAGATCCGCAGATTCCCGCGGCGGATCCCGGCGCGAGCGCGCCGGATCTGCATGAGTCGGCGAAACCCGCGGACCCGAACCTCGGCCTTCGCCGCCTCGCCGCTCGCGACCTGGTCGCCGGGCGCTACCGGCTCGTGCGTCTGCTTGGAAAGGGGAGGCTGAGCGCGGTGTGGCTGGCGCATGACGAATCGGCAGATCGCGAGTGCGCGCTCAAATTCCTCAGCGCCTCCTTCTCCGAAGGGCCGCTGCTCGACGTGCTCGAAGCAGGCGTGGCCCGCGCGCGGGAACTCGATCATCCGAATATCGTGCGCGTCTTCGAACTCGTGAAGGACCCGGCGCACGCGCTGCTCGCCGTGGCGATGGAAGTCGTCGGCACGGGCGAGAGTCTCGCTGCCCGGCGCGAGGCGCAGCCGGCCGGATCGTTCGAGCCGGACGCGATCGCGGAGTGGGTCGGGCAATGTTGCGAAGCGCTCGCGGTCGCGCACGAGCGCGGCAGCGTGCATCGCAATCTCCAGCCGGCGAATCTGCTGCTCGACGCAGTCGGCGCGGTGAAGATCGCCGACTTCGGAATCCCGGCACCACTGGACGTGCCGCCGCTCCACTTCACCCGCCGCGACACGGCCGGCACCGCGACTTACCAAAGCCCCGGACAATTGCGCGGCGAAGCGCCGCAGCCGGCGGACGATCTCTACTCGCTCGGTGTCACCCTTCACGAACTGCTGTGCGGCAAGCCGCCCTTCGTCGCCGCCAGCGCCGACTTCCAGCTTTACCAGGTGACCAATCAGCCGATGCCCGGCGCGAGCGCGCACCGGCGCGAGATTACCGGCGTGGACGCGCCAGTCCCGCAGACGTGGGAGGAAACGATCGCCGCGCTGCTCTCGCTCGACGCCACCGGGCGACCGGGTGTGGCGGAAGTTGCGATGCGCCTCGCGGGTTCGCCCGCCGCGCGCTCGCGTTGTCTTCGGCTCATCGTGGTGGATGCGCAAGGATCGAACGAGCCCCTAGAACTCGCGCTTGAGACGGTCCC
>JBEBGD010000197.1:0-3256 GCA_040081625.1 Chthoniobacteraceae bacterium
GAATGTCTCCGCAGTTTGCCGATCCCTGCTGTGCAATGGGGGACATGTTTGAGGTGGCGGTCGGCAGTAGCGTGACCGCTCGGCCATGAAGATCCACCACCTTACCGTCGCCGACGCCCTCGTCAGCCTGAAGAGCGCACTCACAGGGCTGAGCGACGCCGAGGCGGAGCGGCGACTCGCGGGGTTCGGGCCGAATGAAGTGACGGAAGTTGCGCACGAGGCGCTGCTGCTGACGTTTGCCCGAGAGTTCTCTCACCTCTTCGCGGTCATCTTGTGGATTGCCTCGGCGCTCGCGTTCTTCGCCGAGTGGCACGAGCCGGGGCAGGGCATGGCCACGCTCGGGTTCGCGATCGTCGGCGTGATCGTGATCAACGGCGTGTTCTCGTTCTGGCAGGCGTATCGCGCCGGCCAGGCCCTGGCGGCGCTCAAGAAGCTGTTGCCGAATGTCGCGAAGGTCGTGCGCTCCGGGGCTGCGCGGCAGGTGCCCGCGACCGACCTGGTGCCCGGCGACGTGATCCTGCTCGAAGCCGGCGATATCCTGCCCGCGGACTGCCGTCTGGTGGAGGCATTCGGCGTGCGGGTGAACAACGCGACGATTACCGGCGAGTCGCTTCCGGCATCGCGCGATGCCCGGCCGTGCGACGAACCCGAGCCGATGCACAGCCGCAACACGCTCCTTGCCGGCACTTCGCTGGTCTCCGGCGAAGCGAAGGCGCTGGTCTTCGCGACCGGCTCGCATTCCGCGTTCGGGAAGATCGCGCAGCTCACGCAGGCGACCGCCGACACGATCTCGCCGCTGCAAATCGAAATCCTGCGCGTCAGCCGCATCGTGGCTGGACTCGCGCTCACGCTCGGGCTGATCTTCTTTTGCGTCGGCTACGCGATTGGACTGCCGTTTTGGGGGACATTCATCTTCGCGATTGGCATCATCGTCGCGAACGTGCCGGAGGGACTGCTCCCGACGGTCACGCTGGCGCTCGCGATAGGCTCGCAGCGGATGGCAAAACGCAACGCGTTGATCCGCCATCTGCCCGCCGTCGAGGCACTCGGTTGCACCACGGTCATCTGCACCGATAAGACCGGCACGCTTACCCAGAACCGCATGTCGGCCAAGCAGCTCGTCATTGCCGGCCGGACGTATGACGCGAACCCGGACCGACTTGCCGCGCTGATCGAGCCGCATCGACGGTTTTTCGAGGTGGCCGCGCGTTGCCACGATTTGAAGGATGCGCGCGCCGCCGCCGGACCAGGCTGGCTCGGCGATCCGATGGAAGTGGCGCTCGTTCAACTCGCCGCCGATGTCATGCCGGCGCTACCGGACAGCCCGCGCGTGCACGAGACTCCCTTCGACTCGGAACGCAAGCGGCTCTCGACCGTGCATGCGACGCCGGACGGCCAGGTGCTCTATTGCAAAGGCGCGCCGGAGGTCGTGATCCCACGGTGTACTCGGGTGGCGATGGATGGCGGCGGCGTCGAACTGTCGGCGGACATGGCCGCCACGTTCCGCACCACGGGGGAAGACATGGCCGCGAAGGGGCTGCGCGTGCTCGCCTTCGCGTGGCGCGAGTTGCCCGAGAACGTCGACCTGGCGAATGCGGAAGAGGAGATGATCCTGGCCGGACTCGTCGGCCTTGAAGATCCCCCACGGCCCGAAGTCGCCGACGCGCTCCAGAAATGCCGCGACGCCGGCATCAAGGTGATCATGGTCACGGGCGATCATCCGCATACCGCGACGGCGATCGCCCGCGAGATCGGGCTGGTGCGCTCCGCCGCGCCGGTCGTGATCACCGGGGAGCAGCTCGGGCATCTCTCCGACATTCAGCTCCAGCTCGCGATCGATGCCGAAGAGATTATCTTCGCGCGCGTGCTGGCGGAGCAGAAGATGCGCATCGTCCGCGCGCTGAAAAGCAAGGGCGAGATCGTCGCGGTGACGGGTGACGGCGTCAACGACGCACCGGCGCTGCGCAGCGCCGATGTCGGCATCGCCATGGGCCGCAGCGGCACCGACGTTGCGCGCGAGGCCGCCGACATGGTGCTGCTCGACGACAACTTCGCGAGCATCGTGGCCGCCATCGAGGAGGGCCGCGCGGTCTTTGCCAACATTCGCAACTTTCTCACCTACATCCTCACCTCGAACGTGCCGGAGCTCGTTCCGTATCTCGCGTTCGTCGTGTTCCGCATTCCGCTGCCGCTCACGGTCATCCAAATACTCGCCGTCGATCTCGGCACCGACATGCTCCCTGCGCTGGGCCTCGGCGCGGAACGGCCGAACCCCGCGATCATGAAACAGCCGCCGCGCTCACGCGCCGATCGGCTGCTGAACTGGCCGCTCCTGGCCCGCGCGTATCTCTTCCTCGGGCCGATGCAGGCCGCGGCCGCGATGAGCGCGTATTGGTTTGTCCTGCGCTCCGGCGGCTGGCACTTCGGCGAGACGCTCGGCGCGCGCGACCCGCTCTACCTGCAAGCCACGACCGCTTGCCTCAGTGCGATCGTCGTCATGCAAGTCGCGAATGTGTTTCTGTGTCGCAGCGAACGTGAGCCGCTGCTTGCTCGCGGCCCTTTCAGTAACCCACTGATCCTCGCCGGCATTGCGGCCGAGATTGTGCTCATTGCGTTGATCGACTACACGCCGTGGGGCAACGCCCTCTTCGGGACCGCGCCGATTCCGGCTGCGGTGTGGCGTTTCATCGTTCCCTTCGCGCTCGGCATGGTCGCGCTCGAGGAGCTGCGCAAATGGCTCCTGCGCGCGCGCTTCAGCCGCCCTGCGACTGAAACATCGCAGCCGGGCTCTATCGCAGGCTCCGTCGTAATCCTGACGGGGACTTCAGCGGCCGGCGATACGGCATGCAGGTGAAACCGCCGTGCAGCCAGGCCCTCAACATGGCGCAGCCACCCGGCGATCTGGTTCCAGCTGGCGAACGTGTGCGTGATGGTCGTCAAGCGGGACCCACGACCCCAACACACTGCACGCAGGCGGTCGAGTGAGAGGCGCAGCTGCGCATGTCCCCGGACGACACGCGCACTCTATAATCGTCGCCCGTGGCCCAAACCGTTTCCAGTCGCCCGACAGCGATTCTCTCTGCCGAGACCACCTGCGCGGTTATGGACCTGGTACTCGCTGGAGTTCGCCATCGCCATCCCCAGGACCAGCGAACCGCATGACCACGACACGATGCGTTCACGTGATTCGGACCGGTCATGAACTGACGCTGCACCTCGCGCTCTGGCGCGCGAAGAGGACGTGAGCAGTGAAACT
>JBEBGD010000198.1:0-3253 GCA_040081625.1 Chthoniobacteraceae bacterium
CCGCAGGGGGCGCCGTTTGCGGGCGCGATCGTGGATGGCGTCACGACGCTCGACCCCGGGCAGCCGGCGACGGTGAGCGTGAACTTCGACGGGACGAATGTGCGCTTCGTCTTCGGCCTGCCGCGCGGGAGCGACGGCGCGCAGGGGCCGCCCGGCGAGGTGAGCGCGGCGCAGCTCGCCGCGGCGATCGCGGACACGGCGCGCAATCCGAACACGGTCGGCGCTTTCCCCGGCACGTTCAGCGACCCGCCGACGAAGGCGGAGATGGATGCCTACGTGGCGTGGAACGAGGCGCGGTGGCAGTCGGCGGTGCGGTAGAGGCGGAGAGCAGCGCTAGAACCCGCCGAGCCTGCTCAGCCGCTGCGCCGACACCGGCTGCGCCGTGCCCAGCTCCGGCGCGAAGATCGACACGCGAAACTCCTCCAGCAGCCAGCGGAACGCCTCCCGCTGCGCTTCCGGCACGCGCTTCTCCCAGCCCGTGAACGGCACGAGCTGCTTCGCCTTCTCCGCATCCTTCCCCGCGCCGAAACTCGCGCGCTCCGCCCGGACGAGCACCGCCTTCAAGTAGCGCGTGAGCTGCGGGAGCTGCGCGTGCGGCGTGCGCGCGAGGAAGTCGCCGGGCACCAGCCGCTCCACGTCCTTTTCCAACCCGGCGTAACGCTTCGGCGACGCGAGCACTTGCGCGCGCAAAGCGACGATTTGCTTCGTCGCCTCGCCGACTTTGTAAGCCAGCCCCGGCAGCTCACGTCGCGCCGCTTCGGCCATCGCGACAAAGCGCACCTCGGTGAGCGGATAGAGCGGGTCCAAGCGTAGCGTGTGATCGATTAGGTGCTGATACGCGCTCTGCTGAAGCTGCTCCGGTGACGTGAACGCGGCCGCGGGAGCGAGGATCTTCGCGCCGAGCGCGCTCAGCGCGTCGTGAAAGCTCGCGGCCTGTTTCGGTGCCGCCGTGAGGTGTCGCCCGAGGCCCGCGAGTTCTTTCAAAAGCCGCGCCATATCACGTGCCAACACCAGCTCCGCGAGCCGCCGAATCCCCGCGGGAGTCGCCGTCTCCGCTTCCTCGCGTTTGCGGAAAAGCCGCACATCCACCTCGCTCTCGCGCAACGCGAGGCCCGGATATGCGAGCAGCGGCGCGCCGCCGATCTCCTCGACGACGACAGACTCCGGCAGATCGCCGAAATCCCACAGCGTGACCGCCCGCCGCTCCCATTGGCGCGCCACCTTTTCCCACGCACCCGAACGCACGTCGCGACCCTCGACCTGCGCCTGGATCGCCGCGAGATCACGCCCCGCGGCGACGGTCTTGTTGAGCCGGTCCACGACTTCCACGCGCGGCTGCAAGTGCGCGGGCAAGCTCTGCGCAGGCCAGTCCGCGGCGGTGACCTCGATCCGATATTTTCGCGCGAGGAAGGTCGCGAGCGCCGCGAGAAAATCTTCGCGCCCCGGGTGAAACTCCGCGGCGACCTCGAAGACTTTCGGTTCCAGCGGATGCAGCAGTTTGCGGATGCGCTTCGGCAGCGCACGCAGCAACACGCTGGTCTGCTCTTCGCGCAAGCCCGGCACCATCCACTGGATTTGCCCGGCGGTGAGCTGGTCCGCCACCGGCAGCGGCACGCGCACCGTCACGCCGTCCAATTCCTCACCGGGCGCGAAGGCGTAGGTCACCGGCAACGCGGTATTTCCCAGCGCGACCTGATCGGGGAAAAGCGTGCGGTCGAACACTGCCTCGTCTTCGCCGATAAAATCCTGCTCCGTCGCGCAGAGGTAATCCGGCGTGCGCCCAATGCGCTCGCCAACCACGCGATTGAGATCGTGAACCGACGACACGCCTTCGATGCGCGCAGCGTAGAAGCGGAAGACCGCCTCATCGAGATCGAGCGCGCGACGGCTGCGCACGCGGGTGAGCGCGGTCTCGAGTTTCGCGCGCACCTTTGCGTTCTCGGTGAAGAAGCGGTGGTTGATCCGCGCCTCGCCCGCGACGAGCGCGCCGCGGATGAAAATCTCCGTCGCTTTCACCGCATCGACGCGGCCGTAGTCCACATTCCGCCGCGCCACCTCCAGCCCGTGGATGAGCACGCGCTCGAGCGCCAGCACGCGCTCGGCTTTCACGCTCCAATGCGGCTCGGTGTAGCGGAAATCGCAGAGGTGCGCGCCGAGCTCGACGACCCACTCCGGGTTGATGCCCGCGACCGTCCGCGCGAAGAGCTGCGAGGTCTCGACGACTTCACCCGCGACGATCCACAGCGACTGCCGCACCTTCTCGCTGGCCGGTTTCGGTGCATCACCACGGCGCGCTTTCTCGCGGCGCTCGTAGAGATTCGAGCCGGGGAAAAGCGTGACCTGCCGGTTGCCGGATGCCTTGTAGATGTTGCGCTCGTGCCGCATCGCGATCTGCCCGAGCAGGCCGGAGACGATGCTGCGGTGGATCGCGGTGTAGTCGGCCTCGCGCGGCTTGCCAGCGGGCGCGTCGTCTTCGACCGCCTCCGCGAGCTGCCGGTGGATGTCGCGCCACTCGCGCATCCGCGAGAGTGAAAGGAAGTTCATTTTGCAGAAACGCCGCAATGCATTTCCGCCGCCCTTCGACTCCGCGTCCGGCGCCGCGCGCCAGATGCCCAGCAGCGTGAGGAAATCCGAGTCGGGATCGGCGAAGGGCTTGTGCGCCGCCGCCGCGGCTTCCTTTGCGTCCTCGGGCCGCTCGCGTGGATCGGGCACGCTGAGGCCGGCAGCGATGATGAGCATCTCCGGCAGCGCCTTTTCCCGCCGCGCCTGCAGCAGCATGCGCCCGAGCGTGGGATCGATCGGGAGCCGCGCGAGCTCGCGGCCGAGCGACGTGAGTTCGTTCGTGTCGTCGAGCGCGCCGAGTTCGTGCAGAAGCAGGTAGCCCGCGCGGATCGCCGCGGCCTGTGGAGGATTGAGAAAGGGAAACGTCTCGATGTCGCCAAGCCGAAACGCTTTCATCCGCAGGATGACTTCCGCGAGATTCGCGCGCTGGATTTCCGGCTGCGTGAAGCGCGGACGCTTCTCGAAATCCTCCTCCGCGTAGAGGCGGATGCAGATGCCGTCCTGCACGCGGCCCGCGCGACCGGCGCGCTGGTTCGCGCTGCTCTGCGAGATGTCCTCGACCGGCAGACGCTTCGTGCGCGTGCGCGGGTTGTAGCGGCTCATGCGCGAGAAGCCGGCGTCGATGACGTAGCGGATGCGCGGCAGCGTGATCGAAGTCTCGGCGATGTTCGTCGCGACGATCACGCGGCGT
>JBEBGD010000139.1:0-12108 GCA_040081625.1 Chthoniobacteraceae bacterium
ACCAGCCCCCACCCACCGCCCAGCACCACCGCCACAAAGAGAAACGTCAGCCGCGACAGGCGCGCCCCGGCCCGGAACAGCGGCAGCACCCAAGCCAGGACCGCGAAGATCGCGACCGTGACACTTCCAAAGATTAGGAAGTCGGCTTGTTGACTGAGAAATGCTTGCATGAGCTGAACCACCGCGGCGCCCGCAGTGAATTTATCGCTCCCTGACAACCACTCGTCATGCCACCCGCCGCACAGATTTGCCGAATTGTCGGCCCGCTACTGCGTTACGATCCGCTTCCAGCCATTGCCACGCGCGGGGAGGAACCCGCTCTCGAGCTTCTGGAGCAGGCCCAGCGGCGGGAAATTCCCCTCGATCGCCAGCCGCGGCAGCGTCAGCAAATGCCACGCGTGCTCCCGGAAGAGATTCCCCGAGCGCGTCGTCAACCCCGTCACGTAATCCGCCTCCAGCGCCGCCGCAAACTCCCTCGGCCCCGCTGCATCCCGCCCTCCAAACGGATACGCGAAATGCTGCACCCGCTTGCCCAGCCGCGCCTCGATCATCGTCCGCGATTCGCTCAACTCGCGCGCCAGATCCGCCTCGCTCAGCCGCGCGAGCACATGGTGGCCCACCGAGTGCGACCCCACCGTCACATGCCAGTGCCCGGCCAGTTGCCGCAGCTCCTCCCACGAGAGGATCAGCTCCCGCGTGCGCGCCAGCGGATCGATCCCCGCCACCTCCCCGATTGCTTGCAGCAGCGCGTCGCGCCCCGCCCCATCCTGCGCCCGGACCAGCGACGCGATCTGCGAGAAGGCGATCGTCCGATCCCCGGGCGTCGTCCACGACCACTCGAAGGCTTCCCCTCCCCACTCCAGCGCCAGACTCGCCCGCCGCGCCAGCACATCCTCCAGGAAATACCACCACACGCTCGCCGTCCGGTCGAGG
This sequence comes from Chthoniobacteraceae bacterium, assembly GCA_040081625.1. Taxonomy (GTDB): domain Bacteria; phylum Verrucomicrobiota; class Verrucomicrobiia; order Chthoniobacterales; family Chthoniobacteraceae; genus VFJQ01. The sequence goes on from JBEBGD010000139.1 coordinate 934, forward strand.
AAGCCCGTCGTCACATTGATCGCAAACGGATAACCAAAATCCCGGAAGATCGGCAGCGCCTCGGTCAGATTATCCCGATAGCCATCGTCGAAGGCGAAGCAGATGAACTTATTCCCCCGCGGCTGGCCCAGCCGGGCGCGCACCTCGTCCAGCCGGACCACGTCGAAGCCATTGCGGCTCACCCAGTCGAGAATCGAGCGCAGCGCCCCGGGGCGGATCTCCATCGCGCGATTCTGCGGGATCGGTGAGCGCTGATCCTCAGGCACGATCCGGTGCAGCGTCACGATGCAGCCGATCCCGCCAAACCACGGCCGGAGCAGCCCGCCGAGCATGTCAGCCGTGCGCTCCTTCAGCCAGCGCCTCATACGGGCAGCGGGTTGGGTTGTGGCGGGAGGGTCGGATTCATGCAGCCGCCAGCAACCCCCAACCCGTCCCCGTCGGCAAGCGCAAACGCCAGCCCTCAGTTGCAAAACCTCCAGCGGCACGATCCCGCGCGGCATTCCCAGGCCGAAGTGGCGGACGACCCATCGGTGCCAGGCCGGTCGCGTTCAGCGGCGGGCGGACGCCTCGATCAAGTCCACCCACCACGCGAGCGCGCCTCGGCGGTGCGCGGTGATGTCGATCAACTCCTGCTCGGGGTTCGCCGGCGCGTCGGTGCGCAGCCGCTGGATCCAGTCCGCCACAGCGCGAAAGTCGCCCGTGCTCCCGGTCGCAGCCCCTGATCGGGCGCGCAGGAGCGTGGCGATCGCTCCGTCCCTCGGCCCGACAAAGAGCACCGGCCGCGGCAGGCCGAGGAGCAGCGCGAGCTTGCTCGGCCACAGCAGGCCGCGCGTCTCGGGGAGCTGCGTGACGACGAGGCATTGAGCCCGTAGCAGCGAAGCCGCGAGGTCCGCCTCCGGCGCATACGGGCGCCACACGACACGCCGCAACTTCAACTCCTCCGCGCGCGCCACCGCCGCCTCGCGAGCCGGTCCCCCGCCTTGAAAGACCAGCGTCGCGTCCACCCCGCGCTCCTCGAGCGCCGCCTGCGCGGCGAGCAATGTCTGCCAGTCGTGCGCGCGGCCGAGATTCCCCGAGTAGAGCCACGTCCACGGCTCCATCGGCCGCGGTGCGACCGCCGGGATCTGCACCAGCACCGACGCCGAAACCCACGGGCGGCATTCGAGCGGATGGATGCGCGCGCTGCGAAGCACAGCCGCCATGTCCGCATCGAGCGCCACGACTGCACGCGCGCAGCGACACGCGAGCCTCGCCATGAAACGGATCGTTCCGACGAGCAGCCCGGGCTTCACCTCGCGCAGCGCGATCGCGAGATCCGGGTAGAGGTCCATGGCCCAGTGCAAGTGCGGCGCGCGATGCCGCAGCGCCACTAACGCAGCCACCACCGCGAGACACGGCGGCGATGTCCCCGACACGACGACGTCCGACTTCCGGCAAAAAATCCCGCGCCAAATAATCCGCACCAGGCCGAGCAGCTCGCGCAGCAGCCGGGCGCCCCGCCCCTGCCCTTCGCGATACACCTGCGCGGCCTCGACAAACACCGGCTCGTGCCCCCTTCCCCGGAGCGCGCCGGCGATCTCCGCAAAGAGCACGCCGGTCGGCGCCGGGTCCGGCGGGAAATACTGGTTTAGGAAAAGGATGCGCACGGAGTTGGAGTGGCGTTGAGTTGCGGCCCTTGCCTCGTGCTCAAGACCTGCCTGTCACCTTTGCACTCGCTGCTCGAATCATGCCCGCAGCCCCTTCATGTTGCGGGCATATGCTCTGCTTTCTCCGGATTGAAAAATGAACGTCATGTTGTTCGGCGCTCGTCACAGCGGCCAGGCGGCGCGAGCCGCGTGAAAGCTTCAGCGACGCACCGACCGCGGCGCAATCCCAAACCGTGATCGATCAGCCCATCGAGATCGAAGACCGCTACCCGCTCACCCCGCTCCAGCAGGGGATGCTCTACCACGCGCTCTCGGCGCCTGGCACCGGTGTGGACATCGAGCAGATGGTCTGCACCCTGCGCGAGCCCGTGGATGCCGGGCGCCTGCGTGCCGCGTGGGAGCAAGTGATCGCGCGTCATGCGATTCTGCGCACCGCCTTCCGGTGGGATGATAGGCCGATGCAGGAAGTAGCCGCGCGCGTGGAACTGCCGTGGACGTGCAGCGACGCCACGCCGCAAAGCGAAGCTCACCTCACCGCTTACCTCCGCGAAGACCGCGCCGCCGGCTTCGACATGAGCCGTCCGCCGCTGATGCGTCTGCGCTTGTTCCGATTCGGCGCGGAGGATTTCCGCCTCGTGTGGACATTCCACCACGCGCTGCTCGACGGCCGCTCCTTCCCCATCGTCCTCCGCGAAGTCTTCGGCGTCTACGACGACACCGCTGAGCTGCCGGCTCCGCGTCCGTATCGCGCCTTCATCGACTGGCTCGCGGCCCGCGACCCGCGCGCCTCCGAGCCGTTCTGGCGAACGCACCTCGCCGGCTTCACCGCGCCGACACCGATCCCCGTCGAAGGCATCGGAGAGCTCGCTCCCGAGCCGACCCAAGGCGACGCCGACACGCGGCTCTCCGCCGACAGCACCGCATGTCTGCGCGAGCTCGCCCGCGAGCACGACCTAACCTTGAATACCATCGTGCAAGGCGCGTGGGCGCTGCTGCTCGCCCGATACAGCGGCGAAGAGGATGTCGCCTTCGGCGCGACGCGCGCCTGCCGACGCGGCTCCGTCGATGGTTCAGATGAGATGGTCGGCCTTTTCATCAACACGCTGCCCGTCCGCGCACGCATCGTCGGCGACGCGGAAGTGCTGCCGTGGCTCGCCGGCCTGCGCGAGCAGTGGATCGCGATGCGCCCGCACGAGCACACGCCGCTCGCGTCGGTGCAGGCGAGGAGCAGCGTGCCCGGCGGAAAGCCGCTCTTCGACACCATCGTCGTCTTCGAAAATTACGACCTCGACTCCGCGCTTCGCGCGCAAGGCGGCGCGTGGTCGCATCGCCACTTCCGGCTGCACGAGCAGACCAACTTCGCGCTCACCCTCGCCGCCTACGCCGGCGAGCAACTGCGCCTGCGCATCGAGTTCGACCGCCATCGCTTTGCCGACGCTACGATCACGCGCCTTCTCGGTCATCTCACGACGCTCCTCGAATCGATCGCCGCCAATCCACGACAACGCCTCGGCGATCTGCCGATCCTCACCGCCGACGAACAGCGCCAGCTCATCCGCGAATGGAATCCACGCGCGACCGTGGACGCGCCGGAGAAGACGCTCCACCAGCTCTTCGCCGGACAAGCCGCTCGCACGCCGGACGCCGTCGCCGTCTGCTGCGACGACGCCCGACTGACCTACGCCGAACTCGACCGCCGCGCGGCGCAGCTCGCGCATCACCTGCGCGCGCTCGGCGTCGGGCCGGAAGTCATCGTCGGACTTTGTGTCGAGCGTTCGCTCGACCTCGTCGTCGGCGTCCTCGGCATTCTCAAAGCCGGCGGCGCCTACCTTCCCATCGACCTCGCGTATCCTCCCGGGCGGCTCGCCTTCATGCTCGACGACGCACAGGCGCCTGTCGTCGTCACGCAGAAGCCGCTCGTCGCCCGTCTCCCGCAACACGGCGCGACGATCGTGTGCATCGACGACTTCACTCCCACCGGCGAATTGCACGACGACGCCAGGCCCGACACGCTCGCCTACGTCATCTACACGAGCGGCTCGACCGGCCAGCCGAAAGGCTGCTGCATCACCCATCGCAACGTCGTCCGGCTGATGGCCGCGACGCAGCCGTGGTTCCGTTTCGATGCGCGCGACGTGTGGACGATGTTCCATTCCGTCGCGTTCGACTTCTCGGTCTGGGAAATCTGGGGCGCGCTGCTCTACGGCGGCCGCCTCATCGTCGTCCCGCACGCGATCAGCCGCTCGCCCGAGGCCTTCCACGAACTGCTCTCCCGCGAGCAAGTGACCGTCCTAAACCAAACACCATCCGCCTTCCGCCAACTCATCGCTGCCGACAAAGCACCGCGCGACCTCGCCCTCCGCCTCGTCATCTTCGGCGGCGAAGCTCTCGAAATGCAAAGCCTGCGCCCGTGGTTCGATCGCCACGGCGACGAGCAGCCGCAGCTCGTGAACATGTATGGAATCACGGAGACGACCGTCCATGTGACCTATCGCCCGCTGCGCGCGGCTGACGTGCAGCGCGGCAGCGTCATCGGCGTGCCGATTCCTGATCTCGAGGTCTTCATCCTCGACGCCGCGCTGCGTCCCGTGCCGATCGGCGTGCCCGGCGAAATGTTCGTCGGCGGCGCCGGTCTCGCGCGCGGCTACCTGCGGCGCGATGAATTGACTGCGCAACGATTCATCCCGCACCCGTGGCGCGAAGGCGAACGGCTCTACCGCACCGGCGACCTCGCGCGGTGGCTGCCCGCGCGCGACATCGAGTATCTCGGACGCATCGATCAGCAGGTGAAGATCCGCGGCTTCCGCATCGAGCTCGGTGAGATCGAGAGCGCACTCGTCCAGCATCCGGGCGTGCGCGAAGCAGTCGTCGTGGCGCGGGAGCAACGACTCATCGGCTACCTCGTCGCAAGCAACGGCACGCCACCGCCCGCGCACGAACTGCGCGCGCACCTCAAGACGAAGCTTCCCGACTACATGGTCCCCGCGGCCTTCGTCGTCATCGACCGCGTGCCACTGACGAACAACGGCAAGACCGACCTGCGCGCGCTTCCCAATCCCGAGCCCGAGCGCCCCGAGACTGGCGTGCGGTTCGTCGATCCTCGCAACCCGGCCGAGGAAGCTCTCGCCGCGATCTGGCGGCGCGTGCTCCGCATCGAGCGCGTCGGTGTTCACGACAATTTCTTCGACCTCGGCGGCGACTCCATCCTCAGCATCCTCGTCGTCGCGCAGGCACGCCAGGCTGGCCTCACACTCTCGCCGAAGCTACTCTTCGACCGCCCGACCATCAGCGAACTCGCCGCCGCCACGCCGTCCGCGCCGGCGCCGATCGACGACGAGGATGTCGAAGGCGACATCCCGCTGACGCCGATCCAGCGCTGGTTTTTCGAGCACGAGTTCGACGACCAGAACCACTGGAACCAGGCCCTCACCTTCAATCTCGCGACGCCAATCCCGCACGAGGAACTCGATCGCGCCGTGCAGTCCGTCGCGCGGCGACACGCCGCATTCCATCTGCGTTTCACCCGCCACGGGGACGGCTGGCACCAGCACCTCGCTGCGAGTCCCGGCGTCGAGTGCGAGACACTCGCACATGCCGACGAGGCCGCCGCGCACGCTGCGCTCGACATCACAACAGGCCCCCTGCTCCGCGTCGTGCAATCGCTGGAGCCCTCGCCGCGCGTGCTCATCGTCGCGCACCATCTCGTCATGGACGGCGTCTCGTGGCGCGTCCTGATGGAAGATCTCGACGCCGCGCTCGCCGGACGCCCGCTCGCCGCGCCGACGACTTCCTTCGCGCGGTGGGCGCAGCTTCTCGCGCAAGCGGCGGATGCTCCCGCGCTGCGCGACGAACTACCGCACTGGCACGAACTCGCCACCAGTCCCGCGCCACCTCTTCCGCTCGATTTCGCCGACGGTGAAAACACCGAAGCATCCGCGCGCACGATCGCCGTCGCGCTCTCCGCCGCGGAGACAGCGCTATTTCTCCAGCGGCGCGCAAACGATGTCCTGCTCGCCGCACTCGCGCGGGCACTCGGCCGCGACTCGCTCGTCGTCGATGTCGAGGGCCACGGTCGCGAAGAAGCGCTCGTCGCCGAACTCGCGGGCGCCCACACCGATCTCTCGCATACGATCGGTTGGTTCACATCGCTCTACCCGGCGCGCACCGGCGAACCCGCGCCGCACCGCGGCCTCGGCTACGGCTTGCTCCGGCATCAAGCCGGCCTCGCGCCCCGCTCGCGTGCGCAGGTTCTTTTCAATTACCTCGGGCAGTTCGACGCGCTCCTCGGAGCCGACTCGTGCTTCGCTCTCGACGGCCTTTCCACCGGCGGCTGGCACAGCCCGCGCGCACACCGCACGCACGTCATCGAGATCAACTGCGTCGTCATCGGCGGCCAACTCGAAGCGCGCTGGACCTACAGCGAGAACCTGCATCGCGCCGGGACGATCGCGCAGTTCGCGGAGAACTTCCTCGCGGCGGTGGTGAAGCAACTCGCGCCGGCGGACTCTCTCCCACTGTCGCCGATCCAGCAGCTTTACTACACGCTCGAATCCGCGCAGCCCGGAGCGGGATTCGATCAATGGCACGGCACCGTTCGCAGCCCGCTCGATGTCCCCCGCTATCGAGATGCGTGGCGACACGTCATCGACCGGCACCCTGCGCTCCGCACCGGTTTCCACGGCGACGGCGGCGAAGCGCGGCAACGCATACACGATTCGGCCGCGCCGGAGTGGGTTATGGAGGACTGGCGTGGCGCTTTCACCGAATCCCGTTTTGCAGAGTTCCTCGGCGCCGATTCAGCGCGAGGGTTCGATCTCACCCGACCGCCGCTCACGCGCCTCTCGCTGCTAAGAATGACGGACGACACATGGCGTTTCGTCTGGAGCCATCATCATCTCCAAATCGACGGCTGGTCGTGGCCGATCGTGCTGCGCGAAGTCGCCGCCGCTTATCGAGGCGACACGCTTCCGCCCGCGCAGAGCTACACCTCATATTTCGACTGGCTGGCGCAGCGTCCCGCCGATTTGGACACCGGGTTCTGGCGCGCCCACTTGCGCAACTTCCCCGAACCGACGCCGCTGCCGTGCGACTGCGGCGCAGGCACCGAGCAGACGCTGGTGCTCGACCAAGCCCTCAGCCAGCGACTCCGCGACATCGCACGCGCCGAACGCGTGACGATCAGCGCCATCGCGCAAGCCGCATGGGCACTGCTGCTCGCGCAGCGAAGCGGACGCAGCGACGTGATCTTCGGCGCGAGCTTCTCCGGCCGGCCCGCTGATCTCCCCGGCGTTGAAGGCATCGTCGGGCCGATGGTAAACAATCTCCCCGTGCGCGCGACGCTGGCTCCCGACGAGCCGCTTGAGGCGCTGGTGCGCCGCTTGCACGAACAGTCCTTCTCGTTTCAGGAGCATCAGTTCACACCGCTCCAGCAGATTCACTCGTGCAGCGAGCTTCCGTGGCGCGACCGGCTCTTCGACACGCTCGTCGTCGTTCAAAACTACATCACCGGCGGTGACCTGATGATCGAAGATCTCGTCACGCCGATTCGCACGAACTACCCACTCACGCTCGTCGTCACACCCGGCGGGCGGATCGCTTTCACGCTCATCGGATCGCGCGAATCCGGCGAAATCCTCGGCTGGCTCCAGCAAATACTGACAGCGTTCTCGACAGGCACGTCGGTCGCGATTCCGCGCCGCGCGGAGGCCTCCGCTTCGCCGCGAGCACGCAGCACAAACTTCGTCGCCCCGCGCAGCGCCATCGAGAAACAGATCGCCGGCGTGTGGCGCGAGGCGTTCGGCACGGACGAAGTCGGCGTCCGCGACAACTTCTTCGATCTCGGCGGCCACTCGCTGCTCATGCTGCGCGTTCACGCGCGGTTGCGCGAGGTGCTGAAGCGCGACATCTCCGTCGTCCGAATGTTTCAGCACCCGACGATCGAATCGCTCGCCCGGCATCTCGACGGCTCGACCACCAACGTGGCAACCGCCGCACGCGAACGCGCCGCCCGTCAGCGCGCGGCGCTGACCCGCAGATCATGAGCGAAGAAGGCATCGCCATCATCGGCATCGCGGGTCGATTTCCGGGCGCACAGAACGTTCGCGAGTTTTGGGAAAACCTCGTCGCTGGTCGCGAGACGATCTCGCGGCTCGCGGACGATCCTTGCCGTCCCGACTACGTCCCCGCACGCGGCCTGATCGAACGGCCCGAATGGTTCGACGCCGGATTTTTCGGCCTCACGCCAAAGGAAGCTGAGGTGATCGATCCGCAGCAGCGCGTCTTTCTCGAGGAAGCGTGGACCGCGCTCGAGGACGCCGGAATCGATCCCACGCGGCCACCCGGCCCGATTGGCGTCTTCGCCGGGATGAGCAACAACACGTATTGGGCGCAGAACGTCTCGACGCGCCCCGACCTCATCGAAAGCGTCGGCTGGCTCAATGCGATGATGGGCAACGAGAAGGACTACCTCGCCACGCGCGTTGCTTACAAATTCGACCTGCGCGGCCCGGCGATCAGCCTCTACACGGCCTGCTCGACTTCGCTCGTCGCGGTCTGCCAGGCCTGCACGAGCCTGCTGAATTTCCAATGCGACGCGGCGCTTGCGGGCGGTGTGTCGATCACGTTCCCGCAGGAGCGCGGCTACGAGTTTCACGAAGGCGGCATCACGTCGCCGGACGGCCATTGCCGAGCGTTCGACGTAAACTCCGCGGGCACGGTATTCAGCCACGGCGTCGGTGTCGTCGTGCTCAAGCGGCTCGCAGACGCAATCTCGGCGGGCGATCAGATTTACGCCGTCATCAAGGGCCACGCGCTCAACAACGACGGCGCATCGAAGGTGAGCTTCACGGCGCCGAGCGTGGACGGACACACGGAAGTCATCGCGCTCGCGCAAGGCTTCGCGGGATTCTCGCCGGACAGCATCGGCTACGTCGAAGCGCACGGCACCGCGACGCCACTCGGCGACCCGATCGAGATCGCAGGACTCACCGCAGCGTTCAGGGCGGAAACTGAGCGCTCCGGCTTCTGCGCGATCGGATCGGTGAAGACGAACATCGGTCACCTCGACGCCGCTGCCGGCATCGCGGGACTCATCAAAACCACGCTCGCGCTGCAGCACGGGAAGATTCCCGCGAGCCTGCACTTCACCGCGCCAAACCCGCAGCTCGAACTCGAAGGTAGCCCGTTCTTCGTGAATACCGCGCTGCGCGATTGGCCGACCTCGCCGCGTCGCGCGGGCGTCAGTTCCTTCGGCGTCGGCGGCACAAATGCGCACGTCGTGCTCGAGGAGATTCCCCCGACCGCGGCGGCGACTGCCTCCGGCCCGGAGTTGCTCGTCCTCTCCGCGCGCAGCCTGCGCACGCTCGAAGACGCGACGACGAATCTCGGGAAGTTCTTGCGAGCGCATCCGGAGCTGTCGCTGGCCGATGTCGCGTTCACGCTCCAGCAGGGTCGTCGCGCGTTCGCATTCCGGCGCTTCGTCGTCGCGGAGAGCACCGCGGAAGCAGGCCGCTTGCTGCTGCGTCGCGACCGGCGACGCGTCTTCACGAGTGGGACTCATGCGACACATGGGACCGATGACTCGCTCTGCGCGCTCGGACATCGATGGCTCGCCGGTGAAGACATCGACTTCCCTCGCACTGCAGGACGGAAAGTTTCGCTGCCGACGTATCCGTTCGAGCGGCAGCGCCACTGGGCCGAACCCCGAGCGACAAGCATCGCCGCCGTTCCCGCTCCCGAGCCGGAGCCGATCGCGCCGGCGGACACATTCGCTGCGCTGAAGGCCGAACTCACCGCGTTGAGCGGGGTCGATGTGAGCGCCGCGCCAGCGGAAACCACTCTCGTCGATCTCGGCTTCGATTCGCTCTTCCTCACTCAGATCGCGATCGTCCTTCAAAAGAAGTTCGGCGTGCGGCTGCGCTTCCGCCAGTTCCTCGACGAACTCGCGACGCTCGGCGCGCTCGCGGAATACCTGCGCGCAAATCAGGTCGCATCGGCACCGCAGCCATCGCCGATCATCGTGCCCGCAGCCAGCGCACCGTCGAAGCCGGCGGCGCACGGGCCGTTCCGCCGGATCGACACGAGCGCGACGGCGGAGCTGACGCCCGCTCAGCAACAACACCTCGACGAACTCATCGCGCGCTACACGCGGCGCACCGCGGGCTCGAAGCGCTTCACCGAGGAACACCGCGATCACTTCGCCGATCCGCGCGCCGTCTCGGGCTTTCGCCGCGCGTGGAAAGAGATGGTGTATCCGCTCGTCGCCGATCGCTCGCACGGCGCGAAACTTTGGGACATCGACGGAAACGAATACACGGACATCACGCTCGGCTTCGGCCAGATCCTGCTCGGGCACCGGCCGGATTTTCTCGTCGAGGCGATCGAGCGACAGCTCCACAGCGGCATCGAGATCGGCCCCACTTCGCCGCTCGCCGGCGACGTCGCCGCGCTCATGTGCGAACTCACGGGCATGGAGCGCGTCGGCTTTTGCAACACCGGCTCCGAAGCGGTGATGGCGGCGATTCGCGTCGCGCGCACCGTGTCGGGGCGCGACAAGATCGCAGTCTTCGCGGGCGCGTATCATGGCATCTTCGACGAAGTGCTTTTCCGTCCGGCGGGCGGCGGTGGCGCTGCGGCGATCGCGCCGGGCATTCCCGCGGCGGCGATCAGCAATGTGCTCGTGCTCGACTACGGCGAGCAGTCCGCGATCGATTTCATCCGTGCGCACGCACACGAACTCGCCGCGGTGCTCGTCGAGCCGGTGCAGAGCCGGCGTCCCGAATTGCAGCCTCGCGAATTTCTCCACGAGCTGCGGCGGGTGACCGCGGAATCCGAGATCGCGCTAGTTTTCGACGAAGTCGTCACCGGCTTCCGCTGCCATCCCGGCGGCGCGCAGGCGTGGTTTGGCGTGCGCGCGGATTTGGCGACCTACGGCAAGGTGCTCGGCGGCGGAATGCCGATCGGCATCGTTGCCGGCGCGCGCCATTACATGGATGCGCTCGACGGCGGCGCGTGGACGTTCGGCGACGACTCGGTGCCGGAAATCGGCGTGACGTTTTTCGCGGGGACATTCGTGCGGCATCCGCTCGCGCTCGCGGCGGCGAAGGCGGTGCTCACGGAGTTGAAAGCGCGCGGTCCGGCGTTGCAGGAGCGGCTCAATGCGACTGCGGAGACATTCGTCGGCGAACTCAACGGCGTGCTCGAGCAGGCCGGCGCACCGCTACGCTGGTCGCGTTTCAGCTCGATGTTCCACCTGCCGCCGCCGCCGGAACACAAATTCGCCGGCGTGCTATGGGCGCACCTGCGCCTGCGCGGCATTCACGCTTGGGAAGGGCGCCCGAATTTCATCTCGACCGCGCACACCGCCGACGATCTCGCCCGCGTGCTCGACGCATTTCGCGAGAGCGTCGAGGAAACTGTCGGCGCCGGATTCCTGCCGCGCGGACGCGCGCCGCTCATTCCGCAAGCCGATGGCGCGCTGCCGCTCACCGATGCGCAGCAGGAGTTGTGGCTCGCGTCGCGCCTCGGGAGC
>JBEBGD010000041.1:0-41756 GCA_040081625.1 Chthoniobacteraceae bacterium
CTTTCTCGCTCTGCTCGGCAGTGCCGCGATCTTTGCGAGCGCCGCCTTTGCCCAGGCGATCGCGGACATCAACATCGAGGAAAACGGCCAGGCGCGGAAACTGGATCTCGCGCTCGACGAAGTGCAGATCAAGCGCACGGGCGATCTTCCCGCCGGTCTTTTGAAAATTAGGGCCGAGGGCGTGCTGCCGGACGCGGCCGTCTTTGAAGACCGCGTCTCGAGCGTCCTCGTGAGGCTGAAAAAGCCGCTCGATCGCGCGATGGCGGCGGCTCGGGGCGATATCGTCAGTGGCTCATTCCCGGAAGCCGAGGTCTCGCCGGTGCTTTATGAAAAGGGCGCGCGGCGTGAGCGCCCGTATCGACGCATCGGGACGAGCGAAGTGCAGGTGCTCCTCACCGACGGCAGGACTGCCGAGAGCGTCCAGACACTCGCCGGCGCGAAAGCCATGAAGCGGACACGGGTGACTAATCTCGTGATCCTCGGCTTCGACAATCCGTATGAAGCGCTGGATCGCTCGCAGGCGCTCCAGGCGCAAGGCGTGCGCGCGACGCCGGTGCTGGCCCGATATGCGAACCCGCTCTTCGCGGTGCCGAAGGATCAATTCTTCAACCGGCAATGGCACCTCGTGAACACCGGCCAGCTCGGCGCGCGCGTCGGCATCGATATCAACGCACTGGCGGCGTGGGACGTGACGCTCGGAAACAACACCACGATCGCGGTCATCGATGATTGCCTCGAGACGCAGCACCCGGATCTGAAGGACAACTGCCCGCCGATCGGCTCGAAGCTGCATCACGACTTCAACGATGCGGACGACGACCCGAAACCCGTCGTCGCCAACGGCGACTTCCACGGCACCAGCGTCTCGGGACTCGCGGCGGCAGCGCAAAACAACGGCGTGCCGGACATCAACACCGGTTCGTTGCTGGGCGTCAGCGGCGTCGCTCCGAATGCAAGGCTGCTCGGCCTTCGGCTAATCGCCGGGCCCTTCACGGACCAGGACACTGCCAACGCGCTCTACTGGCACCCGGGCAATACGCAGGTCTCGGTGTGCAACAATAGCTGGGGCTTTGCCAATGGCTATCCGGCAGACCTGGTCAGCCTCGGGCCATTGGGCAAGGCAGCGCTGCGCGATGCGGCAACGCTCGGGCGGGACGGCAAGGGTCAGGTCGTCGTCTTCTCCGCGGGTAATTCACGCTCCGAGCAATCCAACGCGAACTTCTTCACCACCACCAACTCGCGCTACGTCGTGACCGTCGGCGCGCTCAATTGCTTCGGCACCTTCTCCTCCTACAGCACTCCGGGTGCATCGCTGCTGATCTGTGCGCCGGGCGGCGGCTTCGGCACGTTCGGCGTCGAGCAGCGTTGCACGACGACCGATGTGAGCGGCACCGCGGGGCTCAATCCGAATTCGATCCCGTTCGACGGCGGTTCGGACCTCCCGAATCTCGACTACACCAACCAGATGAACGGCACGTCCGCGGCAGGGCCGGTCGCCACCGGCGTCGTCGCGCTCATGCTCTCGGCCAATTCCGACCTCGGCTGGCGCGACGTGAAGGAGATCCTCGCGGGCACGGCGATCAAAGTCGATGAAGGCAGCCCCGGCTGGGTGATGCGCCCAGCCCTCGCCAGCCCGCAGCGCGAGACCAACGAAGCCAATTTCAAATTCAACAATGACTATGGCGCAGGCCTAGTCGATGCCGGCGCAGCGGTCGCACGCAGCCTGACATGGGCAAATCTCGGGCAGGAACTCACGCAGTCCGTCCGCGTGACGCCCACCGGGATCGGCGGATTAGTCCCGGACAATGCCTCGGTCAAGACGTTCAGCTTCAACTTCAGCGGCCAGCAGAACCTGCGGGCCGAACAGATCGAAATCGAAGTGCGCATCGCACACCCATCGCGCGGCCAATTGCGCATCGCGCTCGTTTCGCCCTCCGGCACCCGCAGCGTGCTCGCTGTGCCGCGATCCTCGGTCTTCAGCCCGCCGGATTTCGTGCCTCCTCCATTCTATCGCGCCGACTACGTGGACACGGCGATCACCGATAATTTTCAGCTTCAGACCGGCACGGGAGGCTGGGTTCTATCCACGACGCGCCACTGGGGAGAGAATACACAGGGCACCTGGCAACTCGAGATCAGCGACGAAAATCCCGACAGCCGCGTGGCGCCGGCCTACGCATATCCGGGCAATCCCGACGGGCTCGTCGGTCGGCTCATCTTTGGCGAGATCCGGCTCTACGGCACCGCGAGCGGCCAGGAACGCGTCGTCTTCGAGCAGCAGCGCCAAAGCATCGTCGAGCCCGGCGCGATCACCAATCAGGACATCATCGTCCGGCGCCTCGGCCCGACGACGAGCGCTTTCACCGTGGACTACTCGACGACGGTCGGAACCGCGACCGCGAACGTCGATTACACGCCCGTCACCGGAACGCTCACCTTCAATCCCGGCGACGTCACGCAGACCATCCCGGTGCCGATTCACCCGGACTCGCTCCCCGAGAATACCGAGACGGTCAATGTGGTGCTCACCAATTTACTGGGCACGGGAGTCTCCTTCGGCGGAACGACCCTTACGACCATCGACATCGCCGATGATGAAAACCAGTTCGTCACCGTCAGCGCCATCGATCCGCGCGCGGCGGAAACGGTCGCTGCCCTGCCGAGCGACGGCGGCACCTTCCTCGTGGCACGATCGAAAGTCACCGACCAGCCGCTCACCGTCTTCCTCTCCGCCGGCGGAACCGGCACGCCCGGCAACGGCGCCGGCGACTACGAGACGCTGCCCACGCAGGTCACGATTCCGGCGTTTGAACGTGCCGTAGCGGTCCCCGTGCGAATCTATGACGACGGTCTCTTCGAAGGGAATGAAACTATCACTCTCGCGGCGGTATCGGACGCCAGCTATGTGATCGGCAATCCGGGATCCGACACGGTGCAGATCGTGGACAACGATCGACCGAAAATCCAGATCGCGATCCTCAACAACGACCGACAAGCCGCCGAGAACCCGCTGGATACCGCGACGTTCCGGATCACCCGCGACCTCGTCACCCCTCAATCCCTATTTGTCTTCCTCCGCTTCGGCGGGACGCAGACGCTGCCCTTTAACTATAAGCTGACCTACTCCGACGTGAACGGCATCATGCGCGAAGTGATCGATCCGCTCAACAGCAGTGTCGAGATCGGCGCAAACCGGGCTTCCGTGGACATCACCCTCGTGCCGAAGGACGACGCCTTCTATCAGGCGACGAAGAGCGCCATCATCGGCCTGCAGCCGAATGAGGCCTACGACTTCAGCTTCGGATTCCTGACCGAAGTCGCGATCAACATCAGCGAAGACGATCCGCGTCTCGACTCGATCATCCCGAGTGTCGCCATAACCGCACCGAAAAAGAACACGCGGCTCGAGGCTCCGTCGGACGTGGCAATCACCGGGCGCGCCGCGGACAACGAGGCGCCCGACGGCCTCATCCGCCTGAGCTATCGGCTAAACGGCGGAATCTGGGAGAATCTGATCGTGCCTGGTCTCCCCGCGCAAACCGTGGACTGGACCGCCACCTTCCTCGGCGCCGAGACCGGAACCGGCAATAACAAGCTGGTGCTCGGGCTGAACACGTTCGAGATCAGGTCCGTGGACAAGGCTAACAACGAATCGAAGATCGCCGTCCTCAAGTTTCTCTACATCCAGCAGCGCAACCTCACGACCACTATAAGCGGACTGGGCTCGGTCTCGGCGGGGTTCGCTCCCGCCAGCCAGCGCGACGCCGGGTCCACGGTCGCGGTCACGGCGCAGCCGGGCAACGGCCAGGTATTCGACAAATGGGTGCTCACGCCAGCCGGCGGCTTGCCGACGGAATTCCTCGGCAGAGCGCTGACTTTCACGATGCCCGATGTGGATGCAACACTGACAGCGAACTTCATCGCGAGTCCGTTTGGGCCGATCTCCGGGGCCTATAACGGCCTGGTCAAAGCAAATATCTTCGGCTTCGAGAGTGCAGGCTTCCTGAAACTGAACCTCGGCGCGACCGGCACCTTCAGCGGTCAGCTCACCTTCGCGGGACTTACTTACCGGATCAAAGGTGAATTCAGCGGCTCCGGTCGCTTCCAAGGCCAGGTCGAACGGCGCCGCAGTTCACCCCTCGTCCTCGATCTCACGGTGGACACTGCCCCCGGCGGCACGCACCGGATCACCGGAACCGTGAACACGCCGACCACGCAAAGCCTCGTGAGCGCCGATCGCGCCGTTTACGGCCCGGGCGCACCAGCGCCTGGCACACTAGTGAAGAGCTACACTATCTTCTTCCCGCAGACGCTCGGGGCCGGCCTGCCGCAGGGCACCGGCTGGGCAACCATGAAGATCGATGCAGCCGGCAAGGTGAGCTGGACCGGCCGCCTGCCCGACGGCACCACGGCGAAGCAAACTGTGCCACTGACCAAGGACGGCACATGGCCGCTCTTCATCAATCTTTACAAAAAGCGCGGCGTCATCCTCGGTCAGGTCACTCACGCGGATCTCGCCGGCAGCGATTTGAGCAGCCCTCTCGACTGGCTGCGGCCCGCAGACCCGCGCGCACCGTTGTATCCGTTTGGGTTCAGTATCAATGGGCTCGGGCTGATCGGCTCAGTATATCTGCCGCCCGTCGCAGGTGCGCGCGTTCTCACAACACTCAACGGTGCCTCGCCCAATGCGACCGTAATGATCGATCAAGGCAACTTGCTCGCTCCGATCAGTGAGCAGGTCACCGTCGCCTCCGACAACAAGGTCGCCGTCGCCGGCGGCAACCAAAAGCAGCTCAGCATGCGCATCAACACGACGACCGGAGCGCTCAGCGGCAACTTCGTCCACCCTGTTAGCGCCAAGCGTGTGAACCTCAGCGGCGTCTTCTTCCAGAAAGCCGGCCTCGGTTACGGCACCTTTTCCGGCTCGTCGGTCAAGGGCGCCGTTTTGCACACCGGAACGCTCACGCTAACTCCGATCCCGTAGCACCTTCAGTCCGCCTCAGCGCGCCGTGAGAGTCACGGTGTGGAGTTGGCGCACGAGTTGGCCGCGCACGCGGCTTGGCACACTAACCGTGAAATCCGCCAGAGACCCGGGACTGATCTGCGCGAGGATTTCTTCAATCCTCCGCACGCTGTCCACATCGTAGCGACCGATCTGGTGAACGACCAGCCCGCCCGTCATCCCGGCGCGCTCGGCAGGCGAACCGCGCTCGATATCGGCGACAAGCACGCCGGGATCATCGCTCGCGGAAAACCTTTTGCGCAGCTCGGGCGTGAGATCCTGCAACACGACGCCGAAGAACTTCCGCGCCAGCGAATCCGCGGCGGGCGCCAGCTTCGGCTTCTGCTGCGCCGTCTTCGTGAACTCGCGCACCTTGTCGCGCACGACGTCGCCGGGAATCGCAAAACCGAGCCCCTGCGTCGGCACCCCCTGCGGCGTGAACGCCATCTTCACGCTGCTCACGCCCACGAGCTTTCCCGCGAGATCGACGACCGGCCCTCCGCTGTTCCCCGGATTGATCGCCGCGTCGGTCTGGATCAGCCCCTTGTATTCGTTCCCGCTGACTTCCACCGTGCGATTTTTCGCGCTGAGAATGCCCCGCGAAACCGAGCTGCCATAGCCCATCGGATTGCCCAACACGAGCACGGTCTGCCCCAGATGATTCGCCGACAGATCGTTCGCGCTAATGAACGGAAACGGCTTCGCGCCATCGATCTTAAGGAACGCGAGATCGGTCGCCGGCTCGCCTGTGATATAACGCGCCTCATAGGTCTTTCCGTCATTGGTCGTCACGGAAATCTTCAGCTCCTCCGCGCGCGTCACGACGTGCTCATTGGTCACGATGTAGCCGCTTGCGTCCACGATGAAGCCCGTGCCGAGACTCTGCACCTGCTGCTGGATTACGCGCGGCGGACGAATGCGGCCATTAAAGCCGCGAAAGAAATTCTCAAATGGATCGCGCACCTGCTGCTGAATCACCCCGGTCGTATTGATGTTCACAACCGTCGGCATCGCTTTCGCCACGGCGAGCACCGAAGCCTCCGTGGCCGGATCAGTCTCTGCGAAAGTGGCGGTAGCGACGAGGAGAAGTGCGACGGGGAGTCTCATGCAAGTGACCACTCAGACACGATGTAGCCGTATAGATTCAAAACAAATCTGATGTCACTTCGCTCGATTCTCGGACTTTTCAGCTTCAACCCCATTTCCACGCGAGGACTGGTTGGGAGATTCGGGCGAGGGGAAGCTGCATCTCGCCAGCGGGCGCTGCTGCGCTACCCTCGCTTGCAATGTCCCCAGCTTTATCATTCCGCCCCTCACGGCTCGCCGTGCTCGCTTCGATGCTCTGGCCGCTCTACCTCGCCTCCACCGCGCTCGTCGCCCTCGTCTGGTTGAGCGGCTTCGGGCCCGGGATGCTCGCGGACCCGGACTTTGCCCACCGTATTCCAAATGCAGATCTGCGCGATGCGCTCGGACTGTTCAGCCGCGGGCTGGACCCGGCGTGGGTCACGCTCGGCGCCATCAGCGCCTACCTCGCTACCGTCCGTGCCGAGGGGCTGCGCGCCGCGCGCCACTGGTGCATCCTCATTCTCGGCGCGGGGCTGCTCATCAGCATTGCAAGCGCCAGCATCGCGCTCCCCCTCGGGCCCGTTCACTATCCCACCAACCTCGGCTGGAAGATTGGCCCGATCCCCTTCGCTCTCCCATTCCTATGGCTGCTCGTAATCCTCGGCTCCCGCGAGACTGTGCTGCGGATCTGCCCCCGCGCATCCCACCGCGCCAGCGCCGCATTAACCGGCTCATGCTGCGCGCTCACCAGCCTCCTGCTTGATCCGCTCGCGTGGAAACACCGCGCCTGGTGGCTTTGGTATCCCGCTCAGTCCGACGCCCCAGCGGTCGCCCCGTGGACAAATCACACAACATGGCTGCTCGCCGGCACCGCACTTGCCTTGGCCATGCGCCCGAGCCAAGTCGCGCCCCGCATTACGGTGCGGCCCATTGCCTCTCTTATCGTTTATCTCTCCCTCGTCGCGATCACCGCGGTCACGCGTTTATTGCGATGAATGAGATGACCGTTAAACCATTGCGGCGTAACGCCGATCAGCGCGAATAGAGCTCGACGATGAGTTGTTCGTTTACGATTGGTGCGATCTCATCTCGCGACGGGATGCGCGAGATCGTGCCCTTGAAGTGATCCTTATCGAGCAGGAGCCAGTCCGGAACGGGCGTAATCTGCATGAGTTCAAGGCTTCGTGCGGCCAAACTCCGGCAGCGCGGCGTATCTTTCACGCCCACCACATCACCCGGCCTGACAGCATAGCTCGGAATATCGACCTTGCGGCCATTGATCGTAATATGCCCATGGCCCACAAATTGGCGTGAGGCCGAACGGCTGTTGGCGAAGCCGAGCCGGAACACTACATTGTCCAGCCGCGTCTCGAGCATCTGAAGCAGTATCTCGCCGGTCACGCCGCGCTTCTTCTGTGCGATGCCAAAATAGCGACGGAACTGGCGCTCCAGCACGCCATACATGAAACGAAGCTTTTGTTTCTCCGCAAGCGCGAGCGAATAGTCACTAACCTTGCGGCGACCACCCTTCGGTCCGTGAATGCCGGGCGGATAATTCTTGGTTTCGAGCGTCTTGGTCGTGCCGAACAGCGGCACGCCGAAGCGGCGGCTGATCTTGTCTTTGGGTCCGGTGTAGCGTGCCATGAGTAAGGTGAAGTTGGATTATACGCGGCGGGCTTTCGGCGGACGGCAGCCATTGTGCGGCACAGGCGTCACGTCCTTGATGATGGTGATCTCCAGACCCACGGCTTGGATGGCGCGCACTGCGGACTCGCGGCCAGCACCGGGGCCTTTCACCCGCACTTCGACTTCGCGAAGCCCGTGCCCCATCGCCTGGCGGCACGCATCCTGCGCCACCATCTGCGCTGCATACGCCGTGCTCTTACGAGAGCCCTTAAAACCGCATTTTCCCCCGCTCGACCAGCCGATCACGTTGCCATTGCCATCGGTGATACTGACGATCGTGTTATTAAAGGATGCTTGAACGTGCGCCACTCCGGTATGCACGTTCTTGCTCCCCTTTGCCTTGACGACTTTGATTGGCTCCACCGCGAGATTCGGATCGAGCGAGAGCTCGTCCCGAACCGGAGCCTCGGGCGCTACCGTCGCAGCGACAGCCGGAATCGCCTCTTTCGCTGCAACTTTCTTAGCCTTGGGTGCCTTCGGTGCTGGCGCCGATGCGCCCTCCCCAGCCACAGGTGCCGTGATTGCATCAGGTGCAGCGGGGGCGTTTTCCGCTGTCGCTGTTTTCTTCGTGGTCTTCTTAGATTCTTTGGATTCGGCCATGATATTATAGAAAGTTGACTAAGCTTTACCGCCCTTAGTTTCCTTAGCTCGGACGACACCTACGGTCTTGCGCGGACCCTTCCGAGTGCGGGCGTTTGTGCTCGTGCGCTGGCCGCGCACGGGCAGGCTGCGACGATGGCGGATGCCCCGATAACAGTTGATTGCTTGGAGACGCTTGAGGTGCCCTTGAACCTCGCGCCGAAGGTCGCCCTCAACCGGGATCTTATTGGCCGAAATCGCCTGAATGATGTGATTGATCTGCTCCGGCGTTAGCTCTTTCGCCCGGATGTTCGGATCTACATTGGCTTGGTCCAGAACTTTTTTGGCAAGGCTGGGCCCGATACCATAGATGTAGGGAAGCGAAGCTTCGATGCGCTTGTCGCCGGGAATATCGACGCCGAGAAGACGGGGCATGACGGGTTTGAGTTACAGGTTAGTTGTTTGGTTAGCCTTGCCGCTGCTTGTGCCGCGGGTTTTTACAGATGATGCGCACGACGCCTTGTCGCTTTACGACACGGCAGCTTTCACAAAGACGTTTTACGGAGGCTCGGACTTTCATGGTGATGACTGGTATTGAAGGTGATTCTCTCTGACTCTGTAGGACAAAAAATCGCCCCGGCGAACTCGGTGCTCCCCGGTGCGATTTTGAAGATGGTCGCTACTTCTGTCGGAAGGTATTTGTCCCCTTCGGCAGATTGCAGGGACTGCTTTCTAGCAGGACTTTGTCACCCGGCAAGACGCGATTGCAAAGAATGCTCATTTTTCCGGAGCCCCGGGCGGGATGAGCTGTGGGCAGTTTAGCAGAGGACATTGAATCGAATTCGAAACCGTCCGGTTTGCAATTTATTTTGAGACCGCCCGCTCGCGCCAAGTCAGAATCTCCGGCTCGCCCTTTGTGACCAGAACCGTGTGTTCAAAATGGGCCGACGGCTTCCCATCAACGGTCACTACTGTCCAGTCGTCGTCCAGCACACGCACGGCGGCTCCGCCCATGTTGACCATGGGTTCAATTGCGATAGTCATGCCCGGGCGGAGTTTCGGCCCGGTGCCGGGACGCCCGTAGTTCGGCACTTGCGGGTCCTCGTGGAGTTTGCGCCCGACCCCGTGTCCGACGAATTCACGCACTACACTGTATCCGTTGGCTACGATCTCGTCCTCGATCGCAGCGCACAGGTCGCCGAGCCGGCGACCGGCGTGCGCGTGAGTAATGGCGAGTTCGAGAGTCTCCTCGGTTACTTGCAAGAGGCGCTGAACGCGCGGGTCGACCACGCCAACCGGCACTGTCGTCGCGGTGTCGCCAACCCAGCCTCTCAGACAAACCCCACAGTCGATCTTGACGATGTCACCATATTGAATGCGTCGCGAACCGCCGATGCCGTGGACGACCTCTTCGTTGATCGAGATGCAGATGTGACCGGGGAATCTCCGGTAGCCAAGAAACGCACTGGTGCAGCCCTCTTCGGCCATGAAGTCCGCAGCGGCCTGATCGACGTCTCGAGTGCTGACACCCGGTCGGATCATAGCGCAAATCCGATTGAGCACCGCGCTCGCGGCCTTGCAAGCTAATCGCATCTTTTCGATCTCGCGATCGTTCTTGATCGGGATCACATCAATGAAAGCGAGTGGCCAGCAACGCCGCCACTCCCGCAACAATCAATGCACCGATGGCGGCATAGAGCCAGATCAATGCGCTCTGTTGCACCGCTTCGCCACGGCCCGCCGGGGTCCGATCGAAACGCCCGCGGATGCGACCCTTGCGGAGAAAACCGTCGTAGTGGCGCTGAATCAGGTGAGTCTCCACCTGCCGCATGGTGTCCAGCACTACACCCACAACGATCAGCAAACTCGTTCCCCCAAAGAACTGCGCCGCAATGTAAGGGACTTGCAACATTTCCGAGAGCATCTGCGGCAGAATTGCGATGATGGTCAGGAAGACCGCGCCCGCGAATGTAAGACGTGTCATCGTGAAATCCAAAAAATCAGCCGTCGGTTTGCCCGGACGCACACCAGGGATATATCCCCCATACTTCTTCAAGTCGTCTGCGATCTGCTGCGGCTGGAACTGAGTCGCCACCCAAAAGTAGCTGAAGAAGAATATCATCGCACCGTAAAGCGCATAATGAATCCAACCGTGCGTCAGTGCATCCGCAATCTTCTCCGCGGAATTTGAATGCAGCATCTTCACAATGGTCGACGGAAAAACGAGGATCGCTTGGGCAAAAATGATCGGCATCACACCAGCATAATTGACCTTAAGCGGCATGTATTGCGTTTGGCCCCCAAATACCTTTCGACCTACCACTCGTTTTGCATACTGCACACTTACCTTGCGCTGTGCCTGCGTCACGCAAATGACGCCCGCGATCACGAGCACGAGAAACGCAATCATCAATACCAACACCATTGGGTTGACCTGACTGGCCTTCCCCGCAGCGGGAACAAAGGTATGCCACGCCTGAAGCATTCCGGCCGGCAATTGCGCGACAATCCCTGCCGCGATAATCACGGACATGCCATTACCCACTCCATGGTCCGTAAGCTGGTCACCAATCCACATCAGAAACATGGTTCCGGCTGTCAATGTGAGCACAGTCAGCAAGCGAAACTTCAATCCCGGATCGAAGACAAGCGGGTTGTCAATCGTCATGAACCTCTCAATGCCTCCGAGAAATGGGCTCTGCGCCGGGTTCTCAAAAGTCAGCGAGAGCAGATAGCCTTGAAAGAGGCATAGCGCTATCGTTGTGTAGCGCGTGTATTGCATGATGCGCTGACGCCCCCCATCCTCTTTCGCCAACTTGCTCAGTTGCGGAACGACAGCCGTGAGCAATTGAAGCATGATACTGGCGCTGATGTATGGCATCACGCCCAGCGACAGAATCGCGCAGTTCTCCAACGCACCACCGCTGAAAATGTTGAACAACGCGGCCACAGACCCCCCAGCGCTGGTGTTTATCTGGGAGTCAAACCACTGCTGAAGTAGCGCGGAGTTTATTCCAGGGCATGTGATTGCGGTCCCAACACGAAAGACCACCAGCATGGCCAAAGTGAACAAGATGCGCGAGCGGAGCTCGGGGATCTTAAAGCTGTTAGCAAAAGCTGAAATCATAGTTCGATACGCACTTCCTGCCGGCCCTGATGCACACCAAATCTCACGGGTAGAATCTGACCGTCACGCGGCGTCCAGTCATTTGACAGGCTCAGCCTTCGCGGACAATTCTACGGATCCTCCAGCCTTTTCAATCTTCTCGCGAGCCGTGTCGCTGATGGCATCAAGCTTAATAATAAGCGCTTTGGAGGTTTCACCGTCTCCGAGCAGCTTTACGCCGTAGACAAGCCCGCGAATCAATCGCACGTTGCGGAGCAATGCTTCGTCAATTACAGCGCCGGCATCGAATTGTTCAAGGTCGCCAATATTGACGATACCCCATGCTTTCTTGAAGGCAGTGTTGTTGAATCCGCGTTTCGGAATACGACGCAACAACGGCATCTGACCTCCTTCGAAACCAAGGCGGATGCTGCCACCCGAACGTGCCTTCTGACCTTTGTGGCCCCGGCCTGACGTCTTGCCATGCCCGCTGCTTTCGCCGCAGCCGACGCGCTTCCTTCTGTGTTTAGAACCGGGCGTTGGTTTAAGATTCGATAGTGTAAGCATGGCAGTTAAATTACAATTAGCTCAGTAAGATTGGCGCTTTTACCCGGATACCGCGAATGGCAAGAATTTCATCACGCAGACGGAGCTGCCCCAAAGCATCTAGCGTGGCTTTAACTACATTCGCGTGATTGTTAGAACCCAGTGACTTCGCGAGCACATCGCGAATTCCCGCAGCCTCAACCACTGCACGCACCCCACCACCAGCAATTACGCCAGTGCCAGGCGACGCAGGACGCAGCAGGACTCGACCGCCGCCGTGCTCACCGATGACTTCGTGAGGAATAGTATGTTCTCGAAGCGCCACCTTAACCATCGCCTTCCTTGCTGAATCACTCGCCTTGCGGATTGCCTCTGACACTTCGTTTGCCTTTCCGAAACCGCACCCGACGCGACCTTGGCGATCTCCAATCACGATAAGCGCACTGAAGCTAAAACGACGTCCCCCCTTTACGACTTTGGCGCAACGATTGATAAATACGACTTTCTCGGTCAGCGCGTCCTTCTCTGCGGATGCGGCTGATTGCGATTCTGGTCTGCGGCTACGGTTGTTGGGTGCTGCCATGAAAATAGGGAAGTATGATTAAAATAGGAGACCGCCCTCGCGAGCAGCATCAGCGAGCGCCTTGACCTTCCCATGGTAGCGAAAGCCGCCGCGGTCGAAGACCACGTTTGTGATTTTACTGCCCTTGGCTCGCTCGGCAAGAGTCGCTCCGACCCGTTGTGCAGTGGCAATATTCGCTTTGGAGCCTTCACGGAGCACTGCCTCGGTTGTGCTCACCGAGGTCAGCGTGCACCCTTTCTCATCGTCGATGATTTGGGCGTAGATGTGCATGCCGGAGAAGTGCACAGCAAGACGGGGACGTTCCGCGGTTCCGGCGATCCGCTTGCGGATCCGCTGGTGACGCATTGCTGTTTGTTTTTTACGAGACACCATGTGTGATTACTGAACGGTTTTGCCTTCCTTACGAATTATCTGCTCTCCGACATATCGAACGCCTTTACCCTTGTAAGGTTCCGGCGGATAGTAGGCGCGGATATTTGCCGCTACTTGGCCGACTAACTGGCGGTCAATACCTTCTACGCGGATCTTGATGGCGTCGTTGACAGTGATTTTAATTCCCTCCGGAATCGGGAAAAGAATGTCGTGAGAATAGCCAAGGTTGAGCTTTAGCACTTTTCCCTGCAGAGCAGCCTTGAAACCCACACCTTGAATTTCAAGATCCTTTGAAAACCCTTCATTGACCCCTTGCACCATATTACTGATCAACGCACGCGCCAAGCCGTGCAATGCGCGCGCCCTTCGATCGTCCCCGCTGCGCTCAAAGGTAACCTGACTATTACTCACAGCACCCCTGATCTGCTTAGGCAGAGTATATTGCAATTTCCCCTTCGGACCTTCAACCATAACCGCTCCGTCGGCAGCAAAATTGATTTTGACCTTTGCGGGAAGTTCGATGGGCTTTTTGCCTATGCGTGACATGACGATTCTTTAGTTGATTTACCAAATTGTGGCGAGGAGTTCGCCGCCGATGTTCTGTTTGCGGGCATCGCGGCCCGAAATCACGCCTTTCGGTGTCGAAAGGATTGAGACGCCCATCCCACCGAGCACGCGCGGGATCTCATCAGCCCCGATGTATTTGCGAAGGCCGGGGCGGCTTACTCGTTTCAAGCCGGTAATGGCGGGGCTTTGGTTGACATATTTGTTGGTAACCTTGATCTGCGGGAATCGCCCGGACGTCTCAATAACGTAGTCAGAGATGTAGCCCTCCTGCTTCAGGATTCGCGCAATCTCCGCCTTGATTCGCGAATAAGGGGCGGATGTCTCAAACTGCGCAGCCCGGGTGCTGTTCCGCAATCGAGTCAGGAAGTCAGCAATTGGGTCGGAGATCTGGCTCATGATAGTTGGGCGGCAGTTCCCGCCGGGACGACCTGCGGGCGTTTGAGTTTATCACTAAAGGGCATCCCAAGCTCGGCAAGCAGGGACTTTGCTTCCAAGTCGTTCGTCGCAGTGGTCACTATAGTCACGTCGAAGCCGATGGTGCGCTTGATTTTGTCCAACTCGATCTCTGGGAATATCGTCTGGTCGGAGATTCCGAGGGTGTAATTACCATTCCCGTCGAATGCTCGAGGTGAGACTCCACGAAAGTCACGGATGCGCGGAAGTCCCATCTTGATGAGTCGCTCAAGGAACTCATACATGCGAGCACCGCGGAGGGTCACTTTCGCGCCAATCGCCTGATCCTGACGGAGTTTGAAGTTGGCTATGCTCTTCTTAGCGCGCGTTTCTGCCGGTTTCTGGCCGGTAATCGTCGTCAACTCAGCTTTCACGTCCTCAAGCGCCTGCTTGTGGTCGCTAAGGCTCGCGCTCACACACGAATTGAGCACGACCTTCTCGATCCTCGGAACCTGATACAGATTCTTATAGAAGTGCTTCTCGCGTAGAGCGGGCACAACCGTCTGCTTGTAGTATTCGTAGATTTCGACGGCCATAATTATCTGGGTTTGGATCGGGCAGGAGTTTTAACCTCAGGCCTCTCAATCAGCTTGACATTACTAACGTGAATAGGGCCCTCACGCTCAACGATACCGCCATTTGGATGCTCCTGCGAACGGCGGACATGCTTTTTGATCAGACGGACACCTTCGATGATGATTTGCGCCTTTTTCGTAATAACCTGAAGAATTTTTCCGCGCGAACCTTTGTGATTGCCGCTAATTACCTGAACCAGGTCGCCGCGTCTGACGTGAAAACTTCGCTTATTCGTCTTCATCAATTAGAGAACTTCCGGAGCCAGACTTATAATCTTCATAAAATTCTTATCCCGCAGTTCCCGAGCGACGGGCCCGAAGATTCGCGTGCCCCGCGGGTTAAGATCCTTGTCGATGATAACGATAGCATTCCGATCAAACCGAAGGTAACTTCCGTCGTCACGCCGAATCGCATATCGAGTACGGACGATAACCGCACGGACGACTTCACCTTTCTTAATCTGTCCGCCGGGCGCTGCCTCACGGACATGAGCCGTGATTACGTCGCCAATTCCGGCTTCGAGTTTATTTTTTTTCCCGATGACACCGATCATCTTTGCCATACGGGCACCTGTATTGTCGGCGACATCAAGTCTGGAGCGAATCTGGACCATAAGTGGGTAAGGAAGCTACTCTAGTGTTTAATGATTTCAAGAAGCCGCCAACGTTTTAGCTTACTTAGTGGTCGAGTCTCGGAGATGCGGACGGT
This sequence comes from Chthoniobacteraceae bacterium, assembly GCA_040081625.1. Lineage (GTDB taxonomy): Bacteria > Verrucomicrobiota > Verrucomicrobiia > Chthoniobacterales > Chthoniobacteraceae > VFJQ01. The sequence goes on from JBEBGD010000041.1 coordinate 15,244, forward strand.
GTCTCCAAGTTGAGCCTTGCATTCTTCGTCGTGGACGTAAAAGCGCTTCCGATGTTTGATGATCTTGCCATAATGAGGATGCGGAACCCGCGTGATGGTCTCGACCACGCAAGTCTTCTGCATTTTGACTGAGACGACCTGTCCGATGCGTTCTTTGCGCAACCCACGTTTGAGGGCGGTGACGGAATTGGTGATTGTTTCTATAGCGTCAGACATCGTGATTACTTGGTGGCGGCAGCGGCGGCAACTGACTCATGCTGGGCAGCAATCTGACGCTCGCGGAGGATTGTTAGAATCCGGGCTACTTCCTTGCGGTGCACCCTGATCAGGTGAGGCTTCTCCAACTGCCCGCTGGCCTGCTGGATGCGGAGGTGAAAGATCTCATCTTTGAGTTCTCGGACGCGGGCTGTCAGTTCAATGGCGCTGAGTTCGCGCAGTTCGTTAGGTTTCATCTCGGAGTTAAGTTAGACGGCAGCGCGATGCCGCGCGAGAAATTTTGTCCGGACGGGCAGTTTGTCGGCTGCGAGTCGCAGCGACTCGCGGGCGACCGACTCAGGGACTCCATCAAGTTCGAAGAGGATGTTTCCCGGACGGACGGTGGCCACCCAGTATTCAGGAGCGCCTTTTCCCTTGCCCATTCGGGTCTCAGGCGGGCGCGCGGTAACCGACTTGTCGGGAAAGATGCGAATCCAGAGCTTGCCCTTGCGCTTCATGTTGCGGGTAAGGGCAACGCGCGCCGCTTCGATCTGCGTGTTGGTGATCCAGGCTCGCTCAAGCGTCTGCAGGGCGAAGGCACCGAAGTCGATGTTGATGTTGCGTGAGGCGTTGCCGGCGCGACTGCCGCGCTGGCTCTTGCGATACTTCACACGCTTGGGCATCAAAGGCATGGGGCGTTTTCCTTGTGGTTAGCTGACGGCGGCAATGCCACCGGCGGTTTCGGGTTTTGCTTCCGAGGCTATGGCGACCTCTTGCTTCTTGCAGACCCAGCACTTGACGCCAATGATTCCATAGGTCGTTCGAGCCTCTGCGAAACCATAATCAATCGCGGTGCGCAGTGTGTGCAGCGGGATCTTACCTTCGCGATACCATTCCGCGCGGCTGATTTCCGCGCCCCCAAGGCGACCGGCACAACGCAGTTTGATGCCGTCGGCACCCATTTCCATTGTCGTCTGGATCGACTTCTTCATCGCGCGACGGAAGCTAATCCGGCGCTCGATCTGCATGGCCACATTTTCGGCAACCAGTTGCGCGTCGAGTTCCGGCGTCTTGATCTCCTGAATGTCAATCTTGACCTGCTTACCGCCAGCCATCTTGGAAATGTCGTCGGTCATCTTCTCGATCTCGGCACCTTTGCGGCCGATTACGACGCCAGGACGCGCGGTGAAAATTGTCACACGGATGCTATTCCACGCGCGCTCAATCACGACCTTCGAAACGGCTGCTTGCTTGAGTTTGTCTTTCACGTAGCGACGAATTTCGACGTCGGATCTGAGAAACTCAGGCATTTCCTTAACCGTGGCGAACCAGCGCGAACGCCAGTCGCGATTGACTGCAAGACGGTAGCCGATGGGGTTGACTTTCTGGCCCATAAATCAGGAGTTTGCTTCGGACGAAGGGGTCACCTCCGCAGGTTCAGCTACGGCAGGCGTGGCTTTGGATTTCTTCGTAGCGCCGCCCTTTGGGCGGAACTTCTTCGACTTGTCTTTCGGGAGTCTCGACTCTGCGCGAGCACGGGTGCGCCGCGGCAGACTTTCGAGGTCGTCAGTCAGCGTGATCTTGATATGCGAACTCCGCTTGAGGATCGGGTGGGCACTTCCGCGAGCGACCGGTTGAAAACGTTTCATCGTGGGACCCTCACCGACAACAGCCTCCTGCACAATGAGCGAGTCGGCGCGCAGGTTATTGTTGTTCTCTGCGTTCGCGATCGCGCTCTTTAGGGTCTTGAGCACGAGTTGGGCGGCCTTCTTGGGGGTGAAGGTTAGCAGGTCCACGGCGGCACCGGCGGGAAGACCTTGAATCGCATGCGTGACTTCCCGGCATTTGAATGCCGAGATGCGTGCACCTCGATAGATGGATCGGACTTGCATGTTGTTGATTGGTTTTTGGGAAAAGGACTTAGCGGTCAGCGATAACCTTGAGGTGGTCGCCAACGTGAATTTTGTCTACTTCTGAACGGAGATCTTGAATGACTGCACCGGCGATTCTTTCGCGGACATCGACGATTCGGACGGTAGCGATTTCGACTTCGCCTCGGACGACTTTGAATGGCATCCCGGCTCGGACCCCGTGCTGGCGGCCCACATTGGCTACTACGAGCGCGAGGTCGTCTTTTGTCGCGATGACCATTCCGGCGATGAGTGAGCCCGCCGCTGGCACACCTTCAGCAGGTGCGATGAGCAAGCCACTAAGCGCCTTCGATGCATCGCGCGTCGCGGTCTCGAGCGCAAGCCGAACTTCGGCGTCGGTAGTGGTTGCAGCTTTCTGATAGCGCAACACGGCCTCGGTTAGTTCGATAAGCGCGCTTCGCAATGCGCTCCGATCGTCCTCGGCGAGGCGCAGGTCGCTGACAGCCTTTAGCAGTCTCTGCTCGAGTCGACTGGTATCGCCCGCAGAGTCCAGGCCCAACGCTTCGAATCGGAGGATCAACTCGGATACTTTGCGTTTGAGCACTTCAGCCTCGGTGTTGGTCACTGCCAGATTTCTTTGGAGTCCACCCACCGAGTCCCCGGATTGCTGGAGCTTTTGCCGCAATTGCGCGTTTTCACGCAATAACGCCTCTAGCGCCGTCTTCGTTTCCGAGGATTCGATCTCTTGTTCAGTCAAAGAACTGGCCGGTTGCCCTGAGAGCCTTGAGGCCCACGGAGTCACCAGCGCAAAGGTCGCCGCGATCATCGCGACGGTCAGCTTTGTCGGTTTCATGCGACTGGCTGCCCGTGCGGGATCGGACTTACTTGGCGACCTTCGCCGTATGGGAGCCGTGCTTCTTGAAGATTCGCGTTGGCGAAAACTCCCCGAGCTTGTGGCCCACCATGTTCTCGGTCACATAGACCGAGTTAAAGATTTTGCCGTTGTGGACGAGGAACGTGTGTCCCACGAAATCCGGCGTGATTGTCGAGCGGCGCGACCAGGTTTTGATCGGCTTCTTGGTGCCCGCCGCGTTCTGTTTCTCGATTTTCTCGAGCACATGAAGTTCGACGAACGGGCCCTTCTTGAGTGAGCGTCCCATGGCGAATGATTACTTGGCTTTGGTCGCATTGCGCCGCTGCACGATGAAGCGGTCGGTGGTCTTGTGTTTGGGGCGGGTCTTGAAGCCTTTGGCGAGCTGGCCCCACGGCGAGACGGGATGATGACGGCCGCCACCACCCTTGGATTTTCCCTGTCCGCCACCCATCGGATGGTCAATCGGGTTCATCACCATGCCGCGCACGGTTGGGCGGATGCCGAGCCAGCGACTCCGGCCGGCCTTGCCGCTCTTGACGTTCATGTGCTCAACGTTTCCGACCTGACCGATCGTCGCGTAGCACTTGACGTGAATCTTGCGGATCTCACCCGAAGGCAACTTCACGAGCGCGTAGTCGGCTTCGCGATTCATCAGAATCGCCTGCTGGCCCGCGGATCGCGCAATCTGGCCGCCGCGACCGGGCGTGAATTCGATGTTGTGAACGGCTGTGCCGAGCGGAATGACTCCGAGCGGCAGCGCGTTACCGGGCTTGGGCTCGGCATCCTCACCAGCCATCAGCTTTTGGCCCACGGTCACTCCCACCGGCGCAAGAATGTAAGTCTTCTCGCCGTCAGCATACTTGAGCAGCGCGATCCGGCAGGTGCGATTCGGATCATACTCGATTGCAATGACTTCGGCCTCGATTCCTCTCTTCTTGCGCTTGAAGTCGATGATCCGATAGCGTTGCTTGTGGCCACCGCCTCGATGGCGGCAGGTGATGCGACCATGGTGGTTGCGACCGCCTGATTTCTTCTTCGGCTCGGTTAGTTTCCACTCGGGCTTAAGCTTGGTGATCTCGGAAAAATCCGGGAGCACCTTGAAGCGCATGCTCGGCGTGATTGGGCGAAAGGTTTTGAGTCCCATGTCAGTAAATCAGGGTCGGTGTTAGGCGAGTTCGATTTTCTCGCCCTCGGCGAGTTGCACGATGGCCTTCTTCCAGTCGCTGGTGAACCCCGCAGCCGCAGTGCGCTGGCGTCGCGCCTTGCCCGGGAAGACCATAGTGTTCACTTTCACGACCTTCTTCTTGAAAAGAGTCTCGATGGCGTGCTTAATCTGCGGCTTGGTTGCCCACGGACGCACTCGAAACACGTATTTATTCTCCGACTCGGTGTGGCGCATTGCCTTTTCCGTCAGGCAGATGGTCTGGATGATATCGTGCGGCTCGTTCATTTGCTAAGGGCCATGCGTTTCGCGAGTTGCGCCAGCGCGTCGTCAGTGATGAGGATCTTCTTAAATCGCAACAGATCCTCGGTGTTGGCATCGATCGCGCGTTTTAAGCGCGGCCCCCGCACGTTGCGCGCTGAGCGCAGCGTGGGCTCGTCAAAACCCACCGCGAGCACAAGCGTCTTCCGCTCAGTCGAAACTTTGTCGAGCACTGCGATGAATTCTTTGGTCTTGCCTTCCGGAACTGAAAACCCGTCAATCATCAACACGTCGCCATTGAGCACGCGCTCACTGAAGGCCTTGCGCAACGCGACTTTGGTCACCTTCCGGTTGACCTTTTTGGAGTAATCCCGCGGCTTCGGTCCGAACACGACACCACCGCCCCGCCAGATCGGCGAGCGCTTCTCACCGGCACGCGCCCGACCGGTGCCTTTTTGGCGCCATGGCTTCGCATTGCTCCCCGAGACCTCGCCGCGCGTCTTTGTATTGGCCGAGCCGCTGCGACGCCCGGCATGGAGCGCGACGACCACGTCGTGGACGGCTTGATTGTATTTGTCCTCTTCCTGGACGATTTCGATGTTTGCCGCCTTCGCGGCGTCGATGGTGAGGATAGTCGTTGCCATGTCTTACTTCGCGGCCCCCAGGTTTACTTTTTTCTTGGCCGGACGCACGACCACATAGCTTCCGTTCGCGCCCGGGATTGCTCCGGTGACGAGGATCACTCCCTCAGCTTCGCGCACCTGCGCGATGCGGAGGTTTTGCACGGTCACACGCTTGTTGCCCATGTGCCCCGGCATGCCCATATTCTTCCAGACGCGGCCCGGAGTCGAGCGGTTTCCAATTGCACCATTGCGGCGGTGCATCATCGAACCGTGCGTTTCCGGCTGGCCGGACATGTGGTGCCTCTTGAGGACGCCTTGGAATCCCTTGCCCTTGGTCTGTCCGATCACATCGACCCAGTCGCCCACGGCGAACTGCTTTACGCTCAAGTCGAGTGCGGTATCGATCTTCACGTCGTCTGCGAGGCGGAACTCACGCACCCGCTTCTTTGGCGTGGACCCAAACTTTGCAAATACGCCAAGCATCGGCTTGGTCACTCGATGCGGTCTCTGCTCGTCGTATCCGACCTGCACCCCGACATAGCCATGCTTTTCCCTGGTCTTAAGCTCCAGCTGCGTGTTGCCACCGGCTTCGATCACCGTGACACACGTGGATACTCCGGCCTCATCGTAGAGGCGGGTCATGCCGACTTTGCGGCCAAGCAATCCGATCTTCATTTTAGTTCGCCGGCTCCTGGTTAGATCTTGATGGTGATATCCACGCCAGCCGGCAGATTGAGCTTCTTGAGCTCATCGACGGTCTTGGCTGTGGGCTCGACGATGTCGAGCAGCCGCTTGTGGGTTCGGATCTCAAATTGATCCATCGACTTTTTGTCCACGTGCGGCGAGCGGTTGACAGTGAATTTCTCGATCCGGGTCGGCAGAGGAATCGGGCCAACCACCTGTGCGCCGGTGCGCTTGGCGGTCTCCACGATCTCCTGTGCCGACGCGTCGAGCGTGCGGTAGTCGAAAGCTTTCAGACGGATGCGGATGCGTTGTCCTTGCATGATTATTTGCCTTTCTGGTCGAGGACGGCGTTCTTCACGTTCTCAGGCACTTGCTCGAAGTGTGAGGGCTCCATCGAGTAGCTTGAGCGGCCCTTCGATAGTGAACGGATCGCCGTGGAGTAGCCGAACATCTCGGCCAGCGGCACGTCCGCGTTGACAATCGAGAGACCCGCGCGCATCTCGATGCCCTTGATGAATCCGCGACGGCGGTTGAGATCACCCATGATGTCGCCCTGATATTCATCGGGCGTGGTGTTCTCCACCTTCATGATCGGCTCGAGCAGGATCGGAGAGCCGTTTTTCATCGCATCCTTGAAGGCGAAAATAGCGGCCATCTTGAAAGCCATTTCGTTCGAATCGACCTCGTGGAAGCTGCCGTAAACGATGTCGATCTCGAGATCGATCACAGGATAGCCACCGAGCACGCCACTGAGCAGCGCTTCCTCAATGCCCTTCTTGCAAGCCGGGATGTATTCCTTCGGGATGGTGCCGCCCACGACCTTACTCTCGACGACGTGGCCCTTGCCGCGCTCGGCCGGACGGACGTCCACTTCAACGTGACCATATTGGCCACGACCGCCCGACTGCTTGATGAGTTTTCCGACGCCGTGCGCGGGCTTGGTCATCGTTTCGCGGTAAGCGATCTGCGGCTTCCCGGAATTGGCATCGACCTTGAATTCCCGCAGCATCCGATCGCGGATGATCTCCAAATGCAATTCACCCATACCGGCGATGATCGTCTGCCCCGTCTCCTCGTTGGTGAAGACGCGGAATGTCGGATCCTCTTCGGCGAGTCGCTGAAGTGCGACACCCATCTTTTCCTGATCGACCTTGGTCTTCGGCTCGATCGACATGCTGATGACCGGGTCCGGGAAGGACGGCGGTTCGAGCAGGATCGCAAGGTCTTCGTCGCAAAGCGTGTCGCCCGTCGTGACGTTCTTGATGCCGACGATGGCCGCAATGTCGCCCGAATAAATCGTGTCGATGTCCTCGCGCTTGTCGGCCTGAATCTGGATGAGTCGGCTGATGCGATCACGCTTGTTGGTGCGCGGGTTATAGACCGTGTCGCCCTTAGTCAGCTTGCCGCTATAGACGCGGAAGAACACCAGCTTGCCGACGAATGGGTCACTCCAAAGCTTGAATGCGAGCGAGACGAACTTCGCATTATCGTCCGGCGGCGCCTCGATCTTCACCGTCGCATCGTCCGTGTCCTGACCGACCGCCGGCGGAATGTCGACGGGGCCCGGCAGGTAGTCGATGACTGCATCGACGAGATACTGCACGCCCTTGTTCTTGAATGCCGATCCTCCGACAACCGGCACAAACTTGTTCGCAATCGTCTGGCGGCGGATGCCTGCCTTGAGCATCTCCCTGGTGATCGGCGCCTCCTCGAGAAATGCCATGCCGACCTCTTCGTCGATGTCGGCGATCGCTGTCACGAGATCGCTGTAAGCTGCTTCGACCATCTCCTTGTGCTCAGCGGGAATCTCTTCAACGACGTAGTTCGAGCCCATCTTCTCGTCCTCAAGATAGATGATCGCTTTCTTGTTAATCACGTCGAGCTGCCCGCGAAGGTGGTCTTCAGCGCCGAGCGGAATGAGGACGGGCCACGCGTTCGCGCGCAGCTTTGTCCGCATGTCATTGATCGCATTGGCGAAGTTCGCACCCGTGCGGTCCATCTTGTTGACGAACGCGATGCGGGGCACCCCATACTTGGTTGCCTGGCGCCACACGGTCTCCGACTGCGGCTGCACGCCGGCCACAGCGCAGAAGACAGCGATCGCACCATCAAGCACGCGAAGAGAACGCTCGACCTCGGCCGTGAAATCCACGTGCCCGGGGGTGTCGATGATGTTCACCCGCATCTTGATCCCCTCATACGCCTTATACACCCCCTCCTGCTTTGTCTGCTCCCAAAAGCACGTCGTCGCCGCCGAGGTAATCGTAATACCGCGCTCGCGCTCCTGCTCCATCCAGTCTGTCACAGTCGTGCCTTCATGCACCTCGCCGATCTTGTGGATCATGCCGGTGTAAAAAAGGATGCGCTCGGTCAGCGTCGTCTTGCCCGCATCGATGTGTGCCGCGATGCCGATGTTCCGCGTCCGCTCAAGCGGATAGTCGCGGTCCGGCGAGTTTAAGTTGGTCGTGGGTTGTGGAGCGAGAGCAGCGGACATCGCCTTAGAATCGGAAGTGAGCAAATGCGCGGTTCGCCTGCGCCATCTTGTGAGTGTCGTCGCGCTTCTTGACTGCGTTACCCTGGAGCGCCGCAGCGTCCTTTAGCTCAGCCGCGAGCGCCTTCATCATCGGAATATTCTTCCGGGTCTGCGCGAAGCCGACAATCCAGCGCATCGCGAGCGCGAGCTGGCGATGCGGCGGCACCTCCATCGGCACCTGATACGTCGCGCCACCGACGCGACGGCTCTTCACTTCGAGGCGCGGCTTCACGTTGTCGATCGCCTTGTTGAGCACTTCGAGCGGATCAACCGAGTCGCTCCCCTGTCGCGTCTCCTCGATGGCATTATAAACAATGCGCTCCGCGAGCGACTTCTTGCCGTCCTGCATGATGCTGGCGATGAGCCGCGCCACCACGGGTGAACCGTAGCGACTATCGAGCTTTTCTGTTTTGCGGATGATGCGGCGACGACGAGCCATGAGTCAGGTCAGTTTGAATGTGGGTTACTTCTTCTTTGCATCGCCCGCGGCGGCACCGGCCTTCGGACGCTTGGCGCCATACTTCGAGCGGCTCCGACGGCGCTTATCCACCCCGAGAGCGTCGAGCGAACCGCGCACGATATGATAACGCACGCCCGGCAGATCCTTCACGCGGCCACCGCGCACCAGCACGATCGAGTGCTCCTGCAGATTGTGCCCCTCGCCAGGGATGTAGGCGATCACCTCGAAGCCATTGGTCAACCGCACCTTCGCCACTTTGCGCAGCGCCGAGTTCGGCTTCTTCGGCGTGCGGGTCATCACCTGCACGCACACACCACGACGAAACGGGCAGTTCTTAAGTGCCGGAGACTTCGATTTGTATTTCACCTGCGTGCGGCCCTTACGGACGAGCTGGTTGATCGTTGGCATGTGTGGTTGAAAAAGTCGGTTCGTTACAGACGGAGCGACGCATCGTGAGACGCGCGCTCCTTTCTCTCCTCCCGCCACATCACCCGACGAAGCGACGCTCGGGTGACTCACCAGACCGAAGCCGGGAGCCGCGAGAGCGCGAAATTCATCGCGAGAGCGCAAGAAAAGGGCCGGCTATTTAGAAGTGCTCCAAGAATCGCGCAAGCGAGATTTGCAGATTTCTTTTAGGGAGCAGCACAATCGCCCGCTCCTTGCTCGCGCGGCAGCACGCGCTACCCTGCCCGCCTCATGCTCCCGCAGCTCGTCCTCCGCACCCTCCGCACCGCCGATCCGAAATGCATCGGCAAGTTCCTCTGGAACTTCGGCGTGAAGGGGATGCTCTCGGTCGAGCGCTTCAAGGCGCGGCTGCGGCGCGGCGAATACTTCCCGCCCTTCCTCTACGTCTCCATCATCAACTCCTGCAACCTGCGCTGCCAGGGCTGCTGGGTGGATGTGGAGGCCGAGCGCAGCACGCTCGACATCGAGGCGATGAACCGGCTCATCAACGACGCGAAGGCGCACGGGAACGTGTTCTTCGGCCTGCTCGGCGGCGAGCCTTTCATGCACCCGGAGCTGATGGACATCCTCGCGGCGCACCCGGACTGCTACTTCCAGGTGTTCACGAACGGGCAGTTCATCACCGAGAAAGTCGCGACACGACTGCGCGAGCTGGGGAATGTAACGCCGCTCATTTCCATCGAGGGCCGCGACCTCGTGAGCGACGAGCGCCGGGGAAAAAAGGACGTGCTCAACAAGACGATGCGCGGTCTCGAGAACGCGCTCAAGGCGCGGCTGCTCGTGGGCGTCGCGACGAGTGTCTGTCAGACGAATATCGCCGACCTCTGCACCGAGTCGTGGCTGCGCGAGCTGATCGACCGCGGCGTTCACTACGTCTGGTATCACACGTATCGCCCCGTGGGTCCGAAGATGAATCCGCAGCTCGCGCTCACGCCCGCGCAACTCGTGGAGGTGCGCCGTTTCGTGGTCGAGATGCGCGCGAAGATGCCCATCGCGATGATCGACGCCTACTACGGTCACGACGGCAAGGCGCTCTGCCCGATGAGCACCGGCATCTCCCATCACATCAGCCCGTATGGCGACATCGAGCCGTGCCCGATCATCCAGTTTGCCAAGGAGACGGTGCGCGACGAGCGCGGCATCTTCGAGACGATCCGCAGTTCGGAGTTCATCCGCGACTTCCGCGAGATCAGCGCCGAGGCGACGCGCGGCTGCGTGGTGCTGGAGCGTCCCGACCTCGTGAAGAGCCTCGTCGAGAAGCACGGCGCCCGCGATACGACAGCGCGCGGCACGGCGATGGCGGAGTTGGAGGCGATGGCGCCACGCTTCAGCCAGTGGCTGCCCGGCGAGGAAGTGCCCGAGAAGCACTGGATGTATCGGCTCGCGAAGAAGTATTGGTTCAACGACTTCGGCGCCTACGCGAAGGCCGACCACGACGGCACCGCGCGCAAGAAAGCCGCCGCGCTGGTGAAGGCCGCCGCGCCGCAGCCGCGCGAGACGGCGGGCGTGTAGCGCTGCGCCGATGTTTCGCTCCATCCCCCACCAGCGCTTTCTCGCCATCCTCGGCGCGCTGTTCGCCGTGGTCTTCACGCTCGGCGCGATCAAGCCGCATCACCCCGCCGACTGGCTGCTGGAGAATGTCCTCGTCGTCGTGTTCGTCGTGCTCGTCTTCGCGTTCCGGCGGCGGCTGATTTTCTCACGCGTCAGCTACGCGCTCATCTTCGTCTTCCTCTGTCTGCACGAACTCGGCTCGCACTACACCTACGCCGAGGTGCCGTATCAGCAGTGGTTCCCCGCGCTCGACGGCGGCCGCAACCACTTCGACCGGCTCGTGCATTTCCTCTACGGCCTGCTGCTCGCCTATCCGATCCGCGAGATCTTCCTGCGCGTCGCGGATGTGCGCGGGTTCTGGGGTTACTTCCTGCCGCTCGATCTCACCATGTCGTCGTCGATGCTCTACGAGCTGATCGAGTGGCTCGCCGCCGGCGTCTTCGGCGGAGAACTCGGTGCGGCGTATCTCGGCACGCAGGGCGACGTGTGGGACGCGCACAAGGACATGGCGCTCGCATCCGGCGGCGCGCTCATCGCGATGCTCACCACCGCCGCGATGAATGCGCGGCTCCAGCGCGACTTCACGCGCGAGTGGATCGAGAGCCTGCGCGTGAAACATCCCGCGCCGCTCGGCGAAGACGAGATCGCTCGGATGCAGGACCGCTATCGGCCCGCGCCGAAGCAGTAGGCGTAGCGACCGGTGCGCAGGAGGATCTGCTCGTTCGAGACCGCCGGGCTTGCGTTGCTGACGCTGTCGTCGCCCGCGATCACATTCGTCGCGAGCACCTCGAACTGCGGCTTCGCGGCGAGCACCATCGTGCCGCTCGTGCGGCTCACGTAGTAAAGCCGGTCGCCGCTGAGCACCGGCGACGCATACCAGCGGTCGCGCTTGCGCGACATCGGCTGCTCATAGACGACCGCGCCCGTCTTCGCGTCGAGGCAGAGCGCCATGCCGCGCGCGTCGTTCACGAAATAGATGTGACCGTCGCGATACACGGGCGAGCCGACGTTCGATCCCTTCACCGCTTCCCACACGACGTGCGTCGCACTCACGTCGCCTTTGCCGCCCGCGCGCACCGCCATCGATTCGCCCTTTGGGCTGCCGAGAATGAATATGACGCCATCGTGCGCGAGGACAGACGGACACAGCTCCGCGGCCTTGATGCTCCGGGACGACCACAACTCCGCGCCCGTCTTTGGATCGAAGGCGCGCAGCTTCCCGCTCGCGCTGATGACGAGTTCGTCGTGCCCGTCCACTTGCACGATCGTCGGAGTATTCCACGAGTTCGGGAATCGGTTCGCGCTCCACACGGTCTTGCCCGTGCGCTTGTCGAGCGCGAGCAGCGTGTCGCTCTCGAGCGCCGCGTTCACGATGAGCAGGTCGCCGTAAAGAATCGGCGACGAGCCGTGGCCCCAGTCGTGCGCGCGGTCGCCGACGCTCACGTCCCAGAGCTTCTTTCCATTGATGCCGAACGCGTGAACGCCCGCATTGCCGAAGAAGAAGAACACGCTCGCGCCATCGCTAACCGCGCTGCTCGAAGCGTAGCCGTGCATGGTGATGTATTGGCCCTGATACGGCTTGTCGGGCAGGTCGGTCTTCACCTCGTGCTGCCACAGGATCTTCCCATCGCGCCGGCTCAGGCAGATCGCGTGGCGCTTCAAGTTGCTCATCTCGCCTGGTGCAGACGCGTCCACGCCGTAGCCGCTGTAGCTCGTGAGAAAGACGCGCTCGCCCACGACGATCGGGCTCGACGACCCTGGCCCCGGCAGCTCCGTGCGCCAGACGAGATTCTCCTTCTCGCTCCACGTCAGCGGCAGGCTCGTCTCGGTCGTCACGCCGTCGCCTCTCGGCCCGCGGAAGCGCGGCCAGTCGGCGGCGAACGAAACAAGGCTGAGGCAGAACAGGGCGAGCGGGAGGTGCATGGCATGATCTGGCCGCGGAGTGCCGCACGTGACCACTACCGCTTTGGGCGCTTGAGCCGCGGAGGTCGCGGGGGTTTAACCACTCACCATGAAACCCCTGCTCTCCCTCGCCCTCACTCTCGCCGTCGCCGCGTCCGCTCACGCCGCGGTGCTCGGCCGCACCACCACCGGCAAACCCGCCATTAAGCGCATCGACGTAATCGAGTTCGCTCCGGAGGGCGTGCTCCTGCTCGGCGACGGCGCGGGCGCGCAGATCTTCGCCGTGAAGACCGACGACAAACCCGGCGCGAAACTTCCCGCGAAACTATCCGGCATCAACGCGCGCCTCGCTGCGAAGATCGGCGCGAAGCCGGACGGCATCGAGATCCTCGACTTCGCCGTGAGCCCCACGAGCGGCGCCGCCGTCTTCTCGGTGCGCAAGCAGGACGACAAAAGCTACCTGCTCTTGACGCTCCGCGGCGAAGAGATCGGCCTGCTCGATCTCGATAAGGTCACCTACGCGCGCATCCCGCTGCCGAGCGGCGATCAGGCGCCCGTCGCGAAGATCACCGACATCGCGTGGGCCGAGGACCGCATCGTCGCGGGCGCTTCGGCGAACGAGGAGTTCGCGTCGAAGATCTTCCTCGCCCGCGCGCCGCTCAATCACGACGAAGCCGGCGAACTCCACAGCGCGGAGACTTACCACGTCGCGCATCGCAAGTGGGAGACGAAGGCGCCGATGAGCACGATCCTGCCCTTCCGCGAAGGCGGCCAGACGTGGCTCGCGGGCGCCTTCTCCTGCACGCCGGTCGTGAAGTATCCGCTCGATGCGCTCCAGCCCGGCGCGAAAATCAAAGGCATCAGCGTGCTCGAACTCGGCTCCGGCAACCGCCCGCTCGACATGTTCACCTACGAGAAGGGCGGCACCGAATACGTGCTCGCCGCGACCTTCCGATTCCACCACGAGAAGAAGCCCTTCGGCCCGAGTCCGTATTGGACAGTGCGCTTCGAGCGCTCACTGCTCGCCGAGCAGGAAGCCGTGAACGAGAAAGCGCTGCTCCGCCTCAACGGCAACGAACCCGCCACGCCGCGCGTGAAGATGATCGAAGCCTACCACGGCGTGATGCAGATGGACCGCGTCGGCAAGGACCACGCCGCCGTGCTGCGCATGGGTGAAGCCGGCGCTCAATGGCTTGCGTCTTCCTCGTCGCCGCATCCGCACTCGCCGCGCCGCCGGTCGTGCGCGTGCTCGACGAACCGACGCGCATCGAAGTGTCCGCAGAGACGCCGGCGGGTGTCGCGCTGCTCGACGAGCGCGGCGAGCCCGGCCCGCCGATCCTCGGCACGGAGCGGCGGGAAGGCGCGCGTTTCATCTTCGAGCCGCGCTTCGCGCTCGCTCCGGGCGCGCGTTACCGCGCGAGCGCGGGCGGCGAGCATACGGACTTTCGCATCGCCGACGCACCGAGGCGCGCTGCTCCGGAAGTCGCGGCGGTGCATCCCGCGGGCTCCGAGGTGCCGGCGAACCTGCTCAAGTTCTACCTCCACTTCTCGCAGCCGATGCGCGAAGGGCGCGAGGTATTCACGCACATCCATCTGCTCGACGGCGCGGGCCGCGAGATCAGCGGGCCATGGCGCGACACGGAGCTTTGGACCGAGGACGGCAAGCGGCTCACACTCTGGATTCATCCCGGCCGGGTGAAGCGCGGCGTGAACCTGCGCGAGGAGTTCGGCCCCGTGATGCAACCCGGCGAACGCTACACGCTCGTCGTCGCGACGACGCTGCGCGACGCCGAGGGACAGCCGCTCGCTCGGGACTTTCGCCGCACGTTTATCGCAACCGCCGAAATGCATGCCCGGCTCGACCTCGCCGGGTGGAAGCTCCAAGCACCGCGCGCCGGCACCCGCGAGCCGCTGCGCGTGGTCGCGACGGCGCCGCTCGATCACGCGCTCGCGCTACGCTGCCTGCGGGTGCGCGGAGTCGAGGGCGGCGCTGCGCTGGCGGACGACGGGCGCGAGTGGAGCTTCACGCCCGCGTCGCCGTGGAAGGCCGCGACGCACACGCTCAGCGCGGACGCGTGGCTCGAGGATCTCGCGGGGAATACGTTCGAGCGCGTCTTCGACAATGACATGACCGCGGCTCCGGGGCGTGTGCCGCAGACGTCGCGCGAGTTTGCACCGTCGCGCTAGCGCGCGAACGCCTTGTCCTTCGCATTCCCGCCGCTGAGCAGGTAGGCGAGCAGGTCTTTCAGCTCGTCCTCGTTCAGCGAGCTGATGAGCCCCGGCGGCATCATCGAGACACTCCACGGCTGGCGCGACTTCACCGCCGATTCGTCCACGGGCGTGAGGTCGTTCGGCGTGAGCGGGCTCGTCATTACGAAGAGCTTCCCGTTTTCCTGCACGACAACGCGCCCGATGACGACGCTCCCGTCCTTCAATTCGATCTGCTCGCTACCGTATTGGTCGGAGATGACTTTACTCGGATCGACGATGTTTTCCGCGAGGTCGCGCATCGTGTAGCGGTTGCCGACGCCGGTGAGGTCGGGGCCGATGTTGCCGCCGTCGCCGGCGATGTGATGGCACGACGCGCACAGCGTCGCCGCATACATGGCTTTGCCGTTCTCGTAGCTGCGACCCTTCAGCCCGCCCTTCGTGAGCGCGACGATGTCATCCACGCCGTAAGCGCGGCCCGGGCCCTTCGGCATGACGACGTTTTGCGCCGGCGCGGGGGCCGCGCGTTTGCTCAGCTCGTCGAGCACGGCGCGCCCGGGTTCGGGGACATTCGTGAGCGCTTCGGTGCGGATGTTTTCGAGGAACTTGGTGAAGCTGTTGCCACCCTTCCATGCACGCGTGCTCGGGAACCATGCGAAGAACGTCTTCCGCAGCGCGGGCGTCCAGCCGGCGGTCGCGACGCGCAGCGAGTAGGCGTAGGCGATGGCCTGGCGGTTTGGCCTGCTCGCGGTCATCGCATGCGCCGCGCGTGCGTAGCCGTCGTTGCGCGCGAGCACGGCGTCGCTCGCGAGCGCTTCGACGACATCGCGCGTCGTCGCGAGCAGAGGCACGGCTTTGCCGACGATCTTCTTCGAGTCGAGGAAGACGAGAAGCTGGACGAGTTCGCGATTCACGAGCGGATCGGCGTGCGGGAAAATCGGGTCGAGCTTCGCGGCGATCTTCGCGCATACATCGGGCGCGGGCTTGCCCATGCGCGTGAAGCACAGCTCCCACGCACGCAGCACCGGCAGCGAATCATCGAGCCGCGAGAGCGCGTCGATGAGTCGCGGCTGAAGCGATTTGTCGCCGACGCGAGCGAGCGCGATAAGCGACTCGACGTTCATTTCCGCGAGGGCGCGCCCGGCCCACAAGCTCGAGGGCTGACGCTCGATCGCCACGCGCGCAGCCCAGCGGATGAAGCGATCCCCGCTCGCGAGATGCGGCCAAGCCTTTTCGATCGCCTCCGGGCCGGTGCCTTTGTCGTGCAGCTTCTCCAGGTCGCGACGCAGCTTCGCCTCCGCGGTGAGCGGCAGCGGCGTCGCGGGCGCGGTGCTCTCGCCGCCCGTGTAGGTGATGCGATACAGCCCGCTCTGCGTGTTGCGTCCGCCGATCGTGAAATACATCGCGCCGTCCTTCGGGTGAATGAGCACGTCGGTGAGCGGCAGCGACTTGCCCGAGAGGAAGTCCTCCTTCTCCGCGCGGAAGCTCGCCCCATCGGGCGTGAAGTGAACGGCCCACATCGTCCCGTAGGTCCAATCGCACGCGAACATCGCGCGCTGATATTTCGCCGGAAACCTCGCGCCGGTGCCGAAGATGGTGCCCGTCGGCGAGCCGGGACCGATGTCCACGGCGGCGGGCAACGAGTCGGCGTAGTATTCCGGCCAGCGCCCCGCGCCGCTGCGCCAGCCGCAGTCACCGCCACTCACGCAGTGGTTGATGCGCGTGGGCATATACCACGGCGTGCCGATGTCCCACTCCATGTCGGAGTCGTAGGTGAAGATCTCGCCGTTCGCGTCGAAGGCGATGTCGTATTGGTTGCGGAAGCCGATGGTGAAAAGCTCGAACGACTTCCCGTCGAGATCGGTGCGGGCGACGTAACCACCGGGCGCGAGCACGCCTTTCGCGTGGCCGTTCGCGTCCCACAGTCGCGGCGTGAGATGGTCTTCGCCGTAGGCCACGGGGCGCGCGATTTCCATGTTCTCCGGAAGCTTCGTGTGATTGCCGCTCGCGAAGTAGATCGACTTCCCATCCCGCGCGAGCGCGAGGCCATGCGGCCCGTGCTCGCCGCCGCCCTGGATCGTGCGCAGGCGCTCGGCGCTGGCGAACTCCTCATCGCCGCCCGGATCGCGCAGCCGCCACAGACCTTTGCCGGCCTTCTCGTTGTTCATCAGGTAAAGGCTGCCGTTCGCGTAGAGCAACCCGTGCGCACCGCCGAGCGGCCTGCCGTCGATGTCCGGCGGCGTGCTGATCGGCTCGACCTTCACCGGCGAGACCGACACGTCGATGCGATACAGCCCGCCTCCTTGATCGCACGTGATGAGCCGGCCCTTGCCATCGACCGTCATCGAAACCCACGAGCCCTGCTCCGGCTTCGGCACCGTGTAGAGCAGCTCCGCCTTGAAGCCCTGCGGGACTGCGATGTCCTTCGGATCGATCGCCACCTGCGGACCCCCTCCCCTCGCGGGCTTCCCGGAGAAGACTTCGCCCCACGGTCCCTCGCCGTATTTCTTGATCACGACCGCGGCCTTCGTGTCCGACTTCCCCGCGTGCGTCGCCTGCCAGCCTTCGCCGGTTTCGACCGCGAGCTTCTTTCCATCCACGAGTTCGATCGCGAGCACCGCGACCGCCGCGCCGAGGCTGCCGTTGTTGCGCGCGTCGAGCGTGAGCGTGTTGCGACCACGCACGAGCAGCGCCTTCACGTCGCCCTTCGCGGGTTGCTGCCACGCGGGACTGGCGAGCGCGAGCTTGTCGTTGAGCAGCGCCTTGCCGGAGTCGTCGATGGAGAACTGCAGCGTCGCCGACTTCACCTCGCCCGGCACCTCGAACTCCGTCCGCAGCGTGACCTGCTCGCCGTTCGTCGCGTTCCTGGCGAACCAGATCCACTGCGGCTCGGCGTGGGCGAAAACCGCGAGACCGAAAAGGATAACGAACGGACGGGAATTCATGTGCGGCAGTGAATTCGCCACCTTCGGAAAGCTTAGCCGTGGAACGGCGTGCTACGCGCGGACGAGGTGCGCGAAGATTTCGATCTCGGCGGTCTGCGGGAACATATCCAGCGGCGTGACGCTTTCGAGGCGGTAGCCGGCCTTGATCCGCGAGATGTCGCGGGCGAGCGTCGCCGGATTGCACGAAATGTAGCCGATCTCCGATGGCTTGGCGGCGAGCAGGATGTCGGTCACTGCCGGGTTCACGCCCTCGGACGGCGGATCGAGCAGGACCGTCGTGCGCTCCGCGTCATGGCCGGCGAGGATGTCGCCGAGCTTCGCAGCGACATCGCCTTCCACGTAGTTCTCTTTCGTGCTGGCGTCCTTGCGCGCGTGCTTGATGGCCGCCGCATTCGTCTCGATTCCGACAATTTTCTCCGCGTGCTCCACGAGTGCCTTGGCGAAAAGGCCGCCCCCGCAATACGCATCGACGAGCAGCGCCTGGTCGCGGCGCAGCGCGGCATCAACCATCCCGACGAGTGCGCGGGTGACCTGCTCATTGGTCTGCTCGAAAAATGGACCGGCGCCGCCGGGCGCGCGCAGCGAGTAATCGCCGTCGGGGACTTTTGAATTGCGCAGCTTGCGCAAGGCCTTGTTCACATCGGGCTGGGCGAGGATGCACTGCTCGACGTCGATGAGACGCCGCGACTCGAAAGTGAAAAAGCCGGTCACTCCCTCGGAGCGATGGACGCGGATGCGGTTGCGGTAACCGTAGGTATTCGTCGAGCCGACGATGGGGCGCATCGGCACGTCGTCGAGCTTTGCCACGCGGCGCAGCGCGTCGGCGACCTGCTTGGATTTGATCGCGAGCTGCGCGTCGTAGCGGAGGTGCTGATACATACAGCCGCCGCAGCCGCTGAAGTAGGGGCACGGCGCATCGACGCGATCGGAGGAGGGCGTCATCAGCTTCACGGCGCGCGCCTCGGCGAAGTTCTTTTTCTGCTTCACGATCTGCGCGGTGACGGTGTCGCCCGGGACGGTGAAGGGCACAAAGATGACCTGTCCATCGTGACGCGCGACGCCCTTGCCGCCAAAGGCGATGTCTTCGATGTGGAGGACGAGAAGGTCGGGCATGGGAATGGATGAAGGATGAAGGATGAGTCTGCGTTTCAGCGCACGCCGGCAAACACGCATCGGGCAGTGCTTACTCCATCCTTGGGCGCTCCGCCTTCATCGTTCCAAAAAAAAGAGGCTCCCGCCACCTGGCGCATCACAGCGGCGCCAGAGCGGGAGCCTCAAGTCGGATCGACCGGGCCTACGGATAGGCGTAAACGGCGCGCACGTAGTGGTAGCGGCTCTCCCAGCCGAGTTCCGGCGGGAACTCATCCATGCCGCCATGAATCCACGGGACGTTGTTCTTATACGGCTGCTTGTAGCTGCCGCGGTTGGTCGGGAACGGGAAAGTGAGCACTTCAAAAACGCCGTAGCCCATGCGCGCGATGCAGCGCCCGACGCCTTTGACGATGCCGTAGGTCCACGCGGCGTTGTTGCCTTCGCGCTCGTTCATCATTGCCGGTTGGTATGAGAGTTCACCGTAACCGAAACAGAAATTGGCCAGTCCGCGGCTGAGCTTGCGCGTGGGGCCCTGATCGTTGATCGGCGGATCTTGAATGTCGGCCAGGGCGGTCGTCGCGAACAACGAGAGGAGGGCGAGGCTGAGGAGAGATTTCATTGGTGAGCGCAGGCTAGCGCGAACGCTCGACCGCTGGCAACCGCGATTTTCATCCGGAGCGCATTTTTACTTCATCCAGTGCCAGAGGTGCTCGATGCCGTGGCCGAGCAGGATCGCCATGACGACGAAATAGATCCACGCGATCACATTCACGACGTAGCCGGCGAGCACGAAGATCCCATCGCGCTCCATGAGCCCCGCCGTGAGCAGCACGACCGAGAGCGCCGGGATCGTGTTCGAGAGCGGAATGAGCGGCGGCAAAGGCAGGAGCAACTGGATGCCGCCGCTCGCGAGCCCGATGCCGATGAGATTGACCGCGATGGGCGACGCGCGCATGAAGTGCATCCGCGGGCGCGCGAGCTTTTCGATCAAGGCCGAGAGCTTGAGGCCGAGCATGACGATCTTGTCGAGCAGCGCGTGGCTGATGGTCTTGCGCAGGATGAAGCGGGGCAGGTCGGGCTTGTGCCCGCACGCGATGCGCACGCCGAGCAGCAGGATCACCACACCGAAGGGCATCGAGAGGCCCGGAATGGTGATCGGAAAACAGAACGGCACCGAAAGGATGAGGAGAAAGAGCGCGAATCCCCGGCCCTTCAGCCGCTGCTCGAGTTCGCCGAATGTCACAGCCCGGCCGGCGGTGTCGCGAAGCAGTTCGCGAAAGTCTTCACTCAACCGGCGCGGCGGAGGCTCAGGCGCAGGAGGGATCATGCGCTCGCCGATTGGGTATCGCTGGCCGCAATCCACCCGCCGGCCAGCGTGCTGACGGGCAACCACTTTGCGAGCGACGACATGGGCGGGCGCCTCAGTGGGTGACAGTTACCGGCGTGCCGACGCTCACGTTTTCAAAAAAGCGCTCGGCCATGAATCCAGGCATCCGGATGCAGCCGTGACTCGCGGGATATCCCGGCAGGAACCCCTCGTGCATCCCGACCCCGCCGTGGATGCGCATGAAATACGGCATGCTAGCCCCGACATACTTCGCCCCGGCCGGCATCCGGTCTTTGGTTCGGTCGATGTCCTTCTTCACGATCTCGCCACTGCTGGCATCCACGTAGTCCCCGTAGAGTGATGACGCGTGATGGCGATCCTTCTGCTGAATGCGGAAGCTGCCGGTCGGCGTATTGAAGCCTTCGCGGCCGGACGAAAGGATCGAGACACCGACGAGCTGGCCGCCCTTGTAGAAGAAGGCCTTCTGTTCGCCGAGATCGATACGTAGCGACGGAGAACCCGCCACGCCATTGCCATCCCAATACGAGACGTCGTCGTGCGGCGCGCGCTTCTGCTGCGCGTGCGGTGCGCGCCGAAAGCCGCCGATGTAGAGCGTGTCATCGCGGTATCCACCGCCGAGGCGGCAGCCGGAAAACACGACGGCGGTGAGGATAAAAAGTGCGAGGCAGGCCTTGGAACGAATCATGTCTCTTGGGTTTATGGCGAAGAAGCCGCGCGCATTAGCCGCGTGGATCGTCTGCGTCAAGCGGCCGGGTCAATTACGAAGTCACTTACGGCGCTTGCCAGCGGCGCGCCCGGCTGATTTCTATGACGAACGCCATGCCGCTCCGGAAATCCAAGTCCTCGAAAAAGGCGGTTCCGAAATCCGCCCGCCCCGCCCGCAAGGCGCCCGCGAAAAAAGCGCCCGCGAAGAAGCCGGCGCGCAAACCATCAACTGCCAGGCGCGTGAAACCCGCCGCCGCCTTGAAACGCGCGACGCCCAAGTCCGCGCGCCCGGCGAAGGCTCCCGCCACGAAGTCTCCCGAGGCGCCGAAGACCTTGCGCGAGCAGAAGGTCGCGGTGCGCCTCGAGATGAGAACCGCAGTGCTCAAAATCCGCGAGCGCGCGCGGCGCTCGAAGGAACTCTGCAAGGAGATCATCTCGCATCCCTCGTGGCGCCGCTCGGTCATCGTCGCGATTTTTGCGCCGATGGATACCGAGCCGGATGTCGAGCTGCTCTGGAAATACGCGGAGGGGAAAACCATCTGCTATCCGACCATCCGCATGGGTGGCCTCGATTTCATGAGCGTCGGCGGGCCCGATTCGGTCGCCATCGGGAAGTTCGGGATTCGCGAGCCGATCTTCGACCAGTCGCGCGTCATCCCGCCGGACACGTTCGACGTCGTGCTCGTGCCCGGCACAGCCTTCACCGCGAATGGCGACCGACTCGGACGTGGCGGCGGTTTTTACGATCGCCTGCTCTCCTCGCCGGGATTCCGCGCGTTCAAGGTCGGCGTCTGCTTCCAGCGCCAGGTGCTCGACTCGGTGCCGGTCGAACCGCACGACCAGCGAGTGCATCGCGTCGTGACCGAGGGCGGCTGGCTCCAGCGCCCGGACTTCATAAAGGCCGGCAAGCCGAACGCCTGACTCAGATCCCGAGCCAGAGCCGCGTGATCAAGTAGCCGAGCAGCGCGGTGGCCGGCAGCGTGAGCACCCACGCCATGAGGATGCGCTGAATCACCGGCATGTTCAGCGCGCCGGGCCGCTTGGCGAAGCCGACGCCCATGATGCTCGTGCTGATCGCGTGCGTCGTCGAAACCGGCATCCCCAAGCTTTGCGCCGCCATCAGCACGGTCGCCGCGGTGGTCTCCGCCGCGAAGCCGTGAATCGGCTGCAGCTTCACCATCTTGTGCCCCATCGTCTTGATGATCTTCCACCCGCCCGCCGCGGTGCCGGCGGACATCACGACCGCGCACGTGACCTTGATCCAGATCGGAATCGCATTCACAGCGTCGGGCGCGGTGCGCAGAAACTCCAGCCACCCCGGCGCCTCCTTGAGCGTGCCCGCCTTCGTCGCGGCGATGAGCGCGAGACAGATGATGCCCATCGTCTTCTGCGCGTCGTTGCTGCCGTGGCTGAATCCCATGTAGGCCGCGCTCACGATCTGCGCCTTGCCGAAGAAGCGGCTGACGATCGCGGGTCGCCAGGTCCGGACCAGCGCGAAGAGCAGCGTCGTGAAGACCATGCCGATCACAAAGCCCGCGACCGGCGAACTGACCATCGGGATGATCACCTTGTGATACACGCCGTCCCACTTGAACCACGGCGCGCCCACCTTCACTTTGGTCCAAATGATCGCGCCAAAATTGCCGTGCGCGCCCGCTACGACCGCGCCGCACAACCCGCCAATCAGCGCGTGTGAAGAACTCGACGGCAGCCCGAACCACCACGTCAGCAGATTCCAGATGATGCCGCCGAGCAGCGCGCTCGCGATGATGATCTCCGGCGCGGTCTCGACGACCTTCCCATCGACCAGGCCCGACGAGATAGTTTTTGCGACGGCCGTGCCCCAGAGCGCCCCGAGCAGATTCGTGATCGACGCCAGGCCGATCGCGGAACGCGGCGTGAGCACCTTGGTGGAGACCACCGTGGCGATCGAGTTGGCGGTGTCGTGGAAGCCGTTGATGTATTCAAACACCAGCGCCACGAGGATGACCGTGAGCAGCAGGGCCATGCGGGGCTCAGGCGTTCTTCAGCGCGACGTGAAAGACCACGAAGCCCGCATCGCGACAGCGATCCACGGCCTTCTCGAGCAAATCGTAAACGTCCTTCCACGAGATGATCACCCGCGCGTCGGTCTCCTCGCGGTAGAGCATCTGCAGCAGCTCGCTGATGGCCCGGTCAGCCTCTCCTTCGATCGCCTGGAGCTGCGCGTATTCGTCTTTGATCTGCTCGCCGTGCCCCGCCGCGCAGAGATCGGTCACCATTTTCTCGACGACCTCCGCGCCGCGCACAAGCAGCGAGAGTTGTCGTTGCACAGTTGGCAGGCCCTTCATCGAAGGGCTGATCGCCAGCCGCTCGGCGATCTTTTCGACCGTCTTCGAGATTTTGTAGAGCGCGTCGGAGAGGCCCTCGATGTCCTCGCGCTCGAGCGGCGTGTAGAACTGTTTGCACAGTGCCTCGGTGATTTCGTTGCTGATCTGTTTGTGCGCCGCCCGCTTGCGCGCAATCTCGACGATCTGCGGCTCGGCGCCGCCTCGCGCCAACTGCTCAATAAGCGTGATCAACCGCTGCGTGCCGGCGCGCGCCTCAGCCGCGCTCGCGGCGAGGAGATCGAAGAACTTGCGGTCCCGACCGAGGAAACGTTGGAGAGCGGACATGGGATGCAGGTATCAGGCAGTCGCGTCGCGCGGCAAAGCACAAATACGGCGGTCAATAAGGCGTGCGCAGCTCGATCGGCTTGGCTTTGCGCTTCGCCCGCAGGTTCAGCACCTCGACTCCGAAGCTGAACGCCATCGCGAAGTAAACGTAACCCTTCTCGATGTGGTGTCCGAATCCATCCGCGAGCAGCACCACGCCGACGAGCAGCAGGAAGGAGAGCGCGAGCATTTTGATCGTCGGGTGCCGGTTCACGTAGTCGCCGATCGCGCCCGCTGCCGCCAGCATGACCGCCATCGCGATGATCACCGCGGCGATCATCACGCCGATTTCCTTCGCGAGGCCGACGGCCGTGATCACTGAGTCGAGCGAGAAGACGATGTCGATCACGACGATCTGCGCGATCACCGCGCCAAACGTCGCCGCGACCTTCATGGACTTCTCGTGCTCCTCGCCCTCGAGGTTGCCGTGGATTTCGTGGACCGCCTTCCAGATGAGGAAGAGGCCGCCCGCGATCAACACGAGATCCTTCCCCGAGACCCCGTGGCCGAAGACCGCGAAGAGCGGCTTGGTGAGCTGCACGAGCCAGAAGATCGAGCAGAGCAGCAGCACGCGCGTGATCAGCGCGAGCATCAGCCCGATCGTGCGCGCCCGCTTCTGCTGATCCTCGGGCAGCTTCCCGGCGAGGATCGAGATGAAGATGATGTTGTCGATGCCGAGAACGATCTCGAGCACGGTCAGCGTGATGAGGCTGATCCAGATTTGCGGGTCGGTGATCCAGTCCATGAGGGCGCGGATGATCCGTAGCGCGCCGCATCCGTCCAGCGGAATTCGTCGCTCTACTCCGCGTAGCCGCGCACGCGGTTCTTCCAGCCGGGAAGCCAGCGCGCTTCACCGCGCGCGGGCGGAGAATTTTTCACCCGCCGCTCGAGCACCGCAGCCGCGGCGCGCGAAAAGTCCGCCGCACCGCCACCCGCCGGCATCGCCGCGAGCACCTGCAGCAGCCCCCACCCTTCGCCGTTGTAGCGCTCCTCCGCCTTGGTTCCCTCGCCCTTGAAGTTCACGTAATCGATCAGCGCATACATCCCCGCGCCGCTCTGCGTCAGCCGCGTGAAATTCTCCGACACGCGCCCGCGCTCCGAAGCCGCCGCCGCCGCCGTCATCTTGCCGAGCGCGCTCTTCATCCGCTCCGCGAGGAAGCGGCTCTGCAGCCGCACCGTCGAGGCGAGCAGCTCGCGCAGCTCCTTCATCCGCGGGCCTTGAAACTCCGCCTGGAACGCCGCGCGCGTCGCCCACGGGCAATCGCCTTCGATCCACGCCGCCGTCTTCACGCCGTTCGCGCCGAGGAATTTCACGAGCTTCGGAAAGCTCTCCTCGAACGGCCCGTTCACGCCTTTCGGATACCAGATGAAATGCCCGATCCCGAGCGACGCGAAGTTCTCCCCGGTATTCCACGACGTGAGGCCGTCGCGCGTTCCGCCGCATTCGTTCTGCCACACGCGGCGGCCGATGCGATCGAGCTCCACATCGCTCAGCGCGAAGGCGGCGGATGTCGAAACGAGCAGTGCGAGGACGAAGCGTCGGAACATGCGCGCGACGTAAGCGGAACACGCGCCGCCGTGCAAGGCGGCTACGACACCATCCACGCGTGGATGGACAGGTGAAAATGCGAGAGCAGCCACGCGAGCGTGACGAGCAGCAGCGCGGAGACATCGCGCCGGCTGAAGCTGTCCGCGGCGCCGTGGCCGCGGATGAAGTTCAGCAGCGCGCCGGTCGGGCAGCCGTAGTGGCAGTAAGCCATCGGCACGAAGAGCGACGCAACCAGACCCGCGATTGCGATCGCGATTGTCGCCACGCCCGCGGCGCTGATCACGTAGGCATCGAAGGGCTCGAGATGCGCGAGGTCGATCGGCAGCGCGAGCATCGCAGCCGCGAGCACCACGGCCAGCAGGCCCGCCGGCAGCCAGCGCAGCGCGCGGTCGATGTCCGCGCGGATGTGCAGCCGCCAGCCGCGTGGCGCGAACTTGTGCAGGATCTCCTGCGCCGCGCCGTGCGGGCAGAGATGCTGGCAGTAGATCGCCTTCCCCGTCGCCCACGGCACCGCGAGCGACGCCGCGAGCAGCAGCACGAGCCCCGGCGCACTCCGCCACGGCGCGCCGTTTTGCGCCCAGCCCACGATGAGCGACTGCGCGAGCAGGTCGCCGGTGATGAAGCCGACGTAAACAATCACGAGCACCTGAAACCCGCGCCGCAGCCACGCGCGCCCGTGCGTGCCGAGAAAGGCGAGCACGATCGCCGCGAGCGTGACGGCCACGATGCCGTAGTCGTGAATCCGCCAGCGAATCGGCCGCGCACTGTCCGCCTCCGCCTGCCACGCGCGGAGACGCTTTTGCACGCCCTCGGCCACGGCGAGGCTCGTCATCGTCGCGCCGGCGACGCCTTCGATCCCTGCCTCCTCCGGCGTCACGCGCGCGACTTCATCCCACGGCTTTCCCTTCCACGTCTTCTTGAGGAAATACGGATCGCCCTTCACATCGCCGACGTGATCCCGCGTGTCCTGCGACGAGCGCACCCGCACGCCGAGCACCCGCAGTCCGGGATCGAGCACGATGAGCGAATCGGTCCAGCCGCAGTAGCCGATGATCGGGTCGGACATCGGCGCGGTGCGCACCGCGTGGCCGATCTGCGCGCCCTTACCGTCGTGGATGAACACGCCCGAGCGCTCGCCCGGATCATCGGAAAGCGCGACAGCCTCCGGCAGCACGGCGCGCACTTCCTCGAGCGTCACCGGCGTCATCCCGCTCACGCGCAGATGCACTGCGTGAACGCGGATGATCCACGCGATCACGACGAGCACCGCGAGGCGGTAGAGCTGGAGGACGACGCGCTTCATCGCAGCGGCGACGCCATCGTAGCGGCGACGCCTCGTCGCCGGAAGTGCCTGCGGCGCCCTCGCCGCAGTGCGCGCAGCGCACCTCCCCC
>JBEBGD010000199.1:0-3219 GCA_040081625.1 Chthoniobacteraceae bacterium
TCCCCGCGCGGCACCAGCGCGAACTGCCCCGCCTGCCACGTCCCGCGGTTCGTCTTGAGCGTCACCAGATCGCCATCCACATCGATGAACGTCGCGCTCCTCCCATTGCTCGCGATGCTCACCACCGGCACGAGCGCAGTCAGCACCACGTCATTCCCGTCGCCACCCTCGTAGCTGATCTTGAAGTAAGTCCCATCGGCCTGGAAGACCGCGCCCTCCGGCAGATTCGCAAACGCGCCGGCGACCGCATCGATGTCGTCATTCTCGATGAGCACGAACGAATCGAGATCGGCGGGCACCTGCGACACATCGAGCGCGAGCGCCGCGCCATTGATCGCGACCGTGCCCGTCACCACGAGCTGTCCGCTGCCGAGCGCGTCGTTGAGCGTGGCCGAGAGCGTGTCCGGCATATCGAGCGTCACATCCCCAGAGGCCACGGTATCCGTGCCGAGCATGATGGAGGCGGGAGCGATGCGGGCTTCGAGCGCTTCGATGGAGTGGTGCATGGGCCGCGACTCTCGGCTGCATCTCCGCGAAATAAAGCGCGGACCCGCGGAGTGGTGCGCGACCTACCGGCGCAACTTCAGCACGAGCGCATTGTAGGCCAGCCGCAGCTCCTCCGCCGCCGGCTCGGGGAAGGGCGAGTCGAGCGTCGGGATGTCATTCGAGTTCGCCGAAGTGCCGGCGATCGCGTCGTTGAGGGCGCTCAGCGACACCTCGCCCTGCGCCCCCGGCGGCCCTTGCGCGCCGTCGCTGCCCGACGGCCCGGGCGGCCCGGGCGGCCCCTCCGCGCCGGGCGGCCCCGGCAGGGTCGTGTCGATCTTGTCGTTGAGCGCATTGAGCTGCCCGCGCATCGCGTCCGCCGTCGCGCGGGTGTTGGCTTGTGGGAAGTTTGGGTCGTAGGGCATTTGATTTGGAGAGTTAAGCGATCGGGGATGGGGGAATGGGAGAGGCGGCGGGCCAATAAAACCCTGTCATCCTGAGCGAAGCCGAAGGACCTCTTACAGCTCTGGAGCGGGGCGCGGCGCAAACAGGGAAAGATGTTGCAGGTCCCTCGGCTCCGCTCGGGATGACAGGTGGGGGGCGCGTCACGTCACCGTCACCTCCCCCTCCGGGCTCGGCGCCGCATCCCCGCCATCGTTCCCGGCGATCACGCGCACCTTCACCACCTGCCCGGCGCTGAAGTTCTTCAGCGTCGTCTCCAGGTCCTTGAAGCTGCCTTTGTTCTGCCACTCCGTATCCACGCCGACGATCATCGTCTCCACCCGGTAGCGGATCGCCCGCGTCGCGTAAGTCCAGCCCACCCCGATGCGGTGATTGGTCATCGCCTCGAGCGTCACCGTCTCCACCGGCTCGGGCGCGCTCGGGTTGCCGGGGATGTTCAGGCCGAAGTCCTCCCACCGCGGATCGTCCTCGCCGAGGAGCTGCTCGAGTTCATTGATCAGCCCGCGCACCCGCATCCGCAGCGCGTGCTCGGCGGTCGAGCGGTTGTTCATCGCGGTCGTCTGGGCGGACTCGGCCGTGGCCACGCCTTGGCGCGCGTCGGAGAGCGCCGTCCACGCCGCGAGGCACGCCGCCGCCGTCGCCTCCATCTCCGCGCTTTCATTCGCGGGCACCGCCATGAAGTAGAGCTTCAGGTCGTTGATCAGCGTGAAGCGCTCGTCCTGCGAATCGGGCACCGCGAGCGAGCCGGTGGGGAAGCCCGTCGGCTCCCACGCCGCGCTCCACTTCTGCCCCAGCTTTTGCTGAAGCCGCAGCTTGCAGTTGCCGATGCAGGTCACCCCGGCGGCGTCGGCGGTTTGCAGCGCGTCGTAGGCATCGGAGACGGCGGCTTTCTTCAAGCCCACCTGCAGTTCCGCGCCATCGAGCGCGCCGATGTCTATGCGGATTCGCGCCTCGGTGTTTTGCACGATGCCGAGCGCGCCTTCGTGCTGGTCGCAGCCGTCCGCCAGCCGGTCGGCCAGCGCGCGGAGGATGCTGTTGTTATCGGGAGTTGGGTTGGAGGCCATGGTCTTGCGGTTGATCTTTTTTCGTCTTCCGGCGGGTTGTGCGGGGCCTGCCGGGAGCCAGAAGAACTCATCCCAGCGGGTCAAAGGATCATCCCAGTCGCCAAGCATGACGGCGGCGGTGGAAGTGGCGGACACGGCGCTCCCGCCCCGCGCCACCTGAAGCGGCGCGCCGGTCCCGCGTCTCCCCGGCCTCACAACCTGACAGGTTGCGGGGACCCGGAGACTCGGGAAGGAGACAACCTGCCAGGTTGCGGCAGTCGGGAGAGTGCGGTGAGCAACGATCTACAAGGCCGCGACCGGTCCGAAGCTCCCCTGCGCAACGATCTACAGGGTCGCAGGCATCGCGAAGCTCCCCCGCCTCACAACCAGACAGGTCGCGGCACCGGCGAGAGCGCGGTGCGCAACGATCTACAAGGTCGTGCCCATCCCCAAGCTCGACTGCGCAACGATCTACAAGGTCGCGAGACACCGGAGGCTCCCCACCCTCACAACCTGACAGGTCGTGAGCGTCCCGAGGCTCCTGACCGTCACAACCTATCAGGTTGCGAGGCCGGGGAAGCTCCTCACCGGCGCAAACTGACAGGTCATCGCGCACCGCACCCGCGAGCACTTCGCGACCCGGCAGGTCGCCGCGCACCGGAGCCTCCGCCCCGCCGCGCACTACCGGCGCTTGCGGCGCTTGCGGCGCTTGGGCGCGGACCGGCGCCGGGATTTGCGGCGTGGCTTGCGAGGCGAAGTGGGAGCGGCGCGTCGGGTGCATGGTGCGGGCTTGCCGACATGCTGCGCCTGCTCGTGCGCGGGGTGGAAGACTTCCGTTGTCCGTGCTTTCCCGGACACGCTTTTCCCCGTCTCGTGCACCGCGAGCATCACCGCCGCGTGCGTCGTGTTGCTGGCGTCCAGCTTGATGCGCGCCCGCTTCAGCTCGGTCTCCACGGTGCGCTCGCTCACGCCGCGCGCGGCGGCGATCTGCTTGGCGAGCTGTCCCTCGCCGACCGCGCGCAAGTCCGCGCGCTCGCACGGCGAGAGCGTGTCGAAGGGCGACGCCGTCGGTGTCATCGCACGAAGCCTCCCCGCCGCCGCCCGAAGCGGCCGCTGGCAGAGCAAGTCATAGCCATCATCCCACCCGCCCGCCGCGCCGCCTAAAAGATGGGCGGGGTCGGTCTGCGGAGACCAGCCGGTGAGGAAGCGAATTGTGTATTCATCGGGAGAA
>JBEBGD010000042.1:0-41656 GCA_040081625.1 Chthoniobacteraceae bacterium
GCATTCCGCATGAGGAGTTCCAACGACTCGCCGACGACGCGGTGCGTCACGCGGTGGCGCGGCAGGAGGAAGCCGGGGCGGACATCGTCACCGATGGCGAGCAGCGCCGGGACAACTTCGTGTCGTTCGTCGCCACGCGATTGGAAGGCACGTGCTTGATGACGCTGCTGGAGATGCTCGACATCATCGAGGACAAGGCGGGCTTTGAGCGGCTGCTCCAGACGCTCGATGTCCCCGCGTATTCGATCAGCAACGCGACGTGCTTCGGGCGGATCTCGCGTCGGCAATCGCTGGCGGCTGATGACGCGCGCTTCTTGCAGAGCGTGACGCGAAAGCCGATCAAGGTCGCCTTGCCCGGCCCGTATATCCTCACGCGCTCAATGTGGGTGAAGGAGGCGAGCGGCGCAGCCTACGGGAGCAAGGAGGAACTCGGCGCCGACATCGTGCGCGTGCTGCGCGAGGAAATTGCCGAGCTGGTGGAATTGGGCGTGGACTTCATACAGTTCGACGAACCGGTGCTCACCGAGCTGGTCTTCACGCAGGGCCAGACGCGCACCTTCATGTGCGCCGCGCTCTCAGCTCGGAAAGACCCGGCGGCGGAGCTCGACTTCGCCGTGCAACTGCTGAGCAGCGTCGTGGCCGGATTCGCGGGAACCCGCTTCGGCTTGCACGTATGCCGCGGCAACTGGAGTCGCGATGAGTCCACGCTTCTGCGCGGCAGCTACGATGCGCTGGCCGCGACGCTGAACCGGATGCCGGTGCAGCAACTCGTGCTCGAATACTCCACCAATCGGGCGGGCGATCTCATGCGCTCTGCCGCACCCGAGCTTGGCCTCGGCGTGGTCAACCCGCGCACCGATGAGATCGAGTCCGTCGATGCGATCACGCGCCGCATCGAGCGCGCGCTCGAGTTCTATCCTCCAGAGGCAATCTTCCTCAATCCCGATTGCGGCTTCTGCACCTTCGCAAATCGCCCGATGGCGCACGACGAGGTTGCAGCCGCGAAAGTCCGCGCGATCGCCGATGCCGCGCGCAAGTTCCGAGGAGCGGACGACTCTCGACGGCGCTGAAAAGTTCTCCCTCGCCGCGCCAACCCGTGCGAGGTCTGAGCTGTCCATGACTAGTTTCTCGACGGCGCAGATTTTCCAGCAAGGCGCATGAACAAGGCGCAGGTCGCCCTCGTGACCGTGCTTGCGTTGGGCGTCGGCTACGTGGGCGGGTATTACTCGCACATCGTTCAATTCCCGGCGCGCCATCAGCACGAGGATCTCGGGGCCAGCGCGGCAACGGAGACTCCGCCGCCTTTTGTGCATCCGATCCTGGCTGAGGTGACGAAGGCGCGGGAGCTGATCGCGGCACGAAAGGAGCGCGATGCGCAGAAGCTGCTTCGCGAGCAACTCCGCATTTATCCGCAGGCGCCGGAGACGCGGACCGCTCGCGAGTTGCTCGGCGAGATCAATACGCGGCTCTTTTTCTCCGACGCGAATCTCTACGGCAAAACCGAATACGTCGTGGAGCGTGGCGATTCGCTCGCGCGGATCGCGCGGAAGCTCAACTCGACGCCGGAGATGATCATGCGCGCGAACAGCCTCGACTCGACGCTGATTCATCCGGGCGACCGGCTGCTCGTGCCGGATGGCGATTTCACGCTCACGATCGACCTGCCGAAGCAGCGCGTCGTTGTTCATCACGACGACGGCTTCTTCAAACAATACCCGATCCAGTCCATCGATGTGCCGGCGTCGAGCCTGCCGCAGTTTGCGACGAAGGTGACCGCGACAACCCTGTGGAAGGACGGTGAACGAGTCGCGCCCGGCAACTCGTCGCTCGATGGTGCGACTCCATGGGTTCATCTCTCGCGGACGGGTTACATTCTCTATGGCGTCTCGGAGGAGAGCGGTGTCGAGCCGGGTGGCGTGCAGATCGACGACGCGCAGCCGACCGCCGCGAATCCCGACACGCCGCCGCAAGGGATCGCGCTGCTCAGGGACGACCTGGCCGAGCTTCAACTGCTGCTCCGTCGCGGCACCCCGGTGACGATCGTCCGCGAGCGCAAGTGAGCGCGGCCCGTCTCAGCGACTCGATGGCTTCTTCGCCTGCGCTGCATCCAGTTGCCGTCGGAGCGTGGCGGTGATTCTCGGTAGCGCGACCATTCGCCATTCACCATCCGAGAAGCGCGCGCGCAGGACTTGAAAACTGTCCTCAGTCGCGAGGTCGCGCTCGGCGTGCGCGGCTTGATAGACCACGTAGGCGAGGCCGCGCGCCTCGGTGATCGCGTGGATCTCCACGGAGATGCGCCCGGTCTTCGCGCCGCCGGATGCTGGAGCGAGTCCGCTGTGGTAGCGCAGCCAAAAATCCCTCGGTGCGAATGCGCGCAGCGTCTTCAGATCGCCGACGTCGCGCCTGCGCCAGTAGTCTCCCCAAAATCCGCGCCACTGGACCTCGGCGAGCTTGAGGAGAATCTTCCGCTGCTCCTCGAAGGATGGGTAGTCGAGCCGCTCGCGAAACGCCACGGGGCGCCCGGAGTAGTCCCACGAGGCATACTCCTTGGTGAGTTGCTTGAGCGCGGCGAGGTCGGCATTGGTCAGCGCGAGCGCGGAGTGGACAGTCAGCGCGAAGGCGAAAGCGAGGACGAAGGCGGTCCGTTTCATTTGGAAGAGGTTCGCACGCATGCGCGATCGACCGCGACATTAAATGCCAGGCGGGACATCGCTGAAATTTCCCGATGCAAAGCGCGCGGAGCTGTCTAGCCTCCGCGCCTTTCCGATGAACGCACCGAGCAACACGCGCGAGCTCTACGATCGCTACGTCATTCCGACCTATGGCCGGTTCGACCTGCGATTCGCGCGCGGGCAGGGGACGGAAGTGTGGGACGAAGCCGGCAAGCGTTACCTCGATTTCGGCGCGGGCATCGCGGTCACCTCGATCGGGCACTGCCATCCGCGCGTCGTCGCGACGATGCAGCAGCAACTCGCCACGCTCGTCCATACGTCGAACCTTTATTACACGAGGCCGCAGGGCGAACTCGCGGCGCGACTCGTGCGGTTGGTCGGCGCGCCGGGGAAGATTTTCTTTTGCAACAGCGGTGCGGAGGCGAACGAGGCGCTCTACAAGCTCGCGCGGAAGTTCGGCAACGAGACGGCGCCGGGCGGGCGCCACGGCATCATCACGATGCTCGGCTCCTTTCATGGTCGGACGCTCGCCGGCATCGCGGCGACGGGACAGGAGAAGGTTAAGAAGGGTTTCGAGCCGCCGGTTTCCGGTTTCAGGCACGTGCCGTTCAACGATAGCGCGGCGCTGGCGGCCGCGGTCGATGAACCGGACACGGTCGCGGTCCTGCTCGAGCCGGTGCAAGGCGAGAGCGGCATCAAGCCCGCGGCTCCCGATTTTTTGCGGCTCGCGCGGCAGCTCTGCGATGGGCGTGGGCTGCTCCTCATGTTCGACGAAGTGCAGTGTGGCCTCGGGCGCACCGGCGACTGGCGCGGCTCGCAGACGCTCGCGCCCGACGTGATGCCCGACGCGATCTCGTGGGCCAAGGGAATCGCCGGCGGATTTCCGCTCGGTGCGATCTGGGTGAGCGACCGCGCGGTGCAACTCGCCAGCGGCGAGACGAAGCCTCTCTGCAACCTGCTCGGGCCGGGTTCGCACGGCACGACTTTCGGCGGCACGCCGCTGGTCTGCGCGGGCGCGAACGAAGTGCTCGCGGTGATCGAAGAGGAAGACCTCCTCGCGAACGCACGCACGCTCGGGCCTTACGCGAAGCAGCGGATCGAAGCGCTCGCGTCGCCGCTCATCGCGGAGGTGCGCGCCGTCGGGCTGATGCTCGGCATCGAGCTCGCGCCCGACTTCGCTGAGCGCGTGACGGCGTGTCCGGCGGCCAAGGCGCCGTGCCTCTTCGTGGTCGAGCGGCTGCATGACGCGGGGCTGCTCACGATCCCCTCGGGCACGCATGCCGTGCGCTGGCTGCCGCCGCTCAACGTGACGCGCGCGCAGATCGATGAGGCGGTCTCCATCCTCGCGGGCGTGCTGCACGACGCGGAGTAAGATTAAGAAGAAGATTAAGAATAAGAAGCTCCGCACCGATGAACCACCTGCTCTCACTCGAATCGCTCTCCGCCGCCGAAATCGTCAGCATCCTCGATCTCGCCGACGAGATGAAGGTCATGCGCGGCCGGCACGCGGAGCATCCGCTTCGTCATCAATGCTGGGCGATGATGTTCGCGAAATCCTCGACGCGCACCCGCGTGAGCTTCGAGGTCGGCATCCGCGAACTCGGCGGCGACGTTCTTTTCCTCGCTGCCGACGACATCCAGCTCGGGCGCGGCGAACCGATCAAGGACACCGCGCGCGTGCTCGGGCGCATGTGCCACGGCGCGGTCATCCGCACGTTTGCGCAGAGCGATGTCGAGCTGTTCGCGGAGCACAGCGGCATCCCGACCATCAACGCGCTCACCGACGAGGAGCACCCGTGTCAGGTGCTGGCCGATCTGCAGACGATCCGGGAGAAGCTCGGCGCGATCGAGGGGAAGGTCGTGACCTTCATCGGCGACGGCGCGTGCAACATGCCGGTCTCGTGGATCTGGGCGGCAGCGCGTCTTGGGTTCGAGCTGCGCATCGCCGCGCCCGTGGCGTTCCAGCCGCCGAAGGAACTCGTCGCGCGCGCCGGTGGAAAGATCGTCGTGACCGATGATCTCCAGGCGGCCGCCAGCGGGGCCGACGTGCTTTACACCGACGTGTGGGTGAGCATGGGCAAGGAGGAGGAAGCCGCGTATCGGCTCGCGCAGCTCGGCGGTTACCAGATCGACAGCGCGCTCGTGAAGCTGGCGAACCCCGGCGCGCTCGTGATGCACTGCCTGCCCGCGTATCGCGGCAAGGAGATCACCGACGAAGTCTTCGAGCAGCACGCGCAGACGATCTTCGACGAGGCGGAGAACCGGCTCCACGCGCAGAAGGCCGTGCTGAGCCTGGTCGCGCGGCGCTAGCTCTTGCCCCAGTGGCGCAGCAGCGCCTCCGCCATCACCGATGGCGTCTCGGCGATCGCGATGCCCGCGGCTTTGAGCGCGTCGATCTTGCCCTGCGCCGTTCCTTTTCCACCGCTCACGATCGCGCCCGCGTGGCCCATGCGGCGCCCGGGGGGCGCGGTCGCCCCGGCGATGAAGGCGGCGATCGGCTTCTTGCAGTTCTTCGCTGCCCATGCGGCGGCTTCCTCTTCCTTGTCGCCGCCGATTTCGCCGATCATGATGATCGCTTCGGTCTCCGGGTCGTCGTTGAAAAGCTGGAGCACATCGAGGTGCGAGGTGCCATTGACCGGATCGCCGCCGATGCCGACGCAGGTGCTCTGGCCGTAGCCGCGGCTGGTGAGCTGCCACACCGCTTCGTAGGTGAGCGTGCCGCTGCGCGAGACGACGCCGACGTTGCCGCGCTTGTGAATGTAACCGGGCGCGATGCCGATGCGGCAGCCGCCGTGCGAGTCCTTGCCGGTGCCGGGCGTGACGATGCCGGGGCAGTTTGGGCCGATGAGCCGCGTCTTCGCGCCCTGCATCCCGAGCTTTACCTTGATCATGTCATTGACCGGGATGCCCTCGGTGATGGCGACGACGAGCGCGAGCCCGGCATCGACGCACTCGAGGATCGCATCGGCTGCGAACGGTGGAGGCACGAAGACCGCGCTCGCCGTCGCTCCAGTCGCGCTCACCGCTTCGCCGACGGTGTCGAAGATCGGCACCTTGTGTGTGCCGTGATCGAAGGTCTGCCCGCCTTTTCCCGGCGTGACTCCGGCGACGACCTGCGTGCCGTAGTCGAGCGAGAGCTGCGCGTGCCGCGCGCCGAAGCTGCCGGTGATGCCTTGGATGAGAACTTTGGTTTCGGGTGTGACGAGGATGGCCATGGGAAAGTGCGGGCTCCTTTGAAAGCGCGATGCTCCCGCGGTGCAACGAGCATTTGTGAGCGAACGCTGGACGCGGCGTGTGCGGACCGCTTTGCTGCGCGCCCATGAAAATATTCCGCTTTGAATCCACGACCGGCGCGACGCTTTACGGCACGGGCGAGGGTAGTGAGTTGCAGGTGCTCGCGGGCGACCTTTTCGCCGGGTTGAAGCCGACGGGTGAGACGGCGCAGGTGAAGAGTCTGCTCGCGCCGATCGAGCCGCGCGCGATCCTGTGCGTCGGCCTGAACTACCGCCAGCACGCGGCGGAGACGGGCGCGGCGATCCCGCCATTCCCCGTGCTCTTTTTCAAAAACCCGGCGTGCGTCCAGCATCCGGGCGGCGCAATCGAGATCCCGCGTTACCTGCGCAGCGAGCAGGTCGATTACGAGTGCGAGCTCGCTGTCGTGATCGGGAAGGCCGCGAAGAACGTGCCGCGCGCGAAGGCGCTCGACCATGTGCTCGGCTACACGTGCGCGAACGATGTGAGCGCGCGCGACTGGCAGCTCGGCGGCGGCGGCAACCAGTGGAACCGCGGCAAATCCTTCGACACGTTTTGCCCGCTCGGGCCGTGTCTCGTGACGGGCGACGACATCCCGAACCCGAACGCGCTCCGCATCAGCACACGCATCGGCGACGAGGTCATGCAGGACTCGAACACTGCAGACATGATCTTCGACATCCCGACGATCATCGAATTCATGAGCGCCTCGACGACGCTGCTGCCGGGCACGGTGATCATCACCGGCACGCCGCAGGGCGTGGGCATGGCGCGCACGCCGAAGCGCTGGCTCAAGGCCGGAGAGACGGTGACGGTCGAGATCGAGAAGATCGGCGCGCTTTCCAATCCCGTGCAGGAGGAGCAGGCGGATGGGGCCTGCAGCTTCCAACTGCCGACCGCGTAGATGAACGCGGTCGAACGCGAGAACCGCCGCGAGGGCGCGCGCGACTGGCAGCTCACTCGCGTGCGGCTGGACAAGACGACCGGCTTTCGCTCGCCGCTGATCGAGGGCTACTGCTCGCGGCAATCGGTCGCGGCAGGCGAGTCGATCGACATCATGGTGAGCGCGAACCCGGCGGCGCGGTTCACGATCGAGATATTCCGCACCGGCTACTATGGCGGGCGCGGCGCGCGGCTGATGACGAAGCTCGGGCCGTTTGACGCGAAGCCGCAGCCCGATCCGCCGGTGGGTGAGCGGCGGCTGCGCGAGTGCAAGTGGGAGCCGAGCACGACGCTGACGATCCCCGACGACTGGCCGAGCGGCGTGTATCTCGGCCGGCTCACGACGATCGCGCAGCCGTATTGGCAGAGCTACGTCGTCTTCATCGTGCGCGACGACCGGCCTGCGGACATCCTTTTCCAATGCAGCGACAACACGTGGCAGGCCTACAACCGATGGCCCGACAAGTTCTCGCTCTACGACGACGGCGCGAAGGAATGGATGACCGGCCCCGGCGTGGACGTGAGCTTCGACCGGCCCTACGGAAAGTATCGGCAGATCTACGACAACCCGCAGAGCATCGGCAGCGGCGAATGGCTCTGCTGGGAATTCCCGCTCGCCTACTGGCTCGAGCAGCACGGCTACGACGTCAGCTATTGCTCGCAGGCCGACATGCTCGCGCCCGATCGCGCGCTGAAGTGCAGGGCGTTTCTGAGCGTCGGTCACGACGAGTATTGGGACGAGCGCTCGTATCACGCCGCGATGAAGCTGCGCGACGCGGGGGTGAACCTGATGTTTCTCTCCGGCAATTCGGTCTGCTACGTCACGCCCTTCCGCGCGAGCAGCACCGGCGCGCCGAACCGCATCATCACGCGCGGCGCGCCTTACGGCGGCTACCATCGCCAGCCCGGCAGCCGCGCGGAGCTTGCGGGCTTCACGAGCGTCGGGCCGGACGAAGGGCTGCTCATGGGCGCGGTGAATGTCGTGCCGGTGAATGGCGGCGGCGACTGGATCTGCGTGCGACCGGAGCATTGGATGTTCGACGGCACCGGGATGAAGAAGGGCGATCGCATCCCCGGCCTCGTCGGATGGGAATACCATGGCGCGCCTGCGGCGATCGATGGACTCGAAGTCGTCGCGGAAGGCACGGCGTGGGTCGGCGGGACGCGGTCGCAGCAGTGGACGGCGACGATTTATCCCGGGCCGAAGAAGAACTTCGTCTTCAACGCTGCGACGATCTTTTGGTCGCAGGCGCTGAGCAAACCGCCCGGCCACATGCTGCCGTGGTCGCACTGGAGCCGGCCGCACGGCCCCGACGCGCGCGTGCAGCGGATCATGGAGAATCTGCTTCGGCGCGCGCTCGCGGCGGCGTGAGGGAGATCAGCACATTCGCCGCCGTGATCAGCGCGCCGCCGATGACGAGGTGCGTGGTGAAGCTTTCATTCGCGTAGGCGATGCCGACCAGCGACGCGAGAACCGCGGGCAGGAAGAGCGCCAGCGCCGTCGCGAAGAGCGGCTCGGCGCAATAGACTATGCCGGCGGTGGTCGCATCCACGTGCGGCTGCCAGCGGTTCATCATCACGAAGGCGAAGATCGAGCAGACGAGCGTTGTCACGACAAAGAGCCCGAACATCGGCGCGCTCGCGATGAGCACGCTGGCGTCGGTTGGGCTTTGCATGGTGAGCAGGAAGATCGGCGCGGCGGCGAGCGCGACGGTCGCGAACATCACCATCGACACGCGCCCGGTGTCATTGCCGGCCCAGCCCGGACGCTCGAGCCACAGGATTTGTCCGGTGAAAAACACGGCGCCGAGCAGCGTCTCCGCTTCGCCGCGACCGAGGCGGAGTTGCGCGAAGTCGAATCGCCCGAGGATGGCGCAGCCGGCCATGACCATCACGACGCACACGACCGTGGCGATCGACGGAAACCGCTTGTCGCGCAGCATCACATACAGCGGCACGAGCACCGCGGCGAACTGCGTGAGAAAGGCCGACGTGCTCGCCTCGGTGTGCATCAACCCATCGGCCTGCGCCAGCATTCCAAACCCGCCGAAGATGCCGAGACCGATGCCCTGCCGCCATTCGTTCGTCTTCAACTGCACCCACGCGCGCGGGTTCACCGCCCACAGCAGCAGCGCCGCGAGCGCGAAGCGCGCGCTCATCGTGAGCGACGAGTAGAACCACGTGCTGCGCCCCGGCAGCGCCTGCTCCATGGCGGACATGAGCGCCTTGCCGCCGGGGAACGAGAATCCCCATGCCGCTGTCGCGAGCAGCAGCATGAAGATCGCGCGACCGCGCACTTAGCCGAGCGCCTCGAGCATCCGCTGAAACTGTTCGAGCTTCTGCGCCCAGGTCTCCTCGCGCTGCCGGTGCTCGGCGAGCACTTGCGGCGGGACTTTGCCGGCGAAGTTCGTGTCGGCGAGCTTTGCACGGACCTTCCCAAGCTCCTGCTCGACCTTCGCGATTTCCTTCGTCAGGCGATCGCGCTCGGCGGAGGCGTCGATGAGTCCTTCCAGCGGGAGCAGCAGCTCGCCGAGCGGCGTGAGCGCGACGGGCGTGCCTTTGGGCGCCTGCCATTCGGCGTCAGCCAAGTCGAGCGGGTCAGCAGCGAGGAGGAGTTCCAGCACGGCGTGATCGTGCTCGGTGAGGTAGCCGGCCCCGCAGCGCAGGACGAAGCGCACGCGCTTGCTCGACGCGATGTTGAAGTCGCGCCGCAATCCTCGCCCGGCGTTCACAACTTCGTAGCGCTGCTGCGCGAATTCCTCATGCGACGGATCAATGTCCATGTAGTGCCGCTCGTCGTTCGTGAGCGGCTTCGGCCACGGCGCGTTCATGATCGTGCGTCCGCCCTGGTCCGCCGGCATGTCGTCGCAATACCCGAGCCCGTGCCAGAGCTCCTCGGTGATGAAGGGCATGAACGGATGGAAGAGTCGCAGCGTGTGCGAGAGCACGAAGTCGAGCACGGCGAGCGTCGTGGACCTCCGCGCGTCGTCGTCGCTCGTGAGCGCCGCCTTGCTCGCCTCGAGATACCAGTCGCAAAACTCGCTCCAGAAAAAGCGGTAGAGCGTGGCCGTGGCGTCGCTGAACCGATACTGCTCGAGCGCGCGCGTGACTTCCTGCACGGCGCGGTCGAGCTGGAGGAGGATCCACTTGTCGTCGGCGGTCAGCATCCGCGGGATGATCTCCGCCTCGTGTTCGCCGCCCTGCATCTGGCGAAAGCGCGCGGCGTTCCAGAGCTTCGTGCAGAAGTTGCGGCCGAGCTCGACGTTCTTCTCGTCGTAGGTCACGTCCGTGCCGAGCGGCGCCGAGCGCATCACGCCGAAGCGCAGCGCATCCGCGCCGAACTTCGCGATGAGGTCGAGCGGGTCGGGCGAGTTGCCGAGCGACTTCGACATCTTGCGGCCCTGCTTGTCGCGGATGATGCCGGTGAAATAGACGTTCCGGAACGGCAGCTCGCCCATGAACTCGTGGCCCGCCATGATCATGCGCGCGACCCAGAAGAAGATGATGTCGGGGCCGGTGACGAGATCGGTCGTCGGGTAAAATTTCGCGAGCGTGTCCGTCTTCTCCGGCCAGCCCATCGTCGCGAAGGGCCACAGCCACGAGCTGAACCACGTGTCGAGCACGTCGGTGTCCTGCGTCCAGCCGTCGCCCTCGGGCGCGTCGATGCCACAATATGTCTCGTCGCCGCGATACCACACGGGCACGCGATGCCCCCACCAGAGCTGCCGCGAGATGCACCAGTCGCGGATGTTTTCCATCCAGTGGTCATAGACCTTCGCCCAGCGGTCGGGGAAAAACTTCATGCGCCCTTCTGCGACGCACGCCTTCGACTCCGCGACGCTCGGGTATTTCAAAAACCACTGCTCGCTCAGGCGCGGCTCGATCGGCACGTCGGCGCGCTCGGAGTAGCCGACGTTGTTTTGATACGGCTCCTCCTTGTCGAGCACGCCGAGCTCGCGCAGGCGATCGACAGCGACATTGCGCGCCTCGAAGCGGTCGAGACCGACGAGCGATTCACCGGCGAGCGCATTCATCGTGCCGTCGGGATTCATCACGTCGATCACCGGCAGATTGTGCCGCTGTGCGATCTCGAAGTCGGCCATGTCGTGCGCGGGCGTGACCTTCAGCACACCGGTGCCGAACTCGAAATCCACGTGCTCGTCGCCGATGATCGGGATGAGCTTCTGATCAGCGGGAAGATTCACCGGCAGCGGGCGGATGACGTGCTTGCCGATGAGATGCGCGTAGCGCTCGTCCTTCGGATTCACGGCGACGGCAGTGTCGCCAGGGATGACTTCGGGGCGCGTCGTCGCGATGGTGAGCCATGTGCCGGGCAGCTCGGCGACTTCCTCGCGGAAGTGGAACATCGTGCTGTTCTGCGGCTTCATCGTGACCTCCTCGTCGGAGAGCGCGGTGAGCGAGACGGGACACCAGTTCACCATCCGTTTGCCGCGATAGATGAGCCCCTTTTTGTAAAGCTCGACGAAGACCTGCGACACGCACCGGGAGTATTCCGGGTCCATCGTGAAGCGCTCGCGCGACCAGTCGCACGACGCGCCGAGTTTCTTGAGCTGCTGGATGATGATGCCGCCGTGCTTGTCCTTCCACTCCCACACCTTTTCGAGAAACTTCTCCCGCCCGAGATCGTCGCGATGCCGGATGACGCCCTGCTTTTTCAGCGTCCGCTCGACGACCGTCTGCGTCGCGATGCCGGCGTGATCGGTGCCCGGAAGCCAGAGCACTTCCTTGCCGAGCATCCGCGCGCGGCGGGCGAGGATGTCCTGGATCGTGTTGTTGAGCACGTGGCCGAGCGTGAGCACGCCGGTGACGTTCGGCGGCGGGATGACGATGGAATACGCGGGGCGCTGGTCGGACACGCGCTCGGGCCGCGCGGTAAAGCAGCCCTGTTCGAGCCATGCGGCATACCAGCGCTCTTCGACGCTGGCGGGTTCGTAGGTCTTGGCGAGTTCGGGCATAGGAAAAAGGGCGCGCACTTTCCTCGCGACCGCACGGCTTGGCAAGAAGCTGCTGGAATGCGCCAAACAAAGCGCTGTCTCCGGTGCCTGCGCTGCGGCAGAGTCCGCGCCATGCTCAACAAGTCCACTTCCCGCGCCGTGCAAATCATCGTCTGCGCTGTCCTCGCGATGGCATGCTCCGGTTGCGCCATCTTCCACCTGTGATGCATCGTCGCGTGGGTCGGGAGTAGGGCTGGCGTTGGCAGGGCTGCTCGGCATATTGCGCGCCCTTTCCATGTCCGACCTCTGGCAATCCGCACATTCCTGGCTGCGCGAACTCGTCTCCTACGAGCCCGGCAAGCCGATCGAAGACGTCGCGCGCGAACTCGGCTTGCGGCCCGAGCAGATCATCAAGCTCGCGTCGAACGAGAACCCGCTCGGCCCGTCACCCAAGGCGCTCGCGGCGATGCGCGAGACGATCGAGCGCGCGCACTTTTATCCCGATGGCGGCGGTTACTATTTGCGCGAAGCGATCGCGCAAAAACTCGGCGTCACGCGCGCGCATGTGATCCTCGGCTGCGGCTCGAACGAGGTGATCGAGTTCATCGGCAAGGCGTTCCTAAATCCGGGCGACGACGTGATCGCGTCGCGGCACGCGTTCGTCGTCTATAAGCTGATGGCGACGCTCTTCGGCGCGCACACGATCGAGGTGCCGGACCCGAACTTCGCGCACGACCTCGATGGATTCCTCGCGGCGATCACGCCGCGGACGAAGGAAATCTTCATCGCCAATCCGAACAACCCGACGGGCACGCTCTGCTCGCAGGAGGAGATCGACCGGTTCATGGCGCGCGTGCCGGAGCACATCGTGGTCGTGTTCGACGAAGCGTATTATGAATTCCTGCCCGAGCCGCCGGACACGCTCAAGTTTGTGCGCGAAGGCCGCAACGTCGTCGTGCTGCGCACCTTCTCGAAAATCCAGGGCCTCGCGAACCTACGCATCGGCTACGGCATCGCGAAGCCGGAGCTGATCGACGTGCTGCAAAAGACACGGCAGCCCTTCAACGCAAACGGCATCGCGCAGGCCGGCGCGCTCGCGGGCATTCTCGACGACGAGCATCAGCAAAAGACCCGC
The DNA here is from genome assembly GCA_040081625.1 of Chthoniobacteraceae bacterium. Taxonomy (GTDB): domain Bacteria; phylum Verrucomicrobiota; class Verrucomicrobiia; order Chthoniobacterales; family Chthoniobacteraceae; genus VFJQ01. The sequence goes on from JBEBGD010000042.1 coordinate 12,957, forward strand.
GAGCTGACATGGGCCGGGCGCGACTTCCTGCAGGCGGAGTTCGCGGCGATGGGACTCGAGTTCGTGCCGAGCCACGCGAATTTCATCCTCGTCAAAGTCGGCGATGGGAAGCGCGTCTTCACCGAGTTGATGAAGCGCGGCGTGATCATCCGCGACATGGCGGCTTACGGGCTGCCGGAGTGGATCCGTGTGAGCATCGGCACGCGCGAGCAGAACGAGCGTTTCCTCGCCGAGTTGCGCGTGCTGCTCGCCTGAGTTAGTTCTCCTCGCCGTTATCGAGGGCCTTGGCGGCGTCGAACTCCGGCTTCGGGAAGTCCGCGAGCTTCTCGCGCGCGATCTTCGCGCGGACGAAATCGCGCTCATCGGCGGCGAGCTTGGCCTGCGAACCCTTTTGCAAGTGCGCGGGCTGCGTCTCCATGAACAGCTCGTCGATCGTCTGGCGCCAGTTCTCCGGGAAGATGTTCAGGTCGATGCCGAGCTTGATGAAGGAGAGGTGGTTCAGGCCTTCCTTCGACGTGATCGAATACGCCTGGCGCAGGATGCCGTAGCCGCGGCCGATGTGATCGAAGAGCGTGTTAGGGCGCTTTTGCAGCAGCATCATGCGCGCGTTTCGCTCGTGGTCAATGATGCTGAGGATGACCTTGTTCAGCTTCTCGATGATCTCGTCTTCGCGCTCGCCGAGCGTGGTTTGATTCGAGACCTGAAAAAGATTCCCGAGCGCCTCGGTGCCTTCGCCGTAGAGGCCGCGCACGGCGAGCTGAATCTTGTTTGTGGCCTGGATGATCTGGTTGATCTGCTCGCTGAGCACGAGCGCGGGCAGGTGGACCATTGCGCTCGCTCTCATGCCGGTGCCGACATTGGTCGGACACGCGGTGAGGTAGCCGAGTCGCGGGTGGAAAGCGAAGTCGAGCCGCTCCTCGAGGCCGCTGTCCACCTTGTCGATCATCTTGAAGACGCTCTTCAATTGCAGCCCGGCGCGAATCCCCTGCATGCGCAGATGATCCTCCTCGTTGACCATGATCGAGAGCGTTTGCTTTTTGTTCAGCACCACGGCGGAGCCGACGCCTTTCGCGGCGTGCTCGCGCGAGATGAGGTGGCGCTCGACGAGCACCTGTTTTTCCAGCGCGGAGAGATCCTGCGAATAGATCGAGTGCGCGTCGGCCATCTCGGTCAGCTCCTCGACGCGCGGCTTGATCGTCTCGAGGATCGAGATGCGCTCGGCGCGCTTGGCCCAGCCGGGGAAGGCGAAGCCGCGCAGGTTGCGCGCGAGTCGCACGCGGCTGGTGACGACGATCTTTTGGTGCGGGCCTTCGCCGCGCAGCCATTCGCCGGAGCCGGAAAGGATGTGATGGATCGCCATGGTCAGTGCTCGGTCTGGATGGTCCGGATCTGGTCGCGCAGTAGCGCGGCGGATTCGTAATTCTCCGAGGCGACGGCCTTGCGCAGGTCTCGCTGGAGTTCCTTGAGCTGGTGCTCGCGCTGGATCGAACGCGCGAGTCGCGACGGCACCTTGCCGACGTGTTCCTCGCCCTTGTGCATGCCCTTGATGAGCGCATCGAGCGCCTCGCTAAACGTGTCGTAACACGAGGCGCAGCCGAGGCGCCCGGTCTTCTTGAAGTCCGCCTGGCTGAAGCCGCATGTCGGGCACTTGACGACGCCGCCGCCCTTCTCGATCTCCTGCGCGGCGCCGAGCCCGAGCAGCAGGTCGGCGAGCGCGAAGCCGGTCGGATCGGTCACGCCTTTTTCCTTCGAGCACGTCTCGCAGAGGTTCACCTTCTGCATCTTGCCGTCCACGATCTGGGTCAGGAAGACCGTGGCTTGATTTTGTTTGCACACGTCGCAGTTCATCGCGGTGGCTCTTTAGTAAACGGGCGTGCCGGTGGTCTGGGTCAGCTCGCGGAAGGCCGCGACGATCCGCTGCGTGAGCGGCCCGGGCTTCCCGTTGCCGATCGCGCGCTGGTCGAGCTTCACTGCGGCGATGACTTCCGCGGCTGTGCCGGTCAGGAAACATTCGTCGGCGATGTAGATGTCGTGCCGGCTGATGTCGCGCTCGACGATCTTCACGCCGAGCTTTTCCGCGATCTCGAAGACAACGCCTCGCGTGATCCCGTCGAGCGCTCCGGCGGTGAGCGGAGGCGTGGAGATGACGCCGTCGCGCACGATGAAGAGATTGTCGCCGGTGCATTCCGCGACGAGGCCCACGTCGTTGAGCATCAGCCCTTCTTCCGCGCCGGCCTGGATCGCTTCGACCTTCGCCATGATGTTGTTGAGGTAGTTCAGCGACTTCACCTGCGGGCTGAGGATGTCGTGCGAAGGCCGGCGCGTGGCGCACGTCGCCATCGTCAGCCCGGTCGCGTAGGCTTCCTTCGGGTAAAGCGAGATCGTCGCCGCGATGATGATCACCGACGCCTTCGGGCACTTGAACGGACTCAGCCCCATCGGCCCGACACCGCGCGTGATCACGAGCCGGATGTAACCGTCGCGAAGCTTGTTCGCCGCGATGGTCTCACACGTCGCCTTGATCATCTCCTCCGCGCTGATCGGGATGGTCAGCAGCAGCGCTTTCGCGGAGTCGTAGAGCCGGCGGATGTGCTGCTCTAGCCGGAAGACGCGGCCATTGTAGAAGCGGATGCCCTCGAAGACTCCATCGCCGTAGAGCAAGCCGTGATCGAACACGGAAATCTTCGCCTCAGTTTCCGGCAACAGCGTGCCGTCGATATAGATCATCAGCTTGTCCATGATTTCGTCCGATGAAACTGGCAGTGCGCGGGCGCTTGCGCAAGCGGGCGCTACTGCGAACGCCAGTGGTGCAGTTTCTCGCTCGTCGCGTAGTGCCAGAGCGCGCGCACCGTCGCGATGTTGAGGAAGACGAACCCGGCGGGCAGCGACACGATCCGCGCGCGCACTTGCGGCACCGCCATGCCGAGCAGCGCGAGCGCGTAGAAGGCGAGCTGCGCCGCGAAGATCGCGCGGAAGAGCGGGTGGGGGAGCAACGCCACGTTTGTGGCGAAGACGATCAGCAGCAGCGCGGGCGCGATCAGCCGGAGCACCTTGTGCGAGAGGAATTGCCACCACAGACGGTGCCCCCGCGGCAGCAGCCACGCCGGATGGCGGAAGAGCATCTGGAAATTGCCCGCCAGCGTCCGCCGTTTGCGCGCCTGCTCCCGCTCGGGCTCGAGCTGTTGCGGGTCGAAGGCGGGCGCCTCCGGATCGTGCAGCACTCGCGCGCCCTGCGCGGCGATCTGCATCGGGATCACCACGTCATCGAGCAGCGTGTCGTCGGCGATGGGCCGGTAAAGCGCGCGCCGGATCGCATATACCGCGCCGGTGCAGCCGATGCATGAGTCCCATCTTGCCTCGTCCGCGCGCAATCTTTTCTCCATCCGCCAATACGCATCCACGGCCTGCCCCACGCCGCTCGCTGCGGCCTCGATCTCCAGCTCGCCGCTCACCGCGCCCACCTCCGCGTCCGCGAAGTGCCGCACGAGATGCGCGATCGTCCGCGCTCCGAACCGCTGCCGCGCGTCCGCGAACACCACGATCTCCCCGCGACACTGCGCGAGCGCCGCGTTCAGCCCCGCTGCCTTGCCGGAGCGCTCCGGTTGTTCGATCAAGACCACGCGTGCATCGCCGATCGCGCGCACCCGCGCGGCGGTCGCGTCCGTCGAGCCGTCGCTCACCACGATCACGCCGAGTTTATCCGGCGGATACTCCGCTGCGAGCAAGTCTGCCACGCGTGCCGCGATCCGTTCCTGCTCGTTGAAGGCCACGACCACGCACATCACCACCGGCTGCTCCGCTGCCGGCGGTGGTGCCGCGGCTCCGCGCGCCCGTGCCAGCGCGCGCATGAGCAGCGCGTAACCCGCGAAGGTGTAGGCGAGCAGCAAGGCGGAGAGGAGAAAGAGCGCGAGGGCAGGGAACATTCGTTGCCCGATGTTTCACAACACCGCCCTAGACGCCAGTTGCGGGATGTGATTTCAAACGCCGCGCCCGTGTTCAAGCCCTTCCTCCTTCTCCCATTGCTGCTGCCGCTCGTGTGGTGGGCTCCGCGGCTGGGAGCGCGGTTGTTTCGCGCGATCGAGACCGCGCTGAACCACCTCGCGCGTCGCCCCGGTCGCGCCGTGCTCGTGGTCGGCCTCGCCTCCTTCGTGCTCAGCGTCATCCTCGCCGCGACCATCCGCGTCGTGCCCCCGCACACCCACGACGAATTCGGTTACCTCCTCATCGCGGACACCTTTTCCCACGGCCGCGTCACCAATCCCCCGCACGCCCACTGGCCGCACTTCGAGAGCGTCCACGTCCTCCAGCAGCCGACCTACACGTCGAAATATCCGCCTGCACAAGGCCTCGCGCTCGCCATCGGCCAACTCCTCGCGCGCCTGCCCATGCTCGGCGTCTGGCTCACCTGCGCCCTCGCCTCCGCCACCGTCTGCTGGATGCTCATGGCCTGGATGAAACCCCGCTGGGCCATCGTCGGCGGCCTGCTCACCGCCTTTCATCCGCAGATGATCGTCTGGAGCCAGGACTACTGGGGCGGCGCCGTCGCCCTCGCCGGCGGCGCCATCGTCCTCGGCGCCTTTCGCCGCATCCTGCGCGAACCCAAAACCCGCGACGCCATCTGGCTCGGCCTCGGCATGGCCATCCTCGCGAACAGCCGCCCCTACGAAGGCTTCGTCTTCAGCGCGCTCGTCTGCGCCACCCTCGCCGTCTGGTTCATCCGCCGCAGGATCAAGACCGGCACCTGGATCGTCGATCGCGGCGCCGCCGGCGACGCGCACCCCTCCGCCATCGCCCACCCGCGCTCCGCCCTGCGCACCGTCATCCTCCCGTGGGCGGCCATCATGGTCCTCCTCGCCGCGCAGATCGGCTACTATAATGCACGCAGCACCGGCTCCGCGCTGCGGATGCCCTACGTCGTGTGCGAAGCCACCTACGGCATCGCCCCGCTCTTCATCTTCCAGAGCCCGAAGCCCGAGCCTACCTACCGCCACGCCGAACTGCGCGCCCTCCAGCACGACTACCTCGCCTTCTACCGCCGCCAGGTGCAAAGCGGATGGACCCTCATCGCCGCCACCGTCCACAAGATCCACATCGTCCTCGAGAGCTGCCTCTGGTCGCGCCTCCTCCTCATCCCGCTCCTCGCCGCCCCGTGGGCCATCGCCGGCGACCGCTGGCTGCGCCTCGCCATCCCCGGCGGCCTCATCTTCTCCGAGGCCATGCTCCTCGGCACCTGGGTCTCCCCGCACTACGCCGCCCCCGGCGCCGCCATCTTCATCGTCCTCGTCGTCACCTCCATGCGCTGGCTGAAGACCTTCACCCTGCGCGGGCGCCGCGTCGGCCAGGCCCTCCTCCGCGGCACCCTCTGCCTCTGCGCCCTCTCGAGCATCTTCACCATCGTGCGCATCGCCCAGATCCCCGAAGACCGGTGGGACTTCCAGCGCGCGCGCCTCCTCCGCCAGCTCGACGCCACCCCCGACCGCAACCTCGTCTTCGTCCGCTACCAGCTCGGCCACAATCCCCACCGCGAATGGGTCTATAACAGCGCCGACATCGACAGCGCCCACACCGTCCTCGCCCGCATCCTCTCCCCGAGGGAGAATGCGAAACTGCGCGAGTATTTCCGCGGCCATCGCCTCTGGATGCTCGAAGCCGACGCGCAACCCGCCACTCTCGTGCAGCTCGACGACCCCGCGCAGCTCCCGCCCGTCGCGCCACCGCGCTGACGCTGCGCAAAATCCGCTCGCACCCGCTGCGGACCCCGCGCTACGAGCACCACGCGCCCCCGCTTCATGACCACCGACGAACCACCGCCCGTCCCGCGCCGCGAACGCGCCGCCGCCGCGCTGCTCCTCGTCGCGTATTCGCCGCTGTGGATCTCGTTGTTCGTCGATGGCAACACGCCGGGGGCCCTCTTCCGCGACATCGGCACCCGCATCCCTGGCATCGTGCTTCAACTCCTCCGCGACCCGAGCGGCATCGGCGGCGTGCATCGGACCAACTTCATTGGAGGCCTCATGCTCGGCTTGATCACCGCGAGCATCGTCCTGGCCGGGCAGGGGATCATCCGCGCCACGGGCCGGCAGGGCTTTCTGCGCGGACGCAGCTTCTGGTGGTGGGTCGCCGGCCACGGCGCCGGCGGCACGTTCTTTTATGCAGCGTTGGTCAACGCCATCGAGCGCTTCATCAAAGGCTTCTCCATGGAACTGACCGACTACCTCTTCCTCGCCGGCCACATCCTCCCGCTCTGCATCGCCATCGCTGTGCTCCGCGGCAGCGGTGGAAAAGCGCGCGTCGTCTGAGCGCGGCGCGCACCCGCGAATTTTCTTCTCGCCAAGCCCGCGCGCCTTGCGGTATTCGCGCGTGCAGGCCCAGAAAAAATGCACCCGCCCGACGCTCCGCCCGAACACGCCGCCCGCCCGGCGGTGCCGCGCTTTGAACGCATCGCGGCGGGGCTGTTGGTGCCCGCGTATGCGTTGGTTTGGGTGCCGATGCTCAGCTCGTTCCGCTCGGTGCGGCAGGAATTTTTCGACACCGTCGTGATGGGAGGCACAATCGCAAAGGAACTTCTCCGCCATCCCAGCCTGTTTGACGGCCCTCGATGGTTCGCCATCGCCTTCTGCATGATGTATGGCTTGATCGCTGCGACCATCGTCCTCGCTGGGCTGGGGATCTTCCGCCTCGCGGGCTGGCAGGGATTCCTGCGCGGACGGAGCTTCTGGCGGTGGGTAGTCGGGCACGGAGCGGTGGGAATCATGTCCTTCGGAGGGAATTCCGTGGCTTTCTGGAGACTTTACAGCGGAGGTGTCGGCGTCATCTACGAGGAGTTTTTGTTCTCCGCTTTCTTGATCCCGCTCTGCATCGGCTGCGCCATGCTCTACATCACCCGGAGGCAACCATGCAATCTCTGACTGCATATCGGCATCACCTTTCTCCGCCTCTGCTTCCATCGCAGACCCACAAAAAGCCGCTGCATCACAGAGAAAAGCGGCTGCACCTGCCCACCCAGCCGAAGCAGGCCAACAGAGAGCGGTTTCGTTTGAACATCCAGCCGGTTCAGCGGTCGAAAAAGCCATCGCACTCATACCCGGAGCCGATGCAGACCTGCGCAAAGCCGAACCAGCACCACACAAAGCTTCTTAATCTTAATCCTAATCTTAATCTTAATCCCCTCCCGTGCGACCGGACGCGGATTAAGATTAGGATTAAGATTAAGATTAAGAAGACGCCCGCCTTCCGCGCCGCCGCCATGAGCCCTCCAGCCATTTCACCCCGCTCCGCCCATGCCTAGCGGCCCCCGACAGGGAGTCTGGGACTCCGGCGATACGTGGGATGACCCGGAAGTGTTCTTCGATGGCCCGCCCGAGCAGCCTTCTCCGCTTTTAATCCCGAACCAAAACCTAAACCTCAACTCACACACCAATATGGAATACTACGAAGTCACACTCGAGCGGGCTCAGGCCACGCTCCCGGTCTGGCAGACCTTTGTCCCGACGCTCAAGGTCGGCACCTCGGGGGTCGATGCCCTCGAATCGCTCATCGACGGCTTCGAGCCGCTCGTGCAGGCACGCGTCGAGGCGCAGGATGTCTATGATGCGGCGTTCCGCGCCGTGCAGTCGGCGCTGCTGAAGATGAAACTGCTCGGCACCAAGGTGCCCGTGCTCATGGAGGGCCACCTCGAGGAGGATGAGGCGCTGATGAAGGATGTGGACGATCTTTTCCGCGTGAATCCGCGCACCGAGGAGACCATCCTCAAGCGCGCGCGGATGCTCATCCCCGTGTGGACGCGGGCGAATACGGCCATGGCGGCGCTCACGCCCGCGCAACCGGCGATCGTGCGCGCCATCCAGGGCGTCGCGCATACCGTGGCGATGCTCACTTCGCTGCTCAATAGCTACACGGAGCTGATCAAGACGATGAAGGAAAAGCAGCGGCTGCTCGACGACACGCGCGAGGCGCTCCGCGCGCACGACCGGACGTGCGACCGGCTCAACAAGCGCTGGTATGCCATCGTGAAGGGCGGGGAGATGAGCGAGGAGCTGGCGAATGCCTTGGAGGGCATCCCGACCGAGCCGGGCACGCCGTTGCCGGATGCGGTGGAGATCGATCACGTGACGCAAGGGGGGATCGATGGGCGCCAGGCGCTGAGCACGTATGTGCCGGGGGGCGGCGGGCACGCGACGCTGATGGTCCTGCAATGGACCGAGCCGGGCGATGCCGAGCCCTTCATGCACGAGACGCCGCTGCTGGCCGCGGGCAATGCGATCGGGCCGTTCGAGGTCGGCGCGGAGATCGCGCTGCGCACCAAAGTGAGCAACAGCGCCGGCACGCGGACCAGTGCGCCGCGGACGATCACGATCCAGGAACCGATCACGTAGGGGCGAAAAAAAATCGCGACTTTTTCTTGCCAGCGCGCGCGGATATCCGCAAAAAGCGCGCGCCTTCGGTCCGTGCGCACGCGAGAAAAGCTGCGCGCGGAGCCGGGGCGGAAGCGGAGCTTGTGAAATATTTCACAAACTTTGCTTGCGTTGACCCTCACAAAATTTTAGACATCGAATCCTTAGATGCCCGCCTTTTCGCGCAAGCTCCATTTCTTCACCCGTCAGCCCTGATCGATGGCGAATATCTTCCCGCGTAGTTCCAACTGGCTGCCACTCAAGATCGTCTTGATGGCGCTCGTGCTGGGCACGGGGGTGAGCGCGGGGATGTGGTATTATTTCACGCCGAAATATACGCGGGTGGGCTATCAACCGGTGCAGCCGGTGCAGTTTTCGCACAAGATCCACGCGGGACAGCTCGGGATGGATTGCCGGTATTGCCATAGCTTCGTGGAAGTGGCCGCGCACTCGAACATCCCGACCACGCAGGTCTGCATGAACTGCCACGCGCAGGTGCAGCCGCAGAATCCCAAGCTCGCCCCGGTGCGCGAGAGCTGGCAGACGGGCAAGCCGATCGCCTGGACGCAGGTCCACAAGTCGCCGGACTACGTGTATTTCAACCACGCGGCGCATGTGAACCGCGGCGTGTCGTGCGTGAGCTGCCACGGGGACGTGAGCGAGATGGAAGTGGTCCATCACGAGAAGAGTCACTCGATGGATTTCTGCCTCACGTGCCATCGCAACCCGGAGAACGAGCTGCGGCCGCTCGCGGAGGTCACCAACCTCAAATGGCAGGCGACGCCGAACGAGGGCGAGTCGGTGAGCGAGGCGCAGGTGCGGATCGGCACGGAATTGAAGAAGGCTTGGAATATTAACCCGCCGGACAAAAACTGCGCGGGCTGCCACCGATGAAACGCATAGTCAATCACCCCATGGAAGAAGCAGGCGGACGCAAGTATTGGCGTTCGCTCGGGCAGCTCGGGGACACGCCCGAGTATCGCGGGTGGCTGGAGCGTGAATTTCCGCAGGGTGCCTCGGAGCTGAGCGGCGGCGAGGTGTCGCGCCGCGCTTTCCTGCGGCTGATGGGGGCTTCCTCGGCGCTCGCGGGGCTATCACTCGCGGCATGCCGCCGCCCGGAGAAGCATCTGGTGGCGTTCACGCGAGGCGTCGAGTGGTCGATCCCGGGCAAGGCGCTGTTTTATGCCACGTCGATGCCGACGCGCAAAGGCCACACGCCGCTGATCGCGCAGACGCACGACGGCCGGCCGACGAAGATCGAGGGCAATCCGCTGCATGCGGTGAGCGGCGGTGCGACCGGGCTTTTCGAGCAGGCGTCGATCCTCGATCTCTATGATCCGGACCGCGCGCGGGAGTTCAAGCACGCGGGCAAGGTGGCGACGGCTGAGGCGTTCGAGAAGGCGATCGACGCGATCGTCGGCAAGGCAGGGGATGGCGCCGGGCTGGCGTTCCTGCTCGAGGATAGCGCTTCCCCGACGCGCGAACGGTTGCGCGGACTGATAGCGAGCAAATTTCCCAAGGCGATGTGGGCTGTCTATGAGCCGCTCGGCAATACCGCCGCGGCGGAAGCGGCGAAGGCGGCCTTCGGAGCCGAGGTGCTCGTGCGGCCGGACTTTTCCAAGGCGGACGTGGTCCTGTCGCTCGACTGCGACTTCCTCGGCATCGACTCGCAGACCGATCAGGCGCGTGCCTATGCGAAGCGCCGCAGCGTGGATGGCGGCAATAAGATGAACCGGCTCTACGTCGTCGAAAACCGCTTCACGGTGACCGGCGGCATGGCTGATCACCGGCTGCGCGCGCAGGCGTCGCAGGTCGGAGCGGTGGCGCTCCAGCTCGCGGGTGAAATCGCGCGGCTCACGGGCGATGTGGCGCTCAATTCGATCGTCAACGCCGCACCGAAAACCGGGACGCAATTCCCGGCGGACTGGATCAAGGAATGCGCCGCCGACTTGGCCGGAAAGAAAGGCGCAAGCCTCGTGCTGGTCGGGGAGCGTCAGCGCCCCGCCGTGCAGGCGCTCGGCTACGCGATCAATGCCGCGCTCGGCAACCTCGGCAAGACGCTCAGCGGAGCGAAGCCTTTCAACAAGCCCGCCGCGACGATCGTCGAACTAGCGAAAGCGCTGGGCGACAAAGCGGTGAAGACGCTCGTGATCGTCGGCAGCAACCCGGCTTACAACGCCCCCGCGGATATCGACTTCGCCGCAAAGGCGAAGAACGCGGAGACGGTCGTGCGCCTGGGTGATGACGAAGACGAAACCGCGCCGCTCGCGACGTGGCACGCGCCGATGGCGCACTATCTCGAGGCCTGGGGCGACGGCCGCGCCGCCGACGGTAGCTATCTGTCCGTGCAGCCGATGATTCTGCCGCTGTTCGGCGGCTGGTCGGAGATCGACCTGCTCGCGAAGTTCGCCGCCCTGCCGAAGCCGAAGGGTGCGGAGTTGGTGCAGGAGACTTTCACCAAGCTCAGCGGCACGAAGGATGTCGCGACCGACTGGCCGAAGTTCCTCTACTACGGCTTCCTCACCGGCAGCGCCGCCGGCGCCGCGCCGCTCACGCTGAACGCCGACGCCGTAGCGAAACTCGCCGCGGAAAAACTCTCCCTCCCCGCGCCCGACGCCGAGTCGTTCGAGGTCGTGCTCGTTTCCGATGCGTCCGTCGATGACGGTCGGTATGCGAACAACGGCTGGGTTCAAGAATTCCCCGATCCCGTCAGCAAGCTGACCTGGGACAACGCCGCATGGATCAGCCCCAAGAGCGCGAAAAAGCTCGGCTTGGAGAACGGCGACGTGATCGAAGTCAGCGTCAGCGGTGCGAAGATCGAGATTCCGGTGCTCATCGTTCCCGGCAGCGCGGACAATTCGCTAACCATCGCCCTCGGCTATGGCCGCACCGCCGCCGGCCGCGTCGGCAGCGTCGCCGCGACGACGGAGAGGTATGTCTTCGGCGATGATGTCCTGAGCGGCGGCTTCAATGCCTATCCCTTGGCGACTTCCGCGGAGCCTTACATCCGCATCGGGGCCAAGGTGCGCTCGGTCGGGCGCAGCTACCTGCTCGCCGTGACGCAGGAGCATGGCTCGCTGGAAGGTCGGGGCGGCGATTTGGTGCGCGAGGGCACGCTCAAGCAATACACCGAGAACCCGAAGTTCTCGGAGAAGTTCGGGATGGATGCGCACATCCCCGAAAACCGCTCCCTCTACGCGCATCCGCCGCTAAACGACATCCACCAGTGGGGGATGACCGTGGACTTGAACGCCTGCACCGGCTGCGGCGTGTGCATGGTCGCCTGCCAGGCGGAGAATAACATCCCGATCGTCGGCAAGCGGCAGGTCATCGACGGACGCGAGATGCACTGGATTCGGGCCGATCGCTATTTCGCCAGCGGCCCGAATGCCGACGGCAAATACGATCAGGACATGGACGAGCCGGAGATGGTCTCGCAGCCGATGATGTGTCAGCACTGCGAGAACGCGCCGTGCGAAACGGTCTGCCCGGTCAACGCCACGGTGCATAGCGAGGACGGTCTCAATGTGATGGCTTACAACCGCTGTATCGGCACGCGGTATTGCGCGAACAACTGCCCGTTCAAGGTGCGCCGGTTCAATTTCTTCGATTACAACGAGCGCCAACTGACGGAACTGCGGAAGTGGAATCTGATCAGCGACAGGGGCATGGAGGATACGTTGAAGATGTCGAAGAATCCGAACGTGACCGTGCGGATGCGCGGCGTCATGGAGAAGTGCACCTTCTGCGTCCAGCGTGTGCAGGAGGCGAAGATAGCCACGAAGGCAAATGGTCGCGACAGCGCGAACGTGCGCATTCCCGCGGATAGCTTTACTTCAGCCTGCGCGCAGGTCTGCCCGACCGGAGCGATTGTCTTCGGAGACATCGCAAACCCCGAGTCAGCCGTGGCGAAGATCCGAACCGGGCCGCGCGCCTACGAGTTGCTCAAGTATCTGAACCTCAGCACGCGGGTGCTTTACCTCACGCGACTTCGGAATCCCAATCCGAGAATGCCGGGCGCCGAGACCGCCGCTGCCTATTCGCAACCCAAGCATCATGGCCCTCACGGCGCCGATGCCAAAAAGGGAGGAGCGCACTAATGGCTGACGGAGCCGTTTCTCTCGAGTGCCCGAAGGAACTCCAGCGCGTCCCGCTCGTCGGGAACGAACGCAAGTTCCCGTGGATCACGCAGACGGTTTCGGAGATCGTCGAAGGCCGCACGCCGATTTGGTGGTGGGTGTTTTTTCTGCCGCTGGCGGCGCTCGCGCTCGTTGGCTTGCTCTGCATCGGCTATCAAATCTCGAATGGCGTCGGAGTGTGGGGCGAAAATCATCCGAATGGATGGGCGTGGGACATCACGAACTTCGTGTTCTGGATCGGCATCGGTCACGCCGGAACGCTGATCTCCGCGATCCTTTTCCTCACCCGGCAGAAGTGGCGCACATCCATCAATCGCGCGTCCGAAGCCATGACGCTGTTTGCCGTCATGTGCGCCGCGATCTTCCCCGGCATTCACGTGGGCCGGGTGTGGATGGCGTGGTTCCTCGCGCCGATCCCGAACGCGAACGCGATCTGGCCGAACTTCCGCTCGCCGCTGCTGTGGGACGTGTTCGCGGTCTCGACCTATTTCACGGTCTCGGTGCTGTTCTGGTATACCGGGCTGGTGCCGGATCTCGCGACCCTGCGCGATCGGGCGAAATCGCGCGTGACGCAGTTCATCTACGGCATCCTCGCCCTCGGATGGCGCGGCTCGAACCGCCACTGGCGTCACTACGAGATGGCCTACCTGATCCTCGCCGGCCTTTCGACTCCGCTGGTATTGTCGGTGCATTCGATCGTGTCCTTCGACTTCGCCACGTCAATCGTGCCGGGCTGGCATACGACGATTTTCCCGCCCTACTTCGTTGCGGGTGCGATCTTCGGCGGCTTTGCGATGGTGCTCACGATTCTCCTGCCGGCGCGCATCGTTTATCCGAAGCTCGACGACCTGATCACCCGCAACCACGTGGACAAGATGGCGAAGATCATCTTGCTTACGGGTTCGATCGTCGGCTACGCGTATTTGATGGAGCTGTTCATCGCGTGGTATGGGGTGAATCCGTATGAGCGCGCGGCGTTCTGGAATCGCGCCTTCGGTTGGTATGGATGGACCTATTTCGCGATGATGTTCTGCAACGTCATCTCGCCGCAGATTTTTTGGTCGAAGCGGATGCGGAACAATTACGTCGTTGTGTTCATCGTCTGCCAGTTCGTCAATTGTGGCATGTGGTTCGAGCGATTCGTGATCATCGTCACGTCGCTGGCGCAGGACTTCCTGCCAAGTTCGTGGGGTCACTATTCACCGAGCTGGGTCGAAATTTGGACCTTCGCCGGGACGTTCGGCATCTTTCTTTCGCTCTTCCTGCTCTTCATGCGATTCCTGCCGATGATCGCCATGTCGGAGGTCAAGATCGTCGTGCCGGAAGCCGATCCGCACCATAAACCCGGAGCCGCCCACTAACATGGCCGAATACCGAAAAGTTTATGGTCTCGGAGCGGAGTTTGAGAGCACTGCGGACCTGCTGCACGCAGCGGAGAAGGTGCGCGATTCGGGCTTCAAGCGATGGGACGTTCACACGCCATTCCCGGTGCACGGTATGGATGCGGCGATGGGTCTAGGCAAGTCGTGGCTGAGTGCGCCGGTGCTGATCGGCGGCACGACCGGTCTTATCACAGCGCTGTGCCTGACGATGATTCCGTCGTTCGGCCTCTACCCGGTCATTGTCCACGGCAAGCCATTCGACTTCTTCACGAGCCCGGCTTTCATGCCGATATTCTTCGAGTTGACGGTGCTCTTCTCGGCGTTCACGGCGGTCTTTTCGATCATGGTCTTCAATCGACTGCCGATGTGGTATCACCCGGTGTTCAATTGGGAGCGATTCAAGCGCGTGACCGACGACGGCTTCTTCCTTGTGATCGAGGCACGCGATCCGAAATTCAACGAAGCGAAAACTCGCGAGATGCTCGAGTCGTTCGGCGGCAAGCACGTCACCCTCATCCACGATTAGGCGATGTTGCGCACTTTTTTCGCTCTATTCATCCTCGGGGTCTGCACGGTGCTCGCGCTGGCGGGGTTTCGCGGCACGAAATCGAAGCTGCCGCCGATCGAGATCTTTCGGGATATGGATCACCAACCGAAGTTCCAGCCGCAACATGCAACGACGTTCTTTTCGGACGGCCGCGCGGCGCGCAAGCCAGTCGAGGGCACGGTGCCGATCGGCTACAATCTTCCGGGTCGTTTTCTCCAGGTCGGCGCGAGGAACGCAACGCTCGACACCAGCGGGTTCTCGAATCTGAACGATTACCTCCACACCGGACGAATCGGCGAAATGTATGGCGACGGCATTCCGGTGGACGTGACGCCGACGCTGCTCGACCGCGGGCATGAGCGGTTCGACATCAACTGCTCGGTCTGCCACGGATTGACCGGCGACGGGAAGGGTGTCGTTCAGCAGATCGCTGCGTGGGCGACGGTTGCGAACCTGCAGGACGACCGGATCCGCCAGCAGCCAGATGGACAGCTCTACAACACGATCACTCACGGCAAAAATACGATGGGCGCCTACGGGCCTAACATCGCTGTCGAAGATCGCTGGGCGATCGTCGCCTATATTCGCGCCCTGCAAAAGAGCCAGCGCACCGCGCTCGCCGACCTGCCGGTGGACAAGCAGAAGGAACTTCAGCAGCCAGCCAAGAAATGAGCGAACCCGCGCACGTCCCAGAAGCTGAAAAGTTTGACGCCGCGAAGCTCGGCGGCCTTCCGAACAATCTGCTCATTGCGGGTGTCGTCGGGCTCGCGCTCACTGCGCTCGGGGCGTTTGTGATTGGCAAGGAGCAGTTCGCTTACACCTACCTGTTCGCGTTTGCGTTCTTCTTCACGGTGATTCTTGGTGCAGCGTTCTGGAATTGCCTGCACCATGCGACCGACTCGGAATGGTCGGTGGTGATCCGTCGCCAGATCGAAAACGTGGCGAGCCTCTTCCCGTATCTGTTCATCTTGTTTCTGCCGCTGCTCGGGTGTGCCGGAATCCTATGGAAGTGGTGGAATATCCCCCCAGGGGTCGATTCGCTGCTCGATGCGAAGCAGCCGTATCTTAGTCAGTGGTTCTTCCTGCTGCGCGTCGCGCTTTACTTTGGCGTCGTGAGTCTCGTGGTCATGGCGCTGCGCGGAAACTCGACGAAGCAGGACGCCGATGGTCAGTCCGCGCGCAGCTTCGCGATGCGCAAGCTCGGGATCGGTGGCATCCCGGCGGTCGCCCTCACCATCACCTTCGCCGGGTTCGACTGGCTGATGGGGCTCGACTATCACTGGTTCTCGACCATGTGGGGCGTGTATCTGTTCGCCGGCGCGGCGGGCAGTTCGATGTCGCTGATCGTGATCATCGTGACGGCGCTGAAGGACCGCGGCTATCTCAAGGTCGTCAACGACGAGCACTATCACATCATGGGCAAGTTCATGCTCGCCTTCACGATCTTCTGGGCCTACATCGGCTTCAGCCAATACATGCTCATCTGGTATGCGAACATCCCGGAAGAGACCGTGTATTATATCATCCGCAACCAGGGTAACTGGGTGATCCTGAGCACGCTTCTGGTGGTCGGCCGCTTCTTTCTGCCGTTCCCGATCCTGCTCACGCAGTGGGTCAAGAAGCATCCGCATCGCCTGCGCTACGTCGCGATCTGGATCATCGTGATGCAAGTGCTCGACATTTTCGTGATAGTTATCCCGACCTTTAGGAAGACTGGATTCGGATTTGTCGATGTGGCGTATTCGATCTGCCCGCTCGTGGGAATCGGCGGCATCCTCGGATGGCTGTTTTTCAAGCGGCGGCTGACTCAAGGCTACCTCTTCCCGACGAAGGATCCGCGCCTCGGTGCGTCAATCAAACTGCACAACTGACATGACGACCGAAAGCATCCGTCAACAACCGAGTGGCTTCCGCACGTTCTTCTGGGCGCTGTTTTACTTTTTCGTGTTTGCGCTGGTGGTCGTGATTTGGGTCCGCGGCGCGGGGCCCAAGGGTGGGTATGAGGACAAGCGCGCGGCGGAGCGCACCAAGATCCGCGAGCAGGCCAGCAACGACGCGAAGGCGAAGCTGACCTCGACCACTCTTGTTGATAAGGAGAAGGGCATCGTTCACGTGCCGATCGCGGATGCGAAGAAGTCGGTCCTGGCAGAGCTGAAGGCGAAGAAAGTCGGCGCTTCGGCTGTGAAAGTGGATGCGTGGCTGCCGATGCCGCCGCCCGCCGATCCGAACGCGACTGAACCCCCGCCACCCGCTCTTTCCTCGGCTCCGCAGGGAGCTGATACCGTCCGTTTTGAAACCGCACAACCCGCCACGAAGTAATGGCTGCCGTCGCTGAACCCGCACCCGTATTGACCGCCTCGCAGTCGCCGGCGTCAGTCGCGCCCTCGGCCGACGATCGAGCGGCGGAGCGCGCGCGCATCGATGCGTCGGCACGCACGCCGGTGTTGCTCTTTTTCCTCACGGCGCTGGGCTGGCTGCTCATCGCGACGTTCTTCGGATTCATCGGCAGCTACAAATTGCAGAGCCCGGAGTTCCTCGCGGACTGGCCGATCTACACCTACGGGCGCGTGATCCCGGCGTTCAACGCGTGCTTTGCCTATGGCTGGTGCAGTCTCGCCGGCATGGGCGTGGCGATCTGGCTGATGGCGCGGCTTTGCAAGGCGGAGGTCAAGTTTCCCGGCGCGCTGATCTTCGGCGCGCTGTTCTGGAACTTCGGTCTCGGGCTCGCGGTCGTCGGGATTCTCATCGGCGAAAACACGGGGCTGGAGATGATGGCGATCCCGCGGCCTGCGGCGTGGATGATGTTCATCGGCTATCTCTTTGTCGGCATCACGGGCGCGGCACTCTATCGTCAGCGCAAGCACAGCACGGTGTTCATTTCCGTGTGGTATCTGCTCGGCGCGTTCTTCTGGTTCCCGTGGCTGTTTTTCACCGCGCACGTGCTCCTCGGGCAGCCTCAGCTTCAAGGCGTGATGCAGAATGTCGTTGCGGCATGGTTCGCGAATGGGCTGAACAACTACTGGTTCACGGCGATCGGTCTCGCGGCGGCGTATTACCTCATCCCGAAGGTCATCGATCGCCCGATCCATAGCTACAACCTTGCGAGCATCGGGTTCTGGTCGTGGGCGATCTTCGGCGGGCTCACCGCGATGACGAAGCTGAGCGGCGGGCCGGTTCCGGCGTGGCTGGTGACGCTGAGCATCTCCTCGCAGATCATGCTGTTGATCCCCTTGGTTACGGTTGGGAAGAACTTCTTCAAGACCATGGAGGGTAATCACCACATGATCTATCACTCGCCGACGGTGCGGTTCGCTTTCTTCGGCGCGGTGATCTTTGTGATCGCGACGGCGATCAACATCCTGGCTTCGCTGCGCGGGGCGGACAGCATCGTTCACTTCACGCTCTTCGGCACGGCGACGAATGACCTGCTGCTTTACAGTTTCTACTCGATGGTGATGTTCGGCGCGATCTACTACATCACGCCTCGGCTGGTCGGCTGCGAATGGCTCTCGGCGGGAATGATCCGCCTGCACTTCCTCGGCTCGGCCTACGGTGGCGCGACTGCGGTGGCCGTGATGCTCTGCTCGGGCATCGCCGCGGGGATGAGGGGGCTCGACCCCGATGCGCAGTTCTCGCAAATCCTTTACAACACTGGGGCGTATCTGCCGGGTCGGATGATCGGCCTGGTGCTGGTCACGATCGGCCACACGGCCTTCGGGCTGCATTTCCTGCTGATGCTCCTGCGCATCGGCCAACCGGCGGGTCAGCCGACGCTGTTCGTGTCACCCGGTGAGGAGGACCAGCACTAATGAGCCGCTCGAGTTATCTTTTCGCAGGTATCTTCGGATCGTTCGCCATCTCGTGCTTCACGCTCGTGCTCGTGCCGCAGATGCAGATCGGCGGCGTGACCGAGCACGTGAACGAGGATGAAGGCACGCGCTACCCGGTTTGGAACAGCCGCCCGGGCCGCGAGGTGTATATCCGCGAAGGCTGCTACTACTGCCACACGCAGCAGGTTCGCGACGTTCAGAACGGCTCGGATATGGAGCGTGGATGGGGCACGCGGCGCACGGTGGCGCGCGACTACATGTTCGAAAACCCGCCCCTGCTCGGCAGCATCCGGATCGGCCCGGACCTCACGAACGCCGGCGCGAAAGGCTGGCGCAATGAGCCCGCAACGGACACGAGCAAGCCGAACCGCCGCGACCGGATGTGGCAGCTCGTGCATCTCTACGATCCGCGCGTCATCGTCCCGGCTTCGACGATGCCGCCGTATCGCTATCTCTTCACCGAGGTGAAGCGGGGCGGCCAGCCTGCGGAGAATGCGCTCCCGATCGCGGCGAGCAGGGAAGGCTACGAGATCGTGCCGACTGCTGAGGCGGTGCAGCTCGCCGATTACATCCTCTCGCTCGACCGCACGTCGCCGCTGCCGGAAGCGGGCGCACTGAAATCCGCGGCACCTGCTGCGACATCCGCACCTGCTCCCGCGCCCGCCGCGGTGGAGAAGAAATGATTGCCCGATGAAAGAAGGTCCAGACCGCATCGATTACCAGGAGACAGGCGACGTGACCGAGGTCCACGCGGCCGTGAAGCGCGAGCATCCCGAGCCGAGCGCCGACACCACGCCGATGCCGCTTTGGCTTACGGCGGTTTGCGGCATCGCTGTTGCGTGGGCTGGTGCGTATTTCGGCATCTTCAACGGCGGGCTGAGTGGCAACGTGTATAACGAATACCAGTCCTCGCCGGCGGTGTTGTTCCCGCTCCCGCAGAAGGATGGAGGCGGAGTCGAAGTCGCGGCGACGCTCGCGCAGCAGGGGAAGAGCATCTACGCGCAGTGCGTCGGTTGCCACGGCGGCACCGGCATGGGCGTTCCGAATCAGTTCCCGCACCTTGCCAAGGCGAGCTTCGTCAACGGCGGCGAGAAGCGTCTCATCGCGATCCTGCTCAAGGGTATCACCGGTCCGCTCAATGTGGATGGCAAGCAGTTCAATAACCTGATGCCTGCGTGGGAGTCGGCGATGCCGGATCGGAAGATTGCGGCGGTCGCGAGCTTTATCCGCCAGGAGTGGGGGAACACGGCGGGCGAGATCACCGAGGCGAAGGTCGCCGCGGCGCGCAAGGAATTTGCGAAGAAGACCGGGCCATGGACCGAAGCGGAATTGCTCGCGATTCCCGCGGACGAGAATCTGCCGGAAGCCGAGGGCGCAGCTCCGGCACCTGCGACCGCTCAAGCGAAGCCCGCGGCTGGCGCTCCGGCGGTGGCCGGGGCACCCGGTGCGACCTTCGATTTGAAGGCTTCGGTCGAGCGCGGCAAGAGCGTCTATATGCAGACCTGCTTTGCCTGCCACCAGGCGACCGGCATGGGCCTGCCGGGAGCGTTTCCGCCGCTGGCCGGCACCGATTATACGACAGGGGATGTGCGCCGGATGATCGCCATGCTGCTGGCCGGGGTGAATCCGCCGCTCACGGTTAATAACGTGGTGTATGTCGCTCCGATGCCGTCGCCGCTGCTTACGTTCCCGATCCTCAAGGAAGACGGCCCAATGGCCGACGTGGTCAACTACGTGCGCAATTCCTTCGGCAACAAGGATGAGAAGGGCGTGACGCCCGAATTCGTCGGAACGGTGCGCAAGGAATTCGCCACGCGCACGACACCGTGGACCGAAGCCGAGTTGCAGAATTTCCCGCCGCCCGCAAAGTAAACACCCGTCCCGACATGAAAACGACACTCGCACTTTTCGCCGCCCTTTTCCCGCTCGCAGCCGTCGCGCAGGACGCGACCGACATCAAAGCCTCTGCCGAGCGCGGCAAGGCGACCTACATGATGACCTGCATGGCGTGCCATCAGCCGCACGGCAACGGCATCCCGCCGGTCTTCCCGCCGTTCAACGGCTCGGAGTATGTGCAGGGCGATGCGCGCCGGCTTGTGGCGATCGTGACCAAGGGGCTCACGGGGCCGCTGAAGGTGAAGGGCATGCAATACAATGGCGTGCTCATCGCGGTGGACACTCAGTTCCCGCTGCTCAAGGACAACGCGAAGCTGGCCGATGTGCTCAACTACATCCGCACGGCGTGGGAGAACAAAGCCGACACGGCGATCACGCCGGACTTCATTCAAAAGGTTCGCGACGAATTCAAAGACCGCACAACGCCCTGGACTGAGGCCGAAGTGCTCGACTTCAAGTAACCGACCATGGCCGACTCACACGCACACGACGCCCACGGGCACGACGAGCACGCGCATCATCCGGACCTGACGCCGCTCGGCTACATCATCGCGTGGACTTCGAGTCTGCTGCTGCCGCTGCTGTTCTTCATCGGGGCGGCTATGGCGTGGAAGGCCGGCGCGGGGAATGTGGCGGCAGTGTCCGCGTTCACCGGTGCGCTGACAGCGGTGGTCTTCGTGGCCGCGACACTGAAGAAGTGGTGGCGGCTGTATGTCTTCTCGACGGATCACAAGGTGATCGGCCTGCAATACGGACTCTCCGGCCTCGCGTTCCTCTTCTTCGGCTTCATGCTGATGATGGTGATGCGCTGGCAGATCGCGCACCCGGGCGATGCGGTGCCGGTCTTCGGCCAACTACTCCAGTGGCTCTTTGGCGAGGCTGCGTTCTCGAAGGACGCGCTCGGGCGCATGGGCATGCTCACGGCTGACGGCTACAATTCCTTCGGCGCGATGCACGGCACGATCATGGTGTTCTTCGGCATCGTGCCGGCGGCGTTCGCGGCGTTCGGGAACTACGTGGTGCCGCTGCAGATCGGCGCGCCGGACATGACCTATCCGCGCATCAACATGGCCAGCTTCTGGTGCTTCTTCATCAGCTGCCTCTTCATGGTCGGGTCGTTCTTCGTGCCGGGCGGCGCGGCGAAGTCCGGGTGGACGAGCTATCCGCCGCTCTCGGGCATCGCCGATCCGGGGTCGGGTTGGTATCACATATTCAACGGCCAGACGCTGTGGATCAGCGGCATGGTCTTCAACATCACGGCGTCGCTTCTCGGCGCGGTCAACTTTACCGCCACGATCATCCAGCTTCGCGCGCCAGGCATGACGTGGATGCGGCTGCCGTTCTTCGTGTGGGCGCAATTCATCACGGCGTTCCTGCTGCTGCTCGCTTTCCCGCCGCTGGAAGCCGCGGGGGTGATGCACCTCATGGATCGCGCGTTTGGCTCGAGCTTCTTCATGCCGACCGGCCTCGTGGTGAATGGCCAGCTCGCGGACTGGGCAGGCGGCGGCTCTCCGATCTTGTGGCAGCATCTGTTCTGGTTCCTCGCGCATCCGGAGGTGTATGTGCTCATCCTGCCAGGCATCGGCATCGTGGCGGAAGTGATCGCCTGCAACACGCGCAAGCCGCTCTATGGCTACAAGGCGATGGTCGGCGCGATCTTTGTGCTCGCCTTCCTGAGCTTCATCGTGTGGGCGCACCACATGTATATGACGGGCATGGGATCGAAGGTCAGCGCCTTCTTCCAGACGACGACCATCCTGATTTCGGTGCCATCGGTGATCCTGCTCACGGCGCTGCTGCTTTCGCTGTGGGGCGGATCGATCCGGTTCAATACGCCGATGCTCTTCGCCGCCGCATTCCTGCCGCAGTTCGGCATCGGCGGACTCACGGGCATCCCGCTCGCGTTCAATGCCGTCGATCTCTACCTGCACGACACCTACTACATCATCGCGCACTTCCACTACGTGGTCGCGCCGGGGACGATCTTCGCGCTGTTCGCGGGCATCTATCATTGGTTCCCGAAGATCACCGGCCGTCACCTGAATGAATTCTGGGGCAAGGCTCACTTCTGGACTTCGTGCATCTTCATCAACGGCCTCTTCCTGCCGATGTTCCTCCAAGGCATGGCCGGCGTGCATCGGCGCTGGTATGACGGCGGTGCCGCATACGAGCAGATCTCGAAGAAGGTCGTCTTCGGCCAGGACAGCTTCTACTGGAACAACGTCAGCTCCACCTGCGCCTTCCTGCTCGGCGCCGTGCAGTTCATCTTCATCGCCAACCTCATCTGGAGCATCTACCGCGGGGAAAAAGTCGGTCGCAATCCGTGGAATTGCACCACCCTCGAATGGGACGCGCCCACACCGCCGCCGCACGGCAACTTCGACAAGGAGCTGCGCGTCTATCGCGGCCCTTACGAATACAGCGTGCCCGGTGCCGACAAGGACTTCACCCCGCAGACCGAACCGCCGCCATCCGCCCAGCCGCAACCCGCGCCCGAGCCTGCGCTGGTGAAGTAACGCCGCCACACTTTCGACATGCAGATTCCTCACGAAGTCCAGGCCCGACCCGATACCGGGCTCTACAACGCCAAGCTCGGCATCTGGCTCTTCCTTGCCTCGGAAGTGATGCTCTTCGGCGGCCTCTTCTCCGCCTACATCTTCCTGCGTCTCGGCGCTGACGACGGCTACTGGCCGCATGGCCTGCTCAACGTGCCCGTCGGCACGCTGAACACGGCGATCCTGATCCTTTCGTCGGTCACCGTCATCCGCGCATGGGTCGCGCTGAAGATGCGCCGCTTCGATGAATACAAACGGTGGATGGGCCTCACCATCATCTGCGCCTTCATCTTCCTCGGCGTAAAACTCATCTACGAGTGGCCGCAGAAGTTCGCGCACTTCGGCGCCATCCTCCGCAAGGACAAGATGGGCGAATACGAGAAATTCCTCGGCAATGAGCACATGAAGGCCAAGGGCCTCGCGCCGCGCAACGAGATCAGCGGCCATCTCGAAGCCGTCGAGTTCACCTTCACCGGCAAGGACATCGCCGCGGTAAAAATCTACGCCGACAAAAAGAGCTGCATGGTCGTGGATGCCCCTGCGCACGGCGGGCCTGCTGCCCCGGCTGCCGGGCACGATGCGAAAGCCGCGGACGGCAAGCTTTACAAGTTCGAGTCGAAGACCCACGGCGCAGGCTTCTGGCCATCGGTCGCCGAGGGACTCGAGAAGATCGACGGCGTGAAGGTCGTCGCCTTCGAAGTGATGCCCGACCCGGTCAACGAAGACCCGACCAACGCGGACAACGAGAAGCCGCACTTCCTGCCGAAGCATCCGAACCCGAAAGCGACGCCCATCGTGATCAAGGCCGACGACATCCATCACTGGAGCGCGTTCGTGCCCAAGCACAGCACGTATTTCGCGACCTACTTCATGATCACCGGCCTGCACGGCCTGCACGTGCTCGGCGGCGCGCTGGTCTTCTGCTTCCTCTGGGGACCCGGCGCGGCGCTCTACCGCAAGAACCCCGAGCACCTCGCCAACCGCGTCGAAGTCGCCGGCTTGTTCTGGCACTTTGTCGATCTGGTTTGGATCTTCGTTTTCCCGCTCTTTTACCTGCTGTAGCCTTACCCATGAGCAGCGACCCGCACAGCCACGAACCCGTCTCTCACGACTCGCACGATCCGCATGCGCCGCCGGCGAATGCGCACGAGATCGAGCATCATATCGCCCTCTACTGGAAGATCGGCGGCATCCTGCTCGTCTTCACCCTGATCACGGTGGCCCTCTCCTACGTGAATCTCGACAAGCTCTTTCACGGCGGAAACATGATCATCGGCATGATCGTCGCGAGCTTCAAAGTCAGCCTTGTCGCGGCAATCTTCATGCACCTCAAGCAGGAGCGCGCGACCGTCTGGCGTTTCCTCTACTTCACGTTCTTTTTCGTGATGGGGTTGTTCCTGCTCTTCTGGTTCGCGTATGCGGATCCGATCTTCGGCACGCATTATTGGACCCACTGAGATGTCGCTGAAAGCCTTCCACGTTTTCTTCATCACCCTGTCTGTCCTGCTATCGACTGGGTGTTCGGTGTGGGGATTTCTCAACGGCGTCACACCGATCTTTGGCAGTGCCGCCGCGGCGATCGCCGTCGCGCTCGTCATCTACGGCTTTTATTTTGTGAAGAAAGCGCGGGGCATCATCACATGAAGCGACTCGCCCGACTCATCGTCGTCGCTTCCGTCCTTGCGCCTCAGCTCGCGAGTGCATGCAGCGTCTGCATGGGCGATCCGAACTCGAACGTCGCCAAGGGCGCGAACGCCGCGATCTTCCTCATGCTCGGCGTCCTCGCCACGATGTTCAGCCTGCTCGGCGCCTTTGCGCTGGGCATCTACCGCCGATCGAAACTACCGCCGCCGGCGCACACCGAATTTCAGCAATGACCATCAACGAACTCATCGGCATCGTCCCAAACTGGTCCGAGCACGGCACGAACATCGACCACATGCTCGAGTTCTGTCACTGGTTCATGGCCGCGCTCTTCGTGGGCTGGACGACCTACTTCTTCTACGCCATCTGGCGCTTCAGCGCGCGGCGGCACCCGAAAGCCAACTACTACGGCGTGAAGAGCAAGGCCTCGCTCCACCTCGAGGTCTCCGTCGTCATCGTCGAAGCCGTGCTCCTGCTCGGGTTTGCGCTCCCGCTGTGGGGCGAGCGTGTCGGTCCCGATAGCTGGCCCGACAAGGACAAGGCGCTGAAGGTCCGCGCCATCGCCGAGCAGTTCGCGTGGAATTTCCACTACCCCGGCCCCGACGGCGTCTTTGGCCGGCAGGACAACCGCCTCATCGCCGGCGACAACTCGATCGGCATCGACAAGACCGATCCGGCCGCAGCGGATGACATCGTCACCAGGGGCGAACTCCACCTCGAGCAATACCGCCCGACCTTGATCGAAATCACCTCCAAGGACGTCATTCACAGCCTCTCGTTGCACCCGATGCGCATGTGCCAGGACGCCATCCCCGGCAGCGTGATCCCGATGTGGTTTCGCCCGATCAAGACTGGCGAATTCGAGATCGTCTGCGCGCAGCTCTGCGGCACGAACCATTACGCGATGAAAGCCAACATGATCACGGAGACCAAGGCGGATTTCGACGCGTGGTTCAGCGAAGTCTCCAAGCTGCAGCATCCCGCCGCAGCGCCCACGGCGAGCGCCGCCTCCGGCTTCCAGCCGATCGCGCAGGCCGAGGGCAAATAGGCCGCAGGCGCATTCGCGCCGCGTCATCCGTTCATCGTGCAGGAACCTTCTCCATGGCTCTCGCGGCTTGCGAAGCTCGTCGTGGTCGCCGCGTTCTGGGTGATCCTCGTCGGCGGCCACACCACCACGACGGGCGCGGGCATGGCCTTCCCCGACTGGCCGCTGAGCGACGGCTCGCTCAATCCCGACGGCTGGCTCACTGACTGGATGAAAGGCCTCGAGCACAGCCACCGCCTCAGCGCCGGCTTCGTCGCCTCCCTCTCGATCATCCTCTTCGTCTGGCTCAGGAATGTGCGCGCGAGTGTCCCGCCCGGCACCGTCTCACTCGCGGGATGGGCGGCCCTCGCCGTCCTCGCGCAAGCGCTCCTCGGCGGCCTGCGCGTGGTGCTCGATCCGCAAGGCATCGCGCCCACCACGAGCGGCATCGCCACCACCTTCCGCGTCCTTCACGGCTGCTTCGCGCAGGTTTTCCTCGTCCTCGCCGTCGTGCTCGCCGCGCGCCTCTCGCCGGTCTGGCTCGCGCTCGCTCCCGAGGAAAGCGCGCCGCGCATCCGCCGCCTCGCCATCATCGCCATCGGCCTCTACTTCGCGCAGCTCATCGTCGGCGCCGCCATGCGCCATCCCGGCGCCGGCCTCGCGATTCCGACCTGGCCGAAAGTTGGCGACGCATGGCTCCCCGCGCAGTGGAGCGTCTTCATCATCCTCAATTTCCTGCACACCCGCGTCATCGCCGTCCTGCTCGCCGGGCACGTCATCGGCCTCGTGCCCCGCCTGCTCCGCTGCACGCGCCGCCTTTCCCGTCCGGGCCTCGCCCTCGTCGCACTGGTCGCCGTGCAGGTCGCGCTCGGCGTCCTCGTCATCTGGAAGGCGAAGCACCCGCACATCACCACCGCGCACGTCTTCAACGGCGCCGCCATCCTCGCGTGTGCCGTGTTGCTTGCGGCGCGGGCCGGGCGATCATCCGAACTCGCCAAGACTTGAAGACCGACGCCGCACTCACCCTCGACAACGAACGTGAAGACCTCGCCGAGCCCGGCCTGCTCAGCGACATCTTCACGCTCACCAAGGCGCGCCTGAGCCTGCTCGTCATCATCACCACCCTCGTCGGCTACTGCCTAGCGAGCGCCAGCCCGCTCAACTGGATGGGCCTGCTCAACGCCACGCTCGGCACCGCGCTCGCCGCAGCCGGCGCCGGTGCGCTCAACCAATGGCTCGAAGTCCGCGTCGATCGCCTCATGGAACGCACGCGCACCCGCCCACTGCCCGCCGGGCGCATGAGCCGCACGACGGCATTCATCATCGGCACCGCGCTCAGTGCCAGCGGCGTCGCGTGGCTCGCGTGGACCTGCAACGCCACCAGCGCATGGCTCGCCGCCGCGACCGTCATCACCTACCTCGCGCTCTACACGCCGCTCAAGCGCAAGACCTCGCTCTGCACGATCGTCGGCGCCATCTCCGGCGCGCTCCCGCCGATGATCGGTTGGACGGCCGCGAGTCCGTCCTTCGATCTCGGCGCGTGGGTGCTCTTCGGCATCCTCTTCACGTGGCAAATGCCGCACTTCCTCGCCATCGCGTGGATGTATCGCGACGAATATGCGCAGGCCGGCTTCGTCATGTTGCGCCGCGACGACACGAGCGGCTCATCCACCGCGTTCGAGGCGCTTGGCTTCACCGGCGCGCTCATCGCGATCACGATGATCCCGTTCTGGTCCGGGATGCTCACCGAGACCTATCTGAGCGGCGCGCTGATGCTCGATGCCGCGATGGCGGGCGCGGCGGTGTGGTTCCTCGCCGACCGATCGCGCACCTCGGCGCGCGCGCTATTCTTCGCGTCGATCATCTTCCTCCCGCTACTGCTCGGCCTCATGGTCGTGACCAAGGCGTGAAGATCGCGCCCGCGCTCCTGCTCGCCGCGTTCGTGCTCGCCGCCTGCAAGAGGCAGGAGCCCTTCGAGATTCTCGAGGCTCCGCCGCAACCCGGCCTGCAAAAGTATTGGCAGGTGCCGAGCTTCACGCTCACCGAACGCAGCGGCCAGCCGCTCACGCGCGCCGATCTCGCCGGAAATGTCTGGGTCGCCGACTTTTTCTACACCACCTGCCCGGGCCCGTGCCCGATGATGACGAGCCGCCTCGTGGCGCTCCAGGAAAGGCTCGGCACAAAGGACGACGTGCGCCTCGTGTCGATCTCGCTCGATCCCGCGAAGGACACACCCGAAGTGCTGCGGCAATACGCGGAGCGATTCAAGGCCGGCGCGAACTGGCTCTTCTGCACCGGTGACAAGACGGCGATCTACGAACTCGTCTCGAAGGGCTTCAAGCTCTCCGCCGTCGAGGAGCGCAACAATCCGGAGCCGATCATCCACAGCACCAAGCTCGTGCTCGTCGATCGCGCCGGCTGGGTGAGGGGATTCTACGAAGGCGTCGGCGAGGACCAGAACGCAAAGCTCGCCGCCGACATCGATCGGTTGCGCACCGAACAACCATGACCATCGCCGACTTTCCCGCCATCAATGCGAGCCTCAACGCGCTCGCGACCTTCTTCATCGTGCTCGGCCTCGCCTTCATCAAAGCCGAACGCAAGCTCGCGCACATCGTTTGCATGGTCGCCGCGCTCGTCAGCTCCACGGCCTTCCTCGCGTGCTATCTCACCTATCACTACCTGAAGGCGGGTCACGTCACCCTCTTTACGCACGAGGGCTGGCCGCGCTCGCTCTACTTTTTCATCCTTGGCACCCACACGCCTCTCGCGGTCGTGGTGCTGCCATTCATCATCCTCACGGTCGCCCGCGCGCTCCAAGCTCGCTACGACGCCCACCGGAAGTGGGCGAAGATCGCCGCTCCAATCTGGCTCTACGTCTCGGTCACCGGCGTGCTCATCTACCTGATGCTCTACGTTTGGTATCCGCCTGCGGTCGTCGCTGCGGCAAACTGATGCCGCCTACTGGAGCCGATAGACTATACGCGCCTTATTGATGTCGTAAGGGGACATCTCCAGCTTCACGCGGTCACCATTGGTCAGGCGAATGAAGCGCTTGCGCATCTTGCCCGAAATGTGGGCGAGCACCGGGTGCTTGTTGTCGAGTTCCACTCGGAACATCGTGCCCGGAAGCACGTCGGTGATCCGGCCTTCGGTCTCGATAATTTGTTCGGACATTAATAAAGTGGTGTGAAAAAGAAGGCGAGGCGCCCCTTTCGGAACGCCCCGCCTCTTGAATCGATATTCGGATTAGTAGCGGTTGCCACCAGCGAACTGGCGCCCACCACCAC